>NZ_JBIVSV010000004.1:665384-694982 GCF_044756385.1 Streptomyces sp. NPDC091972 | reverse complement strand
GGCCCGGGGGGCCCGGGGGGGGGGGGGGGGGGGGGGGGGGGGGGGGGCCCGCCCGCGGGGGGGGGGGGGGGGGGGGCGGGGGGGGGGGGGGGGGGGGGGGGGGGGGGGGGGGGGGGGGGGTTTGGGGGGGGGGGGGGGGGGGGGGGGGGGGGGGCGGGGGGGGGGGGGTGTCCGTCCTCGGTCCGGCGGCTCGGTCTCTTGAGCTGTGCTCGGTGACGGACGCCGGCCGCTGCGGGCGGACACCCCCCACCCCGGCCCCTCACGCCGTACGCGGCTTGCGGGCCGTCGTGGTCACAGCATCTTGCCCAGGGTGCGGGCCGCCGACTCCGCCGCCTCGACGAGGAGGGGCGCGCCGCCCCTGCCGTGCATGTGCTCGTGCAGGTAGACGCGGGTGAGCTCGGCGCTTGTGTCGGGGCGCAGACGTATGCCCGCGGTCCCGGCGGGTTCTCCCTCGAAGCGGGCCACCAGCAACAGGCCCGTGGGCGGGGTCAGTTCGCCGCCCGTCTGTCTCGCCACCTCCCTCTCGCCAAAGGGCGGCTGCCGTAGGGGAGTCGGGGGGTTCCGGGGCGACGGTCCAGGTCATGGCCTGATTGTCGCGTACACATATGCGGAGACGGTTTGAACAAAACGTCCAGGGCAACCCGGGAGACATGTCAACAGGCCTGATCATCGCTCTGATCGTGATCGTGGCGGCCGTGCTCGTCGTGGCGGCCGTCCTGACCCTGCGTGCCCGGGGCCCGCAGCACGGCCGGGGCCTGAAGCGGCGCTTCGGGCCCGAATACGACCGTACCGTGGCCCGCCACGACGGGGACGAGAAGGCCGCCGAACGCGAACTCGCCGAGCGCGTGGAGCGGCATGGATCGCTGCGCGAGCAGCCACTCGAACCGGCGGAGCGCCAGCGGTACGAGGACCGCTGGACGGCCGCCCAGGAACGCTTCGTCGACTCCCCCCGGGATGCCGTCGCCGAGGCCGACCGGCTGCTCGCCGAGCTCGCCGAGGCCCGGGGCTTCCCGGGCGGCGGGCAGTACGAGGAACAGCTCGACGCGCTGTCCGTGCACCACGCGGACCACGTGCACGGCTACCGGCGGGTGCACGCGGTGGCGAGTGCCCGCTCCGACGGCCGGACGGACACGGAGGACCTGCGCGCCGCCATGGTCGAGGCGCGGGCCCTCTTCGAGGACCTCGTCGGCCCCCCGCGGAGCCGCGAGGAGTCCCGTACACCCACCGGTGAGTCCCACGCGCGGGCCGGTCAGCCCCGCGACGGTCGTCACGACAGCCGGGGACATCTGCCGTGGGCATTCAACAGGCGTCACGCGAAGGGGAGTTGAGCGACATGACGGATGCCACGAGCAGGCCGGGCAGCGACGGCACCCGGGGCGAGGGCACGATCGGCAGGGGCACGGGCAACGATCCCGCGGGTTCGCACAGCCCTCTGGTGACCCCCACCGAGAACGAGGCGCCGGACCTGAAGCGGTCGGGTACGCCCGGTGACGAGGGCGGCTTCGGCACCGACACGTCCGCCGTCCGGGAGACCGGGCGGGACGCCGGCTCCGACACGGTCGGCGGTGTCGGTACCGGGGCGGGCGGGCTTTCCGGCCGCGAGGGTCACGGCGAGCGTGCCGGCCGGGAGTCCCGGCTGCTGCCGCACGAGGAGTGCGACAAGCTGAGCACGCGGCTCCAGCACGCCGTCGCCGGGTTCGTGGACGAACCCCGGTCCGCCGTCGAGGAGGCCGACCACGTGCTGGAGGAGGTCGCCGCCCGGTTCGCCGACGCGGTGAAGGAGCGCCGGCGCACGCTGCGCAACTCCTGGCAGACCGGCGACGGCGGCCGGGACAAGGCCATGAGCGCCGGAGACACCGAGCAACTCCGGCTGGCGCTGCGGGACTACCGCGAGCTGACGGAGCGGCTGCTGCACAGCTGACGCCTCGTCCGTACGTACGACCGGCCTGTCGCCCCGAGCGGGGTGGCAGGCCGGTCTTCGGGTGTCTTGCGCCGGACACGGCCGTCCCGGGCGATTTATCATGCGGCGGCGGTGAGCCGATGTGGTTGCCGCGCAAGGACCCCTCAGGAGGAGCGCACGTGCTCGAACTCACCATGGCCGTCGTCACCGCGGCGGAGGAGGGTGCCACGGCAGGCATGCAGATGGCCGAGGCGCCCAGTGACCCGGGCACCGTGCTGCGGGTGGGCCGGGACAAGTCCGTGTGCCGGCTCGTGACCCCCGACGACTGGCTGTTCGTCTCCCGGGTGCACCTGGAGTTCCTGTGCGGACCCGAGGGCGTCTGGCAGGTGACCTGGCTCCAGGGCTCGCAGCCCGACCCCTCGTCCGAGGTGCAGCTGGTGGCCGGGGCCTACGCCCAGCCGCTGGTCTACGGCGGCTCGGTGACGCTGCCCCGGGGCGGCAACGGCGAGATCGTCATCCGCGATCGCACCGCCCCGCGCAGCGTCAACGTCGGCTTCTACCACGAGGTGTGAGCGTGCCGGGTCACGCCAGCACGCGCGCCAGCGCGAAGCCGTCGTAGCCCTTGCTGCCCACCGTCTGGATCGCGGTGGCGCTCAGCCTCGGGTGCCGGCCGATCAGTTCGAGCGCGGCGCGGGTGCCCTGGACGTCGGGGGCGGGGTTGCCGGGGTCGGCCACCCGGCCGCCCCGTACGACGTTGTCCACCACGATCAGGCTGCCCGGGCCGGTGAGCTTGAGCGCCCACTCCACGTAGTGCGGGTTGTTGCCCTTGTCGGCGTCGATGAAGACCAGGTCGAAGGGGGCGGGGTTCTCGGCGGCCAGCCGGGGGAGGGACTCCAGGGCGGGGCCGACGCGCACCTCGACGACCTTGTCGAGGCCCGCGCGGGCGATGTTGCGGTTGGCGACCTCGGCGTTCTCCGGGCTGTACTCCAGGGAGACCAGGCGGCCGTCGGCGGGCAGGGCGCGGGCCAGCCAGATGGTGCTGTAGCCGCCGAGCGTGCCGAGTTCCAGGATCGTGCGGGCGCCCTGGATCTGGGCCAGGAGCTGGAGGAGCTTGCCCTGCGGCGCCGTGACGGCGATGGCGGGCAGGCCGGCGGCCTCGCTGTCGCGCAGGGCCGCCTGGAGCACCTCGTCCTCGGGCGCGAGGTGGGTGGCGAAGTAGGCGTCGACGTCGTCCCAGAGCTGTGACTCGGTCATGCACGTGTGCCTTTCGTCTGTCTAGTTAGATCAGCTAACTAGCTGCGCTAATGAATATAGCCGCGCTCCCACCTCGTGTCAGGGTATTCACCTCTGCGGGGGCGAACCCGGCAGCGGCCGGCCCGCCGACTCCGTCATGAACCACACCGCCACCCCGCCGATCACGGCGGCGGCCATCATGTAGTACGCGGGCATCATCATGTTCCCGGTCGCGCCGATCAGCGCGGTCACCACCAGCGGGGTCGTGCCGCCGAAGAGGGACACCGAGACGTTGAAGCCGACCGAGAGGGAGCCGTAGCGGACCCGGGTGGGGAAGAGGGCCGGCAGGGCGGACGGCATCGCGGCCGTGAAGCACACCAGGAGCAGGCCCAGCGCGCCCATGCCGAGCGCGATCGCGAACAGGCTGCCCTGACGGACCAGCAGCAGGGCCGGGACCGAGAGGAACAGGAAGCCCGCGCAGCCCGCGGCGATCACCGGGCGGCGGCCGACGCGGTCGCTCAGGGCGCCCGCGAAGGGCTGGACGACCATCATCAGCGCCATCACGGCGAGGACGACCAGCAGACCGTGCGTCTCGTCGTACTCGAGCTCGCTGGTCAGATAGCTGGGCATGTACGACAGCAGCATGTAGTCGGTGACGTTGAAGACCAGGACCAGGCCCACGCACAGCAGCAGCGCCCGCCACTGGCCGGTGATCATCTCGCGCAGCGGGACCTTCGGACGGCTCGCCTCGGCCTTCTCGGCCTCGGCCGCGAACGCCGGGGTCTCCTCCAGGCGCAGCCGCAGGTACAGGCCGACGACACCCATCGGACCCGCGATCAGGAACGGGATCCGCCAGCCCCAGGACACCAGGTCCTCGGTGGACAGCAGGGCCGTCAGCAGCGTGACCAGGCCCGCACCGGCGATGTAACCGGCCAGCGTGCCGAACTCCAGCCAGCTGCCGAGGAAGCCGCGCTTCTTGTCGGGGGAGTACTCGGCGATGAAGGTGGACGCGCCCGCGTACTCGCCGCCGGTCGAGAAGCCCTGGACCAGGCGGGCGGCCAGGAGCAGCAGCGGGGCGCCGACGCCGATCGTGGCGTACGACGGGATCAGGCCGATGGCGAAGGTGCCCGCCGCCATCATGATCATGGTCACCGCGAGGACCTTCTGGCGGCCCACGCGGTCGCCCAGCGGGCCGAAGACCAGGCCGCCGAGCGGGCGGACCAGGAAGGCCGCGGCGAAGGCGCCGAACGTGGACAGGAGCTGGGCGGTCGCGCTGCCGGAGGGGAAGAAGACCTTGCCGAGGGTGACGGCGATGTAGCTGTAGACACCGAAGTCGAACCACTCCATGGCGTTGCCCAGCGCGGCGGCCTTCACGGCCCGCTTCACGAGAGCCGGGTCGACGGCGACGGCCTCGGGGGTGCCGGGGGTGCGGACGGGGTGAGAGAGCGTGGGGGCACTCGGCAAAACTTCGCTCGCCTGCCTTTCGACGGGGACAAGGGCAAAAAGCGACCATAGGCGGACTTGACGGGTTTACGGAACGGTCGAGTCCGGTCGCGGAGCGTACATAAACGTGCCATATGCAGGTACCCCGTGCCTGGTCAGGGACGCGACGTACCGGCAGCCATGTGATCCATCTCGCGCCTGACAACGCGACCGGCCCGGCGGCGGACTATCGTCATTCGGACAAATGGAGGCGGACGTCAGGTGAAGGCGGGGTTGCCTGCGTCCTTCCTCACGGACGCATGGCACGAACGGGACGAGAGGCCGACGCGGCGTGGCGAATGCGGAGCACAGGGGGACCACCGAGGTGCAGGCCCGGTTGCGCGCGGCGAGGCTCGCCCTGTGGCTGGTGGCGGCCGTCCTCGCCGTACGGGAGGTGGCCGTCGTCCTCAGCACTCCGAGGGGCGAACGGCTGACGGACCTGGAGACCTGGGTCGGCCCGGACGGCGTCCTGCACGTGAAGGGTTCGCTGTACGACTCGACGCAGTTCACCGGTACCCCGTTCGGGGGACTCGTCCTGAAGCCGCTGACCCGCGCCGCCGAACAGGCCCTCGGCTGGGGGTGGACCTTCGGCACCCTGCTCCTGGTCGTCTGCCTCGGTCTGGTCGCCGCCCGCGCCCTGCCCCAGCCGGTCGGCCGCCGCACCTCCCTGCTCGCCGCGCCGGTCGCGATCAGCCTGCTCATGCTGTCGCTGCCCGTGCGCAACACGCTCTACCTCGGGCAGACCAGCATCATCCCGGTCCTGCTGGTCCTCGTCGCCTGCTTCGCCGTACGGGGTGAGCGGTTCAGCGGGCTGCTCATCGGGCTCGCCGCCGCCCTCCAGCCCACGGTCCTGCTCTTCGCGGCCCTGCTCTGGTTCACCGGCCGCCGCCGCGGTGCCCTCACCGCGGCCGCGACCTTCGCCGCCGGCACCGCGCTCGCCTGGGCCGCGCTGCCCCACGACTCGTACACCTACTGGGTGCACCACATCGCGGGCACCGGTCTCGGGGGCCCCGCCGACGACCTGTCCAACCAGTCCCTGCACGGCCTGCTGCTGCGCCTGGGGGTGGCGGGGCCGCTGGAGATCTCGCTCTTCCTGGCGCTCGGCGCGGGTGTCGCCGTGCTGGGCGTGCGCCGGGCGGTGCGCTACGCCCGCGACGGGCAGTTGCTGCTCGCCGTCGCGATCACAGGCTGCGCGGCGATCGCCGTCTCGCCGACCACCTGGCAGCACCAGCTGCTGTGGGTACTGCTCGCGGTCGTCGGACGGGTCGGCAAGCGGGCCTCCGACCGGTACGTGTGGCCGGTCGCCGTCGTCGTGGTCATGACCCTGCCGGCGGACATGCTGCTGCCGCACATCTCGGCCCTGTACCCCCTGCGGGACAACATGGTGCTGCTGGCCGCGCTCGCCGCCGCCACGGTGATCCCCTTCCTGCCGCGCACCTCGCCGCACTACCGGACGCCGATCCCCGCGGAGTACGCCGCCCCGGCGCCCACGCGGTTCCGGCACGTGCCGCTGCTGCCGTTCCTGCGGCGGGTGCTGACGCGGCCGAACCTGCTCCTCGAACTGCTGCTGATCCGGGTCACGTACGCCGCCTACCAGCAGGTCAGACTCGCGGCGACCGGCGGCAGCAACTCGGCGGGACGGGCCACCGCCGAGAAGCACGGGCAGCAGATCCTCGACCTGGAACGCCTGCTGCACATCGACATCGAGCACTGGGCCAACCACGCGGTCGTGAAGGTCGACTGGCTGCGGAACTTCTTCGACTTCTACTACACCTCCTTCCACTTCGCGGTCCCGCTGAGCGTGCTGGCCGTCCTGTACTGGCGGCGCCCGGTCGACTACCGGTGGGCCCGGGCCTCGCTCGGCTTCACGACCCTGCTGGCCCTCGTCGGGTTCTGGCTCTATCCGCTCGCCCCGCCGCGGCTGATGCCGGCGCTGGGGATCATCGACACCGTGCACGGGGTGCAGGACTTCTCCAAGCCGGACTACGGCACGCTGACCGCGCTGACCAACCAGTACGCGGCGATGCCCTCGCTGCACTTCGGGTGGTCGCTGTGGTGCGGGGTGGTCATCGCGGTCATCGCGCCGAGGTGGTGGATGAAGGGGCTCGGCCTGCTGCACCCCTTCTTCACGGTCTCGGCGATCGTGGCCACCGGGAACCACTGGGTGCTGGACGCGGTGGGGGGTGCGGTGGCCGTCGCCGGCGGGTTCGGGCTGTCGTACCTGTTCCAGGGGCCGCGGGGGCGGACGGCCGGAAGGGTGGCGGAAGCCGATGAGGAACGGGCGTTGGCGAAGAGGTAGCGCCTGACGGGTGCCGCTCCCTCAGCCCAGCGACACCTGGAGATCCTTGACCCCGTTGATCCACGCCGAGCGCAGGCGGCGGGGGTCGCCTGAGGCGCGGAGGCCGGGCATGGCGTCGGCGACGGCGTTGAAGATCAGGTCGATCTCCAGGACCGCGAGGGACTTGCCGAGGCAGTAGTGCGGGCCGCCGCCGCCGAAACCGAGGTGGGGGTTGGGGTCGCGGGTGATGTCGAAGACGTCCGGGTTCTCGAAGACCTCGGGGTCGTGGTTGGCGGCGGCGTAGAAGATGCCCACCCGGTCGCCCTTCCTGATCTGCTTGCCGCCGAGCTCCGTGTCCTGGGTGGCCGTGCGCTGGAAGGCGTTGACGGGGGTCGCCCAGCGGACGATCTCCTCCGCCGCCGTCGAGGGACGCTCGGCCTTGTACTTCTCCCACTGGTCGGGGTGGGTGAGGAAGGCGTGCATGCCGTGGGTGATGGCGTTGCGGGTCGTCTCGTTGCCCGCGACCGCCAGCATCAGGACGAAGAAGCCGAACTCGTCGGAGTTCAGGTTGCCCTCGTCCTCCGCGGCCACCAGGGTCGTGACGATGTCTGTGGCCGGGCACTGCTTGCGGTCGGCCGCCATGTTCATCGCGTAGGCGATGACCTCCATGGCCGACTCCTGGCCGACCTGCTCGCTGATCGCGTACTCGGGGTCGTCGTACGCGATCATCTTGTTGGACCAGTCGAAGATCTTCGCCCGGTCGTCCTGCGGGATGCCGATGAGCTCGGCGATGGCCTGAAGGGGCAGTTCGCAGGCGACCTGGGTGACGAAGTCGAAGGACCCCCCGGGCAGGGCGCGCGCGGTCTCGACGATGGCGTGGGCGCGGTCGCGCAGACGTTCCTCCAGGGCGCGGATGGCCCGCGGGGTGAACACCCGCTGGACGATCCCGCGGACCCTGGTGTGCTCCGGCGGGTCCATGTTGAGCAGGATCAGGCGCTGCGCGTCGATCGCGTCCCGCTGGATGTGCTCGTTGAAGCGGATGATCGCCGTGTTGAGGGAGGAGGAGAAGAGCTCGGGGTGCGTGGAGACGTACTTGACGTCCGCGTGCCGGGTGACCGCCCAGTACCCCTCGTCCTGGAAGCCGGCGACGTTGCCCGGCTGGGGGATCCAGCGCACCGGTTCGGCCCGGCGCAGTGCGGCGAACTCCGGCAGCGGTACGCGGCTTTGCAACAGGTCGGGGTCGGTGAAGTCGAACCCGTCGGGAAGTGCTGGACACGACATCGGCAACTCACTCCAGCCGTTCGGCAGCTGTCTGACGGCCCATCAGGAACAGAGCTGCCGTGAAGGTAGTAACGGGTTCTACAAGAGGCAAGGGGCGCGGGGCCCCCAATTGTGTGCACGACCCTTGCGGTGGTGGGCGGCTCGTCAGCAGACTGCAAAGCAGCGTGAAGTAGAACACGTACTAGTTCTGGGTGTTCTACGGAAGTTCCATGGATCCGTTCGGAGGAGAGGACCCGCACCCATGGCCGCCGAACCCGTGATCGTCGAAGCCGTCCGCACCCCCATCGGCAGGCGCGGCGGCGCGCTCGCCAACCTCCACCCCGCCTACCTGCTCGGCGAGACCTACCGTGAACTCCTCGGCCGCGCCGGCATCCCCGCCGACGCGGTGGAACAGATCGTCGGCGGCACGGTCACCCACGCCGGCGAGCAGTCCATGAACCCCGCGCGCACGGCCTGGCTGACCGTCGGGCTGCCCTACGAGACCGCGGCGACGACGGTCGACTGCCAGTGCGGTTCCTCGCAGCAGGCCTCCCACATGGTCGCCAACATGATCGCGGCCGGGGTCATCGACGTCGGCATCAGCTGCGGTGTCGAGGCGATGTCCCGGGTGCCGCTGGGGTCGGGGTCGAAGCACGGGCCCGGCAAGCCGTTCCCCGACGAATGGAACGTGGATCTCCCCAACCAGTTCGAGGCGGCCGAACGGATCGCCCGGCACCGGGGGCTGACCAGGGAGGACGTCGACTCGCTCGGGCTGCTGTCCCAGGAGCGGGCGGCCGCCGCCTGGTCCGAGGAGCGGTTCAAGCGGGAGACGTTCGCGGTCCAGGTGCCGACCGTCGAGGACGAACAGCGGGCCGGGCAGGGCATGTGGCGGCTCGTCGACCGGGACGAGGGGCTGCGGGACACCTCCATGGAGGCGCTGGCCGGCCTGAAGCCCGTCATGCCGACGGCGATCCACACGGCCGGCAACTCGTCCCAGATCAGCGACGGGGCCGCGGCGATCATGTGGGCCTCCAAGCGGATGGCGCGGGCGCTGAAGCTGCGGCCGCGGGCCCGGATCGTGGCGCAGGCGCTGGTCGGCGCCGACCCGCACTTCCACCTCGACGGACCGGTCGACGCGACCCGCGCGGTCCTCGGCAAGGCGGGCATGTCCCTGGCGGACATCGACCTCGTCGAGATCAACGAGGCCTTCGCGTCCGTGGTGCTGAGCTGGGCCCAGGTCTTCGACCAGGACCTGGAGAAGGTCAACGTCAACGGCGGCGCGATCGCCCTCGGGCACCCGGTGGGGGCCACCGGGGCCCGCCTGATCACGACGGCCCTGCACGAACTGGAGCGCACCGACAAGGAGTTCGCGCTGATCACGATGTGCGCGGGCGGGGCACTGGCGACGGGGACGATCATCCAGCGGTTGTAGTCGGTGCGGTGGCGGTGCCGTCGGCGCGGGCCGGGGGCTCCGTGGGGAAACGTCCGGCGTCCGCAGCGATGAGTTCTGCCCGCCGCCGCCGTCCCCCTTGCGGACAGGGAGGTGTTCGCGATGGGCGCGACGGCACAGCGGGAAGCTCTGGAGCGGCTGGGGGTCCTCGTGGGGGAGTGGGACGTCGAGGCGGAGTTCCCCGGGCAGGACGTGACGGCCGGGCGGAGTGTGTTCGAGTGGGAGCTGGGCGGACAGTTCCTGGTGCAGCGGAGCGAGGCCCCGGATCCCGCGCCGGCCAGCACGGCGATCGTGTCGGTCGAGCCGGGGACGGGGGCGTACACGCAGCACTACTTCGACTCCCGGGGAGTCGCACGGCTGTACGCGATGACCTTCGACGGTGCGGTGTGGCGGTTGCTGCGTGAGGAGGAGGACTTCTACCCGCTGTCCTTCCGGCAGCGCTTCACCGGGCGGCTGAGTGCGGACGGCGACACCATCCGCGGCGTCTGGGAGCGGTCGCAGGACGGGTCGGCGGACTGGGAGACGGACTTCGGGCTGACGTACCGCAGGAGGAGCTGACATGAGGCCCACGGCCGAGAACGCGCGCGGGATCGTCGACGCGAGCCGTTACCTGGTGCTGGCCACGGCGGACGCGGAGGGGCGGCCCTGGAGCACGCCGGTGTACTTCGCGCACGTGGGATGCCGGGAGTTCTTCTGGGTGTCCTCGCCGGACGCCGTCCACTCACGCAACATCGCGGTGCGGCCGGAGGTGGGGATCGCGGTCTTCGACTCCTCGGTGGAGATCGGCACCGGACAGGGCGTGTACGCCTCCGCCGTCGCCGCCGAGCTGGCGGACGGGGCCGAGGAGGCGCTGGAGGTCTTCTCCCGGCGGTCCCTGGGCCACGGCGGCCGGGTATGGACCCTCGACGACGTACGGGGCGACTCGGGGATGCGGCTGTACCGTGCGGTGGCCGGCACGCACTCGATGCTGGCGAAGGACGGGAGGCCGGATCACCGCGTCACGGTCGACCTGGCGTAAGGACATGGCGGGCCTCACTCCCGGGTTCGCTCGACCCCCGCCGCCGCCTCCGCCACGGACGCCGTGTCGCCGAAGGACGTGAACAGGGCGCGGGCCAGGGCGTAGTGCTCGCGCGCCCCGGCGGGGTCGCCGCAGTGTTCCAGGGCCGTGGCGAGGCCGAGCGAGGTGTGGGCCCGGAGGCGGTCGATGCCGGCGTGGGCGGACGGTGTGCCGACCGCCCGGAAGGCCTGCGCCGCCTCGGACCAGCGTTCCAGTGCCAGCAGGTCCTTGGCCGTCTCGCAGCGCAGGAGGGCCGCGACGAACTCGGTCAGGCCGGGAACATCCCCGGGCCGGGTGCCGAGCAGGGCGCGGTGCAGGGCCAGCGCCTCCTCGGCGCGACCGGACCCCCGCAGCGCCGTGCCGAGGACGCGCTGGGAGACCGCCCGGCCGGTGGAGTCACCCGTGGTCTCGAAGAGCCGGGTGGCCCGGGCGGCCGACTCCGCCGCCTCCGCGGGCCGGCCCTGCCCCATGCAGGCCCCGCTGATGTACGCCCACGCCCAGGCCTGCTGGTCCAGGTCACCGGTCTCCGAGGCCGACTCAAGGGCCTGTCGGGCGAGGTGCTCGGCCTCCTCGTACCGGCACGCGCCGACCGAGTGGGCCCAGGCCAGACAGTTGAGCTGGTGGGCCTCGGCCGCCCGGTCCCCGAGGGCGGCCGCGGACCGGGCGCCGTGGGAGAACAGGGTCCGCCACTCGGGCCACTGGCACCAGCGGTCGGAGAACCAGTACAGGCTGCGTGAGGCGTGCAGGATCTCCTGGTGCCGGCCCGCCGCGAACATCAGGGGCAGGGCGCCCGCCCAGTTGGAGCGCTCGGCGGTGAGCCACTCCTCCGCCTCCTCGGCAGACCCGGGAGTGAAGGGCGCGGGTTCGCCCGGCCAGGGCTCCGGCGCGCCCGGCGCCTCGAACAGGCGGCCCGCCGTCGAGGCCGAACGCAGCAGCCAGTCCGCCATCCTGAGGTGGACCGGGGGTGCGGCCTCCTCCTCGTCTTCCAGCCGCTCCCGCGTGAAGAGCCGTACGAGATCGTGCAGGGCGTACCGGCCGGGCGCGGTCTCCTCCAGCAGGCCCCGGTCGACCAGCAGGTGCAGGGAGTCCTCGGTGGTGAGCGGGTCCTCGCCGGTCAGGACGGCGGCGAGGCCGGGGCCGGTGTCGTGGCCGGGGACCAGGGAGAGGCGGCGCAGCAGGAGCCGGTGCGACGGCGTGAGCTGGCCGTAGGAGAGGGCCAGCGCGCCGCGCACGGCGAGGTCGCCCGCGACCAGGCCGCTCAACCTGCGTCCCTCGTCGGCGAGTTGGCTCACCAGATGGGCCGGGGTCCAGTTCGGGCGGCTGGAGAGGCGGTTGCCGACGATGCGCAGGGCCAGCGGGAGATGGCCGCACAGCTCGGTCAGCCGGGTGATCGCCTCCAACTGGCCGTCGGTGCGCGGGGCGCCGAGGATCCGCTCCAGCAGCCTCGTCGACTCGCCGCCGCTGAGGCCGCCGAGCCTGATCCGGCGGACTCCTTCGAGACCGGCCAGCGGACGCCGGCTGGTGATCAGCACGAAACTGCCCTCGGCGTCCGGCAGCAGCGGTCTGGTCTGGGTCTCGTCGGCGGCGTCGTCGAGGACGACCAGTGTCCGTCGTCCGGCGAGCACCGCCCGGTAGACGGCCTCCCGGGCGACGGGATCGACCGGGATGCGGTCCGCGGGGTGCCCCAGCGCCGTCAGCAGGAGGACCAGCGCCTCGGACGCCGGCAGCGGGGAGTCGCTCATGCCGTGCAGCTGGACGCAGACGCTGCCGTCCGGGAAGGCGCCCGCGAGCCGCCGTACCGCCTCCGCCGCCAGGGTGGTCTTGCCCTGACCGCCCGGCCCGAACAGCACCGCCGCACGCGTGCGCGTGCCGGTGGCGAGTGCCTCCAGGTCCGCCAGTTCCTGCCTGCGTCCGGTGAAGTCCGGAACGGTCCGCAGGAGGTACGGCGAGACCGGCGGGCCCCCGCGGTCCCGGCCGGCCTCCGCCAGCCGCCGCAGCCGCCCGCCCTGCTCGGCGTCGAGCCGCAGGGCGGCGGCGAGCGCTTCGACGGTACGGCGCTGCGGCCCCCGGCTGCGCCCGCGCTCCAGGTCACCGAGCGCGCGCACGCTCACCCCGGACGCCTCGGACAGCTCCTCCAGGGTCAGCCGGGCGGCCCGGCGCAGGGAGCGCAGCAGCACACCGAAGGCGGTGCCGCCAGGAGGGACATCGGACTGCTGGACTGCGGAAACGGGACTGGTCATCACCACAATTAGAACAAGCGCTCCTGGTTCCGCCTGCACTTCTGCCTGGTGACCATGGGCCGGGGCTGGTGTGCTGGAGACCCGTCCAGGAAGGAAGAGACCCCATGCCTTACATCACCGTTGGCGAAGAGAACAGCGCGCCGATCGAGCTCTACTACGAGGACCACGGCACCGGACAGCCCGTCGTGCTGATCCACGGCTACCCGCTCGACGGCCACTCCTGGGAGAAGCAGCTCCCCGCCCTGCTGGAGGCCGGCCACCGCGTCATCACCTACGACCGCCGCGGCTTCGGCCGCTCGTCGCAGCCCACCACCGGCTACGACTACGACACCTTCGCCGCCGACCTCGACAAGGTCCTCACCACCCTGGACCTGACCGACGCGGTCCTGGTCGGCTTCTCCATGGGCACCGGCGAGGTGGGCCGCTACCTGGGCACCTACGGCTCGGGCCGGGTCGCCAAGGCCGCCTTCCTGGCCTCCCTGGAGCCCTTCCTGCTCAAGACCGACGACAACCCCACCGGCGTGGACCAGTCGGTGTTCGACGGCATCCTGGAGGCCGTCACCAAGGACCGGTACGCCTACTTCGACGCCTTCTACCAGGACTTCTACAACCTGGACGAGACGCTCGGCAGCCGCATCAGCGAGGCGGCCGTGCGCGGCAGCTGGAACGTGGCGGCGGGCGCCTCGGCGCACGCGTCGGTGGCCTGCGTGCCCACCTGGATCACCGACTTCCGCGCCGACGTCGCCAAGATCGACGTACCCGCGCTGATCCTGCACGGCACCGGCGACCGCATCCTGCCCATCGACGCCACCGGCCGGCCCTTCCACGCGCTGCTGCCGGCCGCCGAGTACGTCGAGATCGAGGGTGCCCCGCACGGTCTACTGTGGACCCACGCCGAGGAGGTCACCTCCGCGCTGCTGTCCTTCCTCGCGAAGTAGGAGGGCTACTCGCGCCCCGACGCGGTCACCGCCAGCACCGCCACCAGTCCCGCCGCGATCGCCAGCGGGATCGCGAGGCCGTGGTGGAGGACCAGCCAGGCGCCCAGCGAGGCTCCGGCCACCATCGCGACCACCGACGCCGTACGGCGGGGGGAGCGGGTGCCGGGGCCGCCGCCGGCCCGGGAGTCGGCGGCCAGACCGGTCAGCGTCATGGTCAGCACGGTCGTCGTCAGGTCAGGGACGCCGAGCTTGCGGACCGTGGCGTTGCGCAGCCCCATCGCGAACGCCGTGACGGCGATGAGGGTGTAGGCGGTGGCCGTGGCGCCGGGCGCGGCGAAGGCGACCACGGCCGACACCCCGAGGAGCACCGCCTCGGCGGCGAGGGTGAGCCGGGCCCAGGTGCGGCGGGAGCCGGAGCCGAGCCGTACGGCGACCCGGCCGCCCGCCACCGCGCCCACCACGAACGACCCCAGCGAGGTCAGCGTGTGCGCCACCGAGAAGCCGGGCGCCCCGGCCGCGGCGAACCCGAGCACGACCACGTTGCCCGTCATGTTCGCGGTGAAGACGTGTTCGAGGCCGAGATAGCTGACGGCGTCGATCAGTCCGCTGACCACCGTCAGCCCCAGCAGGACGGCCACCAGGCGCAGCCCGCGCGCCTCGGGATCGTGGGCCGGCCGCGTGCCGGTGCCGCTGTGTTCGCTCATCGGGTCTCCGGAGGGCCGGACGGTCGGGGTGCACCCAAGTCCACCACGGATGCGGGGGACTCCCGGATGCTGGGGTGACCCGCGCGTCCCTAGCGTCGAGGACATGAGTGACGAGACGCGTACATCCCACGCGACACGGGCGGGTCGGCGCACGCGCAGGGGGCTCGCCGGAGCGGCGGCCCTGCTGCTCGTCGGACTCGCCGTCGCCCCGGTGGCGGCGGCCGGCGGCGAGCAGACCCGTCCGGCGCGGCGCGGTGACCTGGTCGCCGTCACGCCGGTCGCCGTCCGGGACGCCGGGCAGGTCAGGTCGTTCCTGGCCGGGCGGGACGTCGACACCGGCGTGGTGCGGCACGGTGTCCGGGCGTACCGGCTGACGTACCGGACCGTCGACCCGTACGGCGCACCCACCACGGCGACCGGGCTGCTGACGCTTCCCCGGGGCGGCGCCCACCGTCTCGACCTGGTCTCCGACACCCACGGCACGATGGTCGACCGTGACTACGCGCCCTCGGTGAGCGAGGACTTCGGGCGGGTGCCGTCGTACGTCCACGCCTCCGCGGGCCGCGCGGTCGCGGCCCCCGACTACCTCGGTCTCGGCAGGGGTCCGGGCCCGCATCCGTACCTGGACACCGCCTCGTCCGTGACCGCCTCCGTCGACATGCTGCGGGCCGCGCGGACGGCCGCGGAACGGCTCGGCCGCCCGCTGACCGGTGCGGTGTACGCGACGGGCTTCTCCCAGGGCGGCCAGGTCGCGATGGCGCTCGGCAAGGCGCTCGAAGCGGGTGCCGACCGGCACTTCCGACTGACGGCACTCGCGCCGGTCAGCGGCCCGCACGACCTGGAGGGCACGGAGATGCCCGCGCTGTTCGACGGCCGGGTCAACGACACCAGCGGAGTCCTCTACATCTCCTACTGGCTGGTCGCCCAGAACCGTCTGCACCCCCTCTACAAGGACCCCTCCGAGGCCTTCCGCGCGCCGTACGCGAGCCGGGTCGAGAACCTGCTCGACGGGAGCCACGAGCAGGAGGACGTCGTCAGGGGACTCGCGCCCTCGGTGGAACGGCTCCTCACCCCCGCCTTCTTCGAGCGGCTGCGGCACCCGTCCGGCGCCGTGCTGGACGCGATGCGGGCCGCCGACCACACCTGCGACTGGAAGCCCGACGTACCGGTGCGGCTGTACGCCGCCGCCGGCGACACCGACGTGCCCCTCGGCAACACCCGGACATGCGCCCGCACCCTCGCAGGTCAGGGAGCGAGGGTGCGGGTGGTCGATCAGGGGGCCGTGGACCACTTCGGGTCGGTCCTGGTGTCGGCCCCCCAGGTGGTGCGGTTCTTCGACGGCGTACGGCGGTGAGGCGCGCGGTGGGTCGGCGGCTCAGTACCAGCCGTTGGCCTGCCAGAAGGCCCAGGCGGCGGTCGGGCTGCCGTAGCGGGAGTTCATGTAGTCCAGGCCCCACTTGATCTGGGTCTTGGCGTTGGTCTTCCAGTCGGAGCCGGCGGAGGCCATCTTGGAGCCGGGCAGGGCCTGGACCAGGCCGTAGGCGCCGGAGGAGGAGTTCGTGGCGTCGACGTCCCAGCCGCTCTCGTGCTCGACGATCTTGCTGAACGCGGCGTACTGCGCGGCGTTCGGGATCATCTTGTGCGCGATGGCCTTGGCCTGGGCGGAGGAGTCGGTCGTGGCCGCCTGGGCCGGCGCCGCGGTCAGGACCAGGCCGGCGGTGGCGGCGGCCATCGCGGCGGTGGTGATGGCCTTCTTCGGGGAAGCGATGCGGCGGGCGAAGCGGGAGACGGACACGGGGAACCTTTTCCTCGGGGACGGTGGTGTCGCTCGCGGTCCCGGGGGACATGCGTCGGCGCCGAGGCCCGTGGGCTTGTCGGCGCCGTGCGACGTCGTCCAGAGAAACAGGCCCGGAAGGCGTCCGCAATGACCCCTTTTACTAGTTGTGGCCGCATCGCCGGGAAAGGTCGTCTGTGTGACCCGGCTCTCAAAGCGCAGGTCAGAGGGGGTGCGGGATGGGCGTTATGTCGGAAATGCTCCTACTGTTCCCGTTAGTAGGTGAGCTGGGTCATGTGGGGCGCTTCACCGCTCGGACCCCTCGAATGTGACCTGGGCCTCGAAGGCGGCACGTCGGGTCGCCCGGCGCAGACCCCTCAGCAGGGCAGGGCCGAGGGTGAGCGTCAGGACGACGGTGACCAGAGCCCGCCCGAGGTCCCAGCCGAGGGACGTGGCCAGGCAGTACGCGACGAAACGGGCCAGGTTGGCGGGCACTCCGGCGTGCGGGTCGAAGGCGATGTCCGAGGCGAGGGCGCCCAGGAAGGGCCAGCCGGCCAGGTTCATGGCGGTGCCGTAGGCGAAGGCGGCGAAGAAGCCGTAGGCGGCCAGCAGCCCGACCTCCGTACGGCCCCGCGCGCGGGCGGGCACCGGCAGCAGGCCCGCGCCCATCGTGAACCAGCCCATCGCCAGCATCTGGAACGGCATCCACGGCCCCACCCCGCCGGTGAGCAGGGCGGACGCGAACATCGTGACGTTGCCGAGCGCGAAGCCGAAACCCGGGCCGAGGACCCTGCCGCTGAGCACCATCAGGAAGAACATCGGCTCGATGCCGGCGGTACCGGCACCGATCGGCCGGAGCGCGGCCCCGGTCGCGGCGAGCACCCCGAGCATCGCCACGGCCTTGGGGCCCAGGCCCGACTCCGCGAGCGCCGCGGCGACCACCGCGACCAGGAGGACGAGCAGTCCGGCGAACAGCCAGGGCGCGTCCTGGGCGTGGGTGCCGACCTGTGAGGTGGGCGGGGCGAGGAAGGGCCAGCCGAAGGCGACGACGCCCACGGCGCTGACCAGGGCGAGGGCGAGGACGGAACGCGGGCCGAGACGGACGGCTCGGGTCATGACAGGGCCTGCCTCACCTGGGCGACCGTCAGCCACTTCTGCGGGGCGAGGACCTTGCTGACCTGCGGGGCGAAGGAGGGGGAGGACGTGACGACCTCCGTCGCCGGACCGTCGGCGATCACCTCGCCCTCGGCCAGCAGGACCACCCGGTGGGCGAGCTCGGCGGCGAGCTCCACGTCGTGGGTGGCCAGCACGATCGCGTGGCCGGTGGCGGCGAGTTCCCCGAGCAGCCGGACCAGGCGGGCCTTCGCCGCGTAGTCCAGGCCGCGGGTCGGCTCGTCCAGGAGCAGGAGCGGCGGACGGGCGGTCAGCACCACGGCGAGGGCGAGGGCGAGCCGCTGGCCTTCGGAGAGGTCGCGCGGATGGGTGTCGTCGGTCACGCCCGGGAGCAGGTCCGAGACGAGGGCCCGGCAGGTACCGGAGGTGGCCGCGGCGTCCTGGTCGGCGGCCCGGCACTCGGCGGCGACGGTGTCGGCGCAGAGGAGGTCGCGGGGTTCCTGGGGGACCAGCCCGACCCGGCGGACGAGGTCGCGCGGGGCGGTGCGGTCCGGCTGGGCGCCGCCTGCCCGGACCGTGCCGCTGCTCGGTGCCACCAGTCCTACGAGGGTGTTGAGGAGCGTGGACTTCCCGGCGCCGTTGCGGCCCATGAGGGCGATGGTCTCGCCGGGGCGGACGGTGAGATCGATGCCGCGCAGGGCCTGGACGTGGGCCCGGCGTACGGAGAGGGCGCGGGTCTCGGCGAGGTGGGGGGTGGAGACGGAGGTGGGACGGCTGCGGAACACCCGCCTTCGGCGGGGCGTTCCGTCGTTCCCACCCGCACCATCCGTATCGCTTTCCCGTGGGGCGGTCCCGCCGTCGGCGGCCTCGGGTGCGTCGTCCGTCGGTGTACGTCCGGCCAGTCGCTCCCTGAGGTCCCCCGCCTTGCGCCGCGCGTCCCGCACCGTCAGGGGCAGGGGGTCCCAGCCCGCCAGCCGGCCCAGGTCCACCACCGGGGGGTACACCGGGGACACGGCCATGATGTCGGCCGGGGTGCCGAGGACCGGTGTCGCCCCGGGGGCCGGCAGCAGGGCCACCTGGTCGGCGTACTGGACGACGCGTTCCAGGCGGTGCTCGGCCATCAGGACCGTGGTGCCGAGGTCGTGGACCAGGCGCTGGAGGACGGCCAGCACCTCCTCCGCCGCCGCCGGGTCCAGCGCCGAGGTCGGTTCGTCCAGGACCAGCACCCGCGGGTGCGGGGTGAGGACCGAGCCGATCGCCACGCGCTGCTGCTGGCCGCCGGAGAGGGTGGCCAGCGGCCGGTCCCGCAGCGGAGCCAGGCCCAGCAGGTCCAGGGTCTCCTCCACCCGGCGCCGCATCACCGCCGGCGGCAGGCCCAACGACTCCATGCCGTAGGCGAGTTCGTCCTCCACGGTGTCCGTCACGAAGTGCGAGAGCGGGTCCTGCCCCACCGTGCCGACCACGTCGGCCAGTTCGCGCGGCTTGTGGGTGCGGGTGTCGCGGCCGGCCACCGCGACCCGGCCGCGCAGGGTGCCGCCGGTGAAGTGCGGGACGAGCCCGCTGACCGCGCCGAGGATCGTGGACTTGCCGACCCCCGACGGGCCGACCAGCAGCACGAGTTCACCCTCGGGCACCTCGAGGTCGACGCCACGGACGGTGGGTTCGGACGCCCCGTCGTACGTCACGGAGACGTTCTCGAAGCGGATCACGGCGACGGCTCCTTGGGGGCGGGGGCGAGGAAGGCGGGCAGCAGGCCCAGGAGGACCGCCACGGCCGGCCGCAGCGGAAGGGCGGGGGCGACGAGCGGCACCACACCGGGGTGCAGGGCGCCCGGATCGGTGGCGCCGGCGAGGAGCATGACCGCCGCCACGGCCGCGCCGGAAGCGGCGACCAGCAGGGACCGGGCGGTCCAGCGGTCCGGCCGGTAACGGGTGCGCGGGGTGCGGCGGCCCCCCAGGCGCAGACCCGCGAGCGCGGCGGCGAGACCGGTGAGGAGCACCGGGACGCCGTACGTGCCGCCCTCGGCGGTGAGCAGTCCGTACGTCCCCGCGCACACCCCGAGCAGACCGCCGAGGGTGAGCGCGGTGGTCGTACGGCGCACTGCGGGCGGGACCTCGGCCGTGCGGCCGTAGCCGCGGGCGTCCATCGCCGCGGCGAGGGCGACCGAGCGCTCCAACGCGCCCTCCAGGACCGGGAGTCCGACCTGGAGGAGACCGCGCAGGCCGGTGTCCGGGCGGCCGCGGAGTCGGCGGGCGGCGCGCAGGCGCTGGACGTCGGCGACGAGGTGCGGGGCGAAGGTCAGGGCCACGACCACGGCCACGCCGAGTTCGTAGAGGGCGCCGGGGAGGGACTTGAGGAGCCGGTGCGGGTTGGCGAGGGCGTTCGCCGCGCCCACGCAGACCAGGAGGGTGGCCAGCCTGAGGCCGTCGTAGAGGGCGAAGACCAGGGACTCCGTGGTGACCCGGCCGCCCAGGCGGATGCCCTGCGCCCAGTCGGGCAGGGGGAGTTCGGGGAGGGTGACGAGCACGTGGCTGCCCGGGACCGGGGAGCCGAGCACGATCGTGAAGAGGAGCCGGACGAGGAGGACGGCGAGGCCGAGCTTCAGGAACGCGGCGTACGAGTGGGACCAGGGGGTCGCGCGGCGGCAGGTCGCCACCACGTAGGCGGAGACGACGAGGAGGAGGGCGAGCAGGAGCGGGTTGGTGGTGCGGGTGGCCGCGATCCCGAGGGAGAGGGACCAGAGCCACCACGCGCCGGGGTGCAGGGGCGCGGACGGGACGGGTGCGCTACGGGGCATTCCTGCGCCGCCTCGCCTGCCACACCGCAGCCGCTCCCAGGACCGCGACCGCTCCCACCCCGGCGAACAGGCCAACGGACGGGCCGGAGTCCGACGCGCTCCTCCTCGCACCGGTCCCCTTCTCCGCGACCGGCTCCCCGCATCCCGTCCTCGGATACCCCGAGACCGCGCACAACAGGGCGTTCGCGTTGTACCGGAGGGGTTCGGCGACCGATGCCAGAGCCTCTGCCGTGGTCGCGTCCCGGGGCACCGACGCGCACGCGGTGCGGCCCGCCGGGGGTGTCTCGCCGGACGGGGCGTCCGCGGCCGTTCCGAAGTCGAGGACCAGGGCCACGCGCTTACGGCCGTCCCGCGCGGGCGTGTCCGCGCAGATCCGCGCGAACGACGCCGGCCCGCGCGGCTTCGCCGCGTCCGCGGAGTCCTCGCTCACGGCGAAGCGGAAGCCCTGGACGTCTCCGTCGGAGGGCACCGCGGTCGAGGGGCCCTGGGTGGCGTAGGCCCAGGCCGTCCCGGTGCGGTCCCAGAAGGACCAGTAGCGGTAGCCGGTGGCGTGGGCCGGGTTCGCGCCGGCGAGGAGGAGGCCGGTCAGGAGGGCGAGGAGGACGGCCCGGCGGGTCACGGCTGCTTCCTCTTGTTGCGGCTGCTGAGCAGGAAGCCGATGCCCGCGCCGGCGGCGAGCCCCGCGCCGACCGTCCACCACACGGAGGGGCCGGAGTCGTCCTCGTCCTGGGACGCGGTTTCCGGCGCCGGTCCCGTCGCGGTCAGCTGCTTCACCAGGTCGGTGCCGCCGAAGTCGCTCGGGTCGGCGCCGGCCGTCTCGGCGGCGAGGATCAGCTGGGCGTAGGCCGCCGGGCCGTTCTGCCGGGCCCACTTCGCGGAGTTCCGCTCCAGCCAGGTCAGGGGCCCCCGTGCGGCCTCGGGACCGCCCTGTACGGCGAGTGCGACGACCGCGTCCGCCGTGTTGCCGTAGTCGGGCTGGTCCTCGGCACCGGGGAGGGCGGACTTCAGATGGCCGTCCTTCGCGACCGCCTCGGCGAGGAAGGACGCTCCGTTGGCCGCGGCCCTCGCGGGGGTGAGGTCCGGCGCGTCGGCGCAGGCGCTCCCGCTCGGGGTGCCGGCCTTCGCCGTCAGCGGCCCGGTTCCGTGCGCGGCGACGACAGCCGCCGCCGTCGCGTCCGCGTTGGCACGGAGCTCGCCCTTCTTGTCCGGCTGGTAGGCGAACGCGCCTCCGTCGGCACACGGCAGGGACAGCTTCAGCAGGGCGTCGTAGGGCGACTTCGCGCCGGCGCGGACCTCGGAGACGGGGACGTCCTGGGTGGCGAGCGCGCCGATGACCACGGACGTCGAGTTGGCGTCGCTGGCCCCGCCGGGGGCGAAGCCCCAGCCGCCGTCCTTGTTCTGGACGGACTTCAGCCAGTTCACCGCCTTCGTGACCGCGGTGCCGTGCCCGCCGACCGCGGACAGGGCCTGGGCGGCCGCGGCCGTGCTGTTGGTGTCGACCGTCAGCTTGGCGTCGCAGGCCTTGGCCGGGTTCGCCCGGTAGGCCGGGAACGCACCGTTCTCGCACTGCTGCCCGGCCAGCCAGGCGACGGCCGCGGCCGCGGGCTCCGCGTGCGCCCGGTGCAGGGCGATGAGTGCGAACGACTGCCGCCAGACCCCGTCGTAGGTGGGGTCGCCGCTGCCGTACAGCCCGGCGGGCAGGGACGGTGAAGGGGATGGTGAGGCGGCGACGGCGGGTGCGGCCGTGCCGATCACGACGGTGGCGGCCAGGACGGCGGCGCTGCGGCGGACGTTCATGATCGGCGGATGCCCTTCTCCCTGCGGAGAGCCGGGCAGCACGGGAGGACCCCCGGGCGGCTCGGCTCCGTATACCTCGACGGTGCCCGCACCGGCCGGTCGCCGATGCGCGTGAGCCGGTCACGAACCGTGCGGGGCAGTCCGGCTCACCGCCGGGAGGCGGTTCACGGTTGCGGGTCAGCGCCGGAATTGCACCGGCTTTCCCCCGTACGGGTGTGATGACGACCCGGCCACTGTACTCGCCCGTAGCGAAGCGCCCGGGAGCCGCCTGGGCGTGCGGCAGGGGGTCCCGGCCTGCCTGCCTCAGGCCGCCACGTACGTCACCGGATCACTCCCCGGCACCGCCTCCGCCCGCCCCAGCTTCACCAGCCGCCGCAGATGCGCCTCGGCCTCCGAGACCGCGATGTTCCTCGACCCGTGAGGGATCTGCTCCCAGGGCCGGTTCCACTCCATGCGCTCGGCGAGCTGCCAGGGGGTGAGGGGTTCGGCGAGCAGGGAGCGCAGGCCGGTGAGGCGTTCCTCGTGGTGGGCGAGCAGTTCCCGGACCCGTGCGCTCGCGTCGGTGAAGACGTGCTGGTGGGCGGGGAGGACCTCGGCGGGGGCGAGGCGGCCGATCCGCTCCAGGGAGTCGAGGTAGTCGCCGAGGGGGTCGGTCACGGTGGCGTCGTCGGGGTCCTCGTACAGGCCGATGTGCGGGGTGATCTCGGGCAGCAGGTGGTCGCCGGAGAACAGCCGCCCGCGGCCGGGGAGCCGGGCCGGGTGCTCCTCCTCCAGGTGCAGGCACACATGACCCGGGGTGTGTCCGGGCGTCCAGATCGCCCGGAGCCTGCGGCCGGGCAGGTCGAGCAGTTCACCGGGGACGATCTCGCGGTCCGGCAACGCGGGGGAGAAGCCCGGGAGTTGGCGACGGCGGGTGGTGCGCAGGGGGGCCACGTGCTCTTCGGGGGCGCCCGCGGCCACCAGCTTGGCCGTCATGTAGGTGAACCAGCGCTCGGCCCGGGTCTCCCGGGTGCGCCGCACGATCGCGGAGTCCGCCGCGTGCATCGCGATCCAGGCGCCGGAGACCTCGCGCACCTGCCCGGAGAGGCCGTGGTGGTCGGGGTGGTGGTGGGTGACGACGACGCCGTGGATCTCGCCGGCGCCGGTCCCGCACGCCGTCAGCCCCTCGGCGAGGGTGTCCCAGGAGGCCGGGTCGTCCCAGCCGGTGTCCACCAGCACCGGACCCCGGTCGGTGTCGACGACGTAGACGAGGGTGTGGCCGAGGGGGTTGTCGGGGATGGGCACCCGCACGGACCGTACGCCGCCGCCATGGTCGTGCACCTGCGCCATGAGTTCCCCAATCACCGCGTTCCGGCCACTATAACTAGAACGGGTTTCGACGGTAGCCCGAGGTCACCAATGCGTGCGGCGCACGGCCCGTGGACTCCTCGGAGGGGAACTGGTATCAGTTCCGTATCTGATGGTTCGTCAGCAAGCCGCCCCTGGGAGGCGTTCGCCATGACCGAGCTCGTGGAACACGGACAGCTGTTCATCGGCGGGGAGTTGACCGACCCCCTGGGCGAGGACGTCATCGAGGTCATCTCCCCGCACACCCAGGAGGTCATCGGACGGGTGCCGCACGCCTCCCGGGCGGACGTGGACGCGGCCGTCGCCGCCGCCCGCACCGCCTTCGACGAGGGCCCCTGGCCGCAGATGACGCTCGACGAGCGCATCGAGGTCGTCACCAGGATCAAGGACGCCATCGCGGTACGGCACGAGGAGATCGCCCGCGTGATCTCCTCCGAGAACGGCTCGCCGTACTCCTGGAGCGTCCTCGCGCAGGCCCTCGGCGCGATGATGGTCTGGGACTCGGCGATCACGGTCGCCCGGAACTTCACCTACGAGGAGCGGCGCGACGGAGTCCTCGGCCGCATCCTCGTGCGCCGCGAGCCGGTCGGGGTGGTGGCGGCAGTGGTGCCGTGGAACGTCCCGCAGTTCGTGGCCGCCGCCAAGCTCGCGCCCGCGCTGCTCACCGGCTGCACGGTGGTGCTCAAGCCGTCGCCCGAGTCACCGCTGGACGCCTACATCCTGGCCGAGATCACCAGGGAGGCCGGACTGCCGGAGGGGGTCCTGTCCATCCTCCCGGCCGACCGCGAGGTCAGCGAGTACCTGGTGGGGCACCCGGGGATCGACAAGGTCTCCTTCACCGGCTCGGTGGGCGCGGGCAAGCGCGTGATGGAGGTCGCCGCCCGCAACCTCACGCGCGTGACACTGGAGTTGGGCGGGAAGTCGGCGGCCGTGGTCCTCCCGGACGCGGACGTGGAGGCGGCCGTCGCCGGGATCGTCCCGTCCGCCTGGATGAACAACGGACAGGCCTGCGTGGCCCAGACCCGCATCCTGCTGCCCCGCTCCCGCTACGACGAGTTCGCCGAAGCCCTGGCCGCGGCGGCGAGTTCCCTGGTCGTCGGCGACCCGCTCGACCCGGCGACCCAGGTCGGACCCCTGGTCGCCGAACGCCAGCAGCGCCGCAACCTCGACTACATCAGGATCGGCCAGGAGGAGGGCGCCAAGATCCTCACCGGCGGCGGCCGTCCGGCCGGCCTGGACCGCGGCTGGTACGTCGAGCCGACGCTCTTCGGGGACGTCGACAACTCGATGCGCATCGCCCGGGAGGAGATCTTCGGCCCGGTGATCTGCCTGCTGCCCTACGGCGACGAGTCCGAGGCCGTGAAGATCGCCAACGACTCGGACTACGGCCTCTCCGGCAGTGTGTGGACGGCCGACGTCGAGCGCGGCATCGAGGTCGCGCGGCAGGTCCGTACCGGCACCTACTCCGTCAACACCTTCAGCCTCGACATGCTCGGCCCCTTCGGCGGCTACAAGAACAGCGGCCTGGGGCGGGAGTTCGGGCCGGAGGGCTACGGCGAGTACCTGGAGCACAAGATGATCCACCTGCCGGCCGGCTGGGAGGGATGACGGGCGATGGGGGACCGCTGGCACGTCGAGGTCGACCGCTCACTGTGCATAGGCTCGGCGCAGTGCGTGCACACCGCACCCGACGGCTTCCGCCTGGACACCGCCCGCCAGTCCCACCCCGCCGACCCGGACACCGACGCCAACGAGAAGATCCTGGCCGCGGCGGAGAACTGCCCGGTCGAGGCCATCACGATCACCCTGCCGGGGAGCGGTGAGCCGGTGTTCCCGCCGGAGGAGTAGCGGGCCGGGGAGGGGGCGGCCGGAACCCCGGTCGGCCGGGCCAGGGGTCCGTTCAGGACCTGGGTTCCGTCAGGTCGATCAGGCGGCACACCGTCTCGATGTCGATCTTCACCTGGGCGATGGAGGCCCGTCCCGAGAGCCAGGTGATCAGGGCCGAGTGCCAGGTGTGCTCGATGACCCGGACCGCGGAGAGCTGCTCGGGCGTCGGGTCGGCGAGGCCCATGGCGTCCAGGATGATCAGCGTGGTCTGGTGGGAGACCTGGTCGACCTCCGGGCTCACACTGCGGTCCGCGAAGGTCAGCGCGCGGACCATCGCGTCGGCCAGGTGCGGTTCGCGCTGGAGGGCACGGAAGGCCCGCATCAGGGTCTCCGCGACCCGCTCGGCCGCCGTCTCGCCCTGCGGCGGCTTCTTGCGGAGCGTGCCGTGCATGTGCTCCAACTGGTCCTGCATGGTGGCCACCAGGAGGTGGATCTTGGAGGGGAAGTAGCGGTAGAGGGTGCCGAGCGCCACCTGCGAGGACTCCGCGACCTCCCGCATCTGCACCGCGTCGAACCCGCCCCGGCTCGCGAGCTGCGCGCTCGCGTGCAGGATGCGCCGGCGCCGCGCCTCCTGCCGCTCGGTCAGCGGTGGCGCGTCGGATCGTGCGGTACTGGCTTCCACTCCGGCCGGCTTGGCCACCTTGTCCACCTTGGGTTCCGTGACAGTCCGTGAGGGCTCGCGATCACACAGCATGGCAGGGCGCCGGGTCACGGCGTGCTCTCGGCGTTCGTGGCGTGAATCACCTGATCCACCGCTCACAGGACCCCTACCTGCCGGTAGATTCAGAGCCTCCTGAACGATCAAGTCTGAAACTTGTTCTAGATTACCGTCTCGTCGTAATCTCGCGGGACAGTGCAGGCAGAAGGGGGCCCAGAGTGACCGCTGAGGCCAGTCAGGCCGGGCCCTCGACGGACCCGGCCGTTGACGGCGAGCGACCGCTCCGTATCGCTCTCCTCACCTACAAAGGGAACCCGTTCTGCGGCGGCCAGGGCGTCTACACACGCCACCTCTCGCGTGAACTGGCCCGTCTCGGCCACCGCGTCGAGGTCATCGGCTCCCAGCCGTACCCGGTCCTCGACCCGGGCTACGACGGTCTGAGCCTGACCGAGCTGCCGAGCCTGGACCTCTACCGCTCCCCGGACCCCTTCCGCACGCCGCGGCGCGACGAGTTCCGGGACTGGATCGACGCCCTGGAAGTCGCCACGATGTGGACCGGCGGCTTCCCCGAGCCGCTCACCTTCTCCCTGCGGGCCCGACGCCATCTCCGGGCCCGCAGCGGCGAGTTCGACGTGATCCACGACAACCAGACCCTCGGCTACGGCCTGTTGGGCGATGTCGGCGCGCCGCTGGTGACGACCATCCACCACCCCATCACCGTGGACCGGCAGTTGGAGCTGGACGCGGCCGAGGGCTGGCAGCAGCGGCTGTCCAAGCGCCGCTGGTACGCCTTCACCCGCATGCAGAAGCGAGTGGCCCGGCGCCTCCCCTCGGTCCTCACCGTCTCCGGCACCTCCCGCCAGGAGATCGTCGACCACCTGGGCGTGCGCGACGACCGCATCCACGTCGTCCACATCGGCGCCGACACGGACCAGTTCTCGCCGGATCCCTCCGTGCCGGTCGTCCCCGGCCGGATCGTCACCACCTCCAGCGCCGACGTCCCCCTCAAGGGACTGGTCTTCCTCGTCGAGGCGCTCGCGAAGGTGCGCACGGAACACCCCGGGGCGCATGTCGTCGTCGTGGGCAAGCGGCCCACGGAGGGCCCGGTCGCCACCGCGATCGAGCGCTACGGGCTCGAAGGCGCCGTCGACTTCGTCAAGGGCATCTCGGACGCCGAACTGGTCGACCTGGTCCGCTCGGCGGAGGTCGCCTGCGTGCCGTCGCTCTACGAGGGCTTCTCCCTGCCGGCCGCCGAGGCCATGGCGACCGGCACCCCGCTGGTCGCCACGACGGGCGGCGCGATCCCCGAGGTCGCCGGCCGCGACGGTGAGACGTGCCTCGCGGTACCGCCGGGAGACTCCGGCGCCCTCGCCGTGGCGCTCGGCCGTCTCCTGGGCGACCCGGACCTGCGGGCCCGCCTCGGGGCGGCAGGACGCGAACGCGTGCTCGCCCGCTTCACCTGGGCCCGCGCCGCCGAGGGCACGGTGGCCCGCTACCGGCAGGCGATGGCCGACGCCGGGCGCGGAGCCGCCTCCCGCTCGGTGACCCCGGACCACGGACCCGGCGGGGGAGCCGGGGCCCGGGCCGCCGCCGTCGGCGCCGGCCCGGACAGTGTCGCGGCCGCCACCTCGAACACCGCTGCCCCGGCAGCCCCCACCAGTGACACCGGTGTCTACCCCGAAAGCAGGGCCACGTGCTGACCGTCGACTTCTCCCGGTTCCCGCTCGCCCCGGGCGACCGCGTCCTGGACCTCGGCTGCGGGGCCGGCCGGCACGCCTTCGAGTGCTACCGGCGCGGCGCGCAGGTCGTGGCCCTGGACCGGAACGCGGACGAGATCCGCGAGGTCGCCAAGTGGTTCGCGGCGATGAAGGAGGCCGGGGAGGCCCCCGAGGGCGCCACCGCGACGGCCATGGAGGGCGACGCCCTGGCCCTGCCCTTCCCCGACGAGTCCTTCGACGTCGTGATCATCTCCGAGGTCATGGAGCACATCCCCGACGACAAGGGCGTCCTCGCCGAGATGGTCCGGGTGCTCAAGCCCGGCGGCCGGATCGCGATCACCGTCCCGCGCTACGGCCCCGAGAAGGTCTGCTGGGCCCTGTCCGACGCCTACCACGAGGTCGAGGGCGGTCACATCCGCATCTACAAGGCGGACGAACTCCTCGCGAAAATAAGGGAGGCCGGGCTCAAGCCCTACGGCACGCACCACGCCCACGCGCTGCACTCCCCGTACTGGTGGCTGAAGTGCGCCTTCGGCGTCGACAACGACAAGGCGCTGCCGGTGAAGGCGTACCACAAGCTCCTGGTCTGGGACATCATGAAGAAGCCGCTGGCGACGAGGGTCGCCGAGCAGGCCCTGAACCCCCTGATCGGCAAGAGCTTCGTGGCGTACGCGACCAAGCCGCACCTGCCCGCCGTGTCCTCCGTGGACGCGCGGTGACGACTCCGCGTACCGAACACCTGGTCCTGCCCGGGGTGTTGACCGCCGAGCAGGCCGCCGCGACCGTCGCCGGGATCCTGGCCGTGCAGCGGGAGGACGGGGCGATCCCGTGGTTCCGCGGACACCACCTCGA
Organism: Streptomyces sp. NPDC091972; assembly: GCF_044756385.1. Classification (NCBI taxonomy): domain Bacteria; kingdom Bacillati; phylum Actinomycetota; class Actinomycetes; order Kitasatosporales; family Streptomycetaceae; genus Streptomyces; species Streptomyces sp. NPDC091972. The sequence goes on along the minus strand of NZ_JBIVSV010000004.1, from coordinate 666,497 downwards.
CCCGTGGGACCACACCGAGGCCGCCATGGCCCTGGACGCGGCGGGCGAGCACGAGGCGGCCGAGCGCGCCTACGAGTGGCTCGCACGCCACCAGAACGAGGACGGATCCTGGTACGCCGCGTACCAGGACGGGCACTTCGCCGAGGTCACCGACCGCGGGCGCGAGACCAACTTCGTCGCCTACATAGCCGTGGGAGTGTGGCACCACTACCTGTCCACCGGCGACGACACCTTCCTCGACCGGATGTGGCCGACGGTGTACGCCGCGATGGAGTTCGTGCTCGGGCTCCAGCAGCCCGGCGGGCAGATCGGGTGGAAGCGGGAGGACGACGGCAGGCCCGTCACCGACGGACTGCTCACCGGGTCCTCCTCCATCCACCACGCGCTGCGGTGCGCGCTGGCGATCGCCGAACAGCGCGAAGAGGCCCAGCCCGACTGGGAGTTGGCGGTCGGCGCGCTGCGGCACGCGATCCGCCGGCACCCCGAACGCTTCCTCGACAAGGACCGCTACTCCATGGACTGGTACTACCCGGTCCTCGGCGGGGCGGTGACCGGTGCGGAGGCCAAGTCCCGTATCGAGGAGGGCTGGGAGCGGTTCGTCGTGCCCGGCCTCGGGGTGCGCTGCGTCGTCCCCAACCCGTGGGTGACGGGCGGGGAGTCGGCCGAACTCGCGCTGGCCCTGTGGGTCACGGGCGAGTCCGACCGGGCCCTGGAGATCCTCCAGTCGATCCAGCACCTGCGGGACCCGGACAGCGGGCTGTACTGGACCGGCTACGTGTTCGACGACGGCGCGTTGTGGCCCCGCGAGCTCACCACATGGACGGCGGGGTCGCTGCTGCTGGCCGTCGCCGCGCTCGGGGGGCACGAGGCGACCTGCGCGGTGTTCGCCGGCGACCGTCTGCCGCTGGGCCTGGACCCGGACTGCTGCGCCTGAGGGCTCGGCCCTGTCGGTCGTCGGTCCGTCGGCGGGCGCGGGGGCGCCCCCGCGCGGCGCCCCCCCCCGCGGCCCCCCCCCCCCGGCCGGGCCCCCCCCCCCCCCCGGCGCCCCCCCCCGGGGGGGGGCCGGTGGGGGGGGGGGGGGCCCCCCCCAGGGTGTACCCCCCCGCCCGGCCG
>NZ_JBIVSV010000004.1:0-665374 GCF_044756385.1 Streptomyces sp. NPDC091972 | reverse complement strand
TGGCGGCTTTTTTGTGTTTGTGTGTCGCGGTTTTCTTGGTGGGGGGGGGGGGGGGGGGGGGGGTGTGGTGGGGGGGGGGGGGGGGCGGGCCCGGGGGGGGGGGGGGGGGGGGGGGGGGGGGGGGGCCGCCGGGGCCGGCCCCCCCCCGGGCCCCCCCCCCCGACCGGTACGGCCCCGCGCCCCTTCGGAACGCGTCAGTGACGGTGAGCCCTGTTGGCGATGGCGTGGCCCACGAAGAGGTAGACCACCGCTGCGAGGCCGTAGCCGGCCACTACTCGGGCCCATGCCTCGTCGAACGTGAACAGGTCGTAGGACCAGCCGGCCAGCCAGCGTGCGGCGTCGTGGATGAACTGCACGAAGTCGTTCCCACGATTGGCGTCCAGCAGGTACATCAGGATCCACAGGCCCAGGATGAGGGCCATGATGTCGGCGACGACCGCTATGACCGTCCCGGCTGAGTTGGCACCACGTCGCGTATGAGTGGACATGTTGTTCGAATGGCCGCGAATTCCCGGGCGAAACCTGGTGTCACGCGTTGAGCTCCGCCAGCACCCGCAGCGACTGCCGGTCCGGGGCCAGCGCCAGCAGGTCCGTCACCGGCCCCTTGCGCCACGACTCCAGCTTCTCGGCGATGCGTTGACGCGGGCCGACCAGGGAGATCTCGTCGGCGAACGCGTCCGGCACGGCCAGCACCGCCTCCTCGCGACGGCCTTCGAGGAACAACCGCTGGATCCTGCGCGCCTGTTCCTCGTACCCCATACGGGCCATCAGATCGGCGTGGAAGTTGCGCGCGGCGTGGCCCATCCCGCCGATGTAGAAGCCGAGCATCGTCTTGACCGGCAGCAGTCCCTCGGCCACGTCGTCGCAGACCCGCACCTGGGCCATGGGTGCGACGAGGAAGCCCTCCGGCGCTTCGGCGAGCGAGGTCTCGTACACCTCGGGCCGGTCCGGTGACCAGTACAACGGCAGCCAGCCGTCGGCGATCCGCGTCGTCTGGGCGATGTTCTTCGGCCCCTCGGCGCCCAGCAGGACCGGCAGATCGGCGCGCAGGGGATGGGTGATCGGCTTGAGCGCCTTGCCCAGACCCGTGCCGTCCGCGCCCCGGTACGGCAACGGGTGGAAACGCCCGTCCACCTCGACCGGCGCCGCCCGCCTCAGCACCTGCCGTACGACGTCGACGTACTCCCGGGTGGCGGTCAGCGGCGACTTGGGGAACGGCCGGCCGTACCAGCCCTCGACGACCTGCGGCCCGGACAGGCCGAGCCCGAGCATGACCCGGCCGCCGGAGAGGTGGTCCAGGGTCAGGGCGTGCATGGCGGTCGTGGTGGGCGAACGGGCCGCCATCTGCGCAACCGCCGTACCCAGCTTGATCGTTGAGGTCTGCGCCGCGATCCAGGTGAGGGGGGTGAACGCGTCCGACCCCCACGACTCGGCCGTCCACACCGAGTCATAGCCGAGCCGCTCCGCCTCCTGGGCCAGCGGCACATGGCCGGGGGAGGGGCCACGGCCCCAGTAGCCGAGCGCAAGACCGAGTCGCACAACGCCTCCTGACGGTACGTCAGCTCTCCGGGAACCGCTCGCGAATGTACGGCAACGGCCCCCCGCCCGGAAGGGCGAGGGGCCGTCCTACGACCTCGAAGGGCTCAGCCGCGCTGGATGCCGCTCGTGTCCTGGAGCACACCACGACGGCCGTCCTGCGTCTGGGCGACCAGACCCTGACCCCGCTGCTCGACCGCCAGGTACCAGGTGCCCGGGGCGAGTTCGGCGATCGGCGTCGGCGAACCGTCCTCCGCGAACAGCGGGCGCGGTACCGGCACGGCGAACCAGAACGGCGAGAACTCCGCGGCCGGCGGCTGCGGGGCCGACGGCTGTTGCTGCGGCTGCGCGCCGAAGGGCTGCCCCGGCTGCGGCTGACCGCCGTACGGCTGCTGACCCTGCTGACCCGGCTGCTGGGCGCCCGGGTAGCCGTAACCACCGGGCGGCTGGGCGCCGTAGGGCTGCGGCTGGGGCGGCTTGGGGGCCGGGACGAGGCCGGCCTGCAGAGCGGGGACGAGGGGCGTGGCGACGGCGGCCGCGGCCATGACCAAGGTGGCGACGAGAGCGAGGATCAGACCGATGCCGGCGCTGACGGTGTCCGAACTGGAGCCGTAGTCCGCGGCGCTCAGCGGATCGAAGACGTTGCCGAGGGCGCTCCAGGCGGCGAAGATCGTGAAGGCGATACCGACCTGGCCGAGGTCGAGCCCCGCCGGCTTGGGCAGTTGCATGCCGCGTGACACGACGACGAGGGCGGCGCCGATGATGCCCGCGAGCACAACCCCCATCACGACCGGACCGCTCGCCCAGGCGCTGGGGAGGTCGGCGTCGTCGGGGGCTCCGTCGACCGAGTACAGATCAAGGAACGACGCGATGAACAGCAACACCGCTGCACCGATCACCACGCCGTCGCCTCGAGTGAGGGAGCGGATATTCACTTCAAGTCCTTCGTAGGTCGTCTCGTCGTCGGTAGACCCTATCGTCCGGGCGGCCGGAGCGTACGGCGGGATCCACGCGCCGACCCTCACCCGCGCAGGAAACTCACGATTCCCGCAGAGATTCCTTGCGCGGCCTTCTGGCGCCAGGCCCCGCTGGTGAGCAGGGCCGCGTCCTTGCTGTCGCGCATGTTGCCGCATTCGATGAACACCTTGGGAACCTTTGACAGGTTGAGGCCGCCCAGGTCGGTGCGGGTGTCCAGGCCGGTGCCGTCGCCGATGTAGTTGGAGGGGGCGGTGCCCGTCACGCGGCCGAAGTCGTGCGCGACCAGCTCGCCGAGTTCGGCGGAGGGCGCGACGATCCGGCGGGTGTCGGCGATGCCCTGGTGGACGCGGCCCGGGAGGATCACGTGGTAGCCGCGCTGCCCCGCGCCGGCGCCGTCCGCGTGGATCGACACCACCGCGTCGGCCTTCGCGCTGTTGCCGATCCTGGCGCGCTCGTCCACGCAGGGGCCGTAGGGCCGGTCGCCGTCCTGCGTCAGCTTCACCGTCGCGCCCTTCCCCTCCAGCAGGGTGCGCAGCCGGTGGGCGACGTCGAGGGTGAACTCGGCTTCCGCGTAACCGGAGTTGGTGGACGTCCCCGTGGTGTCGCACTCCTTGCGGTGGGTGCCGATGTCGACCTTGCGGTTGATCTCGGCCGGGTGCCGGAAGTTGGTGACGTTGTGCCCGGGGTCGATGACGACGACCTTGCCCTGGAGCGAGGAGAGGGGCTTCTTGTCCTCGGCGGTGGTGGAGGAGGCGGCCGGCGGAGCGCTCGCCCGCCCACTCGCCGCGGCGTGCGTCCCGTTGCCGTCGGCCGCCCCGCCCACTCCCTCGTACACCAGCCACCCGAGCAGCGCGCCCGGCACGAGCACGGCGAGGGCGACCGTCAGGGGGCGACGGGGACGGCGGGGCCGGGGGGAACCGAATTCAGGGCCTGCGTACGACACGTCTGCGACTCTAACCCTGCTCCGGGGTCCCCGCCCGCGTCCGCCGCAGCACCCGCAGCGAGTCGGTCGCGGAGATCTCCGTGAAGGCGCCGGAGGCGAGGGCCCGCAGGTAGATCCGGTAGGGCGCCTGGCCGGTGAACTCGTCCTCCGGCTCGGGGAACACGTCGTGGATGACCAGCAGCCCGCCCTCGGCCACATGGGGTGCCCAGCCCTCGTAGTCGGCGTTCGCGTGCTCGTCGGTGTGGCCGCCGTCGACGAAGACCAGGCCGAGCGGGGAGCCCCAGACCTTCGCGATCTGCGGCGACCGCCCGACCAGGGCGACCACGTGCTCCTCCAGCCCGGCCCGGTACAGCGTCCTGCGGAAGGTCGGCAGCGTGTCCATCACGCCGAGTTCGGGGTCCACGGTCTGCGGGTCGTGGTACTCCCACCCCGGCTGCTGCTCCTCGCTGCCCCGGTGGTGGTCGACGGTCAGCGCGACCACGCCGGCCTCGCGGGCCGCGTCCCCCAGCAGGATCGCGGACCGGCCGCAGTACGTACCGACCTCCAGCAGCGGCAGCCCGAGCCGCCCGGCCTCCAGCGCGGCCTCGTAGAGCGCCAGCCCTTCCCCCAGGGGCATGAACCCCTTGGCAGCCTCGAAGGCGGCGAGAATCTCGGGCTTGGGGGCCACGGCCATGGGGTGTTCCTTCCAGTCGTCCGGCACGGGAAGCCTAAGGGGACGAGCCGGGCGGGGTGACGGGCGCCTCGGTCCTGTGCAGGTGAGGGGAGGCTGAGCGGGGCGGTCGTCTGCCGGGGGCGGGACGCCAGCCGGCCGTACCGGCGTCGCGGCGCGTCGATCAGCCGTCGCCCCGGCGCCCGCGGACCGCCGGCCACCCCTGCCGCCCCCGAGTCGGTCGCCGTACGTCGCCTCGGTCGGCCGTTGGCCCTTCTGGCGTGCGTGGCCTCTTCGCCACCGGTTCCCGGCCGTCCTCGCGTCAGCCGACTCCGTCGGTCGCCGTGAGTGTCCCAGCCGGCCGTTGGCCCTCTTGGCGGGCGCCGCTCCCTCGCCACCGGCCCCCGGCCGTTCCCACCCACATCGCACCCCCGTCCCGGACTTGGGGCGGGGGTGCGATGCGTCTGGGCCCCGGAAGGGGTAGGGCTCGAGGCCCGCCTGCCGTCACCGGTCCCCTGGGGGAGCGGTCAGGCTTTGATCGTCTCGCCCGGCAGGGCCAGGTCCAGGGCGACCGTGCGGGCGTCGCCCGTGTGGGTCGCCGAGGAGGCCAGGGGGCCGTGGCCGGTGGCGCGGGCGGCGAGGACGTAGGCGCCCTGGGCCGGGACGGTGAGGACGTAGGTGCCGTCGTCGTCGGAGAGAGTGGACCCGGCCTGCCGGCCCCGCCGGTCGATCAGCGTGACCTTGGCACGGGCCACCGGGGCACCGGACGCGTCCAGGACACGGCCCCGGAAGCCCCGCAGCACCTCCTCGGCGCGCTCCAGGTTCGCCTCCTCCTCGCTGCTCGCGCGGAGCTGCGGCGCACGGTTCGCCTTCGGCAGGAACAGCGCCATGAGCAGTCCGACGGCCACCGCGCCGGTCGCGATGAGGAACGACACCCGGAAGCCGTGCATGGTCGGGACGGCGACGCCCCCGACGTGGTCCGCCGTGTTCGCCAGCACCATCCCGATCACCGCGCTCGACACGGACGTACCGATGGAGCGCATCAGCGTGTTGAGACCGTTCGCCGCGCCCGTCTCCGACGCCGGGACCGCACCGACGATCAGGGCGGGGAGGGAGGAGTACGCGAGGCCGATGCCCGCGCCCAGGACGACCGCGATCACCAGGCTCTGCCAGGCCGCGCTCATCAGGCCGAGGCCGGCGCCGTAGCCGATGGCGATGACCAGCATGCCGAGGATGAGGGTGAACTTGGGGCCGTACTTGGCGGAGAGGCGGGCGTACACCGGCGCCGTGAACATCATCGTCAGACCCAGCGGGGCGACCAGCAGACCCGCGACGACCATCGACTGGCCGAGGCCGTAGCCGGTCGCCTTCGGGAGCTGGAGCAGCTGGGGAAGGACGAGCGAGACGACGTAGAAGGAGACACCCACCATGATCGACGCCAGGTTGGTGAAGAGGACCGCCGGACGGGCCGTGGTGCGCAGGTCGACCAGCGGGGCCTTCACCCGCAGCTCCATGACGCCCCACAGCACCAGGACGACCGCGGAGGCGGCGAACAGGCCGAGTGTGGTGCCCGAGGTCCAGCCCCAGTCGCTGCCCTTGGTGATCGGCAGGAGGAAGAGGACCAGGCCGGTGGAGAGGCCGAGCGCGCCCAGGACGTCGAAGGTGCCCTCCGCGCGCGCCGGGGACTCGGGTACGACGAGGAGGGTGAGGACGATCGAGAGGGCGCCGAGGCCGGCCGCGCCGTAGAAGAGGGCGTGCCAGTCGGCGTGCTGCGCGATCAGGGCCGCGAGCGGCAGCGCGAGTCCGCCGCCGACGCCGATCGAGGAGCTCATCAGGGCCATGGCCGAGCCGAGCTTCTCGCGGGGCAGCATGTCGCGCATCAGGCCGATGCCGAGGGGGATCGCGCCCATGGCGAAGCCCTGGAGGGTGCGGCCCGCGATCATGGGGAGCAGGGTGCTGGTGAACGCGCTGACCAGGGCGCCGACCACCATCACGGCGAGGCTCGCGATCAGCATGCGGCGCTTGCCGTACAGGTCGCCGAGGCGGCCCATGATGGGGGTGGCGACGGCGCCCGAGAGCAGGGTGGACGTCAGGACCCAGGTGGCGTTGCTGGGCTCGGTGTCCAGCAGTTGCGGCAGGTCCTTGATGACCGGGACGAGCAGGGTCTGCATCACCGCGACCACGATGCCCGCGAAGGCGAGCACCGGGACGACAGCGCCGGACGCTCTCCGGGTGGGCTGGTCGGTCGGCGTGTGCGTCATGTGAGGGAGGCCTCCGGGCCTGGAAGATCGGCTTACGTGTGGGATGAACTACGTATGCATGGGCAACTATTCCGATGCTTCGGCGTACTAACGATTTCTTTATATTCTCTTGGGGAAGTCGCACCGGGTTGAGACCATGACCGTCATGCTCGAAGCCCCTGACGCCACCCGCAGACCCCCTCGTGTCCGCTCCGCGCCCCCCGCCTGGCTGGTGGTGGCGCTCGCGTGCGCGGGCCAGTTCCTGGTCGTCCTCGACGTGTCCGTCGTCAACGTGGCGCTGCCGTCCGTACGCGCCGACCTGGGCATGAGCGAGTCCGGCCTCCAGTGGGTCGTGAACGCCTACGCCATCGCCTTCGCCGGGTTCATGCTCCTCGGCGGCCGGGCCGGTGACCTCTACGGCCGCAAGCGGATGTTCCTCGTCGGCCTCGGGCTGTTCACGGTGGCCTCGCTCGCCGGCGGCCTCGCCCAGCAGGGCGGCGAACTGCTGAGCGCCCGCGCCGTGCAGGGCCTCGGCGCGGCGGTGCTGGCCCCCGCGACCCTGACGATCGTCACCTCGGCCGTCCCCGAGGGGCCCGCCCGGGCCCGGGCCATCGCCACCTGGACGGCCGTGGGAGCGGGCGGCGGAGCGGCCGGCGGCTTCTTCGGCGGACTCCTCGTCGACACCCTGTCCTGGCGCTGGGTGCTGCTGATCAACGTGCCGGTCGGCGCGGTGGTCCTGCTCGGCTCGCTGCTCTGGCTGACCGAGAGCCGGGGCGGGGTCCGCCGACGCCTCGACCTTCCGGGAGCGCTGCTGGTCACAGCGGGACTGGCGGTCCTGGCGTACGGCATCTCACAGACCGAGGCCGAGGGGTGGACGGCGGCCGCCACCCTGGTCCCGCTGGCGCTGGGATCGGTGCTGATCTGCGGGTTCCTGCTCGTCGAGGCGCGTACGGCGGCCCCGCTGATGCCGCTCGGACTGCTCAGGGTGCGGGCGGTGGCCTCGGCGAACGCGGCGATGTTCCTGAGCGGTGGGGCCCTGTTCTGCACGTGGTACTTCATCACGCTCTACGCCCAGAACGTCCTCGGGTACACCCCGCTCCAAGCCGGACTCTCCATGCTGCCGAGCTCACTGGCGATCGTGCTCGGCTCCAAGCTCGCGCCCCGTCTCATGCACCGGCTCGGGGCGCGCCGGGTGGCGGCCCTGGGCACGCTCGTCTCGCTGGCCGGGTACGGCTGGCAGTCGACGATGACCGCCGACGGCGCCTACGTCACCTCGATCATGGGTCCCGGGATCCTGATGATGCTGGGCGCGGGTCTCGCCTCGACCCCGCTCGCCTCACTGGCCACGTCCGGGGCGGCGCCGGGGGAGGCCGGGCTGGTGTCGGGGCTGGTCAACACCTCGCGCACGATGGGCGGCTCCCTCGGACTCGCGGTCCTGTCGACGCTCGCGGCGGCCCGGACGGCGGGCGCGGACTCGCCGCAGGCGCTGACGGAGGGGTACGCGCTGGCGTTCCGGGCGGGGACGGGGGTGCTGGCCTTGGCGGTCGTGCTGATGCTGGTGTGGCTGCCGAGGAAGGTTGCGGCGGGGTGAGGGCCGCTCGGCCGGCGGGCGGTGGGGCTCACAGCCACCCCTGCTGCCGCGCCGCTCGTACCGCCTCCGTCCGGTTGCGGGTGCCGGTCTTGCCGATGGCGGCGGAGAGGTAGTTGCGGACCGTCGACTCGGAGAGGTGGAGCCGGTCGGCGACGTCGGCCACGGTCGCGCCGTCCGCGGAGGCCCGGAGGACGTCGCACTCACGGGCGGTGAGGGGGTTCGGACCGGCGCTGAGGGCGGCCGCGGCGAGGGCGGGGTCGATCACGGTCTCACCGGTCAGCACCCGCCGGATCGAGGCGGCCAGCTCCTCGACGGGACCGTCCTTGACGAGGAAACCGGCGGCACCGGCCTCCATGGCCCGGCGCAGATAGCCGGGCCGTCCGAAGGTGGTCAGGATCAGCACCCGGCAGTCCGGCGCCTGGTCGCGCAGTTCGGCGGCGGCGTCCAGACCGCTCATCCCCGGCAGCTCGATGTCGAGCAGCGCCACGTCGGGGCGGTGCGTGAGGGCGGCGTCCACGATCGCGTCCCCGTCCCCGACCTGCGCCACGACCTGGATGTCCGGCTCCATCCCCAGCAACAGCGCGAGCGCCCCCCGCATCATGCCCTGGTCCTCGGCGAGCAGCACGCGGATGGACTTGGCGGTCCGGCGATCCCGGGGCATCTCGTTCACGGGCCAAGGGTAGGACGCGAGGTGGTGGGGCGGGGTGCGCTTGCGCTGCGCGGACGTGCACGCTCCTCGCGAGGAACGGCCCGTTCGGCGGCCCGCCCGCGCGGGGCCGGTGGGCGGTCCCGGAGGCCGGGCGGCGGCGGACGACGGGTGACAGAGGTCCGCTTCTGGTGCGCGGACGCGCTCGCTCCACGTGGGCGAGCGTGGGCGCCCGTCATCGGCTCGTCCCGCTGATCCGGGGCCCGTCGACGGTCTCCGTCGGTTCATCGGCCCGCACCGATTCCCCCGACTCCGTCGGCAACTCCGCCCGCACCACGAACCCACCCCGTGCCCCCGGCCCCGCATCCAGCCGCCCGCCCGCCGCCGCCAGTCGCTCCGCGAGGCCGATGAGGCCGGTGCCGCCGAGGCGCGGAGTGGGCAGCGCCGAAGCCGGTTCCGTGCCGTCGGCCTCGGGAAGAGGCGCCCCTACGGCCGTCCCCCCACCGTCGCCCTCGACAAGGCGCGCCCCCGTCACCGTCCCCCCACCGTCGTCCCAGACGCGCAGTGTCGTCCGTTCCGCGGAGGCCCGTACGGAGATCTCGCAGTGCCGTGCTCCGCTGTGGCGGATCGTGTTGGTGACCGCCTCGCGGACCACCCAGCCCAGGAGGGTCTCGGTCCGGGCGGTGGGCGGGGGGCCGGAGCGGTGGACGACCGGCTCGATGCCCGCGGCGCGCAGGGCGGAGGCGGCCCGGTCGAGGTCCGCGCTGAGGCTGCCCTCGCGGTAGCCGGTCACCGCCTCGCGGATCTCGGTGAGCGCCTGGCGGCCGACCGACTCGATGTCACGGACCTGCCCGAGCGCCGCGTCCAGGTCGCGCGGGGCCAGGCGCCGGGCCGCCTCCGACTTCACCACGATCACCGACAGCGTGTGCCCGAGCAGGTCGTGCAGATCGCGGGAGAACCGCAGCCGCTCCTCCTCCACCGCACGCCGGGCCAGTTCCTCGCGGGCCCGGCGCAACTGCCGTACCGCTTCGGACAGGGACATGATCGCCGCCGTCACCATCGTGGAGATCCAGGTGGCGTACGCGGTGTCGAGTCCGCCCCAGCCGTCCCTGAGGACGGCGGCCGCGCCGGCGACCACGGTCACGACCGCCCCCGCCCACCGCAGGTGCGGCAGCCGCACGACCGCGCCCGTCGCGAGCCCCAACAGGGGGAAGAACAGCAGCCAGTTGCCGCCGTACCCCATCGCCAGACCGCAGGTCACCAGCCCCATCAGCACCAGCGCCACCCGCGTGGAGGCCGCCTCCCTGGTCTCCTTGCGGAAGGCGCGGAAGGCGACGTAGACGTAGAGCGAGTTGAAGGTGAGCAATCCGAGGCCGCCGATCCAGGGGTTCGGGGTCTCGCCCTGGAAGAGGTTGGAGAAGGCGCCCATCCCCATCAGCAGCCACGGCAGCAGCCCGAACCCGCTGCCCAGCCCCGCCTGCTGGTGGACCTCGTACCGTTGATGCCGTGCCTCGCGACCCTCGTCCACCCGGCACGACGGCTTGCGCGACCAGGACATGACCGTTCCTCCGCTCAGAGGCTCCCGGCGTGCGGCCGGGACGACAGGACAGCGTACGTAGCGACGCACACCCACGACGCTACGAACCGTCCCCGCCCTCCCGGCAGATGCGCCTGTACGGAATCCGGCAGGACAAATGTCACGGGCCCGGCCCCCCAGAACCGGCTCACCTGACACACCGTCAGGAGCCTTCACAAGTGCGTCGGGCTCGGCTATACAGAGGGCGCCGGACTGGAACGCGTTCTAGATCGGCCCGCGACGACCTCGGTGCGGCCGACGGTGCGGACGGCCGTACCGAGGTCTTGACCGAGCCCCTGTCAGGAGCCGTATGCCCATCGACGCAGCCAAGGCCCTCGCCGCCGAACCCCGGACCGGCGAGATCTCCTGGAACTCCAAGGACGTCCAGCTCTACCACCTGGGCATCGGGGCGGGTTCGCGCCCCGACAAGGAGAACCCCGCCACCGACCCCGACGAACTGCGCTACACCCTCGAGTCCCGGCTGCACGTGCTGCCGAGCTTCGCCACGGTCGCGGGCTCCGGATCGCCGGGAGTGATCAGCGGGCTGTCCATGCCCGGCGTCGAGGTCGACCTCGCCAAGGTCCTGCACGGCGGCCAGTCGCTGGTCGTCCACCGCCCGCTCCCCGTCCAGGGCACCGCCACCGCCACCCACCGCATCGCCGCCGTGTACGACAAGGGCAAGGCGGCCGTCCTGGTCATGCGCACCGAAGTCGCGGACACCGAGGGCCCGTTGTGGACCAACGACGCCCAGATCTTCGTACGGGGGGAGGGCGGCTGGGGCGGCGACCGCGGCCCCTCCGCGCGCCTGGACCCGCCCGCCGGCGACCCCGACCGGACCGTGGAGCGCCCCGTCCGCGAGGACCAGGCCCTGCTCTACCGCCTCTCCGGCGACTGGAACCCGCTGCACGCCGACCCCGAGTTCGCCAAGCTCGCCGGGTTCGAACGGCCCATCCTGCACGGGCTGTGCACCTACGGCATCACGCTCAAGGCGGTCGTCGACACCCTGCTCGGCGGGGACGTGACCCGGGTGCGGTCGTACGCCACCCGGTTCGCCGGGGTCGTGTACCCGGGGGAGACCCTGCGGATCCGGATGTGGCACACGCCGGAGTCCGTGCGGGTCGCCGTCAGTGCCGTGGAGCGCGAGGACGCCCCCGTCCTCGCCGACACCGTCGTCGAACACTCCTGAACCCAGAACGCCGTACGAGGGGAGCCCGCACCATGCGCGCAGCCGTACTGCACGAGATCGGCCAGGAAAAGCTCGAGGTCCTCGACGACGTCGAGGCGGTGGGCTTCGGACCCGGCAGGGTGCGCATCCGGATACGGGCCACCGGACTGTGCCACTCCGACCTGTCCGCGATGGCCGGGGTCCTCCCGCAGCCCGCGCCGTTCGTGCCCGGCCACGAGGGCGCGGGCGAGATCGTCGAAGTCGGCGAGGGCGTCGGTCACCTGAAGGCGGGCGACCGGGTCGTCGTGTGCTGGCTGCCCGCCTGTGGAGCATGTCCCGCCTGCAAGCGCGGCCAGACCGAGCTGTGCCTGGCCGGGTTCATGAACGCGGGCACCCCCAACTTCCGGCGCCCCGGCGGGGACGTCTTCGGCTTCGCGGGCACCGGCACCTTCACCGAGGAGGTCGTCGTCGACGCGGGCTGCGCGGTGCCGATCCCCGACGACGTGCCCTTCGACATCGCGGCCCTCATCGGCTGCGGGGTCACCACCGGCCTCGGCGCCGCCCTCAACACCGCGGACGTGGAGGCCGGTTCGTCGGTCGCCGTGATCGGCTGCGGCGGGGTGGGCATCTCCGCGATCCAGGGCGCCCGCCTCAAGGGCGCCGCCGAGATCGTCGCCGTCGACCCGGTCGCCGCGCGCCGCGAGGCCGCCCTGAGGTTCGGCGCCACCCGGGCCGTCTCCCCGGACGAACTCGCCGACGCCAAGCAGCAGGTGACCGCCGGCGAGGGCTTCGACTACGTCTTCGAGGTGGTCGGAAAGGCGGCGACCGCGCGGACCGCGTACGAGACCACCCGGCGCGGCGGCACCCTCGTGGTCGTCGGCGCGGGCGCCATGGACGACAACCTCCAGCTCAACATGTTCGAGCTGTTCTTCGACGAGAAGCGCATCCTGCCCTCCCTGTACGGCGGCGGGGACGTACTGCGCTCCTACGAGCGGACCATCGCCCTGTGGCGGGCCGGCCGTGTCGACCTGGACGGCCTGATCACCCACCGGGTGCCGCTGAGCGAGATCAACGAGGCGCTCGACCAGATGCGCACGGGCACCTCCCTGCGCACGTGCATCGAGATCTGAGCACCGGGATGTCCACGCAACCACTCGAAGGGCTCGCGGCGGTCGTCACCGGGGCCGGCCGGGGGCTCGGCAGGGCCGAGGCGCTGGAGCTGGCCCGGCTCGGCGCCGCCGTGGTCGTCAACGACTACGGCCAACCCGGCCGGGACGGTTCCGGCGAGGCCTCCGCGGGCCCCGCCGAGCGGGTGGTCGAGGAGATCCGGGCCGCGGGCGGACAGGCCGTCGCCCACACCGGGGACGTGGCCGACCACCAACAGGCCGGTGAACTGACCGAGTTGGCGATCACCGAGTTCGGCAGGCTCGACATCCTCGTCAACAACGCGGGCATCCTGCGCGACCGCATGGTCTTCTCCATGACCGAGGGCGAGTGGGACGCGGTGATCCGGGTCCACCTCAAGGGCCACTTCAACACCACCCGGTTCGCGGCCGCGCACTGGCGGGAGCGGTCCAAGGCGGCCGGCGGGCCGGTGTACGGCCGTATCGTCAACACCTCCTCCGAGGCGTTCCTCGCCGGGTCCGCCGGACAGCCCAACTACGCGGCGGCCAAGGGCGGGATCGTCGGACTCACCACCTCGACGGCCCTCGCCCTCGCCAAGTACGGCGTCACCGCCAACGCCATCTGCCCGCGCGCCCGCACCCGGATGACCGAGGACGTCTTCACCGGTCCGGAACAGCCCGAGTCGGGTCTCGACCCCCTCGCTCCCGAGCATGTCGCCCCGCTCGTCGGCTACTTGGCCTCGCCCGCCGCCGAGCGCGTCAACGGCCAGCTCCTCGTCGTACACGGAGGGATGGTCGCCGTCGTCGAACGGCCGCGGGTGCAGGCCAAGTTCGACAGCAAGCAGGACACCTTCAGCTACGACGAACTGGACGCACTGCTCACCCCGCACTTCGCGCGGCGGCCCGCCGGGGAGACCTTCGCGGCGGCCGAAGTCCTGGGCTTCAGAAGGGAGTAGGCGCGCAACGGCCCTGCCTCCCGTACGGAAGACAGGGCCGTGTCTCGCCGTCTGCCCTCAGGCCGCGGCCTCGGTCTGCTCGACCGACTTGCGGTGACGGCCACGCGGGGCCGTCTCGCTGTCCTGGACCGAGACCGGACCCCGGTGCCTACCGTGGCCCGTGGACTCCTGGACGTCGGCAGTCGACTGGTTCGTGCTGGCGTCGCTCATGGAAGTAATTCACCCCGTCAACATGATCTTTTTTACAGCGGAGGGAGTTTAACGGGCGCACCACGGGGCGAATCCAGGCGGCCCGGCCAACCGGCACTACTTCGTTACAAGATTGCCCAACGGGGCTTGCTGCAACGGCACAGGACGGGCCACGACAGGCTCCGGAGGGTCCGGTTCGGGCGCCCGCGCGGCCGTACCGCCGACGCCCTCCGAACCCCCCGGGCCCGCGTCCCCCGCCCCCGTGCCCCCCGCTTCCCCCGTTCCCCCCGGGCCCTCCGCCTCCCCGGTGAGGGCCCCGTTCCCCGGTGCCGCCGCCCACCGCGCCACCCCGCACGGCGTGTCCGCGGTGACGTACGGCAGGAGCAGCTCGCCGTCCTCGGTCCACAGCCCGGCACCCGCCTGCCACCCCTCGGGCGCCGCAAGGTGCTGGACCTGCCGGGCGGCCGGCCGCCACACGCCCACCCAACTGCCCATCGGGCCGTCGACACGCAGCGCCACCCCGCAGCTCTCCGGCACCAGCACCTGCCCCGGCTGGATCGCGAACGGCGTCACCGAACAGTCCGGCACCCGCAGGCACTCCGGGAAACGCACCGGCAGCGTGCTGCCCAGCACCCCCCACCCCAGCCGCGGCCGCCCCGGCGACGGCGCGTCCGAGGAGATCAGCAGCAGTCCGCTGTCCGGGTCGGCCAGCAGCAGCCGGTCGTCACTGCCGTCGGCGATCTGGAGCAGCGGCGACACCTCCCCGCCCCGCTCCAGATCGACCACCACCGCCTTGGTCCGCCCGCCCGTCTCCCGGTCCAGTGCCAGCATCCGCCCGGCCCGGTCCAGCCACACCCCGCCCGAACAGCGCCCCGGGACCTCCGCGAGATGCTCCGGCCCGAAGGCGCCGCCCGCCACCAGCCACACGGCACTGGAGCGCGGGCCCACCGCGAGGGCGTACGCCTTCTCACCGCCCGGCGCCGGCGGCAGCAGCCGCAGGACCGTGCCCTGCTCCGGGCACTCGACCGCGCCCAGCGGCAGCTCGCCGGTGCGGGGCCCGGTCGGGTAGAGCAGCGAGAAGGTGTGCCGCCCGTCCGCGAACCGCCTGATCAGCACCCGCCCGTCGGCCATCGGCTGCACCTCGGTGCCGGGCTCCTCGGGCTGGTTGCCGGGCAGCGGCACGGCGTAGGGCTCGGGGCCGTCCAGGGTCCAGCGCTCCGGGAACCAGGAGTCGCCGTCCCGGGCGAGGCGGGCCGCGTAGGAGCCGTCGACGGTGATCACGAGATCCGGCCGCACCTGCGTGACGCCGGGCTCGTCCCCGTCCCCGGTGATCGCGCGCTCCGTCCGCGAGGTCTCCCCGTCCCCGTTCTCGCCGTTCTCGTCGTTCGCCGCCGCGGGTTCGATGGCACAGGCCGTCATCGTCCGGTCACCTCCGGCGACGAAACTAGTTTTCGTACGCACGGGCGTGGGACGGACGGACTCCGGCTTCACACAAAGGGGTGGCCCAGGAACGATTCGCCTGAGGAGAACGGGGCGACTGTGCTGAGCGGGACGGGCGTCGGCGACTCAGGTTCAGCGGGGCGGACCAGGCAGGTAGCCTTTCCCCGTGCCCCGTCTGTCTGAAGTCATCGCCGCGCTGGAGAACCTGTGGCCCGCCGAGCGGGCCGAGTCCTGGGACGCGGTCGGCACCGTCGTGGGCGACCCCGACCAGGAGGTCACTCGGGTCCTCTTCGCCGTCGACCCGGTCCAGGAGATCGTCGACGAGGCGGTGCGGCTGGGCGCCGACCTGCTGGTCACCCACCACCCCCTCTACCTGCGCGGCACGACGACCGTGGCGGCCTCGCACTTCAAGGGCCGGGTCGTGCACACCCTCATCAAGAACGACATCGCGCTGCACGTGGCCCACACCAACGCCGACACCGCCGACCCGGGCGTCTCGGACGCGCTCGCGGGCGCGCTCGACCTGCGGGTCACCGGGCCGCTGGTGCCGGACCCGACGGACCCGGAAGGGCGCCGGGGACTCGGCCGGGTGTGCGAGCTCGACCCCCCGACGACCGTCCGCGAGCTCGCCGCGCGCGCCGCCGAACGCCTGCCGGCCACCGCCCAGGGCATCCGCGTCGCCGGCGACCCCGAGGCCACCGTCCGCACGGTCGCCGTCAGCGGCGGCTCCGGCGACAGCCTCTTCGACCAGGTCCGCGCGGCCGACGTCGACGCCTTCCTCACCGCGGACCTGCGCCACCACCCGGTCTCAGAGGCCCGGGCCCACAGTCCCCTCGCGCTGCTCGACGCGGCGCACTGGGCCACCGAGTGGCCCTGGTGCGAGCTGGCCGCCGCCCAGCTCGACGAGATCTCCGACCGCCACGGCTGGAACCTGCGCGTGCACGTCTCCAAGACGGTCACCGACCCCTGGACCAGCCACTCCCCTTCACCTGGAGCCCCCAACTGAACGCCGCGCCCGCCGACCAGATCCGACTCCTCGACGTCCAGGACCTCGACGTCCGCCTCCAGCAGCTCGCCCACAAGCGCCGGAGCCTGCCCGAGCACGCCGAGATCGAGTCGCTCACCAAGGACGCCACCCAGCTGCGCGACCTGCTCGTGGCCGCCCAGACCGAGGAGAGCGACACCGCCCGCGAGCAGACCAAGGCCGAGCAGGACGTGGACCAGGTGCGCCAGCGTGCCGCCCGCGACCAGCAGCGCCTGGACTCCGGCGCCGTGACCTCGCCGAAGGATCTGGAGAACCTCCAGCGCGAGATCACCTCCCTCGCCAAGCGCCAGGGCGACCTGGAGGACGTGGTCCTGGAGGTCATGGAGCGCCTGGAGTCCGCGCAGGAGCGGGTGGCCGAGCTGACCGGCCGGGTCGCCTCCGTCCAGTCGAAGATCGAGGACGCCACCGCCCGCCGGGACGCGGCCTTCGAGACCCTCGACGGCGAGATCGCCTCGGTGACCAAGGAGCGCGAGGTCATCGCCGCCTCCGTGCCCGCAGACCTCCTCAAGCTGTACGACAAGCTCCGCGAGCAGCAGGGCGGCATCGGCGCGGCCAAGCTGTACCAGCGCACCTGCCAGGGCTGCCGCCAGGAGCTCTCCATCACCGACATCAACGAGATCCGCGCGGCCGCGCCCGACACCGTGGTGCGCTGCGAGAACTGCCGCCGCATCCTGGTGCGCACGTCCGAGTCCGGCCTGTAAGGGGCGTCGGGCGTGCGGGAGTTCATCGTCGAGGCAGACGGCGGCTCGCGGGGCAATCCCGGACCGGCCGGCTACGGCTCCGTGGTGCTGGACGCGGCGACGGGGGAGACGCTGGTCGAGACGTACGAGTACCTCGGCGTCGTCACCAACAACGTCGCCGAGTACCGGGGACTGCTGGCGGGCCTGCGCGCCGCGCACGACCTGGACCCGACCGCCACCGTGCACGTCCGCATGGACTCCAAGCTGGTCGTCGAGCAGATGTCGGGGCGCTGGAAGATCAAGCACCCCGACATGAAGCCGCTCGCCCTGGAGGCGGGACGGGTGTTCCCGCCGGGGCGGGTGACGTACGAGTGGATCCCGCGCGAGCAGAACAAGCACGCGGACCGGCTGGCGAACGAGGCGATGGACTCGGGGGGTTCCGCGCGTTCGCTCCGGAAGCCGTCCTCCGCCGAGAGTGCTTCCGGGGTGACTTCCGCCAAGGCCGAGGCTGACGTACGTGCCGCCAAGGCTGTCGCCGGTCCCGGCTGGGCCCCGGCCGATATGGGCGCTCCGGCCACCTTCGTGCTCCTGCGGCACGGGGAGACTCCGCTCACGCCCCAGAAGCGGTTCTCGGGGAGCGGCGGCACCGACCCGTCCCTGTCCGACATCGGCAGGGAACAGGCGGTGAGGGCCGCCGAAGCCCTCGCCGCGCGGGGCACGATCCAGCACATCGTCACCTCGCCCCTGGCCCGCACCAGGGAGACCGCCGCCGCCGTGGCCGACCGGCTCGGCATCGAGGTGACCGTCGAGGACGGCCTGATCGAGACCGACTTCGGCGCCTGGGAGGGCCTCACCTTCGGCGAGGTGCGCGAGCGCTACCCGGACGACCTCACCACCTGGCTGTCCGACCCGGAGGCCCGGCCCACCGGCGGCGGCGAGAGCTTCGCGGCCACGGCGACCAGGATCGCGGCGACCAGGGACAAGCTGGTGGCGGCGTACGCGGGCCGCACGGTCCTGCTCGTCACCCACGTCACCCCGATCAAGACGTTCGTACGCCTGGCCCTCGGTGCCCCGCCCGAGTCCCTGTTCCGCATGGAGCTCTCGGCGGCGTCCATGTCGGTCGTCGCGTACTACGCCGACGGCAACGCGAGCGTGCGGCTCCTCAACGACACCTCACACCTGCGCCCGTAGCCGTCCCAGGTGGGAGGCCTCGCGGGCCAGCCTCTCGACCCGCGCCCAGTCCCGCGCGGTGATCGCATCCGCCGGGAGCATCCACGTCCCGCCCACGCAACCGACGTTGGGCAGGGACAGGTACTCGGGGGCATTACCGGGACCGATCCCGCCCGTCGGACAGAACCGCGCCTGCGGCAGCGGCCCGGCGAGGGACCTCAGATACGCCGTACCGCCCGCCGCCTCCGCCGGGAAGAACTTCATCTCCGTCACTCCCCGCTCCAGCAGCGCCACGACCTCCGAGGCCGTCGACACCCCCGGCAGGAACGGCACCCCGGCCCCCCGCATCGCCTCCAGGAGTACGTCCGTCCAGCCCGGACTGACGAGGAAGCGGGAGCCGGCGGCGACCGCGTCACGGACCTGCTCCGGCGTGAGGACGGTCCCGGCCCCCACCACCGCGTCCGGCACCTCCCCGGCGATCGCGCGGATCGCGTCGAGCGCGACGGGCGTCCGCAGGGTCACCTCGATCGCGGGCAGCCCGCCGGCGACCAGCGCCCTGGCGAGCGGTACGGCGTCGGAGGCGTCCTGGACCACGACGACGGGGACGACGGGCGCGAGGTCGAGCAAGGAGGCGGGG
Organism: Streptomyces sp. NPDC091972; assembly: GCF_044756385.1. Taxonomy (NCBI): domain Bacteria; kingdom Bacillati; phylum Actinomycetota; class Actinomycetes; order Kitasatosporales; family Streptomycetaceae; genus Streptomyces; species Streptomyces sp. NPDC091972. The sequence continues at coordinate 646,809 of NZ_JBIVSV010000004.1, read as the reverse complement.
CTGGGGGCAGGGGAGGAGGAGGCCATGACGTCATCATGGCCAAGTGCTGCACCTTGCGCAAAGGTCATTGCACCCTGCGCAATGCCACTCAGTGGATCTCGTCCACCAGCACATCCAGCGCCCACGCCTGCCCTGCCTTCGCGGGCGCCGACGCCTCCACCACGTACCCGAGCTCCCGCAGCGCCTCGACCAGTTCGGCCGGCCCCTTCGGAGCCACCCCCGCCGCCAGCAGACTCCGCACCATCCGCCCCTTCGTCGCCTTGTTGAAGTGGCTGACGACCTTCCGGGTCGGCGCGTGCAGCACCCGCACGGTCGCCGTCCGCTCGGCGATCTCCCCCTTCGGCTTCCACGCGGCCGCATAGGCGGAGGACCGCAGATCGAGCACGAGCCCGTCCCCGGCGGCCTCCGCGAGGACGGAGGCCATCGGCGTACGCCAGTGCGTGGCCAGCGCCCCGAGCCCGGGCAGCTTCACCCCCATCGAGCAGCGGTACGACGGGATCCGGTCGGTCGGTCGGACCGCTCCCCACAGCCCCGAGAACACCAGCAGCGAACGCCCCGCACGCCTCTTCGCGGCCGTGTCGAGGGAGGCCAGGTCGAGGGCGTCGTACAGGACGCCCGTGTAGATCTCCCCGGCGGGCCGCGCCCCCGCGGTCCGCAGCTCGACGTTCTTCGCGACCTCGCCCCGCAGCCCCTCGCTCAGGCCCAGCACCTCGCGTGCCTTCTCCTCGTCCCCGGCGCACAGCTCGACGAGCGCGTCGAGGACCGCCTCCCGGCCCTCGTGGAGCCCCGGCAACGACAGCGACTCCAGCTTCAGCGGGGCACCACGACCGGAGGACGCCTTGCCTTCGGAGGGAGGCAGCAGGACCAGCACGGAACATCTCCTTCTGTTGAGCTCCGGACAGCGTACGGGGCCGGATCTGCCTACCCTCGCTGTATGCCCCGCCGCCGCATACGTGTGACCGACGTCCCGCTACGGACCGCCTTCGCCGCCCTGCGCAGCGAACTCGACGTGCCCTCGGACTTCCCGCCGGAGGTCCTTTCCGAGGCCGAGCGGCCCCCTCGTCCAGGGGCTCACGTCGACGCGACCGACATCCCCCTCTTCACCATCGACCCGCCCGCCTCCACCGACCTCGACCAGGCGATGCACCTCTCCCGCCGGGGCACCGGCTACCGCCTCCGGTACGCCATCGCCGACGTCGCCGCCTTCGTCGTACCCGGATCGGCCCTGGACGCGGAGACCCACCGCCGCGTGCTCACCCTGTACTTCCCGGACACCAGGGTCCCGCTGCACCCGCCGCTGCTCAGCGAGGGCGCCGCGAGCCTCCTCCCGGACCAGGTCCGCCCGGCCGCGCTGTGGACGATCGACCTCGACGCGGAAGGCCGTACGACCGCGGCCGAGGTCCGCCGCGCCCTGGTCCGCAGCCGGGCCAAGCTCGACTACGAGAACGTGCAGCGGGAGATCGACGCGGGTACGGCGGAGGAGCCGCTTCTTCTGCTGAAGGAGGTCGGCGAGCTGCGGGAACGGCTGGAGGTCGAGCGCGGCGGCATCTCCCTACGGGTCCCCGAGCAGGAGATCGTGGAGCGGAACGGCACGTACGAGCTCATGTACCGCGCCGGGCTGCCCGCCGACGGCTGGAACGCCCAGATCTCCCTGCTCACGGGCATGGCGGCGGCGGACCTGATGCTCGCGTACGGCACGGGTGTGCTCCGCACGCTCCCCGCCGCCCCGGACGGCGCGGTGGGCCGCCTCCGCCGCACCGCCACCGCCCTGCACATCGACTGGCCGCACCACGTCTCGTACGCGGCGCTGATCCGTTCCCTGGACCCGCGGACCCCGTCCCACGCGGCGTTCCTCCAGGAGTGCACGACGCTGCTGCGGGGTGCGGGTTACACGGTCTTCCGGGACGGCGAGGTGCCGCCCCTCACCACCCACGCGGCGGTCGCCGCCCCCTACGCCCACTGCACGGCCCCGCTGCGCCGCCTGGTCGACCGGTACGCGTCGGAGATCTGCCTGGCGGCGGTCGCGGGGGAGCCGGTGCCGGAGTGGGTGCTCGCGGCTTTCGACGCGCTGCCCCGCGAGATGTCCGAGGGCGGCCGGCGTGCTGCCGCGGTGGAACGGGCGTGCGTCGACCTCGTCGAGGCGGCGGTGCTGAAGGGCCGGGTGGGAGAGGTGTTCGACGGCTGCGTGGTGGACCTGGACGAACACCGGCCGACGGTGGGGACCGTGCAGTTGGAGACACCGGCGGTGATCGGCCGGATCGACGGGGAGGGGCTGTCGCTGGGGGAGCGGCTGCGGGTGAAGGTCGTGGAGTCGGACCCGGGCACGTCCGCGAGCCCGGCGAAGGTGCGCTTCGCGCCCGCTTGACCGCGTGTCCGAGGCACTGGTCGTGTGCCACGATCGAGGGAACGGTTCCCGATCCCACGGACAGGTGATCTTGCGATGTCCCCGTCTGGCGAGCGACAGAAGGAGGGGCGTGACATGAGTGCCGTGACCCCTGAGCCGCTCACGCCGGCTGAGGGACTGCTGGAGATCTTCCTGACCCTCGACACCCCGGAGGGTTTCCGGGCTGAACTGATCGAGGGGGAGATCGTTGTGACGCCGCCGCCGGACGGAGATCACGAGGACTGCATCGGGCTGATCGTGAACCAGGCCATCAGGCGAGCCCAGACGGACATGCAGTTCTCCGGCAACAAGGGACTGAAACTGCACAGCGGAGGCGGCTGCCCGAAGAATCACGTGATCCCGGACGGTACGTTCGCCCCCGCTGAGAGGCGGCTTTACCGGGGTGCCGATTCCTGGACGCCCTGCGACGGAGTCGCCATGGTCCTCGAGGTGACGTCGGCCAAACCGGAGGCGGACCGTGAGGCCAAGCGCCGCTGCTACGCCCGCGGTGGCATCCCGCTCTACCTGCTCGTCGACCGGGAGGCCTCGTCGGTGACCCTGTTCAGCGTCCCGGAGAAGGACGACTACCGGGAACACTGCACCCGGTCGTTCGGCAGGACGCTGGCCCTCCCCGCACCGTTCGCCTTCGACCTGGAGACCGCGGACTTTCTCTGACCGCCAGGGTGTTGCACCCTCTGAGCGAGACGGACAGGGGGCGGGCCGTGGCGGAACAGGCACTGTGGACGAGAACACGGTTGGGCCGCTGCGGCCCCCCGCTCGACCTCCTGACCGCCCGCTTCGACAAACACGTCTACGCCCCGCACGCCCACGACGAGTACACGATCGGTGTCTGCGTGGGCGGCTCGGAGCTCATCGACTACCGGGGCGGCCACATCCGCACGGGCCCCGGCTCGATCGTCGTACTGGCCCCGGGCGAGATGCACACGGGCGGCCCGGGAACCACGACGGACGGCTACGCGTACCGGGCCCTGTACGCGGCGCCGGCCCTGCTGGCGGACGGCGCCACGGACACGCCCCACTTCCGGGACCCCCTCCTGGACGACCCCGAGCTGGCTGCCGCCCTCCTCTCCGCCCACTCCGAACTCAGCGTCTGCCCGGACCCGTTGGAGACCGAGTCCCGCCTCCCCTGGCTCCTGACGGCCCTGGCCTGCCGCCACTCCACGGCCCGCGTGACGACCTGCGTGATCCCCGGCGCGGAGGCGGTGGCGAGAGCGGTCCGCGACCGCCTGGCGGACGAACTGCTGTCACCCCCGTCCCTGGCCGACCTGGCCGCGGACCTGGGCCTGTCCCGCTACCAGCTCCTCAGGGCCTTCCGGACGACGATGGGCGTACCGCCGTACGCCTGGCTGGCCCAGTACCGGGTGGGCAGGGCCCGCGGCCTGCTGGAATCGGGACTGCGCCCCTCGGAGGTGGCCGCCCGGGTGGGCTTCGCGGACCAGGCGCACCTGACGCGCTGGTTCCGCCGGGTGCTGGGGGTGACCCCGGCCGCGTACCGCAACAGCGTTCAAGACGCGAGCCGTTGAGGACACCGACGATGTCCGCATGACTGCACGCGGCTGGTTCCTGTTCTCCCTGATGGGCGTGGTGTGGGGCATCCCCTACCTGATGATCAAAGTGGCGGTGGACGCCCCGCTGTCGGCGACGACGGTGGTGTTCGTGCGGTGTGCCCTGGGCGCCCTGCTCCTGCTGCCGTTCGCGATCAGGCAGGGCGGCCTTCTTGATGTCGTACGGTCGCACTGGCTGCCCATGCTGGCCTTCGCGGTCATAGAGATCATGGGCCCCTGGTACACGCTGACGGACGCGGAACGCCACCTCTCCAGCTCGACGGCGGGCCTGCTGATAGCGGGCGTACCCATCGTCGGCGTGCTCCTGGCCCGCTTCTTCGGCGACACGGAGGGACTGGGCGTACGACGGGTGACGGGCCTGGGGCTGGGACTGGCCGGGGTGGGAGTCCTGACCGTCCCGCACCTCACCGGGGGCGACGCGAAGTCCATGGCGGAGGTGCTGGTGACGGTGGTGGGCTACGCGACGGCCCCGCTGATAGCGGCACGCCATCTGAAGGACGTCCCTTCGTTGCAATTGACGGCACCGTGCCTGGCGCTGGCGGCTCTGGTGTACGCCCCCGGCGCGGCCCTGACCTGGCCATCCTCGATGCCCTCGTCCTCGGTGCTGGCGGCGCTGGCGGGCCTGGGGGTGATCTGCACGGCGGTGGCGTTCGTGGCCTTCCTGGAACTGATCAAGGAGGTCGGCCCGACGCGGGCGACGGTGATCACGTACGTCAACCCGGCGGTGGCGGTCGTGGCCGGCGTCCTGTTCCTGTCCGAGCCCCTGACTGTGGGCGTAGGCGTAGCCTTCTTGTTGATCCTGGCGGGCTCGATCCTGGCGACGGCGGGCCCGGTGCGCGTGACCGCCGAACCATCCTGCACCGAGTCCCCGGTAACATGGTCCCCACGGCAGACGAGCCGGGCGGACGGCCGCGTGGAGTCCCCTCTTGGAGGGCTCCCCGAGGAACGTCCGGGCTCCACAGGGCAGGGTGATGGCTAACGGCCACCCGGGGTGACCCGCGGGAAAGTGCCACAGAAAACAGACCGCCCGGCGCTTCGGCACCGGGTAAGGGTGAAACGGCGGTGTAAGAGACCACCAGTGCCCAGGGCGACCTGAGCAGCTAGGTAAACCCCACCCGGAGCAAGGTCAAAAGGGAGCACCTCGGTGCTCCTGCGGGGACGTTCGAGGGCTGCCCGCCCGAGTCCCCGGGTAGACCGCACGAGACCGGCGGCAACGCCGGTCCTAGATGGATGGCCGTCTCCCCGGTCGCCGCGAGGCGGCTGGGTGACAGAACCCGGCGTACAGCCCGACTCGTCTGCCGCTTTTTGCCAATGCGTTGTCGGGTGCCCGCCGAACGCGGTCGGGACCGAAGGGCCTTACCCGCGTTCTGGCCGCACAGAGGCGTCGTCCGGAAGTGCACCGCCTCGCATGAGGCGGCTCGAACTACACGAGTTCCGGCACCTCGGCCCGAGACGCCGGATGAATGAGCGACCGGAGCTTCTCGCGGGTCTCCGCATCCGTCGAATAGATGATCGTGCCGACCATTCCCCGCGTCAGGAGCACCTTGTACGTGTTGCGGATGAGGCGGTCGACATCGGCGTCCGGCGTGGCCCTCGTGAAGGACGGGTCCTTCGACGCCGAGCGGTCCACGACCCAGCGGTCCGTTCGCCAGACCAGGTCGGGTCCGATGATCACGCCCGACCAGTCGTACTCGAAGCCTTGCGCGGTGTAGACGCAGCCGACCTGGCCGAAGCCGGCCGGGTCGGTGGCCCAGAGCGGGGCCGGGGGTGCGCCGAGGGCGGATCGGTCGCCGTAGAGGTTCCAGGGGCGGGACCATTGGCCGATCACGACGTCTTCGGGGAGGGCCGTCATGTCCGGCGTGATCTTCGTGGTCCACTTCCAGCAGTAGCCGGCCGACATGCGGGCGCCGTAGCCCTCCTCTCGGCGTGCGACGAGGAAGTCCTCCAGTTCCTGCGGGGTCTCGGCGGTCAGTAGTTGGAGCTTGCCGTCGGGCTCCCATTGGCTGGGCGTGCCGCCGTCGAGGCCGAGCAGGTCGACGACCCACTTCTCGTACGCGTCGCTCCCGCCGCACCTGAACTGGCCGTCCAGCTCCACCACCGTGCAGTCGAGGCCCTCCGCGGCGGCGGCCCGTTCGATCTCCTGCCTGGTCCCCATCTCGCCGGGGCGCACGACTTGGTGCTGGTCGAGCAGGAAGACGGGGACACGGGCCGCGTCGATCAGTTCGGCGACCTGAGGGCGTCCGGTGCGGAGTGCCGCCTTGGTGTAGCGGTTGGCGGAGGTCTTCCGCAGACGGTGGGCCTCGTCGCAGATCAGCACGTCGAGGTCGTTGGGTTCGGCCTCCATGAAACTGTTGAAGTACATGAACAGCTGCTGCACTTCCCGTTTCTTGTGACCAGCGACCCTGCGCATGGTCTTGGTGAAGGACGCCGATCCGGTCGCGTGCAGCGCGGGTACTCCGCGGCGGTACAGCTCGCCCAGGACGGACAGGGCGATCACGCTCTTCCCGGATCCAGGTCCGCCGGTGACCACGATCACCTGCTTGTGGTTGCCGCGCCTGGCCTTGCGGACGGCGGACATCACCTTCTCGTAGGCGACCCGCTGCTCGGCGATGAGCACGAACTGCTCGCGGTCGCGGATCTCGGCTGCCGCCACCGACATCAGCTGCTTCGACGGCCGTACCTTGGCGTCGAGCAGTACGTCGGCCGCGTGTGCGCCGGGTTTCGCGGCGAGCCGCGAGCGCAGGAAGTCGAGGAAGGCGCCGCGCTGTTCGCCGGTGTACATCCGGCCGTACTGGTTCTCCTCGACGTTCCTCAGCCCCGCGGCCTGGAACTCGGTCGCGTTGTGCAGGAACGCCACGCCGGCCAGCGAGTCGGGCATCCGCTCCAACGCGCCGTTGAACGACCGGAGATACTCGCAGTAGCCCCGCACCTGCTCGATCGGGTTGAGGACGGGCTGCGCGTACGCGTCGATCCGGCACAGCAACGGCTCGTCCTCCTCCGGGTAGGCCGCGCTCCACTGCTTGAGTTCGACGACGACGTACGACGGCTCGCCTGTGGTCGGGTGCACACCGGCGAGTACGGCGTCCGCGCGCTTGCTGGTCAGGGGCAGGCTGTACTCGACGAGTACCTCCACCTCGTCGAGCCCGGCCTCGATGAGCGCGTTGACGAGGGCGGGGAGGCTGCGCTCCCAGGACCGTATCTCCGCCTGTGCGGGCCTCCGGCCGTGCTGGTGACGGAAGTTCTCGGTCAGATGCAGCGCCAGCGACCCTTCGAGGATGCGGGCGGCCACGGACGCCGCGGACTCACGGAACAGCAAGAAAACGCCCCCAGGCAGCACGAAGAAGACTCGTGCGGGTGGGGGCATGTCCTCCGATGTCCGCCGCGCAGGCGGATCAGGAAGCCCGTCGGGCCGCTGAGATGGTGCTCGCCATTTTAGGTGAGCTTGCCGATCACGGGGAGGGGACGGGGGAGGGGCGGGGTGAGGCGCGAAGGCTGGGCGCGATCCCCGGGTCGCTACGAGGCCAAGCTTCGGGCCCGTACCTCCCGCCACCGGTGCGGAGGCGGACACGTGCCCACCGTCCCTCCAACTGAGGACCTGTCAGTGGGAGCTGATAAACGTATTAACTGATCGCCACTCGACGCCGTTGGTGGTGCCCGGACCGTGAGGGGGACCTTTCGTGACCATCTTTGCCCAGCCGGCGAGTCTGAAGCGGCCATCTGTTCGTGCACACTACGAAGAAACCATCCTGCAACCTGTTGACCTGGCGAGCCATACGGACCTCCTCGACCGCCGGGTGACGCAGACGCTGGCGGGCCTCTTCCCGTCCGGCCAAGCGCAAATATGGGGGATCACACCAGGCATCGACGGCGCTAATCTTCCGCAGATTCGCAAGATGCAGCCCGGAGACGTCGTCTTCTTCTCCGGCAGTGGACGTCTCTACCTCGTCGGTACCGTCGCGTTGACCTGGCACAACCGTGCTCTTGCACACCGCCTTTGGGGGGTTGACGACAGGACGGGCCAGACATGGGAGTACATGTACGCTTTGACCGGAGTGCGAGGTATTGACTTCCCGATGGCGGAGATTCGCTCTCTGCTGAGGTGGAACCCCAGGCGCAACATTCAAGGGTTCGTTGCTCTACGAGAAGCGGACGGCGTAATCCTCACAGACCTAGTGGGGTTCGAAGACAGCGTCCACAAAGGCCTCCCGGGTACCAACAGGCCTGCGACGCCTCCCTACGGCCCATCGGACGCAGCTGCGGACGCCCAGCGACGTGCGGAACAGGGGCGACTGAAGAAGGCACTGTTGCCGGGCACAGAAGGCGAGTGCGCCCTTTGCGGGCGTACGCTGCCGCGAGCCTTTCTCGTTGCTGCGCATATAAAGAAGCGTGCGGCATGCAGCGAGGAAGAGCGATGGGACCTCAACAACATCGCCATGCTCGCGTGCCTTCTCGGCTGTGACAGCCTCTTCGAGCACGGATTCGTCGCTGTCGAGGAAGGAGGGCAACTCAGGATCAGCCCCGTCGCCGCGAGTGCGCCCCCAGTTGCCAAGTACATAGCGGAGCACCTGGCTGACCGTTCCGTTGCATGGTGGACAACGGAACGCGAGCCGTACTACGCGTGGCATCGTTCGCACACTTTCCAGCTGGGCGCTTTGACGCCCGAGCAGGTCAAGCGGGCTGAGTCAGCTCCGCGTCGCGGCACGTTGTAGGTGCGCTGGTGAAGGGTGGGTCCTTCGAGATCAACCAGTCATGACTCGGCGCTTGACACAGCTCTGCTGCAACCAGTTGGCGTTGCTCGGTCGCCGACGTCGGCGGCATGTCGTCGCTTCGTTGTCCGAGCTCTGCTACCCCCGGTCGTGCACGCCTGTTCCTCTCCATCGAATGTCGGCAGCGTTCGAATTGCGTTGAGTTCACCACGATCGGGTGAATCCATCCGGTTCGAGGAAACCGTGCGAGGCCTGTGCAAGTCACACACCTTGCACTGCACGACATATACCCCAGGGGGACCATGAGCCAGCAGCAGTACCCGCCGCAGCAGCCCGGTTGGGGAGACCCCCAACAGCCCTTCGGACAGCCACCGTTCGGGGTGCCGAAGAGGAAGAAGGCCGGCACAGGGAAGGTCATCGGACTGGGCTGCCTCGGTCTCGCCGGTCTCTTCGTTCTGATCGCTCTCATCGGTGCTGTCGCGGGCGGCGGATCCAGCTCCAACGGCGCCAAAGGGCCCGGCATCAAGGTCGGAGGCGCTGCCGATGGCTCCACGTCGAAGGGCTACCAGACGGTCGACGCCTCCGAAGGCAGTGACCACAAGGCCGAAAAAAGGACCAGCGAGAAGGTCGTGATCTTCAGGGTGTGGGGCACCGCACCCGCAGGTGCCCTTGGACCGCTCAACATCACCTACGGGTCCGACTCCGACAACCGCGACGGCGCCTTCGAGAACGGCAAGTTCGAGGCCACCCTGCCCCTTGACGACGACGCCGTGTACTTCAGTGTCACGGCACAACTCCAGGGATCCGGGGACATCCACTGCTCTGTCACGGTCGGCGGGAAGACGAAGAAGGCCCATGCGGCCGGTGACTACAACATCTGTATGGCCCAGCTCAGTTCGGGTCTGCTGGGAGGGTGGCACTGACCATGGTCGAAAGCACTCCGCCACAGCCCGCCTTTCCACCGCCCGGGGTGCCGACTCCGCCAAGGAGGCTCCGCACCAACGCGATCGTCATCGGCTCAGCCGCCGCCGTGATCGCCGCGATCGTCACCACCGGCGTCGTCGCCGTGCGGTCCACGAACGACGACGACAAGCCGGCTGGCGTCGCGGCGTCGAGCGTCCCTGACGCGGACGTCGTCAGTCCCGTCATGGAGCCGGACCCGGAACCGACGTACGTCGAGGTCGACGCTGACAGTTTCTCGATCGAGTTGCGTACCACCGCGCGTCAGTGCTTCGGATCAGCGGGCTGCAACGTGACCGTGGAACCGGAACTCACCTACCTGGGCAGCAGCGGGGATCTCGACCCGGACGCCGTCTATGAGATCACCTACGAGATCCAGGGCGACGAGTCCGGGCCAGTCATCCAGACCGCCGAGTTGACGAACCAGACAAACCTCAGCTACCGATCGTCTCTGGTCAGCACCGCCTCGTCGAGCACGGAGCTCTCCGTGGAGATCACCAACATCCAGCAGGGCTGAGGCAACACAGGGATCAGGCCGAGGTCCGTTCCAGGGCCGTGACCGCGAGCGGTGGCACACGCCCACACAGCCGCCTCCGGGCGCGGCCGGCCGGGCCACCGGCAATTTGGCGCCAACCCCCTGAGCCCCTCGGCTGGCGGCTCGACGCCGCCGCGCGATACGGCTACTTCGGACGCGGAGATCATCCTCGCGAACAACCCGGATGCCGACGGCCCTACGGCGTCACCGTGCGACGGTCCCGCGCCGGACCAGTAAGGGCCCTCACGAGCAGAACGGCTTCGGTGTACATCGACTCCGACGCTCAGGCGTGCCGGTCCAGCCGTTGGCTGAAGCTGTTGCCTCGCCTTGCGGCCTTGTAGGTCGCGTCGTGGGCGGATGGGCGGTACGCCCTGGGCGAGCGGGCTTGAGGCCCAGTGCGGCTCCCAGGAGTCGCCGCCGTTTCGTCCCGCCGATCCCGATCTCACACCTTCCCCCTCCGTCGGCGGAGATCTCCGCACGCCCGGCATACAGCGCGACTCGTCCGTCCAGTCGGCGCGGCGATGCTCAAGCGCTTTCCACCTCCATCGATCCCGGAATCAGGAAGTCGGGGCGATCTGGAAATTACCTGCGGTGCGGGCAATGATGTCGCGAGGTGGAATTCTTCTTTCCGCTTATTGGGGTCGCGCGGATACAGTGTTCTATTTCACACGCTTGCGAGGGCCGAGCCCGGTGCCGTCCCGGCGGGCGGCGTCTGGCCCGGCGTGGCTGGGCCCCGGCATGGGCGTTCACCTGCGTAGGAGCGGATGGTGAGGGGTTCGAAACCTGACATGTCGTCTTATGGTCACCAATGGTGCGGCTCCTGGCCGACTGCCGCCATCGGCAACCGGGAATTCACATTCCACGCGCCTGATTTTACTAAATTCTGGTGGAGTTCCGTGACGGCACTATCTAATGGCGTGCTCGCCCCGGGCTTCGATAATCTTCAGCGCTCAAGTACGCCTCGAGGTCGGCTTGAGAGGTCCTGGCGCCCTGTCCGGTAAAAAGGCATTGTTGCCTCTGCGGGATCGGCAGGGAAATGGTTGAAAGTGAATCGATTCTGCATCGACGGGGAGCGAGACAACTGTGGACGGGGGAAAAGGATCGTGGTAACGATCAATGTGCTAGGACAATTGGAGGTCATCGCGGGTGGGCGCGACCTGGCGCCGACCGCACCGCGGGTCAAGGCGGTGCTCGCGCTGCTGGCGCTCAACGCGAACCGGGTGGTCAGCACCGACACCCTGTTCGCCGAGCTGTGGGACGACCGGCCGCCGCGCAGTGCGGCCACCACTCTGCAGACGTACGTCTACCAACTGCGCCGGATCCTGGACTCCATACCTCAGGGTGACCGGCGCTGCGACATCGTCACCAAGGCGCCGGGCTACGTCCTGCGCACCGCGGGGACCGACGCCGAGCGCTTCCTGACCGTGGCCGAACAGGGCCGCTGCCTGTGGCGCCAGGGTCATGTCGCGGAGGCCGCCGAGCGGTTGCGGCAGGCACTCGGCCTGTGGCGCGGCCATGCGCTGGCCGACATCAACCTGGGGCCCGAGCTCACGATCCACAAGGCCCACCTGTGCGAACTGCGGCTGCGTGTGCTGGAGTTGCGCATCCAGGCGGACGCCCGGCTCGGCCGGCACCAGGAACTGATCCCCGAACTGCGGTCCCTGGTCGCCGAACACCGGCTCAACGAGCGGCTGCACGCCCAGCTGATCGACTCGCTGCGCGCCGCCGGCTACCGCGCCGAGGCGCTGCGGGCGTACCAGGACCTGCGCAGGGTGCTCAAGTCCGAGCTCGGTCTCGAACCGGCCCCGGACGTGCAGCGGCTTCAGGCCGAGGTGCTCAACGGGGGGCACGGCGGCTCCGTGACCACCCTCCTGCGCACCGGCTGACCCGGCGACGACACGCGCCACAGACCGCCCGGGACGAAGGCTTGCTCCGTCCCGGGCCGGTCCGGCCTGCCCACGGCCGCCCAATAAGTGCCGCACTCCACGCCGCCCGGCTGCTTCGAGTGCCACACCCCACGCCGCCCGCCTGCTTCGAGGCGGTGACTCAGCCATCGTTCTGTGAGGAGAACCCTGGCCATGGCTCATGACGGTCAATCCATGCCCCTCGCGCCCCCCGCGGGCGAACCCGAGCACGATCCGCCTCGCCTCCGCGGCGCCGCCCGTGCAGTCGTCACCTATGGGCTGCTGGTCGTCGTACCGCTGGCGCTGGCGCTGCTGCTGTGGAGGTACGGCGTCGACCACCCGGTGAAGGAGATCACCGGCGCGACGAAGGCGGCCGAGCCGGCTGACCTGGTTGGACAGGTGCTGGTGGCCGGGGCCGTGGTGGTCGCGGCGGCCGGGGCGCTGGGGCTGGCGGCCCGCGCGGTCGGTCAGTCACCGGTCGTCGGCGAGATCCTGGCCGGACTGCTCCTCGGGCCGTCCGTGTTCGGGGAGTTGGCGCCCGGTCTGTCCAAGGAGGTGTTCCCCGCGGCCGTCACGCCGGTCATGAACAACCTCGCGCAGGTCGGCGTGGTTTTCTTCATGTTCCTGATCGGCCTGGAGATGCCGCTCACCATGCTGCGCAGGCTCGGCGGCAAGGTGCTCTCCGCCGGGCACGCGGCGCTCGCGGTGCCGTTCCTGCTGGGCATGCTGGCAGCGCTGCGCCTGCGCGACGAGTACCAGCCCGACGGGGTGCGCACCGGGCCGTTCCTGCTGTTCGTGGCGCTGTCGGTGTCGGTCACCGCGTTCCCGGTGCTGGCCCGGATCCTCGCCGACCGCGGCCTGATAGGCACCCGGCTCGGCGCGATGGGCCTGGCCATGGCCGGCGTCGGCGACGTCACCGCCTGGTGCGCGCTGGGCGTGGTGGTCGCCGAGGTGCGCAGCGACTCGCCGCTCGGTGTGCTGGTCGCCGTGGCCGAGGTGCTGGTCTTCACCCTGGTGCTGTGGTTCGCGGTGCGCCCGGCGCTGGCGCATGTGCTGCGGGTGCTGGAGAGCAGGCACAGCGGGGCGCTGCCGGTCGGCACCCTGATCACCTTCTTCGTACTGGTCTGCGCGGTGACCACCAACGCGTTCGGGGTGCACGCGATCTTCGGCGCCTTCCTGGCGGGCGTGGTGATGCCGCGCTCCTCCCGGACGGTACGGGACTTCGCGCACCGCACCGAGGGCCTGGCGCTGTGGCTGCTGCTGCCGTTCTTTTTCGCCGCGGTCGGCCTGCAGACCCGGCTGCAGTCGGTGTTCTCGCTCTCGGCGCTCGGGGTGCTGGCCCTGGTGCTGCTGGTGGCGGTGGCCGGCAAGGTCGGCGGGACGTTCGCGGCGGCCCGCCTTGCCGGTGAGGGCAACCGGGAGTCACTGGGGCTCGGCGTGATGATGAACTGCCGTGGCCTGACCGAGCTGGTGGTGCTCAACGTCGGTCTGTCGCTGGGAGTGATCGACTCCCGGCTGTTCGCGGTGCTGGTGGTGATGACCCTGGTGACCACCGTCGGGACCGACCCGCTGCTGCGTCTGCTGCGGCTCGACCGGCTCTCGCAGACCCCTGGAGGCGGCTTGCTCCCGGTCGAGGCCCCCTCCCAGACTCGGGGAACGGCCGGGACACGTCAGCCATGAGAAACGGGGCGGGATCCGATGCGTGACGAGGACACAACACATTCGACGAGTGCGATGCGGCAGAGCGTCGACACCCTCCACGAGCTCAAACAGGCCGTCCTGGAGGGACCGAACCCGGCGGCCACCGAACGGCAGCACGCCAAGGGCAAACTGACGGCACGTGAGCGGATCGCCGTACTCCTGGACAAGGGTTCCTTCCAGGAGGTCGAGGCGCTGCGGCGGCACCGGGCCACCGGATTCGGGCTGGAGGGCAACCGCCCGCACACCGACGGTGTGATCACCGGCTGGGGGACGGTGGAGGGCCGCACGGTGTTCGTGTACGCCCACGACTTCCGGCTGTTCGGCGGTGCCCTGGGCGAGGCGCACGCCCAGAAGATCCACAAGGTCATGGACCTGGCGATCGCCGCGGGCGCCCCGCTGGTGTCGCTGAACGACGGCGCCGGCGCCCGGATCCAGGAGGGCGTCTCCGCACTGGCCGGCTACGGCGGGATCTTCCAGCGCAACACCCGCGCCTCCGGGGTGATCCCGCAGATCTCCGTGATGCTCGGCCCGTGCGCGGGCGGCGCGGCCTACTCGCCCGCGCTGACCGACTACGTCTTCATGGTCCGCGAGACCTCCCAGATGTTCATCACGGGACCGGACGTCGTCCAGGCCGTCACCGGCGAGAAGATCACCCAGAACGGCCTCGGCGGTGCCGATGTGCACGCGGAGCTGTCGGGCGTGGCGCACTTCGTCTACGACGACGAGCAGACGTGCCTCGAAGAGGTGCGGTACCTGCTGTCCCTGCTGCCGCAGAACAACCGGGAGCAGCCGCCGGCGGTGTTCACCGCGGACCCGGCCGACCGGCGCGGTGAGGCGCTGTACGAGCTGGTGCCCAGCGACGGGAACCGCCCGTACGACATGCGGGCGGTGATCGAGGAACTGGTCGACGACGGGGCGCACCTGGAGGTGCACGAGCGCTGGGCGACCAACGTGATCTGCACGCTGGCGCGGCTCGGCGGGCGGACGGTGGGCATCGTCGCCAACCAGCCGCGCTCCCTGGCCGGCGTGCTGGACATCGACAGTTCGCAGAAGGCCGCCGGGTTCGTACAGACCTGCGACTCCTTCAACATCCCGATCGTCACCCTGGTCGACGTGCCGGGGTTCCTGCCGGGTGTCGACCAGGAGCACGACGGCATCATCCGGCACGGCGCCAAGCTGCTGTACGCGTACTGCAACGCGACGGTGCCCCGGATCTCCGTGGTGCTGCGCAAGGCGTACGGCGGCGCCTACATCGTGCTGGACTCGCGATCCATCGGCGCGGACCTCGCGCTGGCCTGGCCGACGAACGAGATCGCCGTGATGGGCGCCGACGGCGCCGCGGGCGTCATCTTCCGCCGGGAGATCGCCGCCGCCGAGGACCCGGAGGCGGTACGCAAGGCCCGCACCGACGAGTACCGGGCCGAGCTGATGCACCCCTACTACGCGGCCGAGCGCGGTCTCGTGGACGACGTCATCGACCCGGCCGAGACCCGGGCCGTACTCGTCCGAGGTCTGGAGATGCTCGCCACCAAGGACGCCGACCTGCCGATGCGCAAGCACGGCAACCCGCCGCAGTGACCGGGCCCGCCGCCGAGGAGCGGCCCGTGGTGCGGATCGTGCGGGGGCGGCCGACGCCCGAGGAGACGGCGGCGGTTACCGCGGTGCTGCTGGCGGTCGTCGCGGCCCGGAACGCCGCCGAGGAACAGCCCGGTGCGCCCGCGCCCGGTACGGCCCGCTGGTACCGCTGGGAGCGCACCGCCGGGTTCCGGCCGGGGCACAGCTGGCGTCTGGCCCGGTGATCGGGGCCGCTGTCGAAGGGCGGCCGCTGGTTGTGGATCGTTCGTGGGCGGCTGACGGTTGGCGGCTGGCGGCTGGCGGCCGACGTCCGGCAGCCGGCGTCCGGCGTCCGCAGTGGCGGTCTGTGGCGCTGAGGGTCGGCCCGGTCGGGTTCGGTACGGCCGTTGCTGCCGCTGGGAGCGCACCGCCGCGTTCCGGCCGGGGCGCAGCTGGCGTCTGGCTCGGTGAGGGCGGACAGTTCGCGGCCGGCCCGGTGCCCGGGGACAGCTCGCGGCCGGCCCGGTGACCGGGGACAGTTCGTGGCCGGCCCGGTGGTCAGGGTCGCTTCGAGTGGCCGTCGAGGGGGCCGGACGACAGTGGCCGTATGGCAGCTTTCACCGGTGCACCGAGACTCGAAGAGATCGCTGAAGGGGTTCACGCCTTCCTCCAGCCCGACGGCGGCTGGTGCCTCAACAACGCGGGGCTGGTGGTCGACGGCGGCACCGCGCTGCTGATCGACACCGCCGCCACCGAGGCCCGGGCCCGACGGCTGCGCGAACTGGTCGAGGGCACCGCCCCGCAGCCCCCGCGGCTGCTCGTCAACACCCACTCGCACGGTGACCACACCTTCGGCAACCACCTCTTCCCGGAAGCGGTGGTGGTGGCCGCCGAGCGGACCCGGCAGGAGGCGGTCCGTACCGGACTGCACCTGACCAGCCTGTGGCCCGACGTGGACTGGGGCGCGGTCGAACCGGCCGCGCCCCAGGTCACCTTCGACCAGGAGCTCACGCTCCACATCGGCGAGCAGGAGGTCCAACTGCGCGCCTTCGGCCCCGCGCACAGCTCCTGCGACACCGCGGTGTGGCTGCCGGAACGCCGTGTGCTGTTCGCCGGCGACCTGGTGATGAACGCGGTCACCCCGTTCGTCCTGACCGGCTCGGTCGGCGGACTGCGCGACGCGGTGGCCCGGCTGCGGGCGCTCGACGCCGTCACCGTGGTGCCCGGACACGGCCCGGTCGGCGGCCCGGAGCTCCTCGAGACCACCGAGCGCTACCTCGCCCGGCTGCTGGACCTGGCCAAGGCCGGCCTCGCCGAGGGACGGGAACCGCTGGAGGCGGCCCGCGCAGCCGACCTCGGCGAGTTCGCCGACTTCCTGGACCCCGAACGGCTGGTGCCCAACCTGTACCGCGCCTACGGCGAACTGCGCGGCGGACGCCCCGAGGACTTCGCCGGCATCGACGAGATGGTCCGCGGGATGGCGGAACTGCACGGAGGCTTCCCCGCCTGCCACGCCTGAAGCCTGACGACACGAGAGAGGACCCACCAGTGAGCACGAAGGACGAGAGCGGCCCGGTCACCCTGATCGCGGTGCTCGAAGCGCCGGTCGAGAACACCGACGAGTTCATCGCGGGCTGGCGCACCCACCTGGAGCCGTTGCGCACCGCGCCCGGCTTCCGCGGTGCCCGTCTGCACCGCGCCCTGCGCGCCGAGCACCGCTTCCCCCTGGTCGCGGTCGCCGACTGGGCGAGCCCTGCGGACCTGGCCGCCGCGGTGTCCGGCGAGCAGCGCGGCCCGGGCGCGGAGAAGTACGCCAAGACCGTCCATCGCGGGGTCTACCGGGCCATCGGTGAAGTCGCCTCCGGGCAGCGGCCCGGCGGTGCGGGCGTGACGATGATCAACGCCTTCGAGCTGCCCGACGAGCGGGTCGAGGAGTTCCTCGACGCCTGGCGGCCCCGGGCCGAACGGGCCAGCCAGTCACCCGGGTTCGTTGACTTCCGTATGCACCGGGCGGTCGGCGAGGCCTCGCTGCCCCTGGTGAACGTCGCCCACTACGCCAGCGTCGACGCGTGGAAGGCGCTCCAGGCCGACCCGGAGTTCCAGGCCCGGAAGGCCGTCAACCCGCCGTACGCCACCGCCAACCCCGGCCTGTTCGAAGTGGTCGCCGAAGTGGTCGCCGAAGCTGTCGCCGAAGTGGTCGGCGAGGCGGTCGCCGAACCGATGTGAACCGGTGGGCCACCGCTTCCACGCGGGCTTGAGCGGGCTACGAGAGCGCCCGCACAGACTTCAGACGACTTGTTACCAGCAGGAGGAGCGATGGTGGATCAGGCTACGACCGATGTGGTGATCCTCGGCGGCGGGCTCGCGGGTCTCACGCTCGCGGTCCAGCTCAAGAACGCGCGACCGGAGACGGACGTGGTGATCCTCGACAAGCGGCAGGGCCTGGCGCCGGAGGCGGCGTTCAAGGTCGGTGAGTCGACGGTGCCGGCGGGCGCGCACTACTTCGCACAGATCGTCGGGATGAAGGAACACCTGGAGAAGTTCCACCTGAAGAAGAACGGCCTGCGGTTCTTCCAGCCCGCGGGCGGCAACCAGGACATCACCCGGCGCATCGAGCTCGGCCCGCGGGAGTTCCCCGCCCACGACAACTACCAGATCGACCGCGGCCGGTTCGAGAACGAGCTGACCCGGATGGCGCTGGACGCCGGCGCGGACCTGCGCCAGGGCGCCTCGATCACCGACATCGAGCTGCGCGAAGGCGACCAGGACCACACGGTGACGTACACCCAGGGCGGCGAGGAGCGTACGCTCACCGCCCGCTGGCTGGTCGACGCGGCCGGGCGCGCCCACTTCGTCAAGCGCAAGCTGGGTCTGTCCCGCGAGGTGTCGCACACCATCAACGCCTCCTGGTTCCGCCTCACCGGCGGCATCGACCTGGAGGAGTGGGGCAAGGACGACCCGGGCTGGATGGAGCGGATGAACCGCCCCGGCATCCGCAGGTTCTCCACCAACCACCTGATGGGCGAGGGCTACTGGGTGTGGCTGATCCCGCTCGGCTCGGACCACATCTCGGTCGGCGTCTGCGCCGACCCGCGGGTCCACCCGTACGAGGAGATCCAGACCTTCGAGAAGGTCCAGGAGTGGCTGCGCGCCAACGAGCCGCAACTGGCCGAGGTCGTCGACGGCCGCACCGGCGACGTCGCGGACTTCATCAGCCTGAAGGACTTCGCCTTCGGCACCGAGCGGGTGTACTCGCCGGACCGCTGGATGCTGGTCGGCGAGGCCGGCGCCTTCGCCGACGCCTTCTACTCTCCCGGCTCGGACATGATCGGCTACGGCAACAGCGTCACCACCGACCTGGTCACCCGGGACTTCGCGGGCGAGGACATCACCGAACGGCTGGAGTTCTACAACGAACTCCACCTGCGCACCTTCCAGTTCGTGCTCTCCAAGGTCGAGGACCACTACCCGGCCTTCGGCAACCCCGCCGTGATGGTGCCCAAGCTGTGCTGGGACGCCATGCTCAACCACGTCGGTGTGGTGCTGACCTTCGTCAAGGACCGTTTCCTGGACTTCGCGTTCATGCAGCGGGTGCGCGGCGACCTGGAGAAGCTGTTCACGCTCAACGACCGCGTCCAGCAGGTCTTCCGTGACTGGAACGAACTGGAGAAGGTCGTCACCGACGGGCCGGCGGCCGCCTATGTGCCGGCCAAGGCGATCAAGGACAGCCACGCCACCCTCGTGGTCGACTACACCGACGACGAACTGGCCGCCGAGATCGCCCGGAACGTCAAGGTCGCCGAGGCACTGGCCGTCGCCGTCCTGCACCGGGCCGCCCGCAAGCTCGACAGCACCCTGGACCCGGAGGTGCCGGTCAACCCGTACGCGGTCGGTCTGCGTCCCGACGACTGGCAGGGCGACGGCCTGTACAGCGGACCGGTGCTGCTGACCCTGGCCGAGGCGGAGAAGATCTCCGAAGGCAGCCAGGGCCTGTTCGTCGACCCGCTGCTCGAGGGTGCGGCATGAGCGAGCGACGTGCGGCGAGTGTGCTCCAGCCGGGCCCGGCCCTGGTGGACCCGCAGGCGTTCCGCAGCGTCTGCGCCCACTGGGCCACCGGCGTCACCGTGATCACCACCGGCGGTGCCGGGCGGACCGTGGGGCTGACGGTGAACTCCTTCACCTCGGTCTCCCTCGACCCGGCCCTGATCCTGGTCTGCATCCACAACGACTCGGGCGAACTGCCGGTCTTCCGGCGCACCGGCGCCTTCGCGGTGAACATCCTGGCCGCCGACCAGGAGGAGCTGTGCCGGTCCTTCGCCAGCCGGCACACCCGGCACACCGTCCAGGCGGACACCCGGCCGGGAATCAGCGGTGTGCCGGTGCTCTCCGACGCGCTGGCCTATCTGGAGTGCCGGATCGACCGCGAGGTGGACGGGGGCGACCACGTGATCGTCATCGGCGAGGTGATCGACCTGGCCGTGCAGCGCGAGGAGGGGCCGTTGACCTTCTTCCGCAACACCTTCCACCGGCTGCCGGCCGCCTCCTGAGCACCGATCCGTGAGGAGAAGACAGATGCCCACCGCCGCAGCCGCCGTCACGCCCACCGCCCCGGATGCCGTCACACCCACCTCCGGGTTGGTCACCGCCGCGGCCGCCCTCGCCCCCGCCGCCGGACGCCGTGCCGAGGCCGCCGAACGGGCCCGCGACGTCGAGCCGGCCGTACTCGCGGAGATCGTCCGGGCGGGATTCGCCCGGCACTTCGTGCCCGCGGCGGTCGGCGGCACCGCCGGATCCTTCACCGACCTGGTCGAGGCGGTCGAGGTGATCGCCGAGGAGTGCCCGGCCAGTTCCTGGTGCGCCTCGCTGATCGCCTCGATCGCCCGGATGGCGGGGGCGTTCCTGCCCGAACAGGGTCAGGCCGAGGTGTGGGCGAACGGCCCGGACGCGGTGCTGGTGGGGTCGGTGACACCGTTCGGCACCGCCGTGCCGGCCCCCGGCGGCTGGCTGGTGCGCGGCCGCTGGCCCTACATCAGCGGCGTCTCCCACTCGCACTGGGCGCTGATGTGCGGCCTGGTGGAGACCGGGACGGGCAGTGACGCCCGGCTGTTCGCCCTGCCGCGCTCCGCGTACCGCATCGAGGACACCTGGCACAGCGTCGGCATGGCCGCCACCGGCAGCAACACCCTGGTCCTGGACGAGGTGTTCGTGCCCGAGCACCTCTCCTTCGACCGGGCCGACCTGTTCGCCGGACGCACCAGCGAGGCCTGGGGCGGCCCGGCGGCGGCCTGCCACCGGGCCCCGCTCCAGGCGGTCAACGGTCTGATGTTCGCCGCGCCCGCGGTCGGCGCCGCGCTCGGCATGGTCCGCACCTTCACGGCGTACTTCGCGGAGAAGGCCGCCAACGCCCCGCAGCTGCCCGGCACCACCGGCGTGCAGGGCGTACGGGGCTCCGCCGAGCAGGCGCTGGCCCGCTCGGCCGGCGAGGTGGACGCGGCCCGGCTGCTCCTCGGGCGGGCCGCGCGGCTCGCCGACGAGGGCGCCGTCGCCGGCCCGCTGGAGGCCACCCGCAACCTGCGGGACTGCGCCCTCGCCGTCGACCTGTCGGTGACCGCGGTGGACCGCCTGTTCCGGCAGGCCGGCACCCGGGGGCAGGCGCTCTCCGGTCCCATGCAGCGGCTGTGGCGGGACGTCACCGCCATCTCCACCCATGTGGCATTGCAGTTCGAGCCGGCCGCCCGTGGCTGGGTCGACCAGGTGCTCAAGGTCTGACTGCCCGGTCCCCGCGCGACGTAGGGCGCCGGTACCTCGACCGAGGTACCGGCGCCCTACGTCGCGCGTGAAGACGGGCCGATCAGTAGTTGCCGAGGCCGCCGCAGACGTTCAAGGCCTGCGCGGTGACCGCCGCCGCGCCAGGGGAGACCAGGTAGGAGACCATCGCGGCCACCTCGCTCGGCTCCACATAGCGGCCGAGCGGCACCCGGGTGGTGATCCGGCTGTGGGCCTCCTGCTCGTCCACGCCCCAGATCCCGGCGTAGTGCTCGCGCACCCGCTCGGCCATCGGGGTCTCCACGAAGCCGGGGCAGACCGCGTTGACGGTGATGCCGGTCTTGGCCAGCTCCAGGCCCAGCGACTTGGAGAAGCCGACCACGCCGTGCTTGGAGGCGGTGTACGGCGCGGCGTGCACCACGCCCTGCTTGCCGCCGGTGGAGGCGATGTTGACGATGCGTCCGGTGCCGCGCTCCAGCATGCCGCCGGCGGTCAGCGCGGCCTTGGTGACGAGGAAGACGCTGTTCAGATTGGTGTCGATGACGTCGAACCACAGCTCGTCGGGCACCTCGGCGGTGGCCCCGCCGCCCGGCCGGCCGGCGTTGTTGACCAGCACGTCGAGGCGCCCGTAACGCTCTACGACGGCGGCGACCAGCGCCCGCACCTGCTCGGGCGAGGTGACGTCACAGGTGCTGCCGTCGACGTCGAGGCCCTCGGCGCGCAGCTCGGCGAGGGTGTCCTCGAGGGTCTTCTCCGTGCGGGCGCACAGGTAGACGGCGTGGCCCTGGCGGGCCAGGGTACGGGCGATCTCGTGGCCGATGCCGCTGGTGGCACCGGTGACCAGCGCGACCTTGCGCTCGGTGGCGGTGGAAGTGGATGGGTTCATGCCCACCACGGTCGCCGCGCCGCCTCGCGCCCCGGTCGAGCCCGGCTCCAGACCTGCGCGGCTCGCGTTCTGGTCGGTTCTGGCGCTGGGCCGGGGGGTGCGGGTTCTGACCGTGTTCTGTGTCCCACGGGGGGGCTCTGGTCGTGCTCTGTGCCGGGCCGGGGTGCTGCGGGTTGGTTGTGTCCAGTGCCGGGCCGGGATGGTTCGGCTCCTGGTTGCGCTCTGCGCCCGACTCCGGTGGGCTCGCGCCCTGGGCCGTGCTCTGTGCCAGGTTCGGGCGGTTCGGGTCGGGTGGAGCCCGGCTCCAGACCGGGGTGGTTTCCGGCCTTGGACCAACCCTGCTCCGGGCCCGGGTGGCTCACGCCCGGTCATGTCCTGTGCCAGACGGGCTGATTCGCGCCCGGTCGCGCCGTGTGGCAGACCCGGGCGGCTCGCACCCGGTCGAGCCCCGCCCCAGCCGTCGTCCGCTCGCAGCCGGTCGACTTCTACGCAAGCGCAGTCCAGCTCGTGCCCTGTCGAGCCCTGCCCCGGCTCAGTCGGCTCGCACCCGGTCGAGCCCCGCCCCAGCCCTCGTCGGCTCGTGTCCGGTCGAGTTCTGCCCAAGTGCAGTCCAGCTGGTGCCCTGTCCAGCCCTGTCCCGGCTCAGTCGGCTCGCACCCGGGCGATCCCCGCCTCCAGACCCAACCGGCCCGCGCCCAGTCCAGCCCTGCCCCAGCCCTCCCCCCCTCTGCCCCAACCCCAACCGACCCGTCCCCCCGTAGCCCCCCTCCAGCCCCCCCGACGGCATTGAGCCGGGCTCGACCGGGGCTCTTGGGGGCGATTGAAGACTGAGCGCAATCAACGGTCGCGTGAAGGAGTTCGAGGAGATGGAGTCGACCGGCGTCAGCGCCGAGTTGTACGCAGAGGTTCTTCAGTACTACGCGCGCCAGATGCAGGCGCTGGACGCGGGCAAGGTGGAGGAGTACGCCGACACGTTCACCGACGACGCGGTCTTCGGCCACACGCCCGGCCGGGAGCCCGCGCGCACCCGGGCCGGCATCCTGTCCGACCTCCACGAGGTGCGCGAGCGGTTCGTCGCCGACCCGCAGCAGCGGCGCCACTTGTTCACGATGGTCGACGTCGAGCAGTCGGCACCGGGCCGGCTCCGCAGCACCTGCTACGCGCTGGTGCTCACCACCCGCCCCGGCGGCGGTCCCGAGATGGTCCGCAGCTGTGTGGTGCGCGACGTCCTGGTCCGCGAGGACGGACGGCTGCGCAACCAGGAGCGGCTCGTCGACCACGACGGTTTCTAGAGAGAGGGGGTTGTGATGAGCCGACGAGTGGTCATCACCGGCATCGGCGTACGAGCCCCGGGAGGCCGGGGCACCAAGGAGTTCTGGGACCTGCTCACCGCGGGCCGCACCGCGACCCGGCGGATCAGCTTCTTCGATCCGTCGCCGTACCGGTCGCAGATCGCCGGCGAGGCGGACTTCGACCCGGTGTGGGAGGGGCTCAGCGGGCGGGAGATCCGCCGCATGGACCGGGCCACCCAGTTCGCCGTGGTCTGCGCCCAGGAGGCCGTGCAGGACAGCGGCCTGGACTTCGCGGGCATCGATCCCGCGCGCATCGGCGTCACGCTGGGCAGCGCGGTGGCCGCCGCGACCAGCCTGGAGCGTGAGTACCTGGTGCTGTCCGACTCCGGCCGCAACTGGCTGGTGGACAGCGACGAGTGGCTGTCGCCGCACATGTTCGACTACCTCGCGCCGAGCGTGATGCCGGCCGAGGTGGCGTGGAAGGTCGGCGCGGAGGGACCGGTGTCACTGGTCTCCAACGGCTGCACCTCGGGCCTGGACGCGGTCGGGCACGCCCTCCAGCTGATCCAGGAGGGCTCGGCGGACGTCATCGTGGCGGGCGCCACCGACACCCCGATCACCCCGATCGTGGTGGCCTGCTTCGACGCGATCAAGGCGACCACCGCCCGCAACGACGAACCGGAGACCGCCTCCCGCCCGTTCGACCGCTCCCGCACCGGGTTCGTGCTCGCCGAGGGCGCCGCGGTCTTCGTACTGGAGACCCTGGAGTCCGCGCGGCGCCGCGGTGCTCCGATCTACGCCGAGGTCACCGGCTACGGCACCCGCTGCAACGCGTACCACATGACCGGCCTCAAGCCCGACGGCCGGGAGATGGCCGAGGCGATCCGGGTCGCCCTGGACCAGGCCGGCGTCAACCCGACCGACGTGGACTACATCAACGCCCACGGCTCCGGCACCAAGCAGAACGACCGGCACGAGACCGCCGCCGTCAAGCGCGCCCTCGGCGACCACGCGTACCGCACGCCGGTCAGCTCGATCAAGTCGATGGTCGGCCACTCGCTGGGCGCCATCGGCTCGGTGGAGATCGCCGCCTGCGCACTCGCCATCAAGAACGGCGTGGTGCCGCCCACCGCCAACCTGCACGAGCCCGACCCGGAGTGCGACCTCGACTACGTGCCGCTGACCGCCCGGGAACGGGACGTGCGGACCGTGCTGACGGTCGGCAGCGGATTCGGCGGCTTCCAGACCGCGATGGTGTTGCGGCGTCCGACGGGGGAGAGGGAATGACCAGGACCGTAGTCACCGGGATCGGCGCGCTCGCCGCCAACGGCCTCGGCACCGAGGAGTACTGGGCCGCCACCCGGCAGGGCCGGCACGGGCTCGGTGAGCTCAGCCGGTTCGACGTGGCGAAGTACCCGGCGAAACTGGCCGGTGAGATCCCCGGGTTCGACGCCGCCGACCACCTGCCGGACCGCCTGCTCCCGCAGACCGACGTCTCCACCCGGTACGCGCTGGTCGCCGCCGGGTGGGCGCTGGAGGACGCCAAGGTCGACCCGGCCAGCCTGGTCGACTACGACATGGGCGTGGTCACCGCCAACGCGCTCGGCGGCTTCGAGTTCACCCACCGCGAGTTCCACAAGTTGTGGACCGAGGGCCCGCAGACGGTCAGCGTCTACGAGTCCTTCGCCTGGTTCTACGCGGTGAACGCCGGTCAGATCTCCATCCGGCACGGCATGCGCGGCCCCTCCAGCGCCCTGGTCACCGAGCAGGCCGGCGGCCTGGACGCCCTCGGCCACGCCCGGCGCACGGTGCGCCGCGGCACCCCTCTGGTGGTCGCCGGAGGCGTGGACTCCGCGCTCGACCCGTGGGGCTGGGCCTCGCAGATCGCGGGCGGCCGGCTGTGCACCGGCACCGACCCGGACCGCGCCTACCTGCCCTTCGACCGGGACGCCGGCGGTTATGTCCCCGGCGAGGGCGGCGCGCTGCTGGTGGTGGAGGACGCCGACGCGGCCCTGCGCCGCGGCGCCCCGGACATCCTGGGCGAGATCGCCGGCTACGCCAGCGGCTTCGACCCCGCGCCCGGCTCCGGCCGGCCCCCGGCGCTGCGCCGCACCGTCGAGGCGGCACTCGCCGACGCCGGGGTGAGCGCCGCCGAGGTCGACGTGGTCCTCGCCGACGGGGTCGGTGTGCCCGAGCTCGACCGGGCGGAGGCGGCCGCGCTGGGCGAGGTGTTCGGCGCCGGCGGGGTGCCGGTGACGGCGCCGAAGGCCGGATCCGGCCGCACCTATGCGGGCGGTGGCTCGCTGGACGTCGCCACCGCGCTGCTGTCGATCCGCGACGGCGTGATCCCGCCGACGCCCGGCACCCGCGAGGTGCCCGCCGAGTACGGCATCGACCTGGTCCTCGACCGGGCCCGGAAGACGGACGTGCGCACCGCGCTCGTGGTCGCCCGCGGTCTGTGGGGCTTCAACTCGGCCGTCGTCGTCCGTGCCTGGGACGCCGACGCCACCAACGACCTTTCCTGAGGAGACAGTTGTGAACATCACCGTGGACGACATCCGCCGTGTCATCATCGCCAGCGCGGGCGCCCCCGAGTCCCAGGCCGCGGAGGCCGACTTCGCCGACACCTCCTTCGACGAGCTCGGCTACGAGTCGCTGGCGCTGATGGAGACCGCCTCCGCGATCGAGCGCGAGTTCGGTGTGTCGGTGCCCGACGAGCTGCTCTTCGAAGCCCGTACGCCGCGCGACCTGGCCGAGCTGGTGCGCTCCGCGAAGGAGGCCGCGGCCGCATGAGTCCGCTCACCCGAGAGATGGAGCACAGCCGGCTGGTGCGCGCGCCCGCCGACCGGCTGTACGCGCTGGTCGCGGACGTGAGCCGGTGGCCGGTGCTGCTCGGGCCGTGCATCCGGGCACGGCAGATCGAGCGGCACGGCGCCGACGAGCGGATCGAACTGTGGGCGCGGACCAACGGCACGGTGGCGACCTGGACCTCCCGCCGCACCCTGGACCCGCGGAACCTGCGGATCACCTTCCGACAGGACCGCTCCACCGCGCCGGTCGCCTCGATGTCCGGTGACTGGTCCTTCCACCCGGCCGACGACGGCCGGACCCGGATCGTGCTCACCCATGCCTTCACCGCCGTGGACGACGACCCCCGGGCGCTGGAGTGGATCGCGCAGGCGGTGGACCGCAACAGCGTCCAGGAGCTGGCCGCCATCGGCGGGTTCGCCGAACTCCCCTACCCGCCGGAGCGGTTGGTTCTCTCCTTCTCCGACCGGATGGAGGAGCCCGGCGTGGACCCGGCCGACGTCTACGACTTCGTGCACCGGTCGGACCTGTGGCCCGAGCGGCTGCCGCACGTCGGCCGGGTCGACCTCACCGAGGACCCGGCGGGAGTGCAGCACATGGAGATGGACACGGTCACCGCCGACGGCCGTACCCACACCACCGCCTCGGTCCGGCTGTGCGTGCCGGGCGAGTCGATCTCCTACAAGCAGACCGTGCTGCCCGCCCTGCTGTCCGGGCACAGCGGTCGCTGGGAGTTCGAGAAGTCGGCCGGCGGCACCGCGATCGTCTCGCACCACACCGTGGCGCTCGACCCGGCCGCCGTGGAGCGGGTACTGGGCGCGGGCACCACCGTCGACCAGGCGTGCGCCCACGTCCGCGACACCCTGGGCGCCAACAGCCGCGCCACCATGGGGGCGGCCTGCGCGTACGCGGCATCGGTGGTGCGACGCCCATGACCCCGACGCCGAAGCTGGTCGGCCTCGCGCTGTCGCCGGACGCCGAGGCCGACCGGGTGTGCATGGTCGCGGGCGGCCGTTCGCTGACCCGGCGCCAGGTCCGCAACGAGGTGGCCCGTACCCAGGCCGCTCTCCTCGACCGCGGCCTGGCCCCGGGCCGGCGGGTGCTGGCCCTGCTGGACCACGGACCGGAGGCGGTGTTCCTCCTCGCCGCGGCCAGTTCGCTCGGACTGCACCTGCTGATGCCGTACGGCCTGCAGACGGCGGCGCTGCCCGAGTGGCTGTCGATCGCGGAGGCCGCCGAGCCCGACGTGGTGCTGCACTTCAAGCGCGACCGGGCCGGACTGGACGTGCTGCGCGAGCGCTGCGCGACCGTGGTCGAGCTGCCGTTCCCCACCGGCGAGGCGCCCGACGCGGAGGTGGAGGTGCGCCACCCCGAGCCGGTGGAGCACTTCCTGGTGCTCTTCACCAGCGGCACCACCGGCAAACCCAAGGCGATCAGCATCAACGAGGCGCACATCGTCACCAGGATCGGCTGGGTCACCCGGACCATGGGCTACGGCCCGACCGCCCGGATCTTCATGACCGGCCTGATGAACAACACCACCGGTGTGATCAACTCCTTCGGCGCGCTGCTGCACGACGCCACCGTGGTCTTCCCGGAGACCCCGGACCCCGCGCAGTGGCCCGCGCAGGTGGCCCGCCACCGCGGCACCCACCTGGCGCTGCGCCCGGTGGCGCTCAAGCAGTTCGTGGCCGCCGCGGCCACCGGCGAGGACGACCTGTCCTGCCTGCGGGTGATCTCCTACGGCGGCGCCGCCGTGCCCCGGGCGGTGCTCGAACAGGGCCGCGAACTGGCGCGCTGCGACTGGATCCAGGGCTACGGGCTGACCGAGACGTACGGCCCGTTCTGCTTCCTGGACGAGCAGGGCCACGCCGAGGAGCGCCCCCTCAAGCACGTCTACTGCATCGGCCGGCCCGACGACTCCCTGGAGGTGCGTCTGGAGCCGGTGGCCGGCCACCCGGACGGAGTCGGCGAGATCTGCGTCCGCGGCGACTCGGTCATGGAGGGTTACGTGGATGTCGCCACCGGAGTGATCCAGCCGGTCGGCGAGTGGCTGCGCACCGGCGACCTCGCCGAGTGGAGCCCGGACGGCGACCTGGTCCTCAAGGGCCGGCTCGCCGGGGTGCTGCTCAGCGAGAACGGTCACCGCATCTACCCCGAGGAGACCGAGGCGGTGCTCGCGGGCACCCCGGGGGCGGACGAGGTGGTGCTGGTCGGGCTGCCCAATCCGGACGGCCCGCACGAGCTGCCGGTCGCCTGTCTGTGCGGCCCGATCGGTGAGCGCGGCGAGAGGGAACTGCGCGAACTGGTCACCGCCGAACTGCGCCACGCGCTGGCGCCGGAGAAGTGGCCCGACCGGATCTGGGCCACCCCGCAGCCGTTCCCCCGCAGCGCCAACGGCAAGATCATGCGCGGCGAGGTGGCCGCGGCCGTCGACCCGGCCCGGGTCGTGCTGCTGAGGGGCGGCACCGATGAATGAGCCGACGGAGATGAGGGAGACCACGGAGCGCCTGCGGGTGCCCGAGCACATGTACCGCGCGCTCGGCTACCTCTTCCCGCGGCTGATGTTCCTCAACGCGCGCTACGCCCCGCAGGTGCACTGGGGCGACATCGCGGCGGCGCTGGACGGCTTCCCCGCCGACGACCTGGACCTGGCCTCCGCGGGGTTCTGGGACCTGTGGCGCGAGCGCTGGACGAGCCAGGCCGAGGGCTGGGCCGCCCTCGCCGAGGCGTCCGGCACGCAGGCCGGGCGCGGACGCGCGCTGCGCACGGCCGCGGCGGCCTACCACTGGGCGGAGTTCCAGTACTTCGACGACCGGGCCGTCAAACAGCGGCTGCGGCAGCGCATCCGGGACTGCTTCCTCGGCAGCCTGCCGGGCACCGGCCTCGACGTCACCGAGCGGTCGCTGCCCGGCACCGGAGCGGGCTACTGGGTGCTGCGCACCGAGGCGATGCGCGCGTCGGGCGAGCCGCTGCCCGCGGTGGTGCTCTCCAACGGCCTGGACTCCGCCACCGAGGTCGAGATCGTGGCCCTGGCCGAGGCCTACCTCGAACGCGGGATCGCCGCCGTGCTCTTCGAGGGCCCGGGCCAGGGCTCACGGCTGGGCCGCACCCCGGTACGGGCGGAGATGGAGCCGGTGGTCGCCGAGCTGCTGGACGGGCTGCGCACCGAGCCGGGGATCGACACCGGCCGGCTGGCGTTCGCGGGCATCAGCTTCGGCGGCTATCTGGCCCTGCGGGTGGCCCGAGGGCTCGGCGAGCACTTCCGGTGCGTCGTCAACTTCGGCGGCGGGCCGGTGATCGCCAAGTTCGACGGCCTGCCGCGCCGACTGAAGGACAACTTCCGGTTCGCCTTCGGAGCGGAGCCGGGCGCCGACCTGCAACCGCGCTTCGACGAGCTGGCGATCGAGCCCGGCCCGGCGCCGGCCACCGAGGTGCTGAGCGTCGGCGGCGCGCTGGACGACATCTTCCCGGTCGAGGGGCTGTACGACCTCGACCGGGCGTGGTCGGGCCGGCACGCGCTGGAGGTGCACCCCAGGGAGGCGCACACCAGCCTCAACCTGATCAACTCCTACACCCTGCGCACCGCCGACCTGGTCGCGGACCGGCTGACCGGCTGACCGGACCGGCTCACGAGGGCCTGCCCGCCGGGACCGCCGACGGGCAGGCCCTTCGGCGTGCGCCGGGGCCCGCCTCGTGCGGAACCGGTCCGGTCAGCGGCTCTCGGCGAGCGCGCCCTCGGACGTGAGGAGGCCGGGGTGCAGGTCTCCGGCGAGTCCGGCCTGCACGAAGACCCGCTTGAGCAGGGTGACGAAGATCCGCGCCTCCTCCGGCTCCAGTCCGCCGAGCAGCCGGGCCTCGAAGCCACTGATGAGCGACTCGGCCTCGGTGTGCAGCTCGCGGCCGGCCGGGAGCACGTGCACGGCGTGGGCGCGGCGGTCGGTGGGGTGGCGGCGGCGCTCCACCAGGCCGCGCCGCTCCATCTCGTCGACCAGGCCGACCATCACGTTGCGGTGCACGTTCAACGGCCCGGCGAGCTGGTGCTGACTGAGCCCGTCCTTGTCGATCAGCAGGTCGAGCAGGCCGAACTGGCGGGGGTGGATGCCCAGGGGGGCGAGCACGTCGACGAGCTGCTCCTGCACATGGGCGCTGAGGTGGGTCATCACGCAGGCGGGGTGGTCGAACAGCGATGGGGTGGTCACGCCCGCCATGATACCTCCGAAGAATTATCACCTTGAGGGATAGTCACTGGAAGTGCATACTTGTTCCGTGACCCAAGACATCTCCGCATCTACTCCCGCCGCCGCCCCGCCGCAGGAAGCCGCGGGTGGCACCGCACCCGACCCGAAGCGCCGCCTGGCCTTCGCCGTCGTCCTGATCGCCGGATTCATGGACCTGGTCGACACGACGATCGTCAACGTCACCGTCCCGAGCATCCAGCGCGACCTGCACGCCGACTACGCCCAGATCGAGTGGGTCATCGCGGCGTACGTGCTGTCCTTCGCCGCCCTGCTGATCCTCAGCGGCCGGCTCGGCGACATCTTCGGACGCAAGCGCGTCTTCCTGGTCGGCATGGCCGCCTTCACCGTCGCCTCGCTGCTGTGCGGGGTCGCCGTCAACCCCGGAATGCTGATCGCCTCCCGGTTCGTCCAGGGCGCCGCGGCCGGCCTGATGGTCACCCAGATCCTGGCGATCCTGCACGTGATCTTCCCGCCGAGCGAGCGCGGCAAGGCCGTCGCGATCTTCGGCGCGGTCACCGGCTCCTCCGCCGTGTTCGGCCTCGCCCTCGGCGGCGTGGTCGTGCAGTGGGACCTCTTCGGCTGGGAATGGCGCCCGATCTTCCTGGTCAACGTCCCGGTCGGGATCGCGGCCCTGATCGCGGGCGCCCTGGTGATCCGCGAGTCCCGCGCCCCGCAGCGCCCCAAGCTCGACCTGCTCGGCATGCCGCTGGCCCTCGCCGCCGTGGCACTGCTCGTCTACCCGCTCACCGAGGGCCGCCGCCTGGGCTGGCCCGCCTGGACCTACGGCATGCTCGCCGGCGCCCTGGTGCTGCTCGCGGTCTTCCTCGCCTACGAGAAGCGCCGCTTCGCCAAGGTCGGCTCCGCGCTCGTCGAGTTCGGGGTGTTCCGCTCCCGCTCGTTCTCCATCGGCATGGCCGTGTGGTTCCTGTTCTGGATCGCCGTCGGCGGGTTCTTCTTCGTCTGGACGCTCTTCCTCCAGCAGGGCCTCGGCTGGACACCGATGCACGCCGGCCTGACCGCCGCCACCTTCGCCATCGGCGTGGGCATCGGCGCGGGCAACGCCCCCGACAAGCTGGTCCCCAAGTTCGGCCGCAACGTCCTGGTGGCCGGCGGCATCGTCAACGCGATCGGCTTCGTCGCCTTCTCCGTCCTGGTCGCCCACTACGGCCACAGCCTCGCGTCCTGGCAGATCATCCCGGTGCACATCGTCTCCGGTGTCGGCTTCGGCCTGATTGTCGCGCCGACCCTGGACCTGCTGCTCGGCCAGGTCCCCGGCGAGCAGGCGGGCAACGCCTCCGGCCTGCTGAACACCGTCCAGCAGCTCGGCATGGCCCTCGGTGTCGCGCTGACCGGCGTGGTCTTCTTCGCCCAGGTCGCGAACGCGTCGGGTGAGGCCGCCGACGAGGCGGCCCCGGCGCTGAAGTCCGCCCTCAGCGGTGCCGCGGTCGGCTCCGAGGACCAGCTGCTGGCCGACTTCCGCACCTGCGTGCGCGAGCGCGCCGACTCGGTCGACCCGAGCGAGGTCCCGGGCGTCTGCCGCAAGGACGACCCGAGGGTCGCCGACGCCTTCGGCGGGGCCATCGCCCGCGCCGACTCGGTCAGTTACTCCTCCGCGTTCCGTACCGTCCTGCTGCTGGACGCCGGCATCCTGGTGATCGCCGCCGCCGGCTTCCTGACCCTGCCCAAGCACTCACGGCCCGCCGACGCGGCCGTCGGGAGCCCCGAGCCCACCGAGGTGACGGCATGAGCAACGAGAAGAACGTCCTGGTCCTCGGCCGTGAGCGGCACCTGGTCGACGCCTCCACCGGCATCATCGAGGCCGCCGGCTTCCACACCGTCGGCGTCACCCGTGACGAGGAGGCGCTCTCCCTGCTGGACACCGGCCGGTTCATCGCCGTCCTGGTCGGCAGCGGCGTCGAACGGGAGTCCCGTCCTCCGGTGCGGCAGCACGCCGCTCCGCACGGCACGGTGGTCCTGGAGGCGCAGCGCGTCCCGATGCAGACCGTCCAGGAGCACGTCCGCCATGTGATCGTCCCGAAGCTGCGGCAGATCGCCTGACCACCTCCGTACCAGGGCCCCGGATCCGGCCGTCCCCCGACGGGTCCGGGGCCCTGCCACCCCCTGACCCGGCACGGCACGCTCACTCCACGACCGCCATCGCCCGATCCGCCCCGTCGAGCCACCTGCCCCCGCCCTCCGTGCACGTCACGACATCCGCGACCCGCACCCCGAACCGCCCCGGCAGACTCCTCGGAACGGGGTCGCCGTGCGGTTCATCGTCCGAGGAGCCGGGTGCGGGGTGCCCGGGGCTTACACCGAACGGGTGAACGCCGAGCTCGGTCAACGCCGAGCTCGGTCAACGCAGAACTCGGCCCGAGCCCGTGATCCGCTCTCCCGACCGTCCCGCGAGCACCGCCCCGAACGGCCCCCACGGCGACTGCCGTGACGATCGTGACCAGCTTCAGCGTCAGACCGTGCATCCCGACGGAGCCGACGGTGAGGGTGAGGAACCCCGGCAGCGGACAGCAAGGTGGCCGTCGCCGATCGAGCGCGCTAGCGAGGGCCCAGCGAGCGGTCCGTGACGCGGGTCAGGTGCTCCATGAAGACCTCGCGCGTGTCCGGCGTCAGCGTGCGCAGCGCCACGAGCGCTGTGATCACCACGTCGCACAGCTCGCCCTGCACGTCCTCCCAACTGTGGCTGACACCCTTGCGGGGGTTCTGGCCGATCGCCCCGATCACCGCCTCGGAGACCTCGCCGACCTCCTCGGAGAGTTTCAGCATGCGCAGCAGCAGGCCCTCCCGGCCGCTCACCGGCTGATCCGCCTCCAGCCAGGTCCACAGGGCGTCGACGGACTTCCAGAGGTCGGGGGAGGGGGTGCCGTGATCACTCATGTGCAGGAGCTTGCCACGGCGAGGGGCCCCGCTCGCCTACTCCCCGAACAACGCCTCCTCCTCCGCGAACAGCGACGACTGGCCGTCGTCCCCGCCGTTCTCCTTCTCCCGGAGCCGCCGGTTCCGGGCCCCGACGACCAGCGTCGTCACCAGGGCCGTCGCTCCGAGCGCCACCGGCACCATCCAGCCCCGGTTCACCGTGTGGCCGAGAGCGTGGTCCAAGGAGAGGCGGCCGGGGCCCGTCACCGCGAGGCCCGCCGCCGTCAGGCCCAGCGTGGCCGCGTACTCGTAGCCGCCGCCCGCGTTGAAGAAGCCGTTGGGGGCGTGCACCGCGGAGGCGCCGGCCATCGCGCCGGCCGCCGCCGCGCCCGCCGCCGGGGTGGCCAGACCCAGCGCCAGCAGGGTGCCGCCGCCCGCCTCGGCGAGGCCCGCCGCCGTGGCGCTCGCCCGGCCCGGCGCGTAGCCGACGGACTCCATGAACTGGCCCGTGCCCTCCAGGCCGCCCCCGCCGAACCAGCCGAGCAGCTTCTGCGCGCCGTGGGCGGCCAGCACACCTCCGGTTCCCAGCCGGAGCAGCAGCAGGCCCAGATCGCGTCGGTCGTAAGCGGTCACGATGAACTCCCAGCAGAAGAGGTGGAACGAGACCCCCCTCGCGTTTCCACCGTCGCACCCCTCACACGCGCCCGGAAGACGCGGGCCGCCGTTCGGGTGGCGGCCGCGCGCACGCGGTGTGAGCCTGGCAGGCATGACGATGCAGCCCGCCAAACTCAGCGACCCGGCCGTCCGCGCCTTCGTCTGCGCCGTCAACGCCCATGACCGCGAGGCCTTCCTGGCCCTTCTCGCGCCCGGGGCGACCATGGCGGACGACGGCAGCGACCGCGACCTCGACGAGTGGGTCGACCGGGAGATCTTCTCCTCCCACGGCCACCTCGACGTCGACAACGAGTCCAACGGCGGCCGTTCCCTCCTCGCCCACTACCGCAACGACGCCTGGGGCGAGATGCGCACCCGCTGGGACTTCACGGTCCAGGAGGACGGCAGGATCTCCCGCTTCGAGACCGGACAGGCATAGAGGGCAAGAACCGGAAAGCCCTTGCCCTGGAGCGCACTCCAACTCCTAACGTTCCGGAGCATGGAGACCACACGTACTCTCGGCCGCTCCGGCATCGAGGTCAGCGCGCTCGGCTTCGGCTGCTGGGCGATCGGCGGCGAATGGCAGAGCATCGACGGGCAGCCGCTCGGCTGGGGCAAGGTCGACGACGAGGAGTCCGTACGGGCCGTCCGGCGCGCCCTCGACCTCGGCATCACCTTCTTCGACACGGCCGACACCTACGGCGCCGGGCACAGCGAGCGGGTGCTGGGCCGCGCCCTCGGCAAGCGACGCGACGACGTCGTCCTCGCCACCAAGTGGGGCAACGTCTTCGACGAGGACACCCGCACCCTCACCGGCCAGGACGACACCCCGGCCTACGCCCGCCGCGCCCTCACCGCCTCCCTGGGGCGCCTCGGCACCGATCACATCGACCTCTACCAGCTCCACCTGTCCGACCTCGACCCGACGCTCGCGGCCGAACTCCGGGACCAGTGCGAGGAGTTCGTCAGCGAGGGGCTCATCCGCGCCTACGCCTGGAGCACCGACGACCCGGCCCGCGCCGCGGTGTTCGCCGAGGGGGAGCACTGCGCGGCCGTACAGCACGCACTGAACGTGATGCAGGACGCGCCCGAGATGCTCGCCCTGTGCGAGGAGTCGGGGCTCGCGAGCATCAACCGCAGCCCGCTCGCCATGGGGTTGCTCGCGGGCAAGCGGCAAGGACCCGCGGACGCCGGGGACATCCGCAGCAGGCCGCCGGCCTGGCTCCAGGGCTTCGGCGACGGCACGTCGGCGGACCCGGAGTGGCTGGCCCGCATCGACGCGCTCAAGGAGATCCTCACCAGCGAGGGCCGCACCCTGGCGCAGGGCGCGCTGGCCTGGATCTGGGCCCGCAGCCCGCGGACCGTTCCGATCCCCGGCTTCCGTTCCGTGGCCCAGGCGGAGCAGAACGCGGGCGCCATGGAGAAAGGGCCGCTCACCGACGGCCAGTTGACCGAGATCAACCGCATCCTGCAACGGTGAGCGGCCCGCGTCCTACCCGGCGAAGGACCGCTGCTGCTCGGTCAGGGTGATCCGCCCCGCCTTGATCGTCGCCAGTCGCGGCGCCCGCCGGGCGATCGACGAGTCGTGCGTGACCATGACGAACGTCAGCCCGTACTCGTGCCACAGCCCTTCCAGCAGCGCCATGATCTCGTCCCGCATCGACTCGTCGAGGTTGCCGGTCGGCTCGTCGGCGAGCAGCACCTTCGGCTTCTTGACCAGGGCCCGCGCGATGGCCACCCGCTGCTGCTGACCACCGGACAGCTCGGCCGGCGCGTGGGTGAGCCGCTCGCCCAGACCCACCGAGCGGAGCGCCTCCGCCGCCCGTTCGCGCCGCTCGGCCGGCTTCACGCCGAGCGGCACGAGGGCCGTCTCCACGTTCTCCTGCGCCGTCAGCGTCGGGATGAGGTTGAAGGACTGGAAGATGATGCCGATCTTCTCCGCCCGCAGCCGCGTCAGCTTGGCCTCGCTGATCCTCGCGAGGTCGACGCCGTCCAGTTCGACGCTGCCCTCGGTGGGCCGGTCCAGTCCGCCGATCATCTGGAGCAGCGTGGACTTGCCGCCGCCGGTGGGGCCCTGGATGACGAGCTGGTCGCCGTCCTCGATGGTCAGGTCGACGCCGCGCAGCGCCTCGACCGTCTCCTTGCCGCGCGTGTAGCGCTTGGTGACGCCCGTGAGTCTGTACATGAGAGCTCCGTAGAGAAGTCCGTGGAGAAGGAGGAGAAGGGAGGAGAGGAGAGGGACGCCGTGCCTCGGGGGGAGTGGACACGGCGCCCCGGCACAGGGGGAGTTACGGCGGGGCGGGCGCTGTCAGGACACGCTGCGCAGCGCGTCCGCCGGCCGCATCCGGGACGCCCGCCAGCCGCCCATCGCCCCGGCGATCAGGCCGCCGGTCACCGCGAGGCCCACGGCGAGCGCGATGGTGGTCAGCGAGACCGGTGCGGTGAGCGCGATCTCCATGGTGTTCTGTGCGGACTGCTGACCGGGCCCGCTACCGGGGCCGCCTCCCATGCCGCCACCGCCGCCGGCGCTGCCGAGCTGGGCGGTCAGCTCGGGGCTGATCGCGGTGACCGTGTACGCGGCCGCGAGGCCCAGGGCGATGCCGAGGGCGCCGCCGAGCAGGCCGTTCACGATGGACTCGCCGACGACCTGCCGGGTGACCCGGCGGCTCGGCCAGCCGAGCGCCTTGAGGGTGCCGAACTCACGGACCCGGCGCGAGACCGCCGAGGAGGTGAGCAGCGCGGCCACCAGGAAGGCGGCCACCAGGACGGCGACGGACAGCCACTTGCCCACGCTGGTCGCGAGGTTCGAGGCGGTCGACAGGGAACCGGACACCGTCTCGGCCAGATCCGCCGAGGTCGTGACGGTCGTACCGGAGATGTTCTTCTGGATCGCCGCCTTGACGGAGTCGATCTGCTGGGAGTCGGTCGCCTTGACGTAGATCGTGGTGACCTTGTTCCCGGCGTCGGCCAGTGTCTGGGCCTGCTTCAGGGGCAGGTAGACGTCGGTGGTGGACTCGCTGCTGTCGGGCGTCGCGATGCCGATGACCGTGTACGTGGTGCCGGAGATCTTTTGGGTCTTGCCGACCTTGAGGGAGTTCTCCTTGGCGTACGACGTGCTGACGACCGCGACCTTCGCGTTCGTCTGCGCGGCGGTGAACGTCCTGCCGGTGGTGATCTTCGAGCCGGCCAGCGGGCCGAGCGTCTGGTCGGTGACGTCCACGCCGGCGACGGAGTAGGAGTTCACGTCGAACTCGGCGCCGCCGCCCTGGACCTGGGGAGCGGCCGTGCTGTCGCCGCCGCCCGGGCCGCCCTGGCCGCTGTTCCCGGTGGTGCCGCCGGAACTGCGGGCCTTGCCCTGGGTGAAGGAGCCGTCGACCTTGGTGACGTTCAGGGTCAGTGCGCCGACCGCGGCGGCGACGCCCTTCTGCCGCGCGACCTCGGTGACCACCGTGGACGCCAGGGCCTGACCGCCCTGGGTCATCACGCGGTCGGAGCTCTGCGTCTCGGAGCTGTCGTCGGCCGAGGCGTCGAACCGGAAGTTCGGTCTGCCCGAACTGCCGGACGTGGGCGCCGACCTGGCCTTGGTGACGGTCATGTCGGTGCCGAGGCCGTACAGCGACTTCAGGACCTTGTCCTGAGCCTGAGCCATACCGGCCGACACCGAGTTGACGGTGATGACCAGCGCGATACCGAGCGCCAGACCCAGAGCGATGACCAGGGCCGCCTTCTTGCGCCGGCCCAGCTCGCGCTTGAGATAGATGCCAAACATCCCGTTCCTCGAAGGTTCTTGGCGCCCGCTGTGGGCGCGCCCTCAAGGTAGGGACGCCGCATTGCGGGGCCGTGAGGAAGGGATGTGCACCGGCTGAGAAGGGATGTGCGTGAGCTGAGAATGTGCGCGGCGGCCGTCCTCGGACCGGTGCGCATCTCGCGGTACCACGCGAGATCCACCCCCACCCGGCCCATGGACGGCCGCCGCGCTCCCCCCTCGGGCGAAGCCGATGGAACGCCGCCCCCCAGATGTGAAGCTCTTGTGGGGGCGTGTGATGAGCATAAGCCGTCCACCGGCCGCGATGGGGGTGGAATTACATATTCCGCTTGTGCAAATCGGCTGCTCAGCCGCGCCCCACGTACGGCATCGCCGTCGCCAGTACGGTCGCGAACTGCACGTTCGCCGCCAACGGCAGCT
This sequence comes from Streptomyces sp. NPDC091972, assembly GCF_044756385.1. NCBI lineage: Bacteria > Bacillati > Actinomycetota > Actinomycetes > Kitasatosporales > Streptomycetaceae > Streptomyces > Streptomyces sp. NPDC091972. The sequence continues at coordinate 608,776 of NZ_JBIVSV010000004.1, read as the reverse complement.
CCGCCATGTGCCGTACCGTGCGCGCCACGTCGGCCACGTCCATCACAGGTTCGGGCACGACCTCCCCGTTGGCCTGCAACGCTCCGGCCCCCATGCTCGCGGTCATGTCGGTCGCCGCGTTCCCGATGTCGATCTGCCCGACCGCGATGTCGTACGGCCGCCCGTCCAGCGACAGCGACTTGGTGAGCCCGGTGAGGGCGTGCTTGGTCGCGGTATAGGCCACGGAGTGCGGGCGGGGCGTGTGCGCCGAGATCGAGCCGTTGTTGATGATGCGGCCGCCCCGCGGGTCCTGCTCCTTCATCTGCCGGTACGCCGCCTGCGCGCACAGGAACGCCCCGTTGAGGTTGGTGTCCACCACGTGCCGCCACGCGTCGTACGGCAGCTCCTCCACCGGCACCCCGCCGGGCCCGAAGGTCCCCGCGTTGTTGAACAGCAGGTCCACCCGCCCGAACCGCTCCACGGCGGCGGCGAACAGCGCGGCCACGTCGTCGGGGACCGAGACGTCCGTCCGTACGGCGAGGGCGGCGCCCCCGGGCACGAGGGCCGCCGTCTCCTCCAGCGTCCCGGCCCGCCGCCCGGCCAGCGTCACCGACCAGCCCGCCCGCAGCAGCTCCACGGCGACCGCGCGTCCGATCCCGGAGCCCGCACCGGTCACCACGGCACTCTTCACGTTCTTGGTGTCCATGGGCCCGCAGCGTAGGTGAACCGCCGCCGGACGAAAGCCCTGTCTCAGGCGGACGCCGGTGCCGTGACCCTTGCGGCGGGCTCTCCCGGGTAGCGCACGCCGATCCGGTCGCGTACCGCGTCCAGGGTGCGCATCACCGCGAGGGTGCCCTCCAGGGGGACCAGGGGGGACTCCGTCTCGCCGGCGCGCAGGGCGCGCATGACCTCGCGGGCCTCGTGCTTGAGGCTGTTGCGGGGGCCGTCGGCCGGGTCGGCGACGAACTCCTCCGGGTCACGGCCGTCGCGGTGCAGGACGAAACGGTCCGGGTGGAAGAAGCCGTTCGGGATGTCGATCCGGCCCAGCGAGCCGGTGACCGACGCGATCGTGGCGGTGCCGCCGGTCAGCGAGCAGTGCAGGGAGGCCAGCGCCCCGCTGTCCCAGGAGAGCAGCGCGCCCGTCTGGAGGTCCACGCCCTCCTCGGACAGCACCGCCTTCGCCGTGACGTCCGAGGGCTCCCCGAGCAGCAGATGCGCGAACGACACCGGGTACACCCCGAGGTCCAGCAGCGCGCCCCCGCCCTGCGCGGGGTCCCGCAGCCGGTGCGAGGGCGGGAAGGGGCCGGCGAGCCCGAAGTCGGCCTGCACCGTGCGCACCTCACCGATCGCGCCGTCGTCGACGAGTGCCTTCAGCCGCCGGACCAGCGGGTTGCAGTACATCCACATGGCCTCCATGAGGAAGCGCCCGTGCTCCTTCGCGAACCCGACCAGCTCCTCGGCCTCGCGCGCGTTCAGCGTGAACGCCTTCTCGCACAGGACGTTGCGGCCGGCGGTCAGACACAGCCCGGCGGCCGCGCGATGCGCCGCGTGCGGGGTGGCCACGTACACGACATCGATGTCCGTGTCCTCCGCGAGGGCGCCCCAGTCGCCGTACGCCCGCTCGATCCCGAACCGTTCCGCGAACGCCTTCGCCGAGGCCTCGGACCGGGAGGCCACCGCGACCACCTCCGCGTCCGGCAGATCCACCAGGTCCGCGGTGAACGCCGCCGCGATCCCGCCCGTCGCCAGAATCCCCCAGCGCACGCTCTGCTCCGTCATTCCCGGCCCCACCCTCGCTCACCTGATCCTCGCCACCCTGTACGAGCTGAGAGCATAGGTGGCGGATCACCGGGAGAGGGAGGGGCACATGCCCGAGCAGGGGGCACCGACACCGCACCTGGAGCAGCGGGCGGCCGTACCGGACACGGAACCGCCCGCCGCGGCGGTGCGCCGCACCGGCCTCCTGGTCACCCTGCTCCTCGGCGGCCTCACCGCCACACCCCCGCTGGCGATGGACATGTACCTGCCGTCGCTGCCGGAGGTCACCGACTCGCTGCGGGCGCCCGCCGCCACCGTCCAGCTCACCCTCACCGCCTGTCTGCTCGGCATGGCGCTCGGGCAGCTGGTGGTCGGCCCGATGAGCGACCGCTGGGGCCGCAGGCGCCCGCTGCTGGCCGGCCTCCTCGTGTACGTCGTCGCCACCGCGCTGTGCGCCCTCGCGCCGACCGTGGAGTTCCTGGTCGGCTTCCGGCTGGTGCAGGGTCTCGCGGGCGCGGCGGGCATAGTGATCGCCCGGGCGGTGGTCCGGGACCTGTACGACGGGGTCGCGATGGCCCGGTTCTTCTCCACCCTCATGCTGATCGGCGGGGTCGCGCCGATCGTGGCGCCGCTGGTCGGCGGGCAGATCCTGCGGGTGACGGACTGGCGGGGCGTGTTCGTGGTCCTGACGGCCGTCGGGGCCCTGCTCGCCGCCCTGGTGTGGGCGCGGCTGCCCGAGACCCTCCCGGCCGCCGAGCGGCACACCGGCGGTGTCGCCGACGCCCTGCACTCCATGCGCCGCCTCCTCGCCGACCTGCCGTTCACCGGCTACATGCTCACCGGCGGCTTCGCCTTCGCCGCGCTGTTCGCCTACATCTCGGCGTCCCCGTTCGTGGTCCAGGAGATCTACGGCGCCTCCCCGCAGACGTTCAGCCTGCTGTTCGGCGTGAACTCCGTGGGACTCGTCGTGGTCGGCCAGATCAACGGCAAGGTGCTGGTGGGCCGGGTCGGCCTGGACCGGGTCCTGGGCGTGGGGCTGCTCGTCGTGACGGCGGCGGCCGCGGCGCTGCTGCTGATGACGACCGGGGTCTTCGGCGAGGTGGGACTGTTCCCCGTCGCCGCCGGTCTCTTCGTCCTGATGTCCGCGATGGGTGTCACCCTGCCCAACGCCCAGTCCCTCGCCCTGCTGCGCACCAAGCACTCCGCCGGGTCGGCGTCCGCCCTGCTCGGTACGTCCTCCTTCCTCATCGGCGCGATCGCGTCCCCGCTGGTGGGGATGGCAGGGGAGGACACCGCCGTCCCGATGGCGGTCGTCCAGCTGGCGGCCGCACTGGTAGCGCTGCTGTGTTTCATGGCAATGTGCCGTCCTTGGAACAGGCGTGCGACCGCGGAGGACGGGGGTCCCGCCGTCCGAACGGATCCGAGAACGGGGGAGGAGAGCTGAGCGCACCGAGACTGCGCGTCGACACACCGGAACGAGCCGGCCTCGACCCCGAGGAACTCCAGCACCTCGTCCGGGAGTTCCACGCCCTCACCACCGGTGAACGCCCCTGGGCCCCCGGCGCCGTACTGGTCGCGGGGCGCGGCCCGGTGATCGCCGTGCAGGAGGCGTCGGGCTGGGCCGTGCGCTACGCGTCCTACGACCCCGAGGCCGACGCGGGCGTGGAACTGCCCCCCGAGGCACGCGTCCCGGTCCGCGTGGACACCCCCTTCGACCTGGCGTCCCTCACCAAGCTGTTCACGGCCGTGGCCGCGGTGCAGCAGATCGAGCGGGGCACGCTGGGCATCGACGCGAGGGTGGGCGCGTACCTCCCGGAGTTCACGGCGGCGGTGACCCACGGCATCACCGTGCGCGAGCTGCTCACCCACACCTCGGGACTGCGCCCCGAACTGCCCCTCTACGACTGCGACGACGACGCGGGCCGCCTGGACCTCCTGCGCGCCGAGCCGCCCATCGGGGTCCCCGGCACCTACACCTACTCCGACCTCAACCCGCTCCTCCTCCAGCACGTCCTCGAACGCATCACCGGCCGCCGCCTCGACGTCCTTGTCCGCGACGGCATCACCCGCCCCCTCGGCATGACCTCCACCCGCTTCGGCCCCTGCCCGCAGGCGGCGGCCACGGAGGACCAGCGCCGGCCGTGGGCCAAGGCGGACCGGGGGATGCTGCGGGGCGTGGTCCACGACGAGAACGCGTGGGCGCTGGGCGGCGTGGCGGGCCACGCGGGCCTCTTCTCCACCGCGCGCGACCTCGCGATCTTCTGCCGGGCCCTGCTGGCGGGCGGCGCGTACGGCCCCGCCCGCATCCTCGGCCCGGACTTCGTGGAACTGCTGCTGACCCCGCCGGGGCTCGGCTTCGCCATCGACCAGAAGTGGTTCATGGGCGAACTGGCGGGACGCGGAGCGGCGGGCCACACGGGCTTCACGGGCACGTCCCTGGTCCTGGACCCGTCGACCGACACGTTCGTGGTCCTCCTGGCCAACACGGTCCACCCGAGAAGACGCCCCCCGGACAACACCCCCCGGGCGAACACGGCGACAAGACTGGCCCGCGCGGTACGCGGCACGTGAGGAATGCGGGGGGGGGGCGACCGCGCCGTGCACCGGCCGTCGCCCCGGACGACCGCCCCCCTCGCCGTCGTACCGCCCGGGGGCACCGGACTTGGGTAGGAGCCGCGTCCCTCCGCGCCCCCCGTCCGGGCACCCGGCCTGGGCAGGCGGCCGCGTACCCCGCGCCTAGAATCGCCGGGTGAACGTCCCCGCCTCGCCAGCCGAAACCCTTCGTGCCGCCCTTGCCGGTCTTCTCGACGGGCTTCCCCCGAAGCAGGCCGCTCAGGCGGTGGAGCGGCTGATCGGCCACTACCGGGGAGCCACTCCCACCGACAGCCCCATCCTGCGGGACCGGGCGGACGTGGCCGCCTACGCCGCCTACCGGATGCCCGCCACCTTCGAGGCGGTGCACGCGGCGCTGGAGGCGTTCGCCGGGGCGGTCCCGGGCTGGACGCCCGCCGACCACGTCGATGTCGGCGGCGGCACCGGGGCCGCGACCTGGGCCGTCGCCGCCACCTGGCCGGGGGACCGGGCGGTCACCGTGCTCGACTGGTCCGACCCCGCGCTCGCCCTCGGCCGGGAGATCGCCGCGGCCAACCCCGCCCTGGGGGACGCCCGCTGGCAACGCGCCAGGATCGGCTCGGACCTCGCCCTGCCCACGACGGACCTGGTCACCGTCTCGTACGTCCTCAACGAGATCACCCCGGCCGACCGCACCGCCCTCGTCGACACCGCGGCGGCGTCGGCGCAGGCGGTCGTGATCGTCGAGGCCGGGACCCCCGCCGGGTACGCCCGCGTCATCGAGGCCCGCGACCGTCTCGTCACCGCCGGTTTCCGCGTCGCCGCGCCCTGCCCCCACAGCGCCGCCTGCCCGATCGCCCCCGGCGAGGACTGGTGCCACTTCTCGGCGCGGGTCAGCCGCTCCTCCCTGCACCGCCAGGCCAAGGGGGGCTCACTGCCGTACGAGGACGAGAAGTTCAGCTATGTGGCGGCCACCCGGCTTCCCGCCACCCCGGTGCCCACCCGGGTGATCCGCCGCCCGCAGATCCGCAAGGGGCAGGTCCTGCTCGACCTCTGCGAACCCGACGAGCGGCTGAGCCGCCGTACGGTCACCAAGCGGCACGGCGACCTGTACAAGGCGGCGAGGGACGCCTCGTGGGGCGACGGCTGGCCCCCGGCCGGCCACTAGCCCCGGGCGGGTCCCGCGCACCGCCGATCCGGCCGCCGCGGTCACCGCCGCGCAGCGCCTTGCGGCCGATGTTGCTGCGGGTGCCGCCGACTCCGAGCATGCCGCCCGCTCCACCTCGTGTCATGACCTGCTCCTTTTCCGCAACCAGAAGGGAACGAGACGTATCGTCTCGTCTAATGAACCCTTACTATCCGGCGAGACGCACCGTCTTGTCAACCTGGTAAGTTCGCCCCATGGCCACCCAGAGCTCGAAGCAGCCCGCCCCCGACACCACCCGGCGCAGCGAGAGGTCCCGCCGCGCCATCTACGACGCCGCCCTCGACCTGGTCGCCGAGGTCGGCTACCCCAGGACCACGATCGAGGGGATCGCCGCGCGCGCCGGTGTCGGCAAGCAGACGATCTACCGCTGGTGGTCGTCGAAGGCGGAGGTGCTGATGGAGGCGTTCCTCGACCTGAGCGAGCAGGCGGCCCGGGAGGCCGGTCCCGACGCGGCCCACGCCATCCCGGACACCGGTGACCTGGCCGCGGACCTCAAGGCCGTCCTGCGCCTCACCGTGGACCAGCTCAAGGACCCCCGCTTCGAGGCACCCTCCCGCGCCCTGGCCGCCGAGGGAGTCGTCAACGAGCAGGTCGGCCGGGCCTTCGTGGCCCAACTCCTCGAACCCTCGCTCCAGCTCTACGTCGACCGGCTGCGCGCCGCCCAGGAGGCCGGCCAGGTGCGCCCCGAGATCGACCCGCGCATCGCGCTCGAACTGTGGGTCTCCCCCCTCGCCCAGCGCTGGCTCCAGCACACCGGCCCGATCAGCTACGACTACACCGACACCCTCGTCGACTACGCCCTGAACGGCATCGCACCCCGGGCATAGGTTCCCAACCCCTCATATCCGCTCAGGGCCCCCCGGAGCATCGGAAGGTGGGACCATGAGGCATGCTGTTCCGCACGACAGCGAGGCGAGGGTGGTAGATGAGCGCGGAGTCGGGGGGCCGGACCGGCCTGCAGGGCAAACTCTCCCAGTGGCTGCGCGGGCGCAGGCCCAAGGAGGCCGCCGCCGGGGACGACGGCGGTCGTGAGGCCCTGCTGCTGGCCGCCGCCTCAGCGGGACTCCCGCTGGCGCCCGCCGCGCATCCCGCCCCCGGATACCGGTGCTCCTGCGACCGCGTCGGCTGTCCCACACCCGCCAGGCACCCGGTGTCCTTCGCCTGGCAGACCCAGTCGACCACCGACCGCGCCCAGATCGAGCGCTGGGCCCGGCACCAGCCGCAGGCCAACTTCATCACCGCGACCGGCATGGTCCACGACGTCCTCGACGTCCCCCTGGAGGCCGGCCGGGAGGCCCTGGAGCGGCTCCTGGCCGCCGGCGTCGAGGTCGGCCCGGTCGCCGAGAGCGACGACGGACGGCTCCTCTTCTTCACCCTCACCCGCGGCACCCCCGAGGACGAGGACGAGTGGTGGCCGTGCGAGCTGGACTGCCACCCCGAGACCGCGGACGAACACCCCGGCCTGCGCTGGCACTGCCGGGGCTCCTACGTCCTCGTACCGCCCGCCCGGCTGCCCGGCGACCAGGCCGTGCACTGGGTCCGCGGCCTCGAACACCCGCTGCCCGACCCGCTGAGCCTGCTCGAAGTCCTCACCGACGCCTGTGCCCGGCACGTGGGCGAGGAGCCGGACCACGCGAACGCGGCCTGGCCCCTGCGCCGGTAGCGGACCGCCCCGGACCGGCCCCTACGAGCCCTGCGCGGACGTCAGTCCCTGGATCCGCCCGAGCACGTCGACCCGCTGGTCGCCCGCACCCTTCGGCGGGTCGAGCGCGACCTCGTTGGAGACGAACTGCATCGTCAGCGACTGCTTGATCTCGCCGGTCGTCAGCGCGAGCACGGCGTCACCGGGGTCGGGCACCGACGTACCGGAGTGGGCCGTCTCCTTGACGTAGTGGTGCGTGGCGAAGAACACCAGTGCCCCGCCGTCCTTCGTGCGCAGCGCCAGCGGCGCGTAGGCGTCGTTCGCCAGCGGCTCGTCGAGGTACTGGGTGGCCAGCCCCGGCCTGATGGCGTCCTTCGCCCGGTCCGCCCGCCACACACTGGTGTGCGCTCCGTTCGCGAAGACGTTCCCGCCGCTCTTCAGATAACTCACGTACTTCGTGCTCAGGTCGCCGGGCTCGACGGCCAGCCCGGTCGAGTCCGCCGGGACCGCCTCGGCCCAGCCGTCCGCGTCCTTCTCGAACTCCGGGACCTTGCCCTCGGCCACCAGCGTCAGGTACGCCACCTGGAACGGCTCGTCCAGTGCGTCCCGGGTGAACACGAGCAGCCAGCGCGCGGTGCCGCCCTTGTTGCCGGCCGCGTCGGCGACGAACCAGCGCGGCCAGCCCGCCTTCTTCGGGATGGTGTACGTCACGTCCGACAGCTTCAGCGGGGTGTGCGAGGGGTTGCCGTCCGGGCTGTTGGCCTTGCCGGCCTTCAGCCGCGCCGCGTCGATGGCGCCGAGCGCGCCGGTGACGTGGGCGGCGTCCAGCGAGCTGTCGTACGCCTTGTCCGCCGCGTTGTACGCGTTCGTGAACTGCTGGAGCGCCTTGGCGGCCTCCGCCTGGGTGGTCGCGGGAAGCACCTCCCGCTCGCCGTGCACCACCACGCATCCGCTCGCCGTCAACGACAAAGCGGTCACGGAGGCTGCTATCAGTGCGCTCCGGTCAAGCCTGCGGAGCCTTCGAGGGCCGCGATCCCTGCTCATCAGGTGCCTTCACCTTCCCCTTCCCGGAGGCGAACCCTACCGGGGCGAGGAACAGCGCGAGCGTCGGGACCAAGTACAGCAGCCACACCGTGACCTGAAGGACGGTCGGGTCCGGCTGGAAGTTGAACACGCCCTTGAGGAGCGTGCCGTACCAGCTGTCCGGCGGGACGGTGTCGCTGATGTCGAAGGCCCTGTCGTTCAGGCCGGGCAGCCAGTCCGCCTCCTGGAGGTCGTGGAAGCCGTACGCCAGCACGCCCGCCGCCACGACGACCAGCATGCCGCCGGTCCAGGTGAAGAACTTGGCCAGGTTGATGCGCAGGGCGCCGCGGTAGAACAGCCAGCCGAGGACGACCGCCGTCAGGATGCCCAGGGCCACGCCGATCAGCGGGCGCGGGGTGCCGTCCCCGGCCGCGCGCACCGACGCCCACACGAACAGGGCGGTCTCCAGGCCCTCCCGGCCGACGGCCAGGAACGCGGTGGCGACCAGGGCACCGGTGCCCATCTGAAGGGCCGCGTCCAGCTTGCCGTGCAGCTCGGACTTCAGGTGCCGGGCGGTGCGCCGCATCCAGAAGACCATCCAGGTGACCAGGCCGACCGCGAGGATCGACAAGGAGCCGCCGAGCGCCTCCTGCGCCTCGAACGTCAGCTCCTGCGAGCCGAACTCGAGTGCGCACCCGAAGCCGAGGGCGAGCGCGACCGCGACGCCGATGCCGATCCAGATGGGCCGCAGGGCGTCCCGGCGGCCGGTCTTCACCAGGTAGGCGATGAGGATGCAGACGACGAGAGACGCCTCCAGGCCCTCGCGCAGACCGATCAGGTAGTTGGAGAACACGGGTCAGCCCTCCTCGGCGAACAGCGTGCTGCCCCACCAGTCGTCCTTGTCACGGACGCCGGGCGGGATGGCGAAGACCGCTGAACCCACGTGCTGGATGTACTCGTTGAGCGCATCGGTGGACAGGTGGCGCTGGATCCGGATGAAGCCCTCGCGGACGTCCTTCTGGTACGCGAGGAAGAACAGTCCCGCGTCCAGCCGGCCGAGGCCGTCCGTGCCGTCGGTGAAGGAGTATCCGCGGCGCAGGATCGTCGCCCCGCCGTTGGAGTCGGGGTGCGCGAGCCGGACGTGCGCGTCGGGCTTCATCGCCGGCAGGAACGGCTCGTCGCGCTCCTTCGCCTTGCCGACCGGGGCGCCCTCGCCCTTGTCGCGGCCGAAGATGTCCTCCTGCTCCTGGAGCGAGGTGCGGTCCCAGGTCTCGATGTGCATGCGGATGCGGCGGGCGACGAGGTAGGAGCCGCCGGCCATCCAGGCCCTGTCCTTGCCGTCGGCCCACACGAACTTCTTCAGCCGGTCCGTCTCGGTGCCCGCGATGTTGCGGGTGCCGTCCTTGAAGCCCATCAGATTGCGCGGGGTCTGCGCGTCGGGCGTGGTCGAGGACGTCTTGCCGAAGCCGAGCTGGGACCACCTGATGACGACCTTGCCGAAGCCGATCCGGGCGAGGTTGCGGATGGCGTGCACGGCGACCTGCGGGTCGTCCGCGCAGGCCTGGACGCACAGGTCGCCGCCGCTGCGGTTCTTGTCGAGGTTGTCCCCGGCGAACTGCGGGAGGTCGACGAGCGCCTCGGGCCGCCGGTCGGCCAGGTCGAACTTCTCGAACAGGGACGGCCCGAAGCCGATGGTGAGCGTCAGCCGCGACGGCTTCAGCCCCAGCGCCTCCCCGGTGTCGTCCGGGGGTGCCTCGGCGAGACCGCCGTACGCCCCGTCCCCGACCGCCTTGCCCGCGGTCATCCGGCGGGCCGCGGCCGTCCAGTCCTTGAGCATCCGCACGAACTCGGCGCGGTCGTCGGTCGTCACGTCGAACGCGGCGAAGTGCAGCCGGTCCTGCACGGGCGTGGCGATACCCGCCTGGTGGGCGCCGTGGAACTCCACGGCGGCACCGGCCTCGGCGGCCGTCGGGGCGATGTCGTCGCCGGAGCGGGTCATCGCGACCGCGCCGCCGGCCGCGGCGGCACCGAGCGCGAGCCCGGCCCCGCCCCAGCCGATGAGGGCCCGCCGCGAGGGAGACGTGGAGTGTGCTTCGTCCGTCATGGCCTCGGCCTCAGGAGGACTTGGTGACGACGGCGGCGGCGAGCTTGGACAGCGGCTCCGCGAGCGCGTTCACCGCGTCCGACAGCTCCTTGCGATCGGCGGCGCCGACCTTGTCGTACGAGGTGAAGTCGTACGACGTCTTGTCGGCGCGGTACTTGTCCAGCAGCGTGTCGAGCGCCGCGAACTGCTTGTCGAGCTCGGTGACCAGGGCCGCGTCGTTCTCCTCGGCGACCGGCTTCAGCAGCTCGTACGACTTCTCGGCGCCCTCCACGTTGGCCTTGAAGTCGACGAGGTCGGTGTGCGAGTAGCGCTCCTCCTCGCCGGTGACCTTGCCGGTGGCGACCTCGTCGAGGAGCTCCTTGGCGCCGTTGGCCATGGAGGTGGGGGTGATGTCCGCCTTGCCGACCCGCTTCTGCCAGTCGGTGAGGTCGGTGATGAGCTGGTCGGCGAGGGTCTTGTCCTCGGCGGTGATCTTCTTGTCCTGCCAGAGGGACTTCTCCAGGCGGTGCCAGCCGGTCCACTTCTGGCCGTCCTCCAGGCCGTCGGCCCGGACGTCGACCTTCGGGTCGATGTCGCCGAAGGACTCCGCGACCGGCTCGGTGCGCTCCCAGCCGATGCGGGAGGGGGCGTAGGCCTTCTTGGCGGCCTCCAGGTCACCGGCCTTGACCGCGGCGGCGAAGGTCTTCGCCAGCGGCAGGGTCGCGTCGGCCTGCTCCTGCGCGTACTTGCGGTAGGCGGCGACGGCCGCGTCCAGCCGCGGGTCGCGCTTGGCGGCGGTCCCGCCGGTGGCCTTGACCGCCTGGCGGATGCCGTCGCCCTTCATGCCGGGCTTGCAGGCGATCGTGTAGTCGCCGGCCTTCACCTCGGCGGTGACCTTCTGCTTGGTGCCGGGGCCGATGTTCTCGCGCTCGGTGACGATCCGGTCGTCCGGGAACAGGACGTAGACCTCGGTGACCTTGGAGCCCTTGTTCTCGATCGCGAGCTCCAGGTGGCCGGCCGGGAACTCCTTCTTGGAGACCTCGCACTTGCTGTCCGTGGCGGTCACGTCGATCACGTGGTCGCTGTCGCCGGAGCTTCCCTTCTCCGTGCAGCCCGTGACGGCGGTCAGTGCCGCCACGGCGGTGACGGTGACGACGGACAGTCTGACGGCGCGCATACGAGCTCCCGAGGGTTGGATAGGCTCGCCTAACTTATATGAGCCTTATCTATGTATGGCCCCAATTAAAAGTCAAGTAAGAGTCAAGGGAGATTCAAGGGGGCCCTGGTGGAGGTACAGGAGGATCCCTCCCGGCACCGGCCGCCCACGTCCGGCCCCCGGGGCCGCGAATGCTTCAATTCCCCCGTGACTGACTACGACGTGCTGCGCGTCTTCTGCGCGCCGAACGGCGGCTACGGCAATGAGCTGGGCGTCGTCCGCGAGGGGTCCGTGATGCCGGACCGGGACGAGCGACAGGCGTTCGCCGCGAAGCTCGGCTTCAGCGAGACCGTGTTCGTCGACGATCCCGAGCGGGGCGTCATCGACATCTACACCCCCTCCCTGCGGCTGCCGTTCGCCGGGTACCCCTGCGTCGGGGCCGCCTGGCTGCTCGACGTGCCCGAGCTCGTCACGCCCGCCGGGGTCGTGGGCACCCGGCTCGACGGGGAGTTCAGCTGGATCGAGGCGCGCGCCGAGTGGGCTGCGCCGCGGACCTTCCGCCAGTACGGCACCGCGGCCGAGGTGGACGACCTCGCCGTGCCGGCGCCGGGGGAGTGGATCTACGCTTGGGCCTGGGAGGACGAGGCCGCCGGCCGGGTCCGGGCCCGCGGCTTCCCCGGCCGGGGTGACGGCGTCGAGGAGGACGAGGCCACCGGTGCCGCGGCCATTCAGCTCACCGCCGGGCTCGGGCGGGCGCTGAACATCGTCCAGGGCGCCGGCTCCCAGATCCTCACCGCCCCTCAGCCGGGGGACTGGGTCGAGGTGGGAGGCCGGGTCCTCCTGGAGCGCTGAGCCTCAGGCGGACAGCGGGAACTCCTCGCCCAGTGCCCTGAACACCCCGGTGTTCAGGGCGAACGCCCGCTTGCACTCCGCGACGATCCGCTGCCTCTCCAGGTCGTCCGCGCGCACCGCGTCCAGCAGTTCCCGGTAACCCCGCTTGAAGGCGGCGGGGTTGGGGATCTCCTCGAAGACGTAGAAGCGCACGCCGTCGCCCTTCTTCTCGAACCCCCAGGTCTTCTCCGCCCGGTCCCGGATGATCTGCCCGCCGGAGAGGTCGCCCAGGTAGCGCGTGTAGTGGTGCGCGATGTATCCGGCCGGCCAGGTCTCCGCGCAGGCACGCACCCGGTCCGCGTACGCCCGGGTGGCGGGAAGCGCGGACAGTTGCGCCCGCCACTCCGGTCCCCGCAGGTGCGCCAGGTCCCGCTCCAGCGCCCGCAGCCGGAACAGCTCGGGCCGGACGAAGGCGCCCGCCACCGGGTCCGACGCCAGTTTCCCGGCCCCGGTCTCCAGCGCCTCGTAGACGAACCACAGTTGCTCGGTGTAGCGCGTGTACGCGTCGATGCCGAGCCGGCCGCCGAGCAGGTCGCTCATGAAGGTCGAGGTCTCCGCCTCCACGTGCTGCTCGTGGGACGCGGTGCGGATGAGTGTGGAGAACGAGTCCATGGGGGAGAGTCTCGGTGGTTAGGGTTACCTAAGTCAATGCTTTGCCGACTTTCTGTCGGCAACCTTCCCGACGGTCTGTCGGTAAAAACCCGTGCGGGCAACGAAAAGCCCGCCCTCGGCAGAGGGCGGGCACGGGCGATGGGGACTACGGCAGCGTCAGGATCTCCGCGCCGGTCTCCGTCACCACCAGCGTGTGCTCGAACTGGGCGGTCCGCTTGCGGTCCTTCGTGACGACCGTCCAGCCGTCGTCCCACATGTCGTACTCGTGCGTCCCGAGCGTCAGCATCGGCTCGATCGTGAACGTCATGCCGGGCTGGATCACCGTCGTCGCGTGCGGGCTGTCGTAGTGCGGGATGATCAGGCCGCTGTGGAAGGAGGAGTTGATGCCGTGGCCCGTGAAGTCGCGGACGACTCCGTAGCCGAAGCGCTTGGCGTACGACTCGATCACGCGGCCGATGATGTTGATCTGGCGGCCCGGCTTGACCGCCTTGATCGCGCGGGCCAGCGACTCCCGGGTCCGCTCGACCAGCAGCCGGCTCTCCTCGTCCACGTCGCCGACCAGGTACGTCGCGTTGTTGTCGCCGTGCACCCCGCCGATGTACGCCGTCACGTCGAGGTTGATGATGTCGCCGTCCCGGAGCACGGTGGAGTCCGGAATGCCGTGGCAGATCACCTCGTTGACGCTCGTGCACAGCGACTTCGGGAAACCCCGGTAGCCGAGCGTCGACGGGTAGGCGCCGTGGTCGCACATGTACTCGTGCGCCACCTTGTCCAGTTCGTCGGTGGTCACCCCGGGAGCGATCAGCTTCGCCGCCTCCGCCATCGCCCGGGCCGCGATACGGCCGGCGGTCCGCATCGCCTCGACGGTCTCCGGGGTCTGCACCTCCGGACCCGTGTACGGCGCCGGCGCGGGCTTGCCGACGTACTCGGGGCGGCGGATGTTTCCGGGCACGGAACGGGTGGGGGACAGCTCCCCGGGCACGAGCAGCGACTGGCCAGACATGCGGACGAGTCTATCCAGCGGCGATGGGGGAACATGTCCGTGGCGAGAGGAGCAGGTCATGCCACTGTTCAAGAAGCGCGCGGCCGGCAAGCCGGGCGAATGGTTCTACTGCCTGGAGCACAAGAAGGTCGAGGAGGGGCCCCAGTGCCCGGCCAAGGACCGCTTCGGCCCGTACGCGAGCCGCAAGGAGGCCGAGCACGCGATGGAGACGGCCCGGGAGCGCAACCTCGAGTGGGAGAACGACCCCAAGTGGCACGACGCCCCGGCGGGGGGCCGGGAGGACGACTGATCACACCCGGGCCGCGGCCCGCTGGTCCCGTACCCGGGCCGCGTGCTCGTCCGTGCGGGCGTCGTAGGTCATCAGCTTCGGCAGGCACAGCGCCAGCAGGCCCACCGCCCCCGCGCACAGCACCCCGCCCGACCAGACGGAGGCCCGCACGCCCCACCACGCGGCGAAACCACCGCTGCGGACCTGGCCGACGGTAGGACCCACCGAGTACGACAGCAGTTCGATCCCGGCGAGCCGCCCGCGCAGCTCGTCCGGGATCGTCTGGTTCCACATGATCCCCCGGAAGATCCCGCTGACCATGTCGCAGCCTCCGGCCACGGTCAGGAACAACAGCACCAGCCAGACATTGCTCATCACCCCGGCCGCCGCGATCGCCAGACCCCACAGGGCCGCGGCCAGGACCACCATCCGCCCGTGCCGGTGCACCCGTCCCGTCCAGCCGCTGACCAGGCTCACCAGCAGCGCGCCGAGCGGGACGGACGCGTACATCAGGCCCAGCGACCACCGGGCGTCCAGCTCGTCCGCCAGGAACGGCAGGACGGCCAGCGGCATCGCCAGGAACATCGCGGCCAGGTCGACGGCGTAGGTGCCGAGCAGTTCCTTGCGGCTCCACGCGTACCGGGCACCCTCCACGATCGACCGCAGGGAGGGCTTCGCCGCCTCGTGGGAGGCCGGGGCCGGCGCGATCCGCACGACCAGGGCGACCGAGACGACGAAGGTCAGCAGGTCGGCGCCGTACGCCCAGCCCAGGCCCGCGTAGGCCACCACGACACCGGCCAGCGCGGGTCCCGCGACCCCGCCGACCGTCCAGCGGAAGGAGTTCAGCGAGGCCGCCGCGGGCAGGTGGTCGTGGGCCACGATCCGGGGCCAGAGCGAGTCGAGCGCGGGCCGCTGCACCGAGACCAGGCCGGAGGACAGGGCGGCGACGACGTACAGCGGCCAGACGGCCGGGTGCGGGAGCAGCGCGTTGAGCAGCAGGCCCGCGCTGAGCAGGCCCTGCCCGGCCTCCGTCCACACGATCAGTTTCCGCTTGTCCCAGGCGTCCGCGAGCGCGCCCCCGTACAGGCCGAAGACGAGGAGGGGCAGCAGCTCGACGGCCCCGATCGCGCCCACCGCCGCGGCCGAGCCCGTCAGGTCCTTGAGCTGCACCGGCAGCGCCACGAAGGTGAGGAAGCTGCCGAAGTTCGAGACCAACCCCGAGTACCAGAGCCGCCGGAAGTCCCGGGAGGCCCGCCACGGGGCGAGGTCGGGGAGCATCGCGCGAAGGCCGGAAGGGGAGGCGGGGGCGTCGTCGGTCACGACCGGTCATGGTCGGGGGAGGGCTGCCGGTCCGGCAACTGCTTTTCGCGGCTACCAGCGGGCCGGGGGCGGCGCCGTCAGCTCGTCGGCCAGCCGCGACAGCCGGTCCCGGAACCGCCGCCGGCCTCTCGGGGCGGGGACGGCGTTCTCCCCGGCCGCCGCGCTCACCAGGTGCTGCACGGTGTCCAGATCGAGGTCCGTGCCCTCCGGCACGGCCAGCGACTCATGGGCCATCGCGGCGAGTTCGCCCTCGTCGGGGCCGAGGGACAGGACCGTGGCGCCGGCCCGTCGGGCGTCGTGCACCTGCTCCAGAAGCGGGGCGCCCGGCCGGTCCGGGGACACCACGAGCAGGGTCTCGCCGCGCCGGGCCGCCGCGAGCCGGCCCGGTCCGACCGACAGGTGCGCGGGGTCCGAGGGCCGCGCGTCGTGCCGTACGAGGGTGGGGGCCAGCTCCGGTGTGCCCGACCAGGCGGCCTCGTCGACCAGATGGGCCGCCAGGTGCCACGGTTCGTACTCCGGGGTGCCGACCAGGAGCAGTCCGCCGCCGTGCGAGACCACCGACCCGCGCAGCACGCCCGCGAAACGGCGCGTGGCGCCCAACCACTCGGTCCCGGCGAGCACTTCGCGCAGCAGCGCGACCCGTACGGCGTCCATGGGGCCGCATCCTGCCGCAAGAGCCCGTGCCCGGCCCGGGGTTCGCCCCGGATTCGCCCGAACCGGTCAGGGCAGGACTCCCGCACGGGGCCCGGACCCCTGCCCCACGCCCGTCCGGCGGGTGTCCGTGACGCGGCTCACCCGACCGGTCGGGGCGGGCGGGGCGGACGTAAAGTCGGCGCCATGACCTCTACCGACAGTGCTGCACAGAAGGCTCCCGCCAAGGACCCCTGGGACCTTCCCGACGTCTCCGGGCTCGTCGTCGGCGTACTCGGCGGGACCGGGCCGCAGGGCAAGGGCCTCGCCTACCGGCTCGCCCGCGCCGGGCAGAAGGTGATCATCGGTTCGCGGGCCGCCGACCGCGCGCAGGCCGCCGCCGGTGAACTCGGACACGGGGTCGAGGGCGCCGACAACGCCGAGACCGCGCGCCGCAGCGACATCGTGATCGTCGCGGTGCCGTGGGACGGGCACGGCAAGACCCTGGAGTCGCTGCGCGAGGAGCTCGCCGGCAAGCTCGTCGTCGACTGCGTCAACCCGCTCGGCTTCGACAAGAAGGGCGCCTACGCGCTGAAGCCGGAGGAGGGCAGCGCGGCCCAGCAGGCGGCGGCCCTGCTCCCGGACTCGCGGGTCACCGCCGCCTTCCACCACCTGTCGGCCGTGCTGCTCCAGGACCCGGAGGTCCAGGAGATCGACACCGACGTCATGGTGCTCGGCGAGGAGCGGGCCGACGTGGAGATCGTGCAGGCACTGGCCGGCCGCATCCCCGGCATGCGCGGCATCTATGCGGGCCGGCTGCGCAACGCCCACCAGGTGGAGGCCCTGGTCGCCAACCTGATCTCGGTCAACCGGCGGTACAAGGCGCACGCGGGACTGCGGGTCACGGACGTCTGAGCCGATGGGGGACACTGGTCGTCACGGCACAGCGGTGTCCCCCCGGACAGCGGTGCCCCCCGAACAGCGGTGTCCCCCGACAGGAGCCATGGAAATGCCCCGCCTCGCCCTCTACGCCCTCGTCGTCTGCCTCCTCGCGGTCGCGGCGGCGGTCGTCTCCTTCGCGCAGGGCAGTTGGCTGGGGGTTGTGTGGGTGCTGCTGGCGGGGCTGTCCTCCAACATGTGCTGGTACTACGTCAAGCGCGGCCGGGTCGGGAAGTCCGTCACCCGCTGACCGTGCAGAAATCGCTCGTCTGCCAGAACCGGTACAGGTCCTGGCCGCAGTACGTCTCGAGCTCGTGGATGCCGAGCGAGGCCAGAATCGAGTCGATCACGTCGAAGAACGCGTGGTTGACCGCCGGCACCCACAGCAGCGCGAACACGAACAGCAGGCCGAACGGCGCGAAGGGCTCCACCTGGCGCTTGACCTGGTAGGACAGCCAGGGCTCGATGACGCCGTAGCCGTCCAGGCCCGGGACCGGCAGGAAGTTCAGCAGGGCCGCCGAGACCTGGAGCAGGGCGAGGAAGGCCAGCGCGAAGCGGAACTCCAGGGGTACGCCGTCGAGGGCGCCCAGCCAGAACGGGGCCGTGCAGGCGGCGGCGAACAGGACGTTGGTGAGCGGGCCCGCCGCGGAGATCAGGCTGTGCCGCCAGCGGCCGCGGATCCGGTCGCGCTCGATGAAGACCGCGCCGCCGGGGAGACCGATGCCGCCCATGATCACGAAGATCACGGGGAGGACGATGCTGAGCAGGGCGTGGGTGTACTTCAGCGGGTTCAGCGTGAGGTAGCCCTTCGCGCCGATCGTGATGTCGCCGCTGTGCAGGGCGGTGCGGGCGTGGGCGTACTCGTGCAGGCACAGGGAGACGATCCAGGCGCCGGTCACGAACAGGAACACGGCGATGCCGGACTGCTCGGAGAAGCGCGTCCAGGTGGCCCAGCCCGTCACCGCCGTCACGGCACAGATCCCGATGAAGACCGGGCTGATCCGCCGGTCGCTGTGGCGGGTGGTGGCGGTGGTCATGGGGCTCCCTGGACTGGACATTCACACGGTGGGACGGCCTGACGGTACCGGGCAGAGGGGAGAACGTCTGGGGGTGGGGCTGGGGTTCCGTGGGGTCGTGTTGTCCGCGGGTGGGTGGGGGCGGGCGTTTTGCGCAGTTCCCCGCGCCCCTGATGCCTGCGGCGGCCCGTCGCTGTCCGGTGGGGGCGTGTGTAGCGCGTGCGGTCCGGTGGGTGGGTCGGTGCCGGGGTGGGGGGTATCCGTCCTCGGTCCGGCGGCTCGGCTGCTGCAACAGTGCTCGGTAACGGACGCCGGCCGCTGCGGGCGGACACCCCCCACCCCGTCCCCTCACCGCCGTCCGCGACTGACGGCCCTTCGTGGCGCGCGTGGCTGTACCCACCCAGGGGCGCGGGGAACTGCGCGACAAACCACGACGGACCTGTAGGCGTCAGACGGCCGGTCGTGACGCACGGCCCCTCGTGACTCGGGCGACTGCAACCCCCCAGGGGCGCGGGGAACTGCGCGACAAGCCACGAGGCGCCCGCACCCGCCGTGCGACCCCACCTGGCACTCTTTTAGGCGCCCCGTCCTACGACACCCCCGCTGAAGCAACCCCGTGACCGGCCCCGGCCCGAGCAGAGACAATGGACCCCGTGCGCTACCGCATCCTCGGCACCACGCAAGCACTCCGCTCCGACGGTACGACCGTCCCGGTCGGCGGAGCGCGGCTGCGTGCGCTGCTGACCGTTCTCGCGCTGCGGCCCGGCCGTACCGTCCCGGTGAGCCTCCTCGTGGACGAGGTGTGGGACGGCGACCCGCCCGCCGACGCGACGGGTGCGGTGCAGGCGCTGGTGGGACGGCTCAGGCGGGTGCTCGGGGCGGACGCGGTCGCCTCGGTGGACGGCGGCTACCGGCTCACCGCCGCGCCCGACGACATCGACCTGCACCGCTTCGAGCGGCTCGCCGGAGACGGCCTGCGGGCGCTGGCCGACGGCGACCCGGCGAAGGCGGCCGTGGCCCTGGACGACGCCCTCGCCCTGTGGCGCGGCCCGGCACTGGCCGACCTGCCCGACCGTACGGCCGAGGCGACCCGCGCCGAGGCCCGCCGGCTGGACGCGCTGCGCGCCCGGCACACCGCCGCGCTTGCCCTCGGCCAGGCCGACCAGTCCCTGCCCGAACTGACCGCCCTGTGCGACACCCACCCCCTCGACGAAACCCTCCAGACCCTGCGACTGCGTGCCCTGCGCGACACGGGCCGCACCGCGGAGGCGCTGGCCGCGTACGAGTCCGTACGCCAACTCCTCGCGGACCGGCTGGGCGCGGACCCGGGGCCGGAACTGCGGGCGCTGCACGGTGAGTTGCTGCGGCCCCAGCCGTCTCCCCGGCCCGTCGCGGACGCGCACCACCCGTCCCGCGCCCCCGCCCCCGCGGGTCCGCCGCCCGGCAACCTTCGTGCCCGTCTCACCTCCTTCGTCGGCCGGGAAGCCGACATCGAGGCGATCCGGGGGGACCTCGCCGCCGCACGCCTGGTCACCCTGCTCGGTCCGGGCGGGGCCGGCAAGACCCGACTCTCGCAGGAGGCCGCCGAGGCGGTGGGGGAGGCGGTGCGGGACGGGGTGTGGCTGGCCGAGCTCGCCCCGGTCGACGACCCGGACGCCGTGCCCGAGGCCGTGCTCACCGCCGTGGGGGCCCGCGAGACCGTGCTGTACGGCGCCGGTGCCGAAGCGATGCGCGCCGCCGGCAGCGAACGGCTCGACGACCCCGTCGAGCGGCTCGCCGAGCACTGCGGCCGACGTCGGATGCTGCTGATCCTCGACAACTGCGAGCACGTGGTCGACGCGGCCGCCCAGTTGGCGGAGACGCTCCTGGAGCGCTGTCCGGGGCTGACCGTCCTGGCCACCAGCCGTGAACCCCTCGGCGTGCCGGGGGAGTTGCTGCGCCCCGTGGAACCCCTGCCGGAGCCGGTCGCGCTGCGGCTGCTCGCCGAGCGCGGGGCCGCCGCCCGGCCCGGCTTCCGGGTCGACGCCGACGAGGAGACCGCGGCGGCCTGCGCCGAGATCTGCCGGCGCCTCGACGGACTGCCCCTCGGCATCGAGCTCGCCGCCGCCCGGCTGCGGATGCTGACGCCACGGCAGATCGCCGACCGGCTCGACGACCGCTTCCGGCTGCTCACCTCCGGCAGCCGTACCGTGCTGCCCCGCCAGCAGACCCTCAGGGCCGTCGTCGACTGGTCCTGGGACTTGCTCGACGAGGAGGAACGCGACGTCCTGCGGCGGCTGTCGGTGTTCGCCGGCGGCTGCGACCTGGCCGCCGCCGAGGCCGTGTGCGGCCCCGCCGCGCTGGACGCGCTCGGCTCACTCGTCGACAAGTCCCTGGTGGTGGCGGCCCCTTCGGGGGACGGCGAGATGCGCTACCGGCTCCTGGAGACCGTCGGCGAGTACGCCGGTGAACGCCTCGACGAGAAGGCCGGCGCCCGTGCCGACGCCGAGCGCGCACATCTGACGCACTACCGCGAACTCGCCCGCACCACCGACCCGTTGCTGCGGGGGCCGGGTCAACTCGCCGCCATCGGGCGGCTGGAGCGGGAGTACGAGAACCTCCGTACCGCCCTGCGCCGGGCCGTGGCCGACCGCGACGAGCAGGAAGGGCTGTGCCTGGTCCTGTCGCTGGCCTGGTACTGGCAGATGCGCGACCTGCGCATCGAGGCCCGCAACTGGTCCCGCGAGGTCCAGGGCCTCGGCCCCGACCCCTTCGCCGAGCCGGTCCGGCCCGCCGCACCGGTGTGGGAGCGCTGCACGGACACCGCGCCGCCGTGGACCGGAGAGGTGTTGGAGGAGGCCCGGCGCGGTGCCCACCTCGTCCATCTCGCCTGCATGGACACCGAGCTGGACGCCTGGCAGAACCAGCACGCGCAGACCAAGCTGCGCACCATCGCCGCCACCTATCAGCCCGGCATGCCGCAGACCTGCCGGATGCCGGGCTCGCTCTGGTTCTTCGCCATCATGCTCACCGGGGACATGGACCGGCTGCGGACCGTCATCCAGGCGACCGTCGAGACCTGCCGTGCGACCCCGGGCTACGAGTGGGAGCTGGCGGCGGCCCTCCAGTGGCGGGCCAATCTGCTGGCCAACCGCTCGGACTGGGCCGGCGACGCCATCCAGGACGCCGAGGAGGCGCTGGCGCTCTACGAGCGGCTCGGCGATGTGTGGGGGACCGCGGAGGCGCTGTCCGCGCGTGCCGAGGCCCATGAACGCAAGGGCGAGTGGCGCGCGGCCGCCGACGACTACGAGAGGGCGATCGAGCGGGCCGAGGAGCTCGGTGCCCGCGCCCAGATGTCCGTGCTCAACGCCCGGCTGGGCAGCGCACTGCTGGAGACCGGGGAGGCCGAGCGCGGCGAGCGCCTGCTGCGCGAGGTGATCGCCGACCAGGACGGCGCCCGCAACGAGGCGATGCCCGCCTCCCGGATGTTCCTCGCCGGCCGGCTCGGTCTGACCGGCCGCATCCCCGAGGCGCGCGAGCAGCTCAAGCTGCTGCGCCAGCAGTTCGGCATCGCCCACTTCGTCATCTTCGACGCCTTCATCCTCGGCTCGGAGGCCTGGCTGGAGGCGATGGACGGCCGCTACGACGACTGTCTGCGGCTGGTCCGGCGGGCGCTGGAGAAGTCCGAGGACCCACTGGCCCTGACCATCGCCCCCCATATGCGCACCATGTACCTGCACACCGCGGGGCTGGCCCTCGCCGGGGCCGACGGCGGCGCCCGCGCCCGGGACGGCGCCCGCTGCCTCCGGGCGGGCGACGCGCTGCTGCCGGCCCGGCACGCCCCGACGACCATCGAGCGCACCCTGCGGGACAGGGCTGAGCGGGACCTGCGCGCGGTGCTCGGCGACGCGGCCTACGAGTCGGCGTACGCGGAGGGCGACGGCCTCTCCTCGAAGGAGGCCGCCGCCCTGGTGTGACGCGCACCGACGCCTGGTGGCGCAGTCCGGTCAGTTCTTCGTGCGGAACTTGTGGATGGCGTACGGTGCCGCCACCGCCGTGATCGCCGCCGACCAGCCGAGCGTCACCCACAGGTCGTGCGCGACCGGGCCGCCCACCATCAGTCCGCGGGCCGCGTCGGCGAGCGCGGACAGCGGGTTGTAGTCGGTGAAGTGCTGGAGCCAGCCCGGCATCGAGTTCGTCGGCGCGAAGATCGACGAGCCGAACTGGAGTGGGAACAGCACCAGGAAGCCCATCGCCTGCACGGACTGCGCGTTCTTCAGGATCACCCCCAGGGTGAGGAACACCCACATGATCGAGGAGGCGAACACGGCGGACAGACCGACCGCCGCGAACAGCCCGGCCCAGTGGTCGATGTCGAATCCGACCAGCACGGCGACGATCATCAGCACGGTGGTCGCGAACAGCATGCGCAGCAGCTCGACCGAGATCTTCGCGAACAGCACCGAGCCGCGCCCGATGGGCAGGGACCGGAACCGGTCCATCACACCGGAGTTGAAGTCCTGGCTGAAGCCGGTGCCGACGCCCTGGGACAGGGTCATGCTCATCATCGCGATCATGCCCGGGATGACGTACTGGACGTACCCGTCCTGTCCGCCGCCCAGGGCCTGTCCGATCGAGCCGCCGAAGACGTACACGAACAGCAGGGTGAAGACGACCGGCATCAGCAGGGCGTCGAACATCGACTCGGGGTCCTGACGGATCCACAGCAGGTTGCGGCGGACGAGGGCGCCGGTGTGCCGCAGGTGCCCGCGCAGCGGGATCCGGGCGTCGGCGTCGATCGTGGTGGCGGTTGCGGCACTCATACGGCGACCTCCTCGCGGGTGTCGGTGGGGACGGCGTCCTGCGGGGCACTGGCACGGTGGCCGGTGAGGGACAGGAACACCTCGTCCAGGCTGGGCAGTTCGGTGGTGATGGAGGAGAGGGTCACGCCGCGCGCGGTGACCGCGCCGACCACGGCGGTGAGCTGCTCGTCGCTGAGGATCGGGACGATGACGGTGCCGCTCTCGGTGTCCACGGTGCTGGTGGCGAGCCCGGTGATGCCGAGTTCGTCGATCCACCCGGCGAGCGGCCGGAGCTGGAGCGGGTCCACGGGCCGGACCCGCAGCGAGCGTCCGCCGACCTTCGCCTTGAGCTCCTCGATGGCGCCGTCGGCGATGACCTTGCCGTGGTCCACCACGGTCAGCTCGGAGGCGAGCTGCTCGGCCTCCTCCATGTACTGGGTGGTCAGCAGGACGGTCACGCCGTCCCCGACCATCCGCTTGACCTCGTCCCACACCTCGTTGCGGGTGCGGGGGTCGAGACCGGTGGTCGGCTCGTCGAGGAAGAGCACCTGGGGGCGCCCGATCATCGAGGCGGCGAGGTCGAGCCGCCGCCGCATGCCGCCCGAGTAGGTGCTCGCCGGCCGCTTCGCCGCGTCCGTCAGCGAGAACCGCTCCAGCAGCTCGTCGGCCCTGGCGCGGGCCTCCTTGCGGGGCAGGTCGAGCAGCCGCCCGATCATGTACAGGTTCTCCCAGCCGGGCAGCTTCTCGTCCACCGAGGCGTACTGCCCGGTGAGTCCGATCACGCGCCGCAGCTGCCGGGGCTGGCGCACCACGTCGAAACCGGCGACCGTGGCCTGGCCGGCGTCGGGGGAGAGCAGGGTGGACAGAATGCGTACGAGGGTGGTCTTCCCGGCTCCGTTCGGCCCGAGCACGCCCATCACGGTGCCCTCGCGCACGTCCAGGTCGACGCCGTCCAGCGCCTTGGTCTCGCCGTAGTGCTTGACCAGACCCCGCACGGACACGGCGGAGTCCCCGCCCTTGGGGTTCTTGTCGATTCGCGTCATACCGAGGACGGTGCCAGCCCCCGCCGACAAACCACCGACAGGCCGCCTACAGGTGCCCGCAGATCACCGACAGACCCCGTCCGGTCCATCGTCGTGCGACGATGACCCGCATGTCGGGCCAGGTCTGGGTGTCTCTGATATCGCTGGGCGGTGTCGCCCTGGGCGGCGTGCTCTCCTACCTCGTCCAGCACAGGACGCAGCAGTCGGCGGAACGCGCCGAACAGCAGCGGCAGCGCATCGCGGTCTCGGAGGCCCGGCGCGCGGAACGCCTGGCCCTGCTGGAACGCTTCATCGAGGTCAGCGCCGAGGCGGAACGCGCCGCCTACTCCCGTCCCGCCGACCACGAGCACACCGACCCCTGGTTCGTCACGACCAGCGACGTGATGAACCGCCTGTGGGTGGCCGAGCGCCTCATCCGGGTCCAGTTCCCGCTCTCCGTCCACCGGGCGGCCCGCGCCCACTTCCTCGACCTCAACCGGACGGTGTGGGAGGGCCTGCCGGAGGGCGAGAGCGTACGGGACCACCTGGAGGCCAACCGGCTGGCGTTCCTGGACGCGGCGCGGGAGACGATGGGGTGAGCGAAAGGGGGGCGCCCGGTGATCACCGGGCGCCCCCCTTCGTCGTACGACCGCTCAGCGGTGTGCCGCCTCCGCGTGCTCCGGGACGTGCGAGGCGATCACGCGCTCCCGGCCGGCCGGAGTGGCCACGCGCCGCCGGTCCACGACGGCGGCCACCGCCGCGACCCCGAGGCCGAGCACGGCCAGGGCGGCGCCGGTGAGCGCGGGGGACGTCACGCCGAGGCCCGCGGCGAGCGCGAGACCGCCGATCCAGGCGCCGCCGGCGTTGGCCAGGTTGAAGGCGGCCTGGTTGGCGGAGGAGGCCAGGGAGGGGGCGGCGGACGCCTTCTCCATCACCATCAGCTGGAGCGGGGAGCCGGTGACGAAGGCCGCCGTGCCCAGCAGGACCACCGCGACCGCCGCGCTCCACTGCGCCGACATCAGCAGCGGGAACAGGGCCAGGACCACGACCAGCGAGGTCAGGCCGCCGAACAGGGTGCCGCGCAGCGAGTGGTCGGCGAGCCGGCCGCCGACCAGGTTGCCGGCCGTCGCGCCGACCCCGAACAGGGCGAGCAGCAGCGTCACGCTGGAGTCGGCGTAACCGGCCGCGTCCGTGAGCATCGGCGTGATGTAGCTGTACGCGGCGAACAGCGCGCCGAAGCCCGCCACCGTGGTGCCGAGCGCCAGCCAGACGGGCAGCGACCGCAGCGCGACCAGTTCGCGGCTCAGGCCCGCCGCCGGGGCGTGCGTGTGGTCGTGCGGGATGAGCAGCGCCAGGGAGGCTATCGCCGCCAGGCCGATCGCGCTGACGCCGAGGAAGGTCGCCCGCCAGCCCAGGTGCTGGCCCACGAGGGTGGCCACGGGCACGCCCGCGATGTTGGCGAGGGTCAGGCCGAGGAACATCAGCGACACCGAACGGGCCTTGCGTTCCGGCGCCACCATGCTCGTGGCGACGACCGCGCCCACTCCGAAGAAGGCACCGTGCGGCAGCCCGCTCAGGAAACGGGCCGCGAGCAGCCAGTGCTCGTCGGGGGCGAGGGCGGAGAGCGCGTTGCCGGCCACGAACAGTGCCATCAGGCCGATGAGGACCGTGCGACGGGACATCCGGGCGGTGACCGCGGCGAGCAGCGGGGCGCCGATCACCACGCCCAGCGCGTACGCGGAGACCAGGTGCCCGGCGGTCGGGATCGAGATTCCGAGGTCGCCGGCCACGTCGGGCAGCAGGCCCATCATCACGAATTCGGTGGTGCCGAGACCGAAAGCGCCGACGGCCAGTGCGAGCAGGGCCAAGGGCATGGAGTGCCGAGCCTTTCAGGGGAGAGCGGAGTTCCGTACGAGTGTATGTTCAAGTACGGAACAAACTCGCCCGGGCCCGGTATTCCGAGCGCCGCCGCGGATCACGACGAGGTGGTGAGGTCCACCCGGGCCGCCACCGGCAGATGGTCGCTGCCGGTCTCGGGCAGCGTCCACGAACTCACCGGCTCCACGCCCTGCACCATGATCTGGTCGATCCGCGCCATCGGGAACGACGCCGGCCAGCTGAAGCCGAACCCGCTGCCCGCCGCGCCCTGTGTGGAGCGCATCTGGGAGGTGACGGCGTTCAGCGCGCGGTCGTTCATCGTGCCGTTGAGGTCGCCGAGCAGGATCTTGCGGGGCAGCTTCTCGTCCGCGATGGCCTCGCCCAGCGCGTCGGCGCTCTTGTCGCGCTGCCGGGCGGTGAACCCGGCCTCCATTTTCACCCGTACGGACGGCAGATGGGCCACGTAGAACGCGACCGGGCCGTCCGGGGCGGCCACCGCGGCCCGCATGGCCCGGGTCCAGCCCAGCTTGATGTCGACGGCCCTCACGCCGGTCAGCGGGTACTTGCTCCACAGCCCGACGGTGCCCTCGACCGCGTGGTACCGGTACGCCGACGCCAGCGCCTTCTCGTACACCGGCACCGCCGAGGCGGTCAGCTCCTCCAGGGCCACCACGTCCGCGCCGGAGGCGGCCACGTCCCGGGCGGTGCCGGACGGGTCGGCGTTGTCGGCGTTGACGTTGTGGGTGGCCACCGTGAGGTCGCCCCCGGTGCCGGCCTTGTCGGTGAGCAGACCGCCGAAGAGGTTCAGCCACACGGCCGCCGGGAGCACCACCGCGATCAGCGCGGTCGCGGACCTGCGCAGGAAGCCGAGCAGGAGCAGCACCGGGACGAACAGGCCGAGCCACGGCAGGAAGGTCTCGGTGAGACTGCCGAGGTTGCCGATGGCGTTCGGGATCTGCGCGTGCAGCAGCATCACCAGGGCGACGACCACCGCGAGGGCGGCCAGGACGATCCCGCGGCGCCAGATCCGGCGGTCACCGCGCCACCCCGAGAACGGGCGGCCGAGCAGACGCCGGAACCGGTCTCTGCGGCGCTCGGATCCCGAGCCGCCGTCCGCCGTCTCCGTCACGTACGCCTGCTGCGCCATACCGTCGCCTCACTACCTGCCGTGCACGCCGTTCGCCCCACTGCCGCGAGGTCTCAAACACCCCGTACGACCCTAGGGGATGATCGGCTTCCCTCTCGTCGTCCCATGACGACCGTACGGGGGCGATGACGTACAAGTCGCCTTCACGAGTTCCCCGTCGGGGTGGTGAAAGCGCCCTCTGTGACGAAACGCGCACACTAGGAACTGACGGGGCGTAGGCCTTCGAGGACGGTGTCGACGATCTGTTCGGACAGGCCCTCCGGCAGGGCGGCGTTGGGCTGCATGATGGTGCGGAAGAGCATGGGTCCGATGAACAGGTCGTTGACCAGTTCGACGTCGATGTCCGTGCGCAGTTCGCCGTTGGCCTGTCCCCGGCGCAGGATGGCGACCTGCTGGCGGCGCCGGGGCGCGACGACGAGCGTGTGGTAGGCGTCCCAGACCTTCGGACTGCTCTTCATCTGCGCGAACACGCTGTGCAGCAGGGCCGAGGAGCGGGTCATCAGTCCGCGCTGCCGCAACTGCTCCAGGAGCGCCACGAGATCGTCGCGCATCGAGGTGCCGGGCAGCTCGGCGTCCGGGGGCTCGGCGGTGCGCACGACGTCGACGAAGAGCTCCTCCTTGCCGTTCCAGCGGCGGTAGATGGTGGCCTTGCCGACGCCCGCGGTCCGGGCGATGCGCTCGATGGACAGTTCGGCGAGCGGCACGCCGTCCTCCAGCAGCTTGATGACCGCCTCGAGGATGGACCGCTCCACGGCCTCACTGCGGGGCCGTCCCCGAACGGTCCCCGTGTGCCTGGACTGACTCTCCGCGAGGCCGCTCACGTCGCTTGGTCCTCTCTGTGCGATGAGGCGATTATCCCTGCTCCACGGCGGGACGGCGGGGCGGTGTCCGGCCGTCGCCGGCCGGACACCGCCCCCTCGGGTCACTCGCCCGCGGGAACCAGTTCCTGTTCCTCCTCGCCCGGCTGACGTTCCGTCGGGCGGCCCGGCAGGTACAGGGCCACCACCAGGGCGCCGACCAGGGCCACGCCCGCTCCCCACAGCGCGGTGACGTGCATCGCGTGCAGGAAGGCGTCGTTGGCCGGGCCGACCAGGGCGTCACCGCGGGGGCCGAGCTTCGCGGCGACGCCGAGCGTGGCCTCGATGGACTCGCCCGCGGTGTGCCGTGCGCCCGCCGGAACCGGGCCCAGGTGGGACTCGATGCCGTTGCGGTAGGCCGTGGAGAGCACCGAGCCGAGGACGGCGATGCCGAGCGCGCCGCCGACCTGCCGGAAGGTGTTGCTGAGCGCGGACGCGGAGCCGGCCTTCTCACGCGGCAGGGCCTGCATGATGACCACGCTGGTCGGCGTCATGATGTGGGCCATGCCGGTGCCCATGAGGAAGAAGATCACCTCGAGGAGCCAGATCGGAGTGTCCGCGTCCAGCACGGCGAACGCCACCAGCATCGCGGCGATCAGCAGCATGCCTCCCGTGGTCGTCACCCGGTAACCGAAGCGGTCGACGACCAGCCGGGCGCGCGGCGCGAAGACGAGCTGCGCGGCGGCCAGCGGCAGCATCAGCAGACCGGTCTGCAAGGGCGAGTAGCCGCGCACGCTCTGGGTGTAGAAGACGGAGAAGAACGTCACACCCATCAGCGCGAAGAACACCAGCCCTATGGCCCCGATCGCGGCCGAGAACACCTTGTTCTTGAAGTAGGTGACATCGATCGAGGGGTGGTCGCTGCGCTTCTCGAACACCACGAACGCGACGAGGACGGCGAGTCCGGCGCCGATGGTGGCCAGCACGGTCGCGTCCGTGAAGTCGGCGAGCTGACCGCCCTTGATGATGCCGTAGACGAGCAGGACCAGTCCGATGACCGACAGCACCACACCGACGGGGTCGAGCCGGCCCGGGTTCGGGTCGCGGGAGTCGGGCACCAGCCACAGCATCAGCGCGAGCGCGAGCACCACGATCGGCACGTTGATGAGGAAGACCGAGCCCCACCAGAAGTGGTCGAGGAGCGCCCCGCCGGTGATCGGTCCGATGGCGATGGCGAGTCCGACGCCGCCCGCCCAGATGCCGATGGCCTTGGGCTGCTCCTCGCGCTCGAAGACGTTCATCAGGACGGCGAGCGTGGCCGGCATGACGAACGCCGCGCCGAGGCCCATCAGCGCGCGGAAGGCGATGAGCTGGTCCGGCGAGCCGGAGAACGCGGCGAGGGCGGAACCGGCGCCGAACACGAACAGGCCGCCCAGCAGCACCTTTTTGCGGCCGAGCCGGTCGCCGAGCAGGCCCGCGGTGAACAGGAGACCGGCGAAGACCAGGGTGTAGGCGTTGATCGCCCACTCCAGCTCGCTCTGGGTGGCGCCCAGGCCGGTCGGCGCGGGAGTCGAGATCGTCTTGATCGCGACGTTCAGGATCGAGTTGTCGAGCACCACGATCAGCAGGCTCAGCATCAGTACGCCGAGGATCGCCCAGCGGCGCCGGTGCACCGCCTCCGGTACCCGGGAGTCAGGGGCTGCGGTAGTCATGCGTCCGAGACTAGCCCCATTACGATACGGAACCGTCTCGTATCGTAAGTCTTTGCCGAGACCTTACGTGCCGAAGGGGCGCCGGAGGGGTGCCGGAACGGTCACACCGACCACCCCTGGCCCTGACTGGCACGAGGTGCCACCATGGAGGTGATCCGGGGACGCCGTGAGGGCGCCTCGAGATGACGTAAGGAGCCGTTGCAATGACGCAGCTTTCGGCTGCCCACACCAAGCCCTCCGACGGCAAGACGCTGTACGGGGGGAAGGGCACCCGCCGCATCACTGTCCGGGACATCGCCCTCGCCAAGGAACGCGGCGAGAAGTGGCCCATGCTCACCGCCTACGACGCGACGACCGCCTCCGTCTTCGACGAGGCCGGCATCCCGGTGCTGCTCGTCGGCGACTCGGCGGGCAACTGCCATCTCGGGTACGAGACCACCGTGCCCGTCACCATGGACGAGATGACCATGCTGTCGGCGGCCGTCGTCCGGGGCACCTCGCGCGCCCTGATCGTCGGCGACCTGCCCTTCGGTTCCTACCAGGAGGGCCCGGTGCAGGCGCTGCGCTCGGCGACCCGGCTGGTCAAGGAGGCGGGCGTCGGCGCGGTCAAGCTGGAGGGCGGCGAGCGCTCCCACGAGCAGATCCGGCTCCTCGTCGAGTCCGGCATCCCGGTCATGGCCCACATCGGCCTGACCCCCCAGTCCGTCAACGCCATGGGCTACCGCGTCCAGGGCCGCGGCGAGGAGGCGGCCCAGCAGCTGCTGCGGGACGCCAAGGCCGTCCAGGACGCGGGCGCGTTCGCGGTCGTCCTGGAGCTGGTCCCGGCGGAGCTCGCGGCCGAGGTCACCCGGGTGCTGCACATCCCGACGGTCGGCATCGGCGCGGGTCCGGAGACCGACGCGCAGGTCCTCGTCTGGACCGACATGCTCGGCCTGACCGGCGGGCGGGTCCCGAAGTTCGTCAAGCAGTACGCCGACCTGCGCGAGGTCATGGGCAGCGCGGTGAAGGCCTTCGCGGAGGACGTCGTCGGCGGGACCTTCCCGCTGGAGGAGCACTCCGTCCACTAGGCCCCACGGCCCCTCAGAGCCACTGCGGCACCAAGCGCCCCGCCGATCTTCCCCCGTCGGCGGGGCGCCCTCTGTTTCCGTACCGTGCTCCTGGGCAGGTCGCCCACGTCGAGGACGGCCCCCGGGCACCGCCTAGTCGAACCGCTCCAGGTCCCGCAGCCACGCCCGCGCCGAGCTGTCCGACGGGGCCCGCCAGTCGCCGCGGGGCGAGAGGGAGCCGCCCGCCGAGACCTTCGGGCCGTTCGGCATGGCCGAGCGCTTGAACTGGGCGAACGCGAAGAAGCGCTTGCAGAACACCTCCAGCCACCGCCGGATCTCCGGCAGGTCGTACGTCACGCGCTTGGCGTCCGGGAAGTTCGGCGGCCAGGCGCCGGTCTTCTCGTCGTGCCAGGCGTGCCAGGCCAGGAAGGCGATCTTCGAGGGCCGGAAGCCGTACCGCAGGACGTGGAAGAGCGTGAAGTCGTGCAGCGCGTACGGGCCGATCTTCGACTCGGTGGACTGCATCTCCTCGCCCGGCACCAGCTCCGGGCTGATCTCGGTGTCGAGGATCGCGGTGAGGATGCGGCCGGTCTCCTCGTCGAACTGCCCGCTGCTGACGACCCAGCGGATCAGATGCTGCATCAGCGTCTTCGGCACGCCCGAGTTGACGTTGTAGTGGCTCATCTGGTCGCCCACGCCGTACGTCGACCAGCCGAGCGCCAGCTCGGAGAGGTCACCGGTGCCGAGCACGATGCCGCCGCGCTGGTTGGCCAGCCGGAACAGGTAGTCGGTGCGCAGTCCCGCCTGGACGTTCTCGAAGGTGACGTCGTACACGGGCTCGCCGGAGGCGAAGGGGTGGTCCATCTCCCGCAGCATCAGCCGCGCGGTCGGCGTGATGTCCAGCTCGGCCGCGGTGACGCCGAGGGCCCGCATGAGCTTGTGGGCGTTGTCCTTGGTGTGGTCGCTGGTGGCGAAGCCGGGCAGGGTCCAGGCCAGGATGTCGCTGCGCGGCCGCCCGGCGCGGTCCATCGCGCGGGCGGCCACGATCAGCGCGTGCGTGGAGTCGAGGCCGCCCGACACCCCGATGACCACCTTCGGGCCGCCGATCGCCGCGAGCCGCTGCTGGAGCCCGGCGACCTGGATGTTGTACGCCTCGTAGCAGTCCTGGGCGAGCCGTCCGGCGTCGGCGGGCACGAACGGGAAGCGCTCCAGTCGGCGCTTGAGGCCCAGGTCGCCCGCGGGCGGGTCGAGTTCGAAGGACACCGTCCGGAAGTCCCCGGTGCGCGCCTGATGGGTGCGCCGGTTCTCGTCGAACGTGCCCATCCGCAACCGCTCCTGCCGCAGCAGGTCCAGGTCCACGTCGGCCACCGCGTACTCGTCGCCCTGCGGGAAACGCTCCGTCTCGGCCAGCAGGACGCCGTTCTCGTAGACCATGGCCTGGCCGTCCCAGGACAGGTCGGTCGTCGACTCGCCGAGTCCGGCCGCCGCGTAGACGTACGCCGCGAGGCAGCGCGAGGACGCCGAGCGGCACAGCAGTTTGCGGTCCTCGGCCCGGCCGACCGTGATGGGGCTGCCGGAGAGGTTGACCAGGACGGTCGCGCCGGCGAGGGCGGCCTCCGCGCTGGGCGGCACCGGCACCCACATGTCCTCGCAGATCTCCGTGTGCAGCACGAGACCGGGGACGTCGGCCGCCTCGAACAGCAGGTCCACGCCGAACGGCACGCTCGCCCCGCCGACCCGGATCGACCCGCCGCGCTCGTCGGCGCCGTCGCCGATCTGCCGACGCTCGTAGAACTCGCGGTAGTTGGGCGGGTACGACTTCGGTACGACACCGAGGACCCGGCCGCGGTGCACGATCACCGCGCAGTTGTAGACCCGGTTGCGGTGGCGCAGCGGGGCGCCGACGACCAGCACCGGGAGCAGGTCGGCCGACCCGGTGACCACGTCCGCGAGCGCGGTCTCGACCTCGTCGAGCAGGGCGTCCTGGAGGAGCAGGTCCTCGATGGAGTAGCCGCACAGCCCGAGCTCCGGGAAGACGGCGACGGCGACCCCTTCCTCACCGCACCGGCGCGCCTGGCGCAGCACCGCTTCGGCGTTGGCGGGCGGGTCCGCGATGACGGTGTGCCCCGTGCAGGCGGCGACGCGTGCGAACCCGTGCTGATAGATGGACCAGAAGTTCGAGGCAGTCACAGGATCAGTGTAATCGTCAGAGCGACGCTATAGCGGGCGGGGGAACGCGCGAGGGGCCCGGTCCCGAAGGTTCTCGCCTTCGGGACCGGGCCCCTGCCCACACGCGTGGCGGGTCAGTGCCGCCCGAAGGACTGCACGTAACCGTTCGCGGGCGTGCCCACGCCCGTCACGTCGTCGTAGCCCTTGACCGCGGACAGCGAGCTGTCCTTGCCGAGGCTGCGGACCGAGGTGCTCGTCCCACCGGTGGCGTCATAGCCGTTGGTGAAGTCGACGCGGGCCACCGCGAGTCCGGAGCCCGTCGGGTTGTCCGTGACGTCGTGGTACACCCGGGACCCGTACTTCGAGTAGATCGACGGGTTGGCGAAGCCGAGCGCCTTGCCGCCGCCCGCCTGCTGCGCCAGCGCCTGCACGGCCGCGATCACCGGCGAGGCCAGCGAGGTGCCGCCGATGCGGTACTCGCTGTACTGCTGCGAGCCGTCGGGGAAGGTCTGCGTCTGCCCCACCAGGAAACCGGTGTTGGGGTCGGCGATCGCGGAGATGTCCGGGACCACGCGGTTGCCGGCGGCGTTGTTGGCCGTGGCGAGCGCGTTCGGGACGACGCCCTTCTGGTAGTAGGGCTCGGCGACCGTCCTGCTGGTGCCGCCGCCCGCGCCCGAGGTGAACGCGCCGGGGAAGCCGGTCCAGCTCTTGCCGTCCGCGGACAGCACGGCCTTCTCGGTGCCCCAGCCGGTCTCCCACAGGTACTTGTCGCCCTTGCCGACGGCGAGGGAGGTACCGCCGACCGCCGTCACCCACGCTGAGTTGGCCGGGGTGTCGACCTGCTTCGTACCGGTGTTGGCGACCTCGTCGCCGTTGTCGCCGGAGGAGAAGTAGAAGCCGATGCCCTCGACCGCGCCGAACTGGAAGACCTGGTCGTAGGCGGCCGCGAGGTCCGGCGTCTGGTTGGCCTCGATGTCGCCCCAGGAGTTGGAGACGATGTCGGCGAGGTGGTTGTCGACGATCTTGCTGAGCGAGTCGAGCAGGTCGTCGTCGTAGCAGGACGCGGCGCCCACGTACGTGATGCTCGCGTCCGGCGCGACCGCGTGCACGGCCTCGACGTCGAGGGTCTCCTCGCCGTACCAGCCGGCCGCCCCGCACTCCTCGGTCTTCGTGTAGTTCTTCGGCAGGACCTGCTTGAGCTGGCCCGTGGTGTAGGCGGCGTCGCCGTGCTTCTTCGCGTAGGTGGCCGCGTCGAAGGCGATGGTGGGGGAGG
This sequence comes from Streptomyces sp. NPDC091972, assembly GCF_044756385.1. Classification (NCBI taxonomy): domain Bacteria; kingdom Bacillati; phylum Actinomycetota; class Actinomycetes; order Kitasatosporales; family Streptomycetaceae; genus Streptomyces; species Streptomyces sp. NPDC091972. The sequence continues at coordinate 574,853 of NZ_JBIVSV010000004.1, read as the reverse complement.
CGTAGGCGTCGGTGATGGCGACGCGCACTCCCTTGCCGGTGTACGTGCCGGCGCCGTAGGCGGCGCGGAGCTGCTTGCCCGTGTAGCCCTTGACGGCGTACGGGATCTTCGTGCCGTAGGCGTCGGGCAGCGTGCTCGCGATGTTCGAGCCGTAGTACGAGGAGAACGGCCCGGCGTTCTTGAACACGGCGTCCGGCGGCGGCAGTTGGTCCTTGCTGCTGGCCTTGTGCGGGGCGTTGTCCAGGCCGGTGACGGTCAGGACGGCACCGTCCAGGCCGGCCGGCGCGGAGGCGGCCTTGGCCGGGGCGCGGTAGGTCTTCGAGCCCTTGGCGTAGTTGTGGAGCTGGGTGCCGAAGGCCTTCTCGGCGGCGGCCACGTCACCGGTGACGGAGATGTAGTGCTGCGTGGTGCCGGTGACCTTCAGGCCCGCCGACTCCAGCCACGACGTGACCGCGGCGACCTGCGCCTTGGTGGCACCGAAGCGGGCCTGCGCCTGCTCGGCGCTCAGGTGTTTGCCGTACGACGGCGAGGCCGGGTCGGACACCGACTTCGCGTAGGCGGCGAGGCCGGCGGCGTCCCTGCCGGCGAGGTAGACCCGGGCGGAGACCTGGGAACTGTCCGGGGCGGCGCCCTTGTCGGCCTTGGCCGTGGCCCACGCGGGCTTGGTCCCGGCGAGCGTGTCACGGGCCGGGCCGTCCGCGGCGTGGGCCGCGGGTATACCGAGCGCCAGCGCGCCCGCGAGCATCGGCAGCGTCGCCGCCATGCTCACTCCGGCGCGGACTTTGGCGCGGTTGGATCTCATGGAACCCCCTGGATGCGGTTCGTCGCGAGTGATCACTCGACGGTGTGGCCACTCTTGCGACGAACCGTTCATGCAAGGGGAATGCGCATGCCAAGAAGAAACCAATTAACCTAATGAAAAAGGCTGGTTCGAGGGTTAACCCTCTATGATCGCGGCTTCGCGCCCCGCTCCTTCAGCATCCCCGCCATCAGGTCGATCTCCGACTGCTGCGCGTCGACCATCCCCTGCGCGAGCCGCTTCTCCACGCCGACCGCGCACTTGTCCACACAGCCCTTCGCCATGTGGATGCCGCCCTGGTGATGGTCCGTCATCAACTGGAGGTAGAAGACCTCGGCCTGCCTGCCGTTGAGCGTGCCCAGCCGCTTCATCTCGGCGTCGGTCGCCATGCCCGGCATCAGCGAGCCCTCGCCGGCCGACGGCATGTCACCCATGTCCATCCACGTCATCGGCGGATCGGCCGACACCTTCGGCAGCCCCCACAGGTCCAGCCAACCCAGCAGCATGCCGCGCTGGTTGGCCTGCGTCTGCGCGATGTCGTAGGCGAGCCGCCGCACCTCGACGTCCTTGGTGCGGTCGCGCACGATGTACGACATCTCGACGGCCTGCTGGTGGTGCACGGCCATGTCGCGCGCGAAACCCGCGTCCGCGGAACCGGCGGACGGGGTGCCGTCCGATCCGCCGTCCTCGGCCACGGCGTAGGTGATCGCGCCGGCCGCGACGAGGACCCCGGCCACGGCCACGGCCACTCCGGCGAACCTCACTGCCCCAGACCACCCGTGCACGCCGCGCCGGGCTCGGGCGTCTGCTCACCCTGCACGAACTTCTCGAAGAACTTGTCGACGTTCGGGTCGCTCGCCCCCGTCACGGTCCGCTGGTGGCCCCACGCGGACAGCATGATCGGGTCCTTCTGCTTGTCGTCCGGGCTCATCAGTGTGTACGGAGTCTTCTTCACCTTCGCCGCGAGCGCGTCCACGTCGGCCTTCTTCGCCGCGCTGGTGTACGTCACCCAGACCGCGCCGTGCTCCAGCGAGTGCACGGCGTTCATGGTGCCGATCGCCTTGGTGTAGACGTCGCCGTTGCAGTTCATCCACACCTGGTTGTGGTCGCCGCCGACCGGGGGCTCCATCGGGTAGCTCACCGTCTTGGTCACGTGGTTGCGGCCCAGCGTGCCCTTCCAGGTCTTCACGCCGTCCGAGCCCGTGACGAAGTGCCCCTTGCCCTTGCCGTCGGCCGCGGTGCTGTCGTCGTCGGACTGCGACTGCACCAGCACGACGGAGCCGACGACCAGACCGGCGACGACGACCACGGCGGCGCCGATGGTGAGGATCCGGTTGCGGCGCTCCCGGGACTGCTCGGCGCGCCGCATCTCCTCTATGCGCGCCTTGCGTGCCGCTGCGGTGCTCTTCTTGGCGGAACCCATGAGGTGTGTCCTTCTGGGGGAAAGGGGCGGGACGGATGGTGACGATCGGTCCGCTGATCGTAGTGGGACCGGGGTGCCTTCCGGCAGGGAGCCCAGGGGAAACCGGGGCACGCGGTGAGACGGGGAGGGCCGGGCATTACGTATGTCAGTCCGAGCAGGCAATATGGGCGGCAGAGCAGTACATCCGCCGGACGTGAGGCGTTCACCCCCGGGTCGCCGCGACGATCAAGGTCGGCAACGCACACGAAATGCTGTTGTGGTGTGATGCTCAGGTGCCCGACCGCCTCCTGCGGGACCCGGAGACAGGCGGCCTGACCAGCAAGGATGGGGAAGCGGAAGATGGACAAGCAGCAGGAGTTCGTGCTCCGGACCTTGGAGGAGCGCGACATCCGGTTCGTACGCCTGTGGTTCACGGACGTGCTGGGCTTCCTCAAGTCGGTCGCCGTGGCTCCGGCGGAACTGGAACAGGCCTTCGACGAGGGCATCGGCTTCGACGGGTCCGCGATCGAGGGATTCGCTCGCGTGTACGAGTCCGACATGATCGCCAAGCCGGACCCGTCGACCTTCCAGGTTCTGCCCTGGCGGGCCGAGGCCCCCGGCACGGCCCGGATGTTCTGCGACATCCTCATGCCGGACGGCTCCCCGTCCTTCGCCGACCCCAGGTACGTCCTCAAGCGCGCCCTGGCCCGCACCTCCGACCTGGGCTTCACCTTCTACACCCACCCGGAGATCGAGTTCTTCCTGCTGAAGGACCGCCCGCTGGACGGCTCACGCCCGACCCCGGCCGACAACTCCGGCTACTTCGACCACACCCCGCAGAACATCGGCATGGACTTCCGCCGCCAGGCGATCACCATGCTGGAGTCGATGGGCATCTCGGTCGAGTTCTCCCACCACGAGGGCGCCCCCGGCCAGCAGGAGATCGACCTGCGCTACGCCGACGCGCTCTCCACGGCCGACAACATCATGACGTTCCGCCTGGTCATGAAGCAGGTGGCGCTGGAGCAGGGCGTCCAGGCGACCTTCATGCCCAAGCCGTTCTCGGAGCACCCCGGCTCGGGCATGCACACCCACCTCTCGCTCTTCGAGGGCGACCGCAACGCGTTCTACGAGTCCGGCTCGGAGTACCAGCTCTCCAAGGTCGGCCGCTCCTTCATCGCGGGCCTCCTCAAGCACGCGGCGGAGATCTCCGCGGTCACCAACCAGTGGGTCAACTCCTACAAGCGCATCTGGGGCGGCACCGAGCGCACCGCCGGCGCCGGCGGCGAGGCCCCCTCCTACATCTGCTGGGGCCACAACAACCGCTCCGCCCTGGTCCGCGTCCCGATGTATAAGCCCGGCAAGACCGGCTCGGCCCGCATCGAGGTCCGCTCCCTCGACTCCGGCGCCAACCCCTACCTCGCCTACGCCCTCCTGCTGGCCGCCGGCCTCAAGGGCATCGAGGAGGGCTACGAGCTCCCGCCGGGCGCCGAGGACGACGTCTGGGCCCTGTCCAACTCCGAGCGCCGCGCCATGGGCATCGAGCCCCTGCCCCAGAACCTGGGCGAGGCCCTCACCCTGATGGAACGCAGCGACCTGGTCGCCGAGACACTGGGCGAGCACGTCTTCGACTTCTTCCTGCGCAACAAGCGGCAGGAGTGGGAGGAGTACCGCTCGGAGGTGACCGCGTTCGAACTGCGGAAGAACCTGCCGGTGCTGTAAGGGCAGGTCAGAGGGGTTTTCCGCTGATTCGGCGAATGGGGCCGACGGTCCGCGACCGTCGGCCCCATCGCGCGTCACGGTCTCTGGGCCGTCTCTGGGCCGTCTCAGCGTCGACACCTCGTCCTCCGTGTGCCTCTGCCCCATCGGGGAAGCCAGCACCTAGAGGTCGGCCGGGGGAGCGTCGAGCTGGCCTTGCTTCAGCCGGTCGGGGTCTCTGGCGACCTCTTCTGCCACGGCCTCGCTGAACGCGAGAACACGATTTGTAAGGTAGAGGTCCAGGGCTGCATAGGTGACAACATCCATGTTGAACAAACCCGTCATGGACCTCATCTTGATGTCCCGTTCAAGGGAAACCCACTCCACCTGCTCTGCGATAGGGGCGACTTCTTCGCCGTCTACATAAAAGAGTTCGCCGCTTGTTACCAGGACTGGGAAGCATAGGTTTAGGACTGCGTACGATGGGGGCTCGGCAGTATCCCGAGGCGGTCTGAATGATTCTACAGCCTTCATCAAAGGGACCGTTGTGGACTCAAAGATAGACGAGTTGTCTGTTTGCCATTTATTTTGTTGCAGATTCAGGCGAACCAGTTGCACCCCTTTTCTGCTATCGAGGTTAGGGCTGCTGGGTAGGGTGTGAAGTCCCAACCAATTCCATGTGGGGATAACTCGAATGGTGCGCGGGTGGTCTGCCTGAGTATCGTGCCACGTTACGGAGCTGATCGGCATAGTGTGGGAATGTGGTTGGTGACTCCTGTCCCGACCGTTTGGTTTCCTGCCCAGGACTACATAAGGGCCGGTTGACCGCTTGCACTCAATGACAAGCTGGATGAGTACTTGAATGTCTTTTGACGGGTCGCCCCATGCCCTCTTGATGGCATACACGTCGACTTCCCGAGACTTTCCTTCGTCGGGGTCCTCGAAAGCTCTTCCAGTTGTTACCGAGAAGCCGAGAGATCTTACCTGGCTTGCTACGCGTTGTTCCAGGAGGTACCCAGTGCGCTCAAGCGCGCCGATTACCTCGTCGCTGTTGGGTGAGGGGAATGCGCGATCAGTCACAGATGGATTGTAGCTAGTTCGGTGCCAGCGCGGGCGATGTTCCGGGATAGCCTGCAAGTAAGTGTGGCTATCCCGGAAGTCTGGTCTTTCCGTCTCTCGTCTCTTTACAGCGCCGTCAAAGGAGAGGAAGCCGCCTGATACAGGCTGTCCACGGCCTTCCGGGCCCGCGCGTCACTGCTCGGCATGAGGTGGGTGTACACCCGGAGCGTGAACCCCGGATCGTTGTGTCCGAGGTAGTTGCTCAGCGCCTTGACGTTCTCGCCAGCGTTCAGTAGGACCGAGGCGTAGAAGTGCCTGAGAGCGTGCATACCGTGTTCGCGGGCGGCGTGGTGACGCTCACCCGGTTTCGGCTCGGGGATCACTCCTGCCGCGACGAGAGCGGGCTTCCAAGCGCGGTCGTTGAAGTCGGTCCGCCGGACTGCACCTGCGCCGTCGAGGCGAGTGAACAGCAACTCGCGCGTCACCATACGGCCGTCCTTCCGCAGCCACGGCAAGGTGATCGAGACCGGTGGGAACTCCTTCATGTGGCGCTTGAGGGCATCCGCCACGCGGTCGGGCAGGGGAACGTCACGGAGCTTGCCCCGCTTCGGCGGACCGAATACGAGGCCGCCGGTCGTCACCTTCACCTGGTTCACGATGTGCAGCCAACCGGACTCAAAGTCGATTTCATCGACGGGGAGCCCGAAGATCTCCCCTTGCCGCAGGCCGCATCCCGCTCCGAGGTCGACCGCCGCACGGAAGCGCTCCGGCAGGGCCTCCCGGACACCGAAAACGCGTTCGGCCGTCCATGGCACCACGCGGCCCGTTCCCGGTGCGGGTGGGCGTACCGATTGCGCGTGGCACGGGTTCTTCGCCAGGTGGCCGTCATCCACGGCCGCGTTAAGGATGGTCGACACGTTGTTGTAGATCACTCGCCGGTACGACGTTGCGGGTACGGCCTGCTCCAACTCGCTCAGCCAGTCGCGAATGTGTTCCGGCTTGAAGGAGCCGAGAGGGCGCGAACCGATGTAGGGGATCGCGTGGCCGCGAACCGTCGAGGCGACCGTCTCTCGGGTTGTCAGGTCGGTGGTCTGAGTCTTCAGCCACTTCTCGGCGTACTGCCGGAACGTCGTTCGGCCGGCGGCCGGGTCGACGTAATTGCCGCTGTCCATGTCGGCCTCTACCTTCGAGAGCCATTTCTCGGCGAGGCGCTTCTGTCCGTCGGGGTAGCTCTTGGACTTCTCGGTTCCGTCGGGGCCGACGTACCGGGCCCGGTAGCGGAGACCACTGCCGTAGCGGTCGGTGCGGACGCGGACGGTCTTGCCGTTGGCGTCGATCTCGGTCTTGTACCAGCGATCTTGGATGTGGCCAGCCATGCGGCGGCGGTCCTCTCTCGACATGAAGCAGGGAGAGCCGTTCGTGACGGCTCTCCCTGCTGTTTCTGGCGGGTGTTCAGCTACGCGGCGTTGCGGTCGGCGTCCTTGCGTTGCGTGACATAGGCGCGCACGTCGGCGGGGTCGTAGCGGAGGTGTTTGCCGATGCGGAAGCCGGGCGGGCCCGTCCGCTTCTTGCGCCACTGGTAGACGGTCTCGATGGGCACCTCGAACATCCCGGCGATGTCGTCGGGGGTGAGGTACCGGTCCGGTAGACCGCCCCGGAGGGTTGCGCGGGGGTCGGCTACGGGAGAGACGGTTGGGCTCAAGGCTCGCTCCCTTGTGAGTCAGGGTTCGCGGGGGAGTGCCGCCACAGAAACCACGAAATACACAGAAACCCGTAATCACGGGGCTGACCTGCACTGATGCCGGGCGATGCTGGCTTCCACAGAAATCGACGAAGGTTCCACAGAAATAAGGGGGCCGGTGCGGCGGGCCGGGTCGGGCTTATTTCTGTGGCTTCTTTGCGAGATTCTGTGGCGGAGCGCCGCGAGCCGCCGAACGAGACTGTCTGTGCAGGTCAGGCGGCTCGCGGCGGGTATTTCTGTGATTCTGTGGTTTTTGTGGGCGGCTCAGGTGGTGGGATCTGTCAGCCGGGGGTGGACCAGGTAGCGCGGCGAGGGCGGCCGGCCGCGTCCGCCGGTGCGCACGATGGGTTGGGCTCGCACGTAGCCGTGGTCTTCCAGCAGGTTCAGCGTCGGGTCCAGGTCCGCGGCGGTGGGGAACTCAGAGCGGGAGAGCTTGACCATTAGGTCGCGCTTGCTGACCTCGGTCCACCGATGCATGCGCAGCGCTTCCAGGACGCTGTGAGCGCGGGCGGTGGTGTGGTCGGCTCCCATGACATCGAACGCGGCGAGGGCGTGCGCGGTGTAGTACTGCCCCAGCTCGATGGCCGCGTTCATGGTGTCGGCGGTGACGGGGTGGGCGTAGCCGTTGCCGCCGTGTTCGGCGAGGTGCAGCAGCGCGGCCATGCGGGCGGTCGCCCCGGCCAGCTTTCCGGCCCAGTTGGAGATGTGGCCCAGCGTGCCGCCGCGTGCCTTGAGTTGGGGTTCGATGCGCTTCTGATAGGCGATCAGAGCCGCGTCCGCCTCAGGAGAGAGCTGGATGACGGCCGGGTCGGTCCACTCCGCCAGCGACAGCGTCAGATCAATGACCTGCTCGGTGTAGGCGGCGGCCGTCTCTTCCGGGACCGGGTCGGTGATGATCTCGCGTTCGCCGACCGTGGACACCGGCAGGGAGTACAGGAAGCGGGCCAGCAGGCCGCGTCCCTCGAACCCCTTCACCTTCCCGATGTCCTTGAGCACGTCCGGCTGTACGGCGAGGCCGATGGTCAGGGCGGGGGCGTCGATGTACTCGCGGCGGGTCTGCCGGTTGACCCGCAGCCGGTCCCCGGCATGCCCTTTCAGGAAGACCTCCATGTTGGGGGCCCCGGAGTAGCGGCCGGCGATGATGTCGAAGATGCCGCCCTCAGCGCTCATCACCGACAGCCGGCCGCCCTGTTCGGCCATGAGCGAGGTGACCGTCTCGGGTGTCGAGTCATCGGCCAGCAGCACCGGTTCGGCCGGCACGGTGAGCGTGTCGGCGGTCTGCGCGAGGCCCACGGCGGTGGCCACCATGTCGTCGCGCTTGTCGCCGTCGGCGGACGCGGCCTTGGCGGCGGCCCTGTCGGCCGCTTCCTTGGCCAACCGCGCGGTCAGCTCTGCTTCCACGATGACCGGCTTCATCGCCGTCTTGAGCTGCTTCTCCGCCTCATACAGGGGGTTGGTCAGCAGGGCGAAGACGGCGGACTTGCGGTTGGCGGGCGGGAGCGCGACCACGGTGTAGAGATTGGTCGGTTCACGCCAGTTGCCGCGTACGTGGACCACGGACCGGCCGCCGGCCGCCGTGGCGAGCACGGCCAGTGCGATCGATCCGGCGAGGTCCACCGGGGTCTGCGTCTCCTGCGCTACGGCGGTCACGAACTCCCCAAGCCAGGCCGGAAGAACGTGCGCGGGAAACGGGGGCCGCTCGCGTCGGCCGGTGAGGGGAATGGGGTCCTCCCACACCTCCAGTGCGGTGTCGTCCTCGCCGGGCGGGTCTTCCAGGGTGGGCAGTCCGGCCCATAGGTCGGTGCTGTCCACAGGCTGTGGAGTCATGAGGCCGTCCTCCCTTCGGCGGTGGTGGTGTGGGGGCAAATGCCGACGATGACGCGGGTGGTAAGCCGGGCGACGGCGGCGCGGCCCCGGGCGCGTTCGTGCTCGCCGCAGGGGCAGAGCCAGTCCGCGACGGGGATGCCCTCCAACTGGATGTGAAGCCCCGGGGTGATGCCAGTGACGGTGACCGTATGCGGGCCAGAACCAACGGCAGAAAGGACGCCCTTGCGGGCGGCGCCCTTCGGTTCGCCCGCAGTCGGCCGTAGCGCGCCCTGCGTGGCGCCCTGAGGGCCGTTCGTGGAGTTTCGGGATGCTTTGTTCATGCCGCGCGCTCCATAGCCGCCTCAAGGCCGTTGGTGACCGCGCGGCGCGCGTACGCCTCGGGTACGCCAACGGAGACGGCGGCGGTCACGATCTCCTCACCGATCGCGGCCAGGCCGCACGGTCCCGGGCACGCGGTGTGCTGTGCGGCGAGGAAGCGGGCGACGCCGAACGCCTGTGATCCGGCGCCGGACTCGGTGCGGGCGCGTACGAGGGCGAGGCCGCGTTCCAGTCCGGTGCGGACGTATCGCTCGGTGTGGCGGCACCCGGTGGCCACCGACCGGTTCCACGGGGTGCGGGCGGGGAGAGAAGAGGCCACCCCGCGCCGGGCGGGGGTGGTGTCTTCCTTCACGACCAGGGCGCGCACGGCGGCCGTCAGAGGCGCCATGCGGCCGGTCCCGGGACCGAGCCAACGCGCATACTGCGCCAGCGACTTGACGTCGACCCCCGGCCGGACCGCGTTCGACGACAGCATGACGCCCAGGTAGAGCCAGTGTTCGCCGCGCGTGGTCGGCACGATCCGGGTGGCGGGCAGGGTGGCGCGGGCCCAGTCGACGGCTGCCGCGTTGTCCAGGTCCACGACGGTGAGTCCGGCCCCGCCGGGGTGGTAGGCGACCGCCACCGTCTCACGCCACACCGTCGCCCACGCGGGTGAGGTGATCACGTGCAGGTCGGTGGTGGCGGCGGCCCATGCGTGGCACGGCGCGAGGCACTGGCAGGGGCCCGCGCTCTTCATGGTGGGGCGTCCTCCGCACGCGTTCCCCTTGCATGCAGGGCAGTTGCCGAACGGGACCTTTCCCGCCCGCAGGGGCAGGACGGGGACGCCGGCCGCCGCGAGGGCGAGGGCGGCATCCAGGGGGGTGGGTGTGGTGGTCATGCGGCGGCCCTCCCTTGCAGGGCGAGGTACTGGGTGGCGATCCATTCGGTGTAGGCGGGCGGGACGGCTTGCCGGGCTTCGATGTTGGACATCCAGGTGCAGCCCATAGCGTCGGCGTAAGCCCGCTCGCCCTTGTGCTCGAACGCCAGCAGGCCCTTGTGGTGCCAGCACGGCGGGACCAGGTCCCCGCCGCCTCCCCACGAGGTCTCGAACGCCCGGTGGCGGCGGACCCTGAGACCGAACTGCGTACCGCACAGCAGGTAGTCCGGCCTGAGCGGTGCTTCGGGGACGTTCTCGATGACCCACGGCAGCCCGGAGGCTTCCAGCCGCGCACGGCCGGGGGTGAGCAGGTCGGGGTGGTCGGCGCGGCTTCCGCGCCATGCGGTGACGTTGGCGAAGTGCTGGCACGGCCATGAGGCGTGGACCAGGTCGAAGCCGTCCAGGGGGAAGGTGAGGGCGTCGGCCTGGTGGAAGGGGAAGGGGTAGTTGGGCTGCGGGCGGTTGTCGACGCCCACGACGTCGAAGCCGGCGAGGTAGTAGCCCATGGACAGGCCCCCCGCTCCGCAGCACAGGTCCAGCACCCGCAGTCCGTTGGGCCGACGCAGCGGCACCACACGCGCGCTCACGCGGCCACCCCCAGCGCGGGGACCCGGTCGGCGAGGTAGGCGCGGCCGATCCACTCGGTGTAGGCGGGCGGGATCGCCTCCGTCAGTTCCTCCCGCACGTCCGTCCACGTCATGCCCATGGCCGACTGGAGTTCCGGGATGGACGGCTTGCCGCCGCCGTTGCCGTACGCGGCGACATAGGGGCCGTCGTAGAAGCGGCCGTGCCGGTAGCCACGGACCCGGCCCCGGTGCGCGACGTGCGCCGGCCGCCCGGTGGTCCAGCCGCCCAACTCGAAGTTGCGGTGACGGATCACCCCGAGCCCGAACATCTCGCCGCACAGCGTCAGGTCCTTGCGAATCTCCGCGCGGCCGTTCGGCTGCTCAATGACGTACGGCAGACCGGTCGCGTCCAATAGGTCACGGACGGGGGCGACCAGGTCGACGTGGGCGCGGCCCCACCCTTGCGAGGCATTGGTGCCCACAGTCAGCGAGCATCCGTATTGGCACGGCGGGGAGGCGTGGACGAACGCGTACCGGCGGATCTCGCCCGATGCGATCAGGTGGGCGAGGTAGGTGAGGGCGTCGCCGTGGTGGTAGGGGAAGGGGTAGTTGGGGCGGTCGGCGATGTCGCAGCCGTCCACCGCGAACCCGGCGCGGTAGTAGCCCATGGCGGCACCACCGGCACACGAGAAGAGATCCAGCAGACGCGGCCGGGACGCTCGCCCCGTACGGGTGGCACGGAGCGAGGGGCCCTCGCCGAAAACGCTCAGTTGGGCCATGCTGTAGGTCTCCTGTTTCTGTTTCGTCGGGACTGGAGACCGGGGGCGGCGGGTTGTCCTTGTCCGGGAGCCGCCGCCCTCGGCAGAGCTAAAACGGGGCTCCGTTGCTGTAGCCGCCGGGCCCCCACGGGTCAGGAGCGGCCGTGCGGCGCCGCAGCCACCGGGGCCGGTGCGGCAGGGGAAGCAGGATCCAGCGCCGGGTCTCGTTCCAGCACTTGCAGGGCTCCCAGTCGCTGCCGGCGTACTCGCCGGTGTGGTCGCCGTAGGGGTGCTCGAAGCCGCCCATGCCCTGGCAGTCGCGGCAGTTGGGGCGGGGGGTGTCGGTCAGGATCAGGGCCCGGGGCCAGTGGGCGACCTGAATGCGCAGTCGGATCACGGGTGTTGCTCTCCCTTATTCAGCGGCGGTGGTCGTTGTGGGTGCGGGCGAAGATGCCGCGCGTGTGGGTGGTGGTGTGCTCCTGGTGGACCGGCCCGGTGTAGTGGTGGTGGTACTCGTCCGGGGTGGCCTCGCCGATCCGCCGGAACAGGCGGGCGAGGGCGAGGACGGGAACGGCGACGGCGGCCGGGGCGGCGCAGATCATCCCGATGACCGTCGGGTCGGCCTCCCGGGAGGCGATCAGCACCCCGATCGCGATCAGGCCGGGCGGGACGGTGGCCAGTCCGGCGGTGAGCATGAGGCGGGAGGCGTCCACGGCCCGCTGGGACATCGGCGGCACCCCCGGCTGCGCGACCGGCGGCATGTCGCCGTGCGCGGGCAGAGGACTCGTGTCGCGGTAGGAGGTGGGCACCTCGGGGGCGGGCCGGTAGGCGTCGGCGATGATGCGCGCGGCCTCGGTGGCAGCCTGATCGTCCGTGAGCGGGACGCCGGTGCGGACCGGGGCGGGGGTGGACTCGTGCACGGGAGCCTCTTTCAGTTGCCGAGGGTGGACAGGGCGTCGGCGGTGGCCTTGACGACGCTGACGATGGGGTCGTAGGCGCCGGTCCCGGCGGTGAAGAACCCGAACAGGAACAGGACGATCGCGGCGCCGCCGCCGGCGGACTTGGTCTTGACGGCGAGGGCGGACGCGGCGCCGAACAGCAGCACGGCGGAGATGTCGAAGATCACGGGATGCCTTCCGGCCGGTCGGTCAGGGGGTGTCGGTGCCGGAGCGGTAGATGCGGGCCCAGCGGTTGTAGAGCCAGCGGCCGGCGCGGATGCGCTTGCCGGTGGCCTTGCAGCGGCGGCAGTCCTTGCCGCGCTTGGGCCGTCCCTTGCGGTCGGTCTTCATTGCGTGGCCCATGCCGTGGCAGCGGCGGCAGTTGCCGAACGGCGAGGCCGCACACAGTCCGCTGTAACCGAGTGTGACTATGAGCAGGCAGGTGATAGCAGCGAGGATGGGGGTCATCAGGGGCCCTCCGGGCGGGTTTTCGGGGGTTTCCGCAGGTGGGGTGCTATCCGCTAGATCGCAGATGGGGTGCGGTTTGGGGTGCTAGCGGGGGTGCTACCGGTAGCAGGGCACCCTGCTACCGGTAGCACCTTGCCGGGGCTATGCGGCGCCCGGCTTCTCGTTACGCTCCGCAATCGCCTTGAGGAGGTCGGCGCGGACGATGCCGCGCCGGGTGGTGCGGGTGCCGTCCTCGGTCGTGCCGGCCACGTCGCGGGTTTTGATGCCGTGCGGCTTGAGCGCGGAGGTGACGTTCTCGCCCTTCCAGCCGCCGTAGACGTCCGGGCGCAGTTCGACAAGGCGGGCGGCGATCCGCTCGTTCCACACCCGCTCTTCCGCCTCCGGCACCACCGCGAGGACGTCGGCGAGCAGGTCGTAGGCGGGGCCGGTGACCGTCTCGGGGGCCTCTCCGAGGGCGAAGCCGGACAGGAGTCCGGCCTTCTCGCGGATGGTGCGGGCGCGTTCGGCGATCGCGTCGGCGCCGGGGGCGTCGACGTAGACGGAGGAGACGATGCGGGCATCGGCACCTTCGCCGACGAAGTAGTGAATGCCCTTGTCGCCCCAGGCGAACATGGTCGCCCGCACCCCGCGCTTGTAGGCGGAGGTGCCCAGCACCATGTCGTTCTCCGTCTGGCCCATGACCTTCAGGCACCACCGGGCGGACGCGTTCGCGCTGATCCCGGTGGGCAGCGACTTGGCGTCCGGGCGCTGGGTGGCCAGCAGCATCACGATTCCGGTGGCCGGTCCCCGCTTAACCAGGTCGGTGGCGATCTCCTCGAACTCCTTGCCGTGCTCGGGGTGCTCGAACAGGACCTGGCACTCATCCACCCCGACCACAATCGGGTGCAACCCCAGCGACCGCTTGTCCGCAAGCTGGCTGGTCACCTTGTTCTCGGGGCAGATGTCGCGGGGCAGTGAGCGGATCACCTTCACCCGGCGGCGCAGTTCCTCCCGCAGGGCACGGAAATCACCCAGCACGTAGAGGATCGCTTCGTCATCGTCACCGGCGGCGTGCCGGTGGGAGACGTTGTTGCCGACCGGATCGAGGTCGCCGGTGCCCTTCATGTCGAAGCTGTGCACCTCCGCCCGCGGATCCAGCGCCGCGATCAGCAGAAGCAGCCTGAGCAGGAAGGTCTTGCCCATGCGGGGGATCGCGCCGATGACGCCGGCGATGAACATCAGGGTGATCTCAACCCAGCGTCCGCGCTGGTCGGTGCCGAACGCGACCGGCTTGAACAGGTCGACCGTGCCCGACTTGGCCAGCGGCCATGCGGGCTTCTTCGCGGTGTTCATGTCCTGGTCGCCCGCCCACAGCACCAACCGCCCCGGGTGCTCCGGCGCGGCCTCCGGCCACACACACCCGAGCGGGCGGCGCAGGCCGGAGGCCAGGCGCTCGCGCTTCTCGATGATGTCCGTGACCGTTACGCCGTACGGGAGTTCGCCCGTGGCCCGCCAGCCGGGACCGTCGCGGGTGATCGGGGCGGTGAACTCGAAGCCGTCCCGGCCCTTGGCCTGCGCCTGGCTGATCGCCGGAATGCCCAGCGCCCCGAGCGCCCGCAGCACGATGTCACTGGTGAGCTTGGATGCCTTGGGGATCTCCACCGCCCGGTGGATGACCGGCTGGTCGGCCTTGCGGCCGTTCATGCCCAGCGCCAGGACCAGGGCGCCGACTGAGACGGCTTGCAGCCAGTCAGGGGCCAGCACGTACAGGGCGAGCGCCAGACCGAGACCGACGAACATGCCCAGCACCATGACCAGCGTGCGCAGTCGCACCCGTCCGTCCCGCTGCCGGGACAGCTTCAGGTACTCCGCCGCGTCCTCGCGGCGCACGGCCGCCAGACGCACCGGCTCGCCCTCGCGGTCGGCGACCCACCGCATGGTGCCGCCCACGAACCGGGCCAGCCCGGACGGGGCCTGCATGGTCAGCCGGGCGGCATACACCGGAGTGCGCAGTGCGTGGTACCCGGCGGTGTGGGCGTAGTGGCGGGCCACCCACGCGGACGCGGTCTTGAGTTCGGCGACCGAGCGCAGCCACAGCGGGACGACGTCCCGGCGCTTGGCGGCCGCCAGTCGACCGAGGTAGCCGGGACCGGCCGCCTGTGTGGCCGGGTCGTCGACCAGCCGCCGGGCGGTCGGGTCGGCCGACTCGGGGTCGGCGGTCGGAGTCGACTCGCGGGCGGCGCGCGCCTTGTCGAGGTCGACCACGTCCGCCCCCTCCCCGGGGGTGGTGTCGGTGGCCATTTCGGCTTCCAGCCGGTTGAAGAGTTCGTTGTCGTCGTCGGGGTGCTTCACTGAGGTTCCTTCCGCTTTCGGGTGTGAGGGAGAGCGGGCCCGGCCGACGCTGTAGGAGGTGGGCGGCCGGGCCCGTGAGAAGAGAGTCAGCCCAGATGGGGCGAACCAAGGCACGCAAAGTGCGTGCCCTGTGTGCTTCAAGCGGCGCGCTGTTCCTCGGGAAAGGCGCATGCCACGCAGGCTCCAAGGGTGGGCGGGATGACGTATCCGGCATCCCGCCGGCACTCGGGGCAACGGCGGCGCGCGGCGTTGGCCTTGGCCAGCGCCGCCCACCTCGCCGGGGTCATCGGGCGTACCGGGTGGGCGAGGTCGATGCGGTACAGGTACGCGGTCAGCGGCTCCCGCCAGCGACGCGGCCTCAGCATCTGCGCCGCGATGTCCTGACCGCCCGGCCGCAGTCCACGGATGCGGAGTTGGCGGCGGGTGGCCATGCCGTCGGGGGCGTAGCGCCACGGGTAGGTGGGGATGCCGAAGCGCTCGCCGTCCGGGTCGAAGCAGTCGGCCAGCGTCAGCCGCTTCACGGGCCGGTGGCCACGGCGGCACGCTCAGACAGCAGCGTGTCCCGCAGCATCCGGGCGTTGGCCGGCGAGGTGTGCACCTCACGGCGGATGCCCTCAGCCGTGATCCGGCTGTCCGGCCACCCGGCGGTGACCGTGCGGGCCTCAGCCAACAACTGATCCGCCGTGCGCTTGTGCCTGACCGGCCGTGCCACCTGAGGAACCCGGCCGGTCGCCCGACGGGGTCGACTCGATGCCGCCGGGACCGCCCGCACCACCGGCGCCGGAAGCGAGGGCGGGGCGATCGGGGCCGGAGCGGGGGCGAGCGGCTTGAGCGGGAGAATCGACTTGCCCAGGTCCACCGCGACCGGTTCGGGGACCGTGAGTCGGGTCAGTGTCACCACCGGGGCCGGGATCGATTCCCGCAGGTCAGGCATAGACCGATTCCTCATAGTCTCGGTAGATTCCTCCGCATTCGCGTCCGCCTCGGGGATCGGGGCGAGGGCAGGGGTGGTGCCGCCGAACATCGAACCGAGCGCGGCATCCGCACCGGCGGTGATCCGCTCGCGCTGGACATCGAGGAGCCTCGATCCGAGCGCCGCGTCCCCGATCCCGACCTTGCGGGCCAGGCGCCACGACTTGCGCTCCGACCACCACTGAACCCGACCGCTGGGGTGCTGAGCGGCGCGGGCGCGATGGTAGGCGAGGGCCTGTACGAGGTCGGCGGTGCGCCGCTCGTTCTCCGCGTCGCGGCCGTCGGTGTGCACGACGATCCGGCGGGCGAGGAACGCCATGCCCTCAGCGGAGACGGACATGCCCATCGGGGTCAGGGCGTAGATCACGGTGCGTCCCGGGTCCGGCGCGGCCGTGGCGCCCATGACGGCGGCGGCGGCCGGCAGCGCCCACAGCCCCATCCGCACGATGCGCGGCGAGGACTGACCGAGCATGGTCAAGCCCAGCAGAACCAGGGCGAGGACGGCGGTGGCGCCCTCGCCGGCACCGAGGGCACCGAGCGCGGTGCCGGCGCCGTAGGCGTGCCCGATGTTGCTGTAGGTGCCGATCCCGCCGACCACGCCTGTGGCGAGCATCGGCACGAACGCGGCTGTCAGGACGCCGATCTGAAGCTTCGTCAAAGGCTTGCGGGTCTCGTTCATGCCGCCTCCCTCCGCTGTGTCGTGTGGGTGCCGGGGCGGCCGGTACGGCGTCCGGCGGTCGTGGTGCAGCGGGGTGCGAAGGCGGCGTTCTGCCATCCGCCCCCGCCGCGCTTGGCCGTGTACATCGCTTCGTCGGCCAGTCGCAGCAGCCCCGACAGCTCCCGTCCGGTCCCACCGGGGACGTCGCTGGAGAGCACGGCGCCGATGGACGCACCGACCGTGAGGTCACGTCCGGTGTGGCGGAACGGGGCGGTGATCTCGTCGTGCATGCCTCGCAGCAGCCACGGCAGCGCGATCGGGTCGGACAGGGCGACGGCGGCGGCGAACTCGTCACCTCCGAGGCGTCCCGCGACCGCCCGCCGATGGCCAGCAAGCGCGTCGGTCAGGCTCGCGCCGGTGGCGCGGATCGCTGCATCCCCGGCGGCGTGGCCGTGGGTGTCGTTGACGGCCTTGAATCCGTCCAGGTCGACCAGCACCACCGCGACGTGTGCGTGCCGGGCCAGCAGTCGGGCGGCACGCTGCTCGAACGCGTCCCGCGTCCACAGCCCGGTCAGCGGGTCGCGTCGGGCCGTCTCGATCCGGCGCGTCAGCCGCAGCGCGTGAACCGACCACCCGGCCGCCAGCGGCAGACCGGCAGCGGCGGCGTACATCAGCTCGCTCATGCCGCACCCCCGAGGGCGAACACGAGGGCCAGGATGAGCAGGGCGCCGCCCACGCACGTCAGGTCGACCGCGCGGCGCAGGCAGGTGAACTTGGCGACCGCCAGTCGGGACAGGCCCGCGATGTCGGCGGCGAGGTCCCGGGAGGCGGTGAGGTTGGTGATCTGCTCGGGGGTGAGTGTGGCCCACAGCGGGAAGCCGTGTCGCCCCTTGATGTTGGGGCGCACCGACCGCAGCAGCAGACCCGCGGCCCCTATCAGCAGTGCCAGTCCCAAACCGCCCGCCGCGTAGGCGAGGGGGTTCAGCGGCATGTCACGGGCGATCGTCCACCCGCCGGCGAGCACGGCGCCGACGAACGCCAGCAACAGCGCGGTCTTGGCGTCGGTCCGGGCGATCTCCGCCTTGACCTCAGTGTGCGCGGCCGTCAGGTTCTGTGTCACGGCGTTCATGCTGCTTCCCCCGTTCCCGGCCGGAAGCCGCGAGCGGAGCGCAGGAATGGCACGGTGCGGGTCAGGGCGTCGGCGTACAGGGCGTCCCACCCGGCGATCTCGTCACCGGCCTCCGCCTCCGCGACCAGGTCGGCGAGGACGTCACGGGCCGCGTCCTCACGGGCGGCCCGCTCGCCGTCCGTCTCGAACTCCAGCGGGCCCCGGAACAGGTCGACGTCGATACCGAGCGCCAGTTCCGCGAACTCGATGTCGCCGTACGCCTCTTGGCCGGCGACGTAGGTGCGCATACGCATGGTGGGGTCTCTCCTTGAAAGCGTCGGGAAGGGCGCGGGGCGGTCGGTTGTCCTGTCCGGGAGCGGCCGCCCCGCGAAGAACGGGGGTCAGGCGGTGCTAGCTGATCTGCACGTGGCCGCTGGTCACCCGGCGGCGGACGTTGAGGTGAGCGGCGCCGGTGATGCGTGCGCTGCCCGAGGTGGCGTTGACCGTGAGGCGGCCGGTGGCCTGTGCGGTGGCGGCCATGCGGAGGTTGCCGGAGGTGAGGTTCAGCCGGGCGCAGTGGCCGCTGTAGGCGGCGATGTTGACGTTGCCGGAGGTGAGGTTGATGTCCAGCGGGCCGCTGACCTCGCCGACGATGACGCTGCCGGAGGTGACGATGGCTTCCAGGTCGCCGACGCGCTCAGCGGTCAGCGTGCCGGAGGTGCCGTCGTACTCCAGCCGCGCGAGCGTGCCGGTGACGACGGTGTTCGCGCTGTTGGTGCTGATCGCGGCCACTGACTTGGCGGGCAGGTGGATCGTGGCGGTGATCGGGGTGAGTGCGTCCCCGGCCGGGCCGGTCGCGGTGACCTCGCGGCCGTTGACGAAGACCTTGCCGCCGCCGTGGCCGGTGATGTGGACGTTGCCGTTGACGATCTGCACGCCGTTGCCGCCGGAGAACGTCATGGTGTTGCCGCCCACCCGGATCGTCGTGCTGCCACCAGCGCCGCCGGCCACGTCCGGGACGCGGACCCGGAGGTTCTGCCCGGTGAGGCTGACGGTGGTGTCGCGGATCGCGTCGGCGGACGGGCCGGAGGTCGCCTCCGTCGTCAGTGCCATGCGCGCCTGCTTCAGCATCGCGTCGACGACGACGCGGATACTGCCGGTGCTCATCGCCAGATCCAGGGCGATCGGGCCGACGACGTCCACGGGGATGATGCGCTCGGTCATGGGCTACTGCTCCTGACTATGTCGGGAAAGGAGACCGAGCGCGGCGGGATGTCCTGTCCGGGAGCCGCCACGCTCGGTACGCAGGCCAACGCCGCACGAAGCGGCAGGCCAAGTGCCCCGGGCCCGATCCGATCGGGCGCCCCTCACGGCTGGTTGCCGGGGCTACGAAGGTGCTGCGGATTCAAAATCACGCAATGCCGTCACCGCCCCGAAGGGCGGATCAGGGCAGGTCACCCGGCCCGACATGGGCGTCGGGATGGTGACCCGCACCCATCGACCACCCATGTGCAGGTGGCTGGGTCGGCACTCTGTTGAGTTCTTCGCAGTGCTGAATCCGGGCCTTGCTTCCGGGCACTGACACGGCCGTTGAAGCCCTTCCGGGCCTCGCGTTCGGCGATGACTTCAGATTGACCTAGGTCAATCCGACTGTCAAGAGGGTGCGACTGAGCGACGTGAGATTGACCTAGGTCCGGTTACTCTCGGGGGCATGGATCAGAGCCCCGAAGTGACCAAGCCCACGCCGACGGCCAAGGAGATTGCGGCGCAGTTCCGCGAGAAGATCACGGGCCCCGATCGCGAGTACGACGCGGGGGACCGGCTCCCAGCAGCTCGCGCCCTCGCTAAGGAACTCGGTGTACAGCTCATGACTGTTCAGAGCGCGTACGGCCAACTCCGTGACGAGGGGTTGATCCTCACCCAGCAGGGGCGCGGGACGTTCGTCCGCGACCCCGCTGCCCCCCTCGGCACAGAGCCGGGCAGTAGCCCCGCATTCGCGGCCCTGGCCGCAGAGCTCAGCACGATTCATGACGCTCTCCGATTGCTCGGGGAGCGGCTTGACCGGCTTGAGCAGCTTGTGGGTAGCGAGACTCCACCGTCGCTGTGAGTTCATCCGCACGCCTCAGCAGTCGTTCGGCCTTGAGGCGTGCGTCCCTCAAACTCGCTTTGACCAAAGCGAGTTCAGCAGGAGTCATGCATTCCAGCTCGCCGCTTCGCTCATTGATCCTTGGCATGCCAATGAGCATGTAGCCGTGAACGGCAGAGGACCCGGACAGAGTGTCCGGGTCCTCTTTGCTTGCAGGTCAGGGCAGTTGACGACTCGTCATCGAGTCGCTTCGTCCACGGCATCCAGCACTGCCTCCCAGGGCAGTTCGCGCCCCGCTGGCGCCTCGCGCGGTTCGTACAGCGGCCACACTTCCGGGCCGTAGATGATGCGCACGCCTCCCGCCCGGAGGGTGTCGAGGTGGTTCTGCCATGCCGGGTGGCGGGCGTGCGCCGCGTTCACCCGAGGGAAGACGACGACGGGCAACCCGAGGGTGCCGATCGCCTCGCCCACCTGTGTGAGCGCCTGGTTGTCCATCAGGCCGGCGGCGAGCTTGGCCACCATGTTGGCCGACGCGGGGGCCACCACATAGCAGTCAACCGGCGGGTGCGGTCGTGCCTCGCCAGGAAGGCGGGGTTCATCGCGTACCGGTAGGCCGGTCACTTTCTCCAACTTCTCGAACTCGCCGCTCATCCGTAGCCAGTGACCAGCGGTCGGCGTCAGAGTGACCGCCACCTGCCAACCGCGCCCCATCGAGGGCTCAACCAGGCCGGTGCGCAACGCCTCTACGCCTCCTGCCGCCGACCCGACGACTCCGAGCACCCCACGCTTGCCTGAACTCACTGCACCGCCCTGCACCTTTGGGCCATCACGAACACCTCGGATGATCGCGAGCCGCCAGTAACCGGTGATTGCTTGATCAGATCCCGCAGCGTCTCGCGAACCCTCGGATTGTTGCGTACGAGCTGCGGTGACGTGCGTTCGGCTGTGCGCAGCTCCGTGAATGCCTCATCTCCCTGACCATTGAGCGAGAGAGCGCGCGCGAAGTCGATGCGGTGCGACACGCTCCGTTCCTGCGGCATGTGGTCGACGTTGATCCGGCCGTGTTCCACCACGTACGACACATTGTCGAGGTCCAGCTCAACCGACAGCCGGTGAAGCAGTACGTTCGTGGGCCCGAAGCCGGTCTGCCAGTAGTTCTCATCCGAGCCGAGATCATCCGCGAGTTCTTCGGCTCGGTCCAGCAGGCCGGAAGCGGTGGGTCGGTCCTGGTGGCGAGCCGCCGCGACAGCGGCTCGCAGATGGATCATTCCCAGCAGACTCAGCGCGGCAGGGTCGTTGTCGGTCACCTGAGATGAGAGCCATGCGGCGGCCGTGTTGCCCAGCTCCAACGCGTCGTCGTACCGGCCGTTGGCCAGCAGGGCGTGCGTGCCGGACCGTGCCGCGGACGCCAGCACAAGCGGGTCGTCGGACTCGTCTGCGGCACGCATCGCACGCTCCGCAGCAAGCCATGAAATGTCTGACTCACCGATCTTGGCGAGTGTCGTTGCTGCGAGGTGATGAGTGCGGGCCGATACTGCCCAGCAGTCGCTACGGTCCTCGCCGCGCCGTGCGGCTCGCTCCTCCAGCTCTTGCGCAGTCTGGAGGAGCGTCGGAAGCGCGGCGATGACGCTGCCGAGCCGCCCACCTTGATAGTCGTTCCATGCCTGCTCCACACGCACGGCCACGGGTGCGGGCGTGGGAAGCTGTGTCTCGGCCTCGGGACCGAAGAGCAGACGAGACAGTCGGCGCGGGCTCATGAGCGCGTCGCGCACGGCCGGCACGTCGTCCTGCCGCTTCTCGTCCTCCATGAGCACCGTCTGACCGAGTAGGTCCCCAAGGGGCACGCGCAGGATTCGCGACAGCTCAGCGAGCATGTCGATCCGGGGAGGCTTCCGGCGCCCCGTCTCGATCTTCGCCAACCAGTCGGTGCTACGCCCGACCAGACCGGCGAGCACCTCTTGCGTGTAGCCGCGACGCTTCCGGTAGAACGCGATGCGCTCACCGACACTGAGGTGATCTCCAAGACCACGCATTACGTGCTGCCTCCTGCGGGTTGTAGGGGCCCGTCTCACGGTACAGAGCCGAGGGCTAGGTAGGTAGTTGGTCCATCAGCGGTGCTGAGCCAGAGCTATGGTGTGTGGCTCATGGCGAGGGGACCCGGACAGACCGTCCGGGTCCCCTCGCCATGAGCCACCGTGAGCCTCGGCGGCCATCGCTACGCGAAGCTTTTGTTAGTTCCTTGGACCCGGGCAAGGTGTGGGAGGTCTTTTCTAAAGATCGGGTGCAACCCAAGCCCGTGCGCTAGCATCTTCCTAATTCACGCAGAGGGGTGGAAAGTGTCGGAAGAGATTACCCCCGAAATCATCGAGCAAAAGAAGGCTGAGCTGGGCGAGTCGGACGCACGCATCCAGTTCGAGAAGTTTTATGCGAGTGGAGGAATCCCGATCTCGTGGGAGATTTCTCCATCGCTCGGCATGACTGTCGTAGCAGAGATGCCCAACGGTAGAAAAAAGCGACGTTTGAGGGTCGACGCTCAGCTTGCCCAAGAGTTTTGGTCGCTTGAATACCCGACCTTCACCTATCTGGGTGACTTTGATGCTGCACTCTTCTTGGACAGGGGGGTTATAGAGGCTACGCTCCTGCCGCTTCCCCCAAATGGCCCGGGGCTCCAGGACCTGGCAGGCGTCGAAAAAATCGGGCCGCAACAAATGACGTTGCTAGATGAGGATGAAGAAAGGGAAATCGGGCCTCGAATCGGTAGGTCCAGGGATGATGAAGCCTGGGTGCTGAAACTGACTCCAGCTCCCAGTAACCCGGATATGCGTCTGGAATTGGGTTCTGCGTCACGAGTGTTTAATGCAGTCTCGGACAGATATCGCAGGCGCACTGTCGGGAGGGAGCCGCTTCCGCTGGGGTTGGGGCGTTTCCCGACGCTTCGGATTTCTGGGGTAACTGTCACTCGCCACGATGAGGCGCTTGATATTCTGACGCGGGTCTCAGGTGCCTTGTTCTTCGAGTTGGATCTCCAGCACGGAATTTCACCCGAGCTGGCCCTTTCGATGACCGCTACGAGGGAGCGTCTCCGTGGCAGGTTCCGGCAACGACGTGAAGTATCCCAAGAAACTCCTAGAAATCCGCAGAATCAGTATCCGGAAAAGCCTCTCAATCTATATTGGTACGGGCGCTCGTCTAGTCGCCTCCCGCTTCTGGAGTACCTCGCTTATTATCAGGTTCTGGAGTACTTTTTCCCGAGTTTTAGTCGTCGGGAAACTCTGGAACGGCTTCGAAATGAGCTGCTAGATCCCCGCTTCAGGCCGGACGATGATAATAATCTCGTACGTATTATCAATCTGGCTTCAGGGACGGGGAGAGGGTTCATCAGCGAGCGCGAGCAACTGCGCTCAACCATCGGAGGATGTGTAACCGAGGATCATATTCGCGACTTCATTACAGGTGACGATATCCTCTCGGATCACTTTTCGGGGAAGCAGAAGATCAAGGACGTTGCCCACCTTAACCTCGCCGACGCGAAGAGTGACCTGTTGACCGCGGTAGCAAATAGGGTCTACGACATCAGATGCCGAATTGTGCACGCGAAAGAGGATGGCGGGAGTTCAGCCGTCGACCTGCTCCTCCCGTTCTCGACAGAAGCCGATTCCCTGGGGCCAGACATCGCCTTGGCCAGGTTCCTGGCGCAGAAAGTGTTGATCGCTGGAGCTTCGCGGTTGAGCTTCTGAGGTGAGCACCGCCCCTCAGCGGAGACCGTTCGGCGCTGGGCCGTGTGTGGGCCGTCGAAGGGTGGCTCACAGCGACCAACAACGACCAACAACGGCTATCCGATCTCAGCCCAGCGCTGCCTGAACGCCGATCGCGCGAGGTCGCCCCAGAACGTCGTCACTTCCTGCGCAACAAGCGGCAGGAGTGGGAGGAGTACCGCAGCGAGGTCACGGCCTTCGAGCTGCGGAAGAACCTGCCGGTGCTGTAGGGCTGAACGCCGGGGGTGCGGGGACTGTCGCGTGGTTCCCCGCACCCCTGCCGGCGGGCTACCGGGCCGCCTGCTGCGCCAGCACCTGGTGCAGCGGCTCCGTCTCGCGGCGCCTGTACTCCTGGATCGCCCAGCCGTTGCCGTCCGGGTCCTTGAAGTACATGAAGGTGGCGCCGTCCTGCGGAGCGAACTGGACCGGCTCGCTCACGTCCAGGCCGCGGGCGGTGAGCTCCTCGTACGCCGCCTTCGCGTCCGTCACACACAGTTGCATGCCGTGGTAGGTGCCGGGCTGCGGGGCTCCGGTGGGGATCTGGAGGCCGTCCACCAGGGCGATGGAACAGCCCGAGCCGGGCGGGGTGAGCTGGCAGATGCGGACGCCCTCCATCACCTCGCCGTCCAGATCCACGTGGAAACCGACCTTGTCGCGGTAGAACTCCTTGGCACGGTCCACGTCCGTGACCGGCAGCAGGATCACTTCGAGGCTCATGTCCATGGCGTGACTCCCTTGTCGACGTCCGTACAGAGGGCCGCTCTCAGAAACGCCACCGTGTCTGGCTGAACGGCTGTCCCTTACCGAAGCCGAAAACCGTGCGCGGCGCCACCGCATAGACGACGGCGTGTCCCGGTCCGTGGTGGAAGTAGCCGTCCCGCACCTCGAAGCGCCAGAAGTCGCCGTACTTCGCCTCCCACGCGGCGGCCAGCTCGCGCAGCCTCGTGTCGTCGGAGACCCGCACCGCCTCGCCCTCCACCACCAGGTCGTAGCCCTTGTCCCAGATGTTGGTGCCGGTCGTCAGCGTCACGTGCGCGTTGTGCGCGAGGTTCTTCGCCTTGCGCTCCTCGGGGCCCGTGCAGAAGTGCAGCGCCCCGTGGGCCCACACGGCCGGCAACGGCGTGACGTGCGGGCGCCCGTCCGGCCGTACCGTCGAGATCCAGAACAGTTCGGCGGAGGCCAGCAGGGACACCGCGTCGGCCCAGGAGTGCGCTGTCGCGCCCGGGTCGCTGTAGCGGGCATCGAGGTGGGTCTCGGGTTCCTTCTCGGTCATCACACAGCCTCCGGCTCGGGGAACACCCGGGCCACCGCGGCGGTCCGGCTCGACACCCCCAGTCTGCCGAAGGCGTGCCCGCATGCGGAGCGGGACGCCCCGGAATCCGCCCACCTGCGCCCAGGCGCTTCTCCGCGGCTTCCCGGTTAGGCTCGATCGACACGACCTTGATCGGACGGGAGGCCGGGATGACGTCGGCGCCGGGGCGCAGGAGCAGTACCTTCACGCGGCTGCTGCGGCACGGTTTCACCGATCCGTCCGCCGCCGAGCGGCTGTTGGAGAGCGCCGAGCTCAGCGCCGTGCGCAACGACCCGGTGCTCCTGGAGGCGCTCGGCGCGACCGCCGACCCCGATCTCGCGCTGCTCGGTCTCGTACGGCTGCTGGAGGCGCAGCCCGACCGGGAACTGCTCGACACCCTGATAGCGGCCAAGCCGTTCCGCGACCGGCTGCTCGGGGTGCTCGGCGCCTCCGCCGCGCTCGCCGAGCACCTCGCCCGGCACCCCGGCGACTGGCACGCCCTCGTCACCTACGAGCCCCGCGACCTGCACCCCGGCGTCGAGGAGTTCGAGCACGGGCTCGCCGAGGCCACCGACCCCGTCGCCCTGCGCGTCGCCTACCGGCGCTGTCTGCTGTCGATCGCCGCCCGGGACGTGTGCGGCACCATCGACCTCGCCGAGACCGCCGCCGAGCTCGCCGACCTCGCCACCGCGACCCTGCGCGCCGCGCTGGCCGTCGCGCGGGCGGCCGCCCCCGAGGACGCGGCGCTGTGCCGGCTCGCGGTGATCGCGATGGGTAAGTGTGGTGGCCACGAGCTGAACTACGTGTCCGACGTCGACGTCATCTTCGTCGGGGAGGCCGTCGACGGGGCCGACGAGGGCAAGGCCCTGCGCGCCGCCACCAAGCTCGCCTCGCACATGATGCGGGTGTGCTCGGAGACGACCGTCGAGGGGTCCATCTGGCCCGTCGACGCCAACCTGCGCCCCGAGGGACGGAACGGACCGCTCGTGCGCACCCTCTCCTCCCACCTCGCCTACTACCAGCGCTGGGCCAAGACCTGGGAGTTCCAGGCCCTGCTCAAGGCCCGCCCGGTCGCCGGCGACCCGGAGCTCGGCGAGGAGTACGTCGCGGCCCTCGAACCCCTGGTCTGGAAGGCCGCCGAACGCGAGAACTTCGTCGCCGACGTGCAGAAGATGCGGCGCAGGGTCGTGGAGAACATCCCCGTCGCCGAGCTCGACCGGCAACTGAAGCTCGGTCCCGGCGGTCTCCGGGACGTCGAATTCGCCGTACAGCTCCTCCAGTTGGTGCACGGCCGGGAGGACGCCTCGCTGCGCAGCGGCACCACCCTCAACGCCCTCCAGGCGCTTGCCGCCGGCGGTTACGTCGGCCGGGCCGACGCCGCCCAGCTCGACGAGGCTTACCGCTTCCTGCGCTCCATGGAGCACCGCATCCAGCTCTACCGGCTGCGCCGCACCCACCTCGTCCCCGAGGACGAGGCCGACCTGCGCCGCCTCGGCCGCTCCCTGGGCCTGCGCACCGACCCGGTGACCGAGCTCCTGCGGGAGTGGAAGCGGCACGCCTCCGTCGTACGACGACTGCACGAGAAGCTGTTCTACCGGCCGCTGCTGGACGCCGTGGCCCAACTCGGGCCCGGCGAGATCAGGTTGAGCGCCGGAGCGGCCCGGGAGCGGCTGGTCGCGCTCGGGTACGCCGACCCGGCCTCCGCCCTGCGCCACCTGGAGGCCCTGGCCTCCGGCGTCACCCGCAAGGCCGCCATCCAGCGCACCCTCCTCCCGGTCCTGCTGGGCTGGTTCGCCGAGTCCGCGGACCCGGACGCCGGACTGCTCAACTTCCGCAAGGTGTCGGACGCGTTGGGCAAGACGCCCTGGTACCTGCGGCTGCTCAGGGACGAGGGCGCCGCCGCCGAGAACCTCGCCCGCGTCCTGTCCGCCGGCCGGCTCGCCCCCGACCTGCTGATGCGCGCCCCGGAAGCCGTGGCGCTGCTCGGGGACGGCGACGGCGGCGGGCTCGCACCGCGCGGGCGCGCCGGGCTCGAACAGGAGATACTCGCCGCCGTCCGCCGCGCCGACGGCGCCGTCCAGGCGGTCACCGCGGCCCGTGGAGTCCGCCGCCGCGAGCTCTTCCGTACGACCGCCGCGGACATCGTCGGCTCCTACGGCACCGAGACCCGGCCCGCCGAACCGGACCAGGGCGCCCTGGTGGACCGTGTCGGCGCGGCCGTGTCCGACCTGACCGCCGCGACCCTCGCCGGCACCCTGCGCGCGGTGGTCCGGGAGACCTGGGGCGACACCCTGCCGACCCGGTTCGCCGTCATCGGCATGGGCCGCTTCGGCGGACACGAACTCGGCTACGGCTCCGACGCGGACGTCCTGTTCGTCCACGAACCCTGCGAGGGCGTCGACGAACGGGAGGCCTCCCAGGCCGCCAACAAGGTCGTCTCCGAGATGCGCCGGCTGCTCCAGATCCCGAGCGCCGACCCCCCGCTGCTCATCGACGCCGACCTGCGCCCGGAGGGCAGGTCCGGCCCGCTGGTGCGCACACTGACGTCGTACGCGGCCTACTACCGCCGCTGGTCCCTCACCTGGGAGGCACAGGCGCTGCTGCGGGCCGAACCGGTCGCCGGGGACGCCGATCTGGGCCGCCGCTTCGTCGAGCTCATCGACCCCCTGCGCTATCCGGCGGCCGGCCTCGGCGACGACGCGGTACGGGAGATCCGGCGGCTGAAGGCACGCATGGAGGCCGAGCGGATGCCGCGCGGCGCCGACCCGAAACTGCACACCAAACTCGGGCCGGGCGGGCTGTCCGACGTCGAGTGGACGGTCCAGCTGCTCCAGATGCGGCACGGGGCCAAGGTGCCGGGCCTGCGCACCACCCGCACCCGGGCGGCCCTCGCCGCCGCACGGGACGCCGGGTTCATCTCCGCGGACGACGCCCAGGTCCTCGACGAGGCGTGGGTGCTGGCGACCCGGGTGCGCAACGCGGTGATGCTGGTGCGCGGCCGGGCCGGGGACACCTTCCCGGCCGAGGCCCGGGAACTCGCCGCGGTGGGCCGCTACCTGGGGTACGGGCCGGGTCACGCGGGCGACATGCTGGACGACTACCGGCGAACGGCCCGGCGGGCCCGGGGCGTGGTGGACGAGTTGTTCTACGGAGGGTAGCGACGCCCTCCCGGGGCGCGGGCCGGAACCCTAGGCCCGCGTGTGCAGCGGCTCGCGCTCGTCCGGCACCGCCCTCGGCGGCCGTGCGTACGGCACCTTCGGCAGGGCGTACGGCTGCGTCCCGTACCAGAGGCGGGCCACCGTGTAGCCGAACAGCAGGCACAGCACGCCGCCGACCGCGTCGAGCCAGAAGTGGTTGGCCGTGGCGACGATGACCAGCAGGGTCGCCGCCGGGTAGAGGAGGCCCAGGACGCGGACCCACGGCACCGACGCCAGCGCGAAGATCGTCAGACCGCACCACAGGGACCAGCCGATGTGCATGGACGGCATCGCGGCGTACTGGTTGGACATGTGCTTGAGGTCGCCGGAGGCCATCGAGCCCCAGGTCTCGTGGACCATGACCGTGTCGACGAAGTCGCCGCCGGTCATCAGCCGCGGGGGCGCGAGCGGGTACAGGTAGTAACCGACCAGGGCCACACCCGTCGTCGCGAACAGGACCATGCGGGTGGCCGCGTAGCGGCCGGGATGGCTGCGGTAGAGCCAGACCAGGACGCCCAGCGTCACGACGAAGTGCAGTGTCGCGTAGTAGTAGTTCATCCCGACGACGAGCCAAGTCACCGAGTTGACCGTGTGGTTGACGGACTCCTCGACCGCGATGCCGAGGTGGTGCTCCATCCGCCAGATCCAGTCGGCGTTGCGCAGCGCCTGCGCCTTCTGCTCCGGTACCGCGTTGCGGATCAGCGAGTACGTCCAGTAACTCACCGCGATCAGCAGGATCTCGAACCACAGGCGCGGCCTGCGCGGGGTGCGCAGCCGACGGAGCAGGACCGGCCGGTCCGCGGCCGTGAGGGAGTCAGGAGCGGCCGCATTCCCGCGGTCGTCCAGACTGGTCACGGTCGAGTCACCCATAGACACAAAGTCTGCCAGAAACGCTTTACCCCACCGATCATCCCCCGGTCGGGTTCGGGCCGCATGTCCTACGACGGGCGGACCGTCCTGTTCTCCTACCGGCGCAGGGGTAAGGGCGCCGGTTCCTCCGCCCTACGGACGAGCCCGGTCGCCGGGGGCCGAAGCGGTCGAACCCCGCACCACCAGCTCCGGCATGAAGACGAACTCGCTGTGCGGGGCGGGCGTTCCGCCGATCTCCTCCAGCAGGGTCCGCACCGCGGCCTGTCCCATGGCCGGCACCGGCTTGCGGACCGTCGTCAGCGGCGGGTCGGTGAAGGCGATCAGCGGGGAGTCGTCGAACCCCACGACCGACACGTCCCGCGGCACCTCAAGGCCCCGCTGCCGGGCCGCCCGTATCGCGCCCAGCGCCATCATGTCGCTCGCGCACACGACCGCCGTGCAGTCCCGGTCGATCAGGGCCGTCGCGGCCGCCTGACCGCCCTCCAGGGTGTACAGGGAGTGCTGGACGAGGTCCGCCTCGACGGTCGCCGCGGCCAGCCCCAGCTGGTCCTGCATGGTGCGTACGAAGCCCTCGATCTTGCGCTGCACCGGCACGAAGCGCTTCGGTCCGAGCGCCAGGCCGATCCGGGTGTGCCCCAGCGACACCAGATGGGTCACCGCCAGCGCCATCGCGGCCCGGTCGTCGGGGGAGATGAACGGCGCCTGCACCTTCGGCGAGAAGCCGTCCACGAGCACGAACGGCACGCCCTGCGCCCGCAGCTGCTCGTAGCGCTGCATGTCGGCGGAGGTGTCCGCGTGCAGTCCGGAGACGAAGATGATGCCGGCCACGCCCCGGTCGACGAGCATCTCGGTGAGCTCGTCCTCCGTGGAGCCGCCCGGGGTCTGGGTGGCGAGGACCGGGGTGTATCCCTGCCGGGTCAGCGCCTGGCCGATCACCTGGGCCAGGGCCGGGAATATCGGGTTCTCCAGCTCCGGGGTGATCAGGCCCACCAGGCCCTCGCTGCGCTGCCGCAGCCGTACCGGGCGCTCGTAGCCCAGCACGTCGAGTGCGGCCAGCACGGACTGGCGGGTGGTGGCGGCGACACCCGGCTTCCCGTTGAGGACGCGGCTGACGGTCGCTTCGCTCACCCCCGCCTGAACAGCGATGTCGGCTAGCCGTGTGGTCACGCCACCGGACTGTACCGGCCGTATCGTCATCGCGGTCCCTCTGTTCTGGTCGGCGCCCCTTGTCCCGCAAGGGGATGATTCCCGTACGGGAGCGGGATGGCAAGAGCTTGCAGAGTCTTGCACAACCGGTGGTCATCCCGCTCAGCCCCGTAAAACAAGGGTCTCGTGACGGTCGACGAGGGATCACGACGGGGTAACTTCCGCAGTCTCTTGCACTTTTTTTCTGCAAGGTCTTTCGCAAGCCTTGCATCGCTGTTACGTTCCCACTCGCCCGGCGGCCGCAACGGCGCAGTCGGCAGGCAGGGACGGCAGACGGGGCCGACACCCTGCACCAACGGGCTTTTTCACCCTCAAGGAGAACTCATGCGGCGTGGCATAGCGGCCACCGCGCTGGTGGCGTCTTTCGCCCTCGCGGCGACGGCCTGCGGCGGAAGCGACAGCGGCGACAAGGCCGACGGTCCGGTCACCATCACCTGGTGGGACACCTCCAACGCCACCAATGAGGCGCCGACGTACAAGGCCCTGATCAAGGACTTCGAGGCCGCCAACAAGGACATCAAGGTCAAGTACGTCAACGTCCAGTTCGACCAGGCGCAGAACAAGTTCGACACCGCCGCCGGCGCGAGCGGCGCCCCCGACGTGCTGCGCTCCGAGGTCGGCTGGACCCCGGCCTTCGCCAAGAAGGGCTACTTCCTGCCCCTCGACGGCACCGAGGCCCTCGCCGACCAGGCCAAGTTCAAGTCCAACCTGATCGAGCAGGCCAAGTACGACGGCAAGGTCTACGGTGTCCCGCTGGTCACCGACACCCTCGCCCTCGTCTACAACAAGCAGCTCTTCGAGAAGGCCGGCGTCGAGGCCCCCAAGACCTGGGACGACCTGAAGAAGGCCGCCGCCACCATCAAGGACAAGACCGGCGTCGACGGCTACTGGGGCTCCACCCAGGCCTACTACGCCCAGACCTTCCTCTACGGCGAGGGCACCGACACCGTCGACGTCGCCGCGAAGAAGATCACGGTGAACTCGGACGCCGCCAAGAAGGGCTACGGCACCTGGCTGAGCCTCTTCTCCGGCAAGGGCCTGCACAAGGCCGACACCACCGCCGACGCCTACGCCCACATCCAGGACGCGTTCGTCAACGGCAAGGTCGCCGCGATCATCCAGGGCCCCTGGGAGATCACCAACTTCTACAAGGGCTCCGCGTTCGCCGACAAGAACAACCTCGGCATCGCCACCGTCCCGGCCGGCTCCACCGGCAAGGCGGGCGCCCCGACCGGCGGCCACAACCTCTCGGTCTACGCCGGCTCGGACTCCGCCCACCAGAAGGCCGCGCTGAAGTTCGTCAACTTCATGACCTCCGCGAAGTCCCAGTCGACCATCGCGCTGAAGAACTCCACGCTGCCCACCCGCGACGACGCCTACACCGACCAGGTCAAGGCCGACCCGGGCATCGCCGGCTACGGCACGGTCCTCGCCGCCGCCCAGCCGCGCCCGGCCCTGCCCGAGTACAGCTCCCTGTGGGGCCCGCTGGACACCGAACTGCCGAAGATCGCCGGTGGCAAGGAGTCCCTGGACAAGGGCCTGAGCACCGCGGAGACCGCCATCGCCAAGCTGGTGCCGGACTTCAGCAAGTGAGCCCGGGTGGCCGCCGGATCTCCCGGTCATGGGGGAGAGGTCCGGCGGCCACCGGCCTGTGCCCGGCCACGCCGGCGGGCCGCTTCGCCCAGCCACTTCTCAGAGCCGCAGAACTTCCAGAAGGTGTCGAACATGACAGTCGCCATCGACCGCGCCACCGGCAGACGCCGCGGTGACCGCGCGCCGCGGCCCGGGCTGGGCCAACGCCTGAAGCACAGCTACCACAAGCACTGGTACGCCTACGCGATGATCACCCCGGTGGCGGTCGTCATCGGTGTCCTCGTGCTCTACCCCCTGGTCTACGGCGTCTACCTCACGCTCACCGACGCCAACAGCCTCAACACGGCCCGCACGATCGGCGTCAACCACATCGACGCCACCTACAAGTTCATCGGCCTGGACAACTACGCCGACATCCTGTGGGGCGACACCGCCTACGACCGCTTCTGGTCGCACTTCATCTGGACCATCGTCTGGACGGCCCTGTGCGTCACCCTGCACTACTGCATCGGGCTCGGCCTCGCGCTGCTGCTCAACCAGAAGCTGCGCGGCCGCACGCTGTACCGGCTGATCCTGGTGCTGCCCTGGGCCGTGCCGACCTTCGTCACCGTCTTCGGCTGGCGGTTCATGCTCGCCGACGGCGGCGTCATCAACTCCGCCCTTGACGCACTCCACCTGCCGAGCCCCTCCTGGCTGGAGGACACCGCCTGGCAGCGGTTCGCCGCGGTCATGGTCAACACCTGGTGCGGAGTGCCGTTCATGATGGTCTCGCTGCTCGGCGGACTCCAGTCCATCGACGCCTCGCTGTACGAGGCCGCCGAGATGGACGGTGCGACCGCCTGGCAGCGCTTCCGGTACGTCACCCTCCCCGGGCTCAGGAGCGTCAGCTCCACCGTCGTCCTGCTCGGCATCATCTGGACGTTCAACCAGTTCGCCGTGATCTTCCTGCTGTTCGGCAACACCGCGCCGGACGCGCAGATCCTCGTGACCTGGGCCTACTACCTGGGCTTCGGACAGCAGCCGCGTGACTTCGCGCAGTCGGCGGCGTACGGCATCCTGCTGCTGGCCATCCTGATCGTCTTCACCTCCTTCTACCGCCGCTGGCTGAACCGCAATGACCAGCAGCTCGCGATCTGAGGCAGGAGCTCCCATGAGTACGACCACAGTCGAGACCTCCGCCGCGGTGTCCCCGGCCGGCCCGGCACCGGCACCCGGCCGGATCCGCCGCCGCGGGGAGAAGAGCCTCGCCGGTTCGTTCGTCTCGCACGGCATCCTGATCGTCGCGAGCCTGATCGCGCTGTTCCCGATCGCCTGGCTGGTCTTCCTGTCCCTCGGCCCGGACAAGGACGACTACCTCCACCCGGGCGGCATCTGGAAGAAGATGACGTTCGACAACTACTCGTTCGTCCTCCAGCACACCGAGTTCTTCAGCTGGCTCAAGAGCTCGCTGATCGTCTCGCTGGGCACCACGGTGATCGGCGTGCTGATCGCCGCGACCACCGGGTACGCCGTCTCCCGCATGCGCTTCCCGGGCTACCGCAAGTTCATGTGGGTCCTCCTGGTCACCCAGATGTTCCCGGTCGCCGTCCTCATGGTGCCGATGTACCAGATGCTCTCGGACCTCCAGCTCATCGACAGCTACCTCGGGCTCGTCCTGGTGTACTGCTCGACCGCGGTGCCGTACTGCGCCTGGCTGCTCAAGGGCTACTTCGACACCATCCCGTTCGAGATCGACGAGGCCGGACGCGTCGACGGGCTCACCCCCTTCGGCACGTTCGCGCGGCTGATCCTGCCGCTCGCCAAGCCGGGGCTCGCGGTCGCCGCGTTCTACAGCTTCCTCACCGCCTTCGGCGAGGTCGCGTTCGCCTCGACGTTCATGCTGTCCGACACGAAGTACACCTTCGCTGTGGGACTCCAGAGCTTCGTGAGCGAGCACGACGCCCAGCGCAACCTGATGGCCGCGACGGCGGTGCTGATCGCGATACCCGTGTCCGCGTTCTTCTACCTGGTGCAGAAGAACCTGGTGACCGGGCTCACCGCCGGCGGCACGAAGGGGTAGGACCGCCGTCCTTCGCGCCTCGCCAAGACCCGAGGTGGCCGTGGTCTCCATCCGACCCCGCCGTGACCGCGGCCGCCTCGCCCATTCCCTACCTTTGACCTGATGAACCCGTTACGTACCAAGGAAGCCATGAGCCAGCAGCACTCCGCCCTCGCCCCGGCCCCTCACCCCGCCGAAGCCAAGCGCAGCGACTGGTGGCGGGACGCGGTGATCTACCAGGTCTATCCGCGCAGCTTCGCCGACAGCAACGGCGACGGCATGGGCGACCTGGAGGGCATCCGCACCCGCCTGCCGTACCTGCGCGACCTCGGCGTGGACGCCGTGTGGCTCAGCCCCTTCTACGCCTCCCCGCAGGCCGACGCCGGCTACGACGTGGCCGACTACCGGGCCGTGGACCCCATGTTCGGCAACCTCCTGGACGCCGACGCGCTGATCAGGGACGCCCGCGAGCTGGGGCTCAGGACCATCGTCGACCTCGTGCCCAACCACTCCTCCGACCAGCACGAGTGGTTCAAGCGGGCCGTGGCCGAAGGGCCCGGATCGCCGCTGCGGGAGCGCTACCACTTCCGTCCCGGCAAGGGCGAGCACGGCGAACTCCCGCCCAACGACTGGGAGTCCATCTTCGGCGGCCCCGCCTGGACCCGTGTCGCGGACGGCGAGTGGTACCTGCACCTCTTCGCCCCCGAGCAGCCCGACTTCAACTGGGACCACCCGGCCGTCGGCGACGAGTTCCGCTCCATCCTGCGCTTCTGGCTGGACATGGGCGTGGACGGCTTCCGCATCGACGTGGCCCACGGTCTGGTGAAGGCGGAAGGGCTTCCCGACCTTGGATCCCACGACCAGGTGAAGCTCCTGGGCAACGATGTCATGCCGTTCTTCGACCAGGACGGCGTCCACGAGATCTACCGCCAGTGGCGTCTCATCCTCGACGAGTACTCCGGTGAGCGCATCTTCGTGGCCGAGGCATGGACCCCGACCGTGGAGCGCACCGCCAACTACGTCCGCCCCGACGAGCTGCACCAGGCGTTCAACTTCCAGTACCTCGCCACCGCGTGGGACGCCAAGGAGCTGCGCGGGGTCATCGACCGCACGCTGGAGGCGATGCGCCCGGTCGGCGCCCCGGCCACCTGGGTGCTCTCCAACCACGACGTCACCCGGCACGCCACCCGCTTCGCCAACCCGCCCGGCCTCGGCACCCAGATCCGCACGGCCGGCGACCGGGAGCTGGGGCTGCGCCGCGCCCGCGCCGCCACGCTGCTCATGCTGGCGCTGCCCGGATCGGCGTACATCTACCAGGGCGAGGAGCTCGGCCTGCCGGACGTCGTCGACCTCGCCGACGAGGTCCGCCAGGACCCGGCGTACTTCCGCGGCGCGGGCCAGGACGGCTTCCGCGACGGCTGCCGGGTGCCGATCCCGTGGACGCGCGAGGGATCGTCGTACGGCTTCGGCGCGGGCGGCAGCTGGCTGCCCCAGCCGCCGGAGTGGGCCGAGCTGAGCGTGGAGGCGCAGACCGGTGACCCCGGCTCCACCCTGGAGCTGTACCGCACGGCCCTCGCGGTCCGCCGGGCCCAGCCCGACCTGGGCGCCGGCGACGCGGTCGAGTGGCTGCGGGCGCCCGAGGGCGTGCTGGCCTTCCGGCGCGGCGAGTTCGTCTGCGTCGCGAACACCACCGGCGAGTCGGTGACGACCCCGGCGTACGGCCGGCTGCTGCTCGCCAGCGGTGAGGTCGCCGAGGTCGACGGGGACGCGAAGGTGCCCGCCGACACGACCGTGTGGTGGACGACGGCCTGAGCGCGCGGGAGGAATCACCGGGCCCTGAAGGGGTCCGGTGATTTCTTTCTCCGGCGTGTCGATCGGCGGGGTCCGCGTTCGACGCTCGGGTGGAAGGGCGAACAGCGCCCCTCGTCCGAGGAGAGACCATGCAGATCCGCGCCCGCATGAGCATGAGTGCCGACGGCTACGTGACCACGCCGAGCGGCTGGCCCGCGCAGACCGCCGACCCCGCGTTCGTCTCCGGTCAGAGCCACGGCATCCGCGAGTTCCTGGCGGACTGCGAGGCAGCCCTCATGGGCCGTACGACCTTCGAGCCCGCGCTGACCAACAGCCGCTGGCCCTGGCCCGGCCTCGACGTGTTCGTTCTCGCCTCGCACCGCCCGGAGGGCACCCCCGGCCACGTCACCACCGACAGCGACCCGGCCCGGCTGCTGGAGCGCGTCCGCGCCGCCAACCGGGGCGGCGACGTCCATCTCATCGGCGGTCCGCGGACCATCGCCACCTTCCACGCGCTCGGCGCGCTGGACCGCCTCGAACTGGTCGTCCTGCCCATGCTGTTCGGCGGCGGCATGCAGCTCACCCCGGCGCTCAGCCCCGAGGCCGGACTGACCTTCGAGAGCCAACGGGCCCTGCCCGGCGGGTCGGTGGAGATCGTCTACTCCTGCGGGGGCAGCCGCGGCGACCTCCCCGGCAGGCCTGCCAGCCAAGTGTGAAAGTTCTTGCCGTTACTTTCTCGACTCTTGCTGTAAACATTTCAACAGCGGTACGTTCTCGCCGGCGCCGGGCAAAGAAGCCCGGCCGTCGTGTAAGGAGAACCCCCACGTGATACCGAGAAGGTCCGCAAGAGCCGCCGTCACCGCCGCGGGCACCGTGCTCGCCGCCACGGTCGCCGTCCTCACCCCCACCACCGCCCAGGCCTCCCCGCCGGGCGCCAAGGACGTCACCGCAGTCCTCTTCGAATGGAACTTCGCCTCCGTCGCCAAGGAGTGCACCAACACCCTCGGCCCCGCCGGATACGGCTACGTCCAGGTCTCCCCGCCCGCCGAGCACATCCAGGGCTCGCAGTGGTGGACCTCGTACCAGCCGGTCAGCTACAAGATCGCAGGCCGGCTCGGAAACCGTACGGCCTTCCAGAACATGGTGAACACCTGCCACGCGGCCGGTGTGAAGGTCGTCGTCGACGCCGTCGTCAACCACATGTCCGCGGGCAGCGGCACGGGGACCGGCGGCTCGTCGTACACGAAGTACAACTACCCCGGGCTCTACTCCTCGTACGACTTCGACGACTGCACCGGTCAGGTGAGCAACTACGCCGACCGCTGGAACGTCCAGCACTGCGAGCTGGTCGGCCTGGCCGACCTCGACACCGGTGAGCCGTACGTCCGTGGCGCGATCGCCGGGTACCTGAACGACCTGCTCGGCCTCGGCGTCGACGGCTTCCGCATCGACGCGGCCAAGCACATCGACACCGCCGACCTCGCCAACATCAAGTCCCGTCTCAGCAACCCGTCGGTGTACTGGAAGCAGGAGGTCATCTACGGCAGCGGGGAGGCCGTCCAGCCCACCGAGTACACCGGCAACGGGGACGTCCAGGAGTTCCGTTACGCCTACGACCTCAAGCGGGTCTTCAACAACGAGAACCTCGCCTACCTCAAGAACTACGGCGAGGGCTGGGGCTACATGAGCAGCTCGGTCGCGGGGGTCTTCGTCGACAACCACGACACCGAGCGCAACGGCTCCACCCTCAACTACAAGGACGGCGCCGGCTACACCCTGGCCAACGTCTTCATGCTCGCCCATCCCTACGGCGCCCCGGACGTCAACTCCGGCTACGAGTGGTCCGACAAGGACGCCGGGCCGCCCAACAATGGCTCGGTGAACGCCTGTTGGCAGGACGGCTGGAAGTGCCAGCACGCCTGGCCGGAGATCCTGCGCATGGTCGCCTTCCGTAACGCGACCCGCGGTGAGCCGGTCACCAACTGGTGGGACAACGGCGGTGACGCGATCGCCTTCGGACGGGGAAGCAAGGGATTCGTGGCCATCAACCACGAGTCGGGCAGTCTGAGCCGGACCTACCAGACCTCGCTGCCCGCCGGGACGTACTGCAACGTGCAGAACAACACGACGGTGACCGTGAACTCCAGCGGCCAGTTCACCGCCACCCTCGGCGCCAACACGGCGCTCGCCATCTACGCCGGCAAGTCGAGCTGCTGAACACCCCGGCACTGAAAGTTCTTGCCAGCTGTTTCAGGACTCTTGCTGTAATCCTTACGGCGGCGATACGGTCACGCGGGGTCGGACCCACGTAGAGCCGCAATCGCAAGGAGTCCATCCGTGATACCGAGATGGCCGGTGCCGCCCAGGCGCCGTACCGCCCAGGCCGGACGGGTCGCCGCGGTCACCGTGACCGCGCTGGCCGCAGCGCTCGTCCAGCCGCTGTCCGCCCGGGCGGACACCCCTCCGCCACCGCCCTCCGACGCGAAGCTCGCCGCGGCACCGGCCCGGCACGACGACACCCGTGAGCAGTTCTACTTCGTCCTGCCGGACCGTTTCGCCAACGGCGACACGGGCAACGACCGGGGCGGGCTCACCGGTTCGCGGCTGAGCACCGGCTACGACCCCACCGACAAGGGGTTCTACCAGGGCGGCGACCTCAAGGGCCTCACGAAGAAGCTCGACTACATCAAGGGCCTCGGCACCACGTCCATCTGGATGGCCCCGATCTTCAAGAACCGGCCCGTCCAGGGCACGGGGTCCAACGCCTCGGCCGGGTACCACGGTTACTGGATCACCGACTTCACCCAGGTCGACCCGCACTTCGGCACCGACAAGGACCTGGAGACCCTGATCTCCAAGGCGCACGCCAAGGGCATGAAGGTCTTCTTCGACGTCATCACCAACCACACGGCCGACGTCGTCGACTACGAGGAGAAGTCCTACGACTACCTCTCCAAGGGCGCCTTCCCGTACCTGACGAAGGACGGCCGGCCCTTCGACGACGCGGACTACGCGTCCGGGGACCGGAAGTTCCCGGCGGTCGACGCCGACTCCTTCCCGCGCACCCCGACGGTCACCGGCACGGACGCCAAGGTCCCGTCCTGGCTCAACGACCCGACGATGTACCACAACCGCGGCGACTCCACCTACGCCGGTGAGTCCACCACCTACGGCGACTTCTCCGGACTCGACGACCTGTGGACCGAGCGCCCCGAGGTCGTGAAGGGCATGGAGCGGATCTACCAGCGCTGGGTCCGCGACTTCGACATCGACGGCTTCCGGATCGACACCGTGAAGCACGTCAACATGGAGTTCTGGACGCAGTGGGCCACGGCCCTCGACGCCTACGCGGCCGAGCAGGGCCGGAAGAACTTCTTCATGTTCGGCGAGGTCTACTCCGCCGACACGGCGGTCACCTCCCCGTACGTCACCCAGGGCCGCCTCGACGCCACGCTCGACTTCCCCTTCCAGGAGGCGGCACGGCAGTACGCCTCCCAGGGCGGCAGCGCGCGGAAGCTCGCCTCCGTCTTCGGCGACGACTACAAGTACACGACCGACAAGGCCAACGCCTACGAGCAGGTCACCTTCCTCGGCAACCACGACATGGGCCGCATCGGGTACTTCCTGAACCAGGACAACCCGCAGGCGACCGACGCCGAACTCCTCGCCAAGGACGAGCTCGCGAACGAGCTGATGTTCCTCAGCCGCGGCAACCCCGTCGTCTACTACGGCGACGAGCAGGGCTTCACCGGCGCGGGCGGCGACAAGGACGCCCGCCAGACGATGTTCGCCTCGAAGACCGCCGACTACCTCGACGACGACGAGATCGGCACCGACCGCACCCACGCGAGCGACGCCTACGACACGAGCGCGCCGCTGTACCGGCAGATCGCCGCACTCGCCAAGCTCCGCAAGGCCAACCCGGCGCTCACCGACGGCGTCCAGGAGGAGCGGTACGCGGCCGACGGGGCCGGGGTCTACGCCTTCTCCCGCACCGACGCCAAGACCGGCCAGGAGTACGTGGTCGCCTTCAACAACGCCGGCGAGACCAAGTCGGCGACCTTCGCGACCGGTTCGGCGGACATGGCCTTCAAGGGCGTCTACGGCGGCGCCTCCGACACCGCCTCCGGCGCCGACAAGAAGATCACCGTCAGCGTCCCCGCCGGCTCCGCGATCGTGCTCAAGGCGGCCGGCAGGCTCGCCGAGCCCGCCACGAAGCCGACGCTCACCCTCAAGGCCCCCGCCCCCGGCGCCACCGGCACGGTCGAGCTCACCGCCGACGTGGACGGCGGACAGCTCAACCGGGTCGTCTTCGCGGCGCAGACCGGCAACGGCACGTGGCGCACCCTCGGCTCCGCCGACCACGCCCCCTACAAGGTCACGCAGACCATCGGGAAAGACGTGAAGGCCGGAACCGCCCTGCGCTACAAGGCAGTCGTGGTCGACACGGCTGGACGCACGGCCGGCGCGACCGCCTCGTCGCAGGCCGGCACCCCGCCCGCCGAGGAGACCCCCACCGCCTCCTCCCGCGACTACGCCGTCGTCCACTACCAGCGCACCGACGGCGACTACGACAACTGGGGCCTGTACGCGTGGGGCGACCTCGCCGACGGCGAGTCCACCACCTGGCCCGCCAGCCACCCCTTCGTCGGCCGGGACGCCTACGGCGCCTTCGCCTACGTCAAGCTGAAGCCCGGCGCCTCGAACGTCGGCTTCCTCGTCATCGACAAGGACGGGAACAAGGACGTCTCCGCCGACCGCACGATCGACGTCACCAAGACCGGCGAGGTCTGGATCGAGCAGGGCAAGGCGGACGTCCGCACCGAGCGGCCGGACTACCCGGCGCAGGACAGGACCAAGGCGGTCGTCCACTACCACCGCACCGACGGGAACTACGACGGCTGGGGCCTGCACGTCTGGACGGGCGCCGCGAACCCCACCGACTGGTCGAAGCCGCTGGCGCCGGTGCGGACGGACGCCTACGGCGCGGTCTTCGAGGTACCCCTGAACGAGGGGGCCACGAGCCTCAGTTACATCATCCACAAGGGCGACGAGAAGGACCTGCCCACCGACCAGTCCCTGGACCTGGCGGCCGACGGCCACGAGGTGTGGCTGCTGAACGGCCAGGAGGAGTACCTGCTCCCGCAGCCGGCCGGGTCCGCCGCCGCCCTCGACCCGACCACCTCCAAGGCGGTCTGGATCGACCGGAACACGGTCGCCTGGAACGGCTCGCAGGCGGCCGCCTCCACCCAGCTCCTGTACTCCCGCGACGGCTCGATCGCCGTCGACGGCGGAGCCCTGACCAGCGA
Source organism: Streptomyces sp. NPDC091972 (assembly GCF_044756385.1). NCBI lineage: Bacteria > Bacillati > Actinomycetota > Actinomycetes > Kitasatosporales > Streptomycetaceae > Streptomyces > Streptomyces sp. NPDC091972. Next base: position 534,158 of record NZ_JBIVSV010000004.1, on the reverse strand, counting down.
CGACGAGCGGTGGCTGCGGCTCGCCAGAACCACCCTCAGCGACGCGCAGAAGGCCAGGTTCCCGCACCTGAAGGACTACACGGCCTGGTCGGTCGACCCGCGTGACGCCGATCGCGTGAAGGAGGCCCTCGGCGGACAGCTCGTCGCCTCCCAGCGGGCCGCGAACGGCGCCGTGCTGGCGGCGACCGGTGTCCAGATCGCGGGCGTGCTCGACGACCTGTACCCGAAGGCGACCAAGGCCGACCTGGGCCCGACCTTCAGCAAGGGGCGTCCCACGCTCGCGGTGTGGGCGCCGACCGCGCAGTCCGTGCGGCTCGAACTCGACGGCTCCACGGTCGCCATGCGACGCGACGCCGGCACCGGCGTCTGGTCCGTCACCGGCCCCAAGTCCTGGAAGGGCAAGCCCTATCGGTACGTCGTGAAGGTCTGGGCGCCCAGCGCGGGCAAGGTCGTCACCAACAAGGTCACCGACCCCTACTCGGTCGCCCTCACCACCGACTCCGAGCGCAGCCTCGTCGCCGACCTCGACGACCGGTCCCTCGCCCCGAGCGGCTGGACGTCCTACACCAAGCCCAAGGCCGTGCCCCTCAGGGACGCCGAGATCCAGGAGCTGCACATCCGGGACTTCTCCGTCGCCGACAGGACGGCGGACCACCCCGGTACGTATCTCGCGTTCACCGACAAGGACAGCGACGGCTCCGAGCACCTGAAGAAGCTGGCGAAGTCGGGCACCTCGTACGTGCACCTGCTGCCGGCGTTCGACATCGCGACCATCCCCGAGAAGAAGGCCGACCAGACGAGCACCGACTGCGATCTCGCCTCCTACCCGGCCGACTCCGACAAGCAGCAGGAGTGCGTGGCGAAGACGGCCGCGAAGGACGCCTACAACTGGGGCTACGACCCGTACCACTACACGGTCCCCGAGGGCTCCTACGCGACCGACCCGAACGGCACGGGCCGCACGGTCGAGTTCCGCAAGATGGTCAAGTCCCTCAACGAGGACGGCCTGAGGGTCGTCATGGACGTCGTCTACAACCACACCGCGGCGAGCGGACAGGCCGCCACGAGCGTCCTCGACCGGATCGTCCCCGGCTACTACCAGCGGCTCCTCGCCGACGGCTCGGTCGCCAACAGCACCTGCTGCGCCAACACGGCCACCGAGAACGCCATGATGGGCAAGCTCGTCGTCGACTCGATCGTCACCTGGGCCAGGGAGTACAAGGTCGACGGCTTCCGCTTCGACCTCATGGGCCACCACCCCAAGGCCAACATCCTGGCCGTGCGCAAGGCCCTCGACGCCCTGACCCTCAAGAAGGACGGCGTCGACGGCAAGAAGATCATCCTCTACGGCGAGGGCTGGAACTTCGGCGAGGTCGCCGACGACGCCCGCTTCGTGCAGGCCACGCAGAAGAACATGGCCGGCACCGGCATCGCGACCTTCTCCGACCGCGCCCGTGACGCCGTACGCGGTGGCGGCCCCTTCGACGACGACCCCGGTGTCCAGGGCTTCGCGTCCGGGCTGTACACCGACCCCAACTCCTCGAAGAGCAACGGCACTCCGCAGGAGCAGAAGGCCCGGCTCCTGCACTACCAGGACCTCATCAAGGTGGGCCTGTCCGGCAACCTCGCGCGGTACCGCTTCACCGACACCGACGGCAAGGAGGTCACCGGCGCCCAGGTCGACTACAACGGACAGCCCGCCGGATACGCGGACGCCCCCGGCGACGCCCTCGCCTACGCCGACGCGCACGACAACGAATCGCTGTTCGACGCGCTGACCTACAAGCTGCCCGCCGGCACCAGTGCCGCCGACCGGGCCAGGATGCAGGTCCTCGCCATGGCCACGGCCGCCCTCTCGCAGGGACCGGCGCTCTCCCAGGCCGGCACCGACCTGCTGCGCTCCAAGTCCCTGGACCGCAACTCCTACGACAGCGGCGACTGGTTCAACGCGATCCACTGGAACTGCCAGGACGGCAACGGCTTCGGCCGCGGCCTGCCCATGGCGGCCGACAACGCCTCCAAGTGGCCGTACGCGAAGCCCCTGCTGGGCTCGGTGCAGGTGGGCTGTGCGCAGATCGAGGGGGCGTCGGCCGCGTACCGGGACCTGCTGAGGATCCGTACGACCGAGAAGGCGTTCTCGCTCGGCACGGCGGACCAGGTGCAGTCCCGGCTGTCCTTCCCGCTGTCCGGGAAGGACGAGACGCCGGGGGTGATCACCATGGAACTCGGTGACCTGGTCGTCGTCTTCAACGCGACACCGAAGGCCCAGGACCAGCGGGTCACCGCCCTGGCCGGAAGCACCTACCGGCTGCACCCCGTGCAGGCGGCGGGGGCGGACTCTATCGTCAAGGGCGCGTCCTACGACAAGGAATCCGGTTCCTTCGCCGTCCCGGCCAGGACCGTGGCTGTTTTCATCCGCCATCCCTAGCTGAACGCATTACGGTGGTGGAGCAGGCCCCGAACCCCGGTCTGCTCCACCAGTGTTGCCCGAGGGGTGACGGATGGACGCAAAAGGCAAGCTGACCGGCGCGACCGTGCTGGTCGTGGACGACGTGGAGGCCAGCCGGTACGCCGTGGGCACCGTGCTGAGCCGTGCCGGGCACCGGGTCGTCCCGGTCGCCACCGGCGGCGAGGCCCTCGCCGAACTCGACACCCGGCTGCTCAAGGGCACCCTGCCGGACGTGGCGCTCGTCGACGTGGGACTGCCCGACATGAGCGGCTTCGACCTGTGCCGGCTGTTCAAGCAGCGCCCGCACACCGCCGCCATGCCCGTCGTGCACTTCTCCGCCGCGGCCTCGCCCCCGGCCGACTTCTGCCAGGGCCTGGACGCGGGCGTCGAGGCCTATCTGAAGGTGCCCGCCGAGCCCCTGGAGATCGAGGCGGTGGTCCGGGCCGCCGTACGCAACGCGCAACTGCGGGCCGGTGACCGGGCGCTGGTGCGACGGCTCACCCTGCTCTCCGAGACGATCGTCACCATCCAGTCGGCCCGCACCCTCCAGGAACTGTCCGAGGCGGCCGCCGAGGGCGTCTCACGGCTCACCGGAACCCCCGCCGCGGTCTTCGTCCTCGACCAGGACGACCAGCTCTACCGCGGCCTGTCCCGCGACCGCATCCCGGTCGCGCTGCCGGACGAGGACGCCGACCGGGCCGTCGCGGGCCTGCTGCGCCGGCTCGCCCGCGGGCAGGCCGGAGTGCAGCTCACCACCGTGCCGGCGCCGCTGTGGCCCGCCGGGTTCTTCCGGCCCGGCGTCGAGCACGACGCCCGTCTCGCGTTCGTCGTCACCCAGGACGGTCACGCCCCGGTGTGCCTCGCGGCGCCCGCCCGCGGGATGCGCAGGGCGGGCCTGGAGGGCGAGGCCCTGCTGGCCCAGCTCGCGCAGGCCACTGCGCTGGCCGCCGAGCCGCTGCTCATGTACAAGGTCGAGCGGCACGTCGCCCTCACCCTCCAGCACAGCTTCCTGCCCCAGCCGCACCGGCTGCCCGACCTGCCGGGCATCGACGTCGTGGTCCGGTACGTCCCGGCCTCCCGGCAGACCGAGATCGGCGGCGACTTCTACGCCGCGCTGCGCGTGGACGAGGGCGTGCTGACCGCGGTCGGCGATGTCGTCGGGCACTCCCTGGACGCGGCGACCGTCATGGTCGAGCTCCGGCACGCGCTGCGCGCCTACGCCGTCGACGAGAGCGACCCGGCCGTGCTCGCCGAGCGCCTCGACCGGACCCTGCGGCGCTACCACCCCGACACCACGGCCACCGTCTGCCTGGCCCTGATCGACCCGGCCACCGGGCGCACCAGGATCGCCAACGCCGGTCACATCCCGCCGCTGATCGTGCGGGACGACGGCACCGCCGACTTCGCGGAGGCGTCCGGCCCGCTGCTCGGGATCGGCCTGCCCCACCCCCCGGCCACCGAGCTGCTCCTCGCACCCACCGACCGGCTCCTCATGGTCACCGACGGGCTCATCGAGACCCGGGGCACCGACCTCACGGCCTCCCTGGAACAGCTGCGCGCGGCCTCCTCGGGCGCCCTGCCCGGACTGGACGCGCTGTGCGACACCCTCCTGGACACCTTCGGCCACGACCGGGAGGACGACATCGCCATGCTGGCGCTGCGGCTAGGCTGACCTGTATCTGCCTAGAACAGGAGTGCCCATGCCGCAGATCACCGTCGAACGCTCCCCCTACCTCGACCACGTCGACTGGGAGGAGTTCGCCCTGGCGCTGCACCAGGTCGTCGTCGAGACGGCGGACGCGAAGCTCGAGGCGTGCAAGACCCGGGTGCTGCGCGGCGAGGACGAGGCGGTCGGCGGCGAGAAGGAGAACCACGCGATCGTGAACGTCACGGTCGCGCTGCTCGCCGGACGCTCCGAGGAGACCAAGGCGAAGCTCACCCAGGCCGTCGTGGAACTGCTGCGCAAGCACGTCGGGCCCGCGGACGGCCTCACCGTGCACCTCTCCGCCGAGGCGCGCGACCTGGACCCCTCCTACACCAAGGCCGTGCTCTAGGAGGCCAGGGTGATCAGCCGGGCCGCCAGGTCGGTGAACGGGCCGTCGTGCGGTTCGTCCTGGAGGATGCGGCGCAGCAGCGCGGTCATCTCCTCGTCGTAGGCCGCGGCGACCGCGGCCAGCGCGGCGAAGTCGTGGACGAGCTGCACCTCCAGCTCGCCGCGCGGGACACGGCGGCCGTCCAGCCAGATCAGGGCCGTCGACTCGACGAGCGAGATCCAGGAGCGGATGAGCAGTTCCAGCCGGGCGGGCGGGTCCGTCACCCGCAGGTGCGACAGGATCTGCTCGTAGGCGACCTGCCGTACGGAGTCGATGAGCGCGTTCGTCGCCGACGAGCCGACCGCGGGGCCGCCGCGCATCAACGCCGAGAATCCTGGGCCGTGTTCGTCCACGAAGTCGAAGAACCGCCGCATCACGCGCAGCAGTCGGCGGCCCAGCGCCCCCTCGTGCGGTTCCTCGAAGCGGCTCGCCAGATCCTGGGCCGCTCGCTTCAACGCGGCCTCGTACAGGCTGAGTTTGCCGGGGAAGTAGTGGTAGACCAGCGGTCGGGAGATACCCGCCGCCGACGCTATCTCGTCGATGGAGACCTCGTCGGGCGAGCGGCGGGCGAACAGTTCGAGGGCGACGCCGATCAACTGCTGACGCCGTTCCTCGACTCCCATTCTTCGACGGACCCCGGTTGTCATACGAACACCTTACCGATCGGATCCGGCCTGGAACGGACTGGTCCGACCAGCGGTGTTCACATCTCCCTCACCAGCTGTCCGCGAGCCCTACCGGAGCCCGCCGACCGTCCGCCCGTCCTCCAGGGTCCCCTTCAGCTCGGCCTGGGCCCCCTGCCGCGTGCGCACGGCCAGCAGGTGCCCCCGGGCGGAACCGCTCACCCCACCCGTCGCACTGATCGACGAGGTCCCGCGGTTCCCCGCCGCCAGCAGGTACCAGGAGCCGGCCCCCGACTTCCACAGCACCCCGGCCAGCACCTGCGGATCCTTCGCCCCGCACGCCGGGACGTTCTCGGCCTTCGCCGCGACCGCCCCGTACGTCGAACCAGGCGTGTGGAACTGGGCCAGCACCCGCTCCCCGCCGCCCTGCCAGGTCTCGGCGCGGGTGCACACCCAGTCGGCCGTGCCGCTCGTGTCGGGCAGCGGCTGGGAGGCGTAGGTCCAGGCGTTCACACTGCGCACGCCCGAGGAGCGCATCGCGCCGAGCGAGCAGGCGTACGGCGCCCAGGCGCGCAGCGACCCCGCCCCGGACGCGTCCTTCACGGACCCGGGGCGGCCGGTGGTCAGCCGGGCCGGGACCAGCTCACCGAGGTCGGTCAGCAGCCGGGTGCCGGAGGCGTCCGTCAGTTGCAGCACGTTCCACGAGGTGCAGGCGCCGCTCTGCGCGGGGCCCGCCATCGGCGCGGTGGCCCCGCCGGTCAGCGGGAGGTCCATGGCACCGGAGCCCGGCTTCAGCAGGTCCCGCTCGGCGGCCTTCGTCACCCAAGGCGCGGTCAGATAGCGGATGTTGCCGTCGGCCCGGCCCAGCACGACCGCGCTCGCCCCGGCCCGGTCCGCGCCGTCGACCCGGGCGAAGTCGAGCGCGGCGCCCTGGGTGCCGTCGCGCGGCTCGGCGTAGCGGACGATGCGCAGACCGTCGTAGAGGAGCACCACGTGCGCGTTGTCCACGGTCCCGGCGTACAGGAGTTGCGGCGGGCCGGAGGGGCCGCCCGACGGGGTGCCGGGGGTCGCGGAGACCTGGACGCTCTCGCCGGGACGGGCCCAGACGGCGAGGGCGCGGCGCAGCAGGGCACGGTCGCCGGTGAGGTCGCCGCGTGCGGGCCACACGGAGAAGTCGGTGCGCGCCGAGGACTCCCACGCGGCGGCCGGGACCTTGAGCAGCAGGGCCGGGTTCAGCGCGGCCTGGGCGGCGGGGTTCTGCGCGTAGGGGGGTGCGGCGGCGCCGTCGGGGCCCCAGCCGTCGCCGGGCATGCCGAGCAGCGCCCCGCACACGGCGACGGCTGCGGCGGCGGCGAGCGCGGCCTTCGTGTGCTGCCTGCGCCGCATCAGGTCGGTGGGCCGGGCCTGGAGCGAACAGGGGTCGAACTCGGGGGAGTTCAGGAGGGCGTACCGGTCCTCGGCGCCGGCGGCCTCGTCGAGCGCCGCGTCCACGTCGGCCACGCCCGCCGCCGTCAGCAGCTCGCGGACGTCACCGTCGGGCAGTTGCTCAAGACCGCGCAGGACATAGGCGGCCCGCGCCGGTCCCGACATGGCCGACAGGCGCTGGTCCAGGGCGAGTTCGTCGGCGCCGCCGGAGCGCGGGAAGAGCCTCAGACCCCACACCTGGGGGAGCAGCGGCGGGAGCTGGGAGCGCTTGGGCCACGCCCTGCGCCTGAGCGGGCGACCGGCCTCCAGTGCCGTACGCACCACCTGGAGGCGGACGAAGGCGTACCCCGGGTCGCCCTCGCGGCCGGCCGACTGCGCCGGGATCACGGGCGTCGCCGCCCGGCCCCGCGGCAGGGCGCGCTGGGTCAGGGCGTGCGCGGTCAGGACCCGCCGGCCCCGGCCCAGGCCCGGCGGCAGTACCAGATAGGCGAGCCGGACCAGCCGGGGGTAGTGCTCGACGAGCGCGGCCTCGGCCTGCTCGACGTCGACGACGGGCTCGCCGGTGGAGCCGGAACCGGGTGCGGGGCGCGGGGCGACATCCTGTGACTGCACGTTCAGCAGAACGAGCGAATCGTCGGGAGGTCACCGCCGCCCGGGTGAATCAGCCTTCCGGGTCGACCAGGGCGCGCGCGTAGTTGGCCATCGACCGCTGGTAGCGCGGGAGATGGCGGGCGAGCGCGCCCAGGACCAGCGAGAGTCCCTCGCGGTCCCGGCCCAGGCTGGACAGGCACAGCGCGAGCGTGGCGCGCACCGCGTCGTCCAACTCGTCGGAGGGGGCGTCCAGTTCGGGCGTGAGCAGCTTGACGCCCTCCTCCGGCTGCCCGATGTTCCGCAGGGAGCTCGACAGCTGGATCCTGGCGCGCCGCCCCTTGTACCCGCGCAGCCCCTTCTCGAGCGCCTCCCGGTACAGCGGGACCGCCTTGTCGGAGTGGCCCGTCGAGTCCCACGCGCAGGCCCGCTCGAAGGGGCCGAGCGCACTGCCCTCCGGCAGCTCGGCCACGAGCGCGTCGATCACGGCGCGGAACTCGGCCGCCCGTTCCTCGGGATATTCGTCGAAGGTCGCCCAGGCGGCGTCGACCCGCTTTTCCCAGTCCTCGTCCACCGGCACACTTTCGCACAGCCGTACCCGTGATGACACGAGGATTTGAGCGTCCCGGGCCCCACAGCCGTATGGGGGGAGACGGACCCCCGCCGGGGCCCGTCCGACGTGACCCCGTGACCGGAGGAACAGATGAGGTTGACCCGACCGATGCTCGCGCTGACCGGCGCGGCCGCGGTGCTGGCGCTGGCGGGCTGCGGATCCGGCGGTGACGCGAAGGCCGCCGCGGTGCCGCCGGCGGCCACCGGCAGCCTGGAGCACCTGGCCGCCGAGGTGAAGTGCACGCCCGACATCCAGATCGACGCCGACGAACTGCGCCAGGCCGTGTGCAAGAAGGCCAAGGACGCCGACGGCAAGTTCATCCTCGCCACCTTCGCCACCGACCGCGGCCAGCGCGAGTGGATCAACGGCGCCAAGGACTACGGCGGTCACTTCCTGGTCGGCCGCAAGTGGGTCGCCGTCGGGGACACCACCAGCACGGTGGCGGCGCTGCGCAGGACGCTCGGCGGGGACATCGAGGAGGGCACGGACCACTCGAAGATGGGCGCCACGCACTCGGCGCACTGAGGACGCGGACACACGAAAGCCGGCGGTGAGGAATCCTCACCGCCGGCTCTCTCAGTGCGTCACTGGCAGCGCCTGCCGGTGTTGATGCAGTTGACCATCTTGTTCATCGTGTTCTGGGAGAAGAAGTTGATGAAGTCGTTGTGGTCGGTGATCGGCTTGTGCAGGTTCTCCGGGAAGGTGTCCACCGCGTAGGGGTTGACGACCGTGCCGTTCTGCAGCTTCGGGGCCGGGACGTTGTAGACGAGCCGGACCTGGAGCTGGGGGATCGCCTTGAAGCCGTTGGCGCAGGTGCCGTCCGCCTGGACGAAGGACACGTGGGTGCGGTGGTTGGCGCTGTCGATGTTCTGACCGTCCCAGCAGCTCTGGAAGTTGGTCGTGCGCACCACCTGGCTGCCCTGCGGGCAGATCGGGTACTTGTCGTGCAGCTGCACCTTGTTCTCGAAGCCGGTGCAGGACCAGTTCACGTTGGCGTTGGCGTTGCCGTTGACGAAGGCCTTCGCGTCACCGGTGATGATGCGCAGGGCGGTCGGCATCGCGACGACCTTGCCCTTCTTGTTGCCGACGAACTTCAGCTGGGCCTGGGCCGGCTGGAGGATCTTGCCGACGTTGCCCTCCTTGCCGCCGCCGTCGTTGTTCTGGTCGAAGTCCTGCTGACCGTTCTGCAGACGCAGCACCGGCCAGAAGTACGAGGACTTGTCGCCCTGGTTCTGGCAGGTGGTCGAGGCTGCCGCCAGCTCCTGGTCGCTCGCGAAGGCGTCGTTGTTCTGGTTGCCGACGTAGTCGTGCAGGTGGTGGGCGCCGTTGGCGACACCCGGGGCCACGATCACGTTGTCCGTGTTGTGGTTGTCGTTCCCGTTGGTGCCGCACCTGGTGGTGAAGGTGCCCCGCGAGCCCGAGTTGCCGTTGGCCTTCAGGCCGTTCTGGCCCACGCCGAGCTGGGCGCTGCCCTGGACCTTGGTGATGTCCACGAAGTCGGCCGCGACCGGGCCGTTGCCGCCCTGTCCGCCGTTGCCCTGCTGGCCACCGTTCTGCTGGCCACCGTTCTGCTGGCCGCCGTTCTGCTGCTGACCGCCTTGCTGCTGCCCGCCGTTCTGCTGCTGACCGCCCTGCTGCTGGCCGCCGTTCTGCTGCTGGCCGCCACCGGCCTGGCCGGCGTTCGTCTGCGCGTTCTGCGTCGTGCAGGCGGCCAACTGGCTGAGCGAGGTGTTGAACTGACCGCCGACCCGCTGGATGTTGATGCGGATCCGGTCGATCGTGGCCGCCCGCTTCTCCTTCAGGGGACCGACGATGGCGTTCTGGACGAAGCCGGAGTCGTTCGCCTGGGCCTGTCGCGTCGACGCGAGCCTGGCGTAGGCCTCGGTGATCTGCTTGTCCAGGTTGGCCAGCTCCGCGGCCACCCCCTGACGCGCGTTCTGAGGCACGTTCGTCAGCTTCTGCCCGACATCGGGGCACGAGATCGTCGCCACCTGCGCGGCGGCGGCCTTGGTCTGGTTCTGCGACCAGCCGTTGTTGTCGGACTCGTGCGCCGAAGCGTAGAAGTTCGCCCAGATCAGCCCGCCCCCACCGAGCGCTAGGGCCGCCGACGCGGCTATGGCCTTCGTGGCCATCGACGAGCGGCGTTTACGTGTATTGCGTCCCATGGAACTCCTCTGACTTCCTTTTTCGGGGCTATCGAGGCGCCCGACAGGAGTGAAGCGGCGCCATCCCATACGCACGGCGCCCCACGGGTGTTCAGCCGTCCCACGAACAAATCAGAGGTTTGCCGGGACCCGGGGCGGCAACAGCCCCCTGAACAGCGGGAGTTACAGAAAATAAGGGCTCGCTCACCGGCCCCGGTCCAGGAACGCGAGGACCGCCAGAACGCGGCGATTGTCGTCGTCCGACACCTCGAGGTCCAGTTTGGCGAAGATGTTGGCGGTGTGCTTGGCGATCGCCCGTTCCGTGACGACGAGCTTGGCGGCGATCGCCGCGTTCGACCGCCCCTGGGCCATCAGTTCCAGCACCTCCCGCTCACGGGGCGTGATCCGGGCCAGCGGCTGGTCGTCGGCCGCCCGCCGGGACAGCAACTGCTGGATCACCTGGGGGTCCATCGCCGTACCGCCCGCCGCGACCCGCCGTACGGCGTCCACGAACTGCTCGGCGTCGAACACCCGGTCCTTGAGCAGGTACCCGATCCCGCCGGTGCCGTCGGCGAGCAACTCGCGCGCGTAGAGCTGCTCCACGTGCTGGGAGAGCACCAGCACCGGCAGCCCGGGCCTGTCCCGGCGGGCGTTCAGCGCGCACTGGAGCCCCTCGTCGGTGTGCGTCGGCGGCAGGCGTACGTCGACGACGGCGACGTCCGGTTCCAGCTCGGCCAGCGCACGGGCCAGCTCGGGTCCGCTCTCGACGGCCGCGGCGATCTCGAAGCCGTGCGCCTCCAGGAGCCGTACCAGTCCGTCGCGCAGCAGGAAGAGGTCTTCGGCCAGCACTACACGCAAGGGATCTCCATGGTCACCATGGTGGGACCGCCCGCGGGTGAGCTGACGGCCAGGACGCCGTCGAATGTACCCAGCCGCCGCTCCACCCCGGCCAGGCCCGAACCGGCCGTGACGGCCGCGCCGCCCCGGCCGTTGTCGGTGACCGTGATCCGCAGTTTCCCCTCCGCCTGGTGCAGGTCGACCCAGATCCGGTCGGCGTCCGCGTGCTTGACCGCGTTGGTGAGGACCTCGCTGACCGCGAAGTAGGCGGCCGACTCCACCGGCGCGTCCGCCCGGCCCTGGAGCTCCACGGTCACCTCGGCCGGCACCGGCAGCCGCAGCGCCAGCGCCCGGACCGCGTCGCCCAGTCCGCGCTCGGCCAGCACCGGCGGATGGATGCCCCGCACCAGGTCGCGCAGTTCGGCGAGCGCGTCCACGGAGGACTGGCGGGCCTGCGCGAGGAGCCGCTTGGCCTGGGCGGGGTCCTTGTCGAGGAGCATCTCGATGGTGCCGAGGTCCATGCCCATGGCGACCAGGCGGGCCTGCGCCCCGTCGTGCAGGTCCCGTTCGATGCGCCGCAGTTCGGCCGCGGAGGTGTCCACCGCGTCCCGCCGGGTCTCGGTGAGGACGCGGACCCGCTCGGCCAACTCGCCCTGCCCGGCCCCGAGCACGGTCCGGGTGAGCCGGAAGTGGAAGGTCAGCAGACGCGGCGCGAGCGCGGCGAGGGGCAGCAGGGCGATCCCCAGGGCGCCGGCGAGCAGTGCGGAGGTCTGGTCGGTGACGTGCACGAAGCCGTACCAGTAGCCGCCCATGTCCTGGAACGGCCGCCACAGCCCGGCCGCGATCACGAGCCCCTCCAGCGGGTAGAGGACGAGCACCGCCGGCAGCAGGGCGGTCACGAACCCCGCCGTCATGTCCACCGGCAGCCACCGCAGATCCCGCCAGGTCGCCGGGTCGCGCAGCATCCCGAAGGTGCGCGACCAGGGATTGGCGTCCGGCGGCGCCGGGCGGTACGCCGACGGGATCCGCACCCCGCCCCACTGGGCCGCGAGCACCCGCCGCCAGTCCGCGAAGGCACGCACCCCGGTCAGCACCCACGGGGTCGTGACCAGACCGATCCCGAGGGGCACGAGCGCGAGGGACACCACGGAGAGGACGAAACCGAGCACCGCCCCCGGCAGCGTCACCAGCGCCAGCCCGAACCCCCGCAGGGCCGCGAGCCCGACGGCCCGCACCCTCGTACCGATACCGCTCCGTGTCCCGATGCTCATGCCGCCAGTCTGGTCGAGGCGGGGACGGGGGTCACGGGGCCTGACCGCCCGGTCGGGGGGTGGTGCCAGGTACACCCTTTGCATACGAGGCGCACGAGTCGCGGACGCCGTGTCTCCCTGTCGACTTTCACACCGCCCGCCGTGCTCACAGGGTGAGTCGCGCCACAGCACCACCAGGTAACACGGGGTTCACATTCGAGCAATGACCGGGAAATCGCCTGTTGACAGGCTCGCGGGCACCAGGAGGCGGCGTTTCAGTGCCGCAGCGCCGCAGCACCCGCAGTGCGTAGACACATCCCCGAAGGAAGTGGCCCGTGACCTTCAAGGCTGAGTACATCTGGATCGACGGCACCCAGCCGACGGCCAAGCTCCGTTCCAAGACGAAGATCCTGGCGGACGACGCCAAGGGAGCGGAGCTGCCGATCTGGGGCTTCGACGGGTCCTCCACGAACCAGGCCGAGGGCCACTCCTCGGACCGTGTCCTCAAGCCGGTCTTCTCCTGCCCCGACCCGATCCGCGGCGGCGACGACATCCTCGTCCTGTGCGAGGTCCTCAACATCGACATGACGCCGCACGAGTCCAACACCCGTGCCGCGCTGACCGAGGTCGCCGAGAAGTTCGCCGCCCAGGAGCCGATCTTCGGCATCGAGCAGGAGTACACGTTCTTCAAGGACGGCTACCCCCTCGGCTTCCCCAAGGGCGGCTTCCCGGCCCCGCAGGGCGGCTACTACTGCGGTGTCGGCGCCGACGAGATCTTCGGCCGTGACGTCGTCGAGGCGCACCTCGACAACTGCCTCAAGGCGGGCCTCGCGATCTCCGGCATCAACGCCGAGGTCATGCCCGGCCAGTGGGAGTTCCAGGTCGGCCCGGTCTCCCCGCTGGAGGTCTCCGACCACCTGTGGGTGGCTCGCTGGCTGCTCTACCGCACCGCCGAGGACTTCGGCATCGCCGCGACCCTGGACCCCAAGCCGGTGAAGGGCGACTGGAACGGCGCGGGCGCGCACACCAACTTCTCCACCAAGGCGATGCGCGAGAGCTACGACGCGATCATCACCGCCGCCGAGTCGCTGGGAGAGGGCTCCAAGCCGCTCGACCACGTCAAGAACTACGGCGCCGGCATCGACGACCGCCTGACCGGCCTGCACGAGACCGCCCCGTGGGACAAGTACTCCTACGGCGTCTCCGACCGCGGCGCCTCGGTCCGCATCCCGTGGCAGGTCGAGAAGGACGGCAAGGGCTACATCGAGGACCGCCGCCCCAACGCCAACGTCGACCCGTACGTCGTGACGCGCCTGCTCGTCGACACCTGCTGCTCCGCGCTGGAGAAGGCCGGCCAGGTCTGATCCTCCGCATCTTCCCGAGGGGCGCCCACCGGTCACGGTGGGCGCCCCTCGGCGCGTTGTCAGTGGCACCTGGCATGGTGGGGGCATGGAGATCGAGGGGGGCTTGGCCGTCAAGGCCGAGACGGAGTACGGAGAGACGCTCGCCCGCGTGAGCGAGCAGCAGTTGCGGGACCTGGTGCACCGCATCGGGGAGAGCGGCGACCGCTGGCTGGTGCTCCAGCGCGTTCCCGACCGCCCGGACGTGTTCGCCCAGGTGTGGCACGAGAGCGGTGGGACCTACCAGGTGGAGCACCGCGAGAGCCGCGAGAGCTTCTCCGGTGCGGAACTGACGCATCCGGACGCCGTCGCCGACGCGCTGACGGGCTGGGCCCGCGGCGAGGCCGGCTGGGACGAGGGGATCGCCTGGTCACCGGTCGAGGTCGATCCGCCCGAGGACGTGCCCGAACTCCCCGACGAGGTGCGCGAGGAGGTCGAGGCACACGTCCGCGAGCAGCTGCGGTGCGGCTACGGCACCCGCGCGACGCTCGCCCGGTCCGCCGGGGAGTGGATCGCCGACGCCGACGACGGCAGGCAGCCCGTGTCCGCCGCCCAGGCCCGGCTGCTCGTCGACCGGCTCTGGCTGGAGCGCCTCGCCGAACAGGAGACCTGGGAGGGCCCGACCGACCCCGAGCGGCTCACCCGCGCCTTCGAGGCGCTGAACGCACAGGGCGTCACCGCCCGCGAGCACTTCACCTGCTGCCGTACCTGCGGCACCGCCGAGATCGGCGCGGAGCGGGCCGAGGGCGACCACGGCTTCGTGTACTTCCACACGCAGTGCACCGAGAGCGCCGCCGCGGGACACGGGCTGACGCTGCTGTACGGCGGTTTCGACGGCTCGGCCGACACCACGGCCGCGGTCGGACGCGAGGTCGTCGCCGCCCTCACCGCCGTCCGCCTGTCCCCGCAGTGGGACGGCGATCCGGGCAGGGCGATCGAGGTCAGGCCGCTGACCTGGCACAGACGCCTGGTGGGGTGAGAGGGGTCCCCGTCGGTTCGCCCGCCGAGGAAGCGTCCGAGCGTCCGAGCAGTGAGAGCGGTCTCCTGTTGCGGGCCGGTGTCTGCTTCAATGGGCTCATGGCCAGCTACCAGAAGATCACCGCGACGGGTCGCCATGACCTCGAGCCCTTCTGGCCGTCCCGTCAGCACCACGACTTCGACCGGGTGTGTTGCCGCGCGACGAACGCGCCGGCCCTCTAACGCCGTACACCCCGGCCTTCGGCCAGCGCGCAGACGTACGTCCTCCGACGACCCTCTCGCGCGAAAGAGCTGACCTCATGGCGACCCCTTCCGTCCCCACCAGCACCCTCCCCACCCCGTCCGAGAACGGCGCACGGCACCGGTTGCGAGCCGTCGGCCCCGACGAGGTCCCGCACGTGGCGGAGTTCCTTCCTCCCGGCGCCACCTGGCTGCCCGCACCCCAGCACACCCTGCCCACCCTGCCGGGCCGGCCCCCGATGGTCGGCTACCTGGTGCTCGTCCCGGCCGACCAGCACCCGCCGTTCCCGGTGGCGCCGGCGCCCGCGGAGACCGGCGCCCCCCTCGTGCGGATCGACACCGTGCAGCGCACCGCCGAGGTGAACGGCAGGGAACTCGACCTCACCTACCTGGAGTTCGAGCTCCTCGCCCACCTCGTCCAGCACCCCCACCGGGTGCACACCCGCGATCAGCTCGTCACCACGGTCTGGGGCTACGGCCACGTCGGCGACGGCCGTACCGTCGACGTCCACATCGCCCGGCTGCGCCGCAAGCTGGGTGCCGAGTTCCGGGGCGCGATCCAGACCGTGCGGCGGGTCGGCTACAAGTACACCCCGCCGACCGGCGACTGACCCTCTGCCCTCGGCAGATCCGGGTTCCTCCGAGCCGCCCGGGCGGGCACAGTCACCGGCATGAGACTTCTTCTGCTGGGCGGCACGGAGTTCGTCGGCCGGACCGTCGCCGAGGCGGCCCTGGCCGACGGCTGGGACGTGACCGCCTTCCACCGGGGACGGCACGCGCCGGTGCGGGGGGTGCGGTCGCTGCACGGCGACCGCACCGTGGCCGGCGGACTCACCGCGCTCGCCGAGGGCGGCCCGTGGGACCTCGTCGTGGACACCTGGTCGGCGGCGCCCCGCGCGGTCCGGGACACCGCCCGACTGCTGCGGGACCGCGCCGACCGGTACGCGTACGTGTCGAGCTGCTCGGTCTACGCCTGGCCGCAGCCGACCGGCTACACCGAGGACGCGCCCGTCGTCGAGGGCGCCTCGGCCGACGCGGACCAGGCCGACTACGCCCGGGACAAACGAGGCGGTGAGCTGGCCGTCCTGGACGCCTTCGGCCCGGACCGCGCCCTGCTCGTCCGGGCCGGGCTGATCCTCGGCCCGTACGAGAACATCGGCCGCCTGCCGTGGTGGCTGGGCCGTGCCGCCCGCGGCGGCCCGGTGCTCGCACCCGGCCCACGGGACCTTCCCCTCCAATACGTCGACGTCCGCGACCTGGCCTCATGGGTGTTGGCGGCGTCCGCGGCGGGGCGCAGCGGCCCGTACAACCTGGTGAGCCCGCCGGGGCACACCACGATGGGTGAACTCCTCGACGCCTGCGTGGCCGTGACCGGCTCGGACGCCGAACTGCGCTGGACCGACCCGGACATCGTCCTCGACGCGGGCATCGCCCCCTGGACCGGCCTGCCGGTGTGGGTCCCGCCGGGCACCGACCTGCACACCACCCTCCACGGGGCGGACACCTCCCGGGCGGCCGCCGCGGGCCTGCGCTGCCGGCCGGTCACCGAGACGGTGGCCGACACCTGGAGCTGGCTGTGCGAGATCGGCGGGGTGGCACCGCAGCGCCCGGACCGGCCGGTGGTGGGCATCGACCCGGAGACGGAGGCGAAGGCGCTGGCGACCGGAGCGCGGGACTGAGTCACCGGCCGGTCCTGCTGCCCGTGGCCGCGAGCAGCAGGACCGTTCCCCCTCGCGTACGAGGTGGCGAGCCGGGCGGGTGAACCGCTGCCGCGGTCGGAGACCGACGTGGCCCCCGGCGTCTCCCGCCCCGCGCTACCGCGGTCCGCACCTCCCGGACCGGCCCGCCGCCTCGTTGAGTTCCTGAGCGAACGTCCCCTGCAACCTCACCCGACCTTCTCGATCAGGGCCCGGCGGATGAGGAACTTGCCCGGCTCCCGGACCTGTTCGAAGGCGGCGTTGTTGAGCAGGGCGCAGCTACCGGAGACCGAAGTGACCTCCACCGTCGTGGACTTGTTGTTGTCCAGGTTGGTGACCCGCAGCTTCGTGCCGGCCGGGAACTGGTTGCTGGACGCGGCGGGCGCCCCGCCCTCGCCGGACAGCGTGACGGTCGAGCCGTTGCACACCTGCTGCCCGGAAGCGGCGTTGCCCGCGGGCGGGGCCTGGGAGGCGGGCGGAGCCTGGGACGCGGCCGGTGCCGACGGGGGAGCGGCCGGTGCGGTCTGCTGTCCGGCGCCGGCCTGGGAGCCCTGAGCCGACTCCCCGACCACGCAACCGGATGCCTCCTGCTGGACCTTGATCTGCGCGATCACCGCTTCCCGGTTGGCGATCCGGGCCGCCGACTGGGCGTCGGGTGCGGCCCGTTGCCCCTCTATGAACCGCTGGTTGTTGCCGAGCGCGGTGGCGAGGCCCTGGCAGACCGTGGACTCCGCCGCCGTCTGCGGACTCTGCGAGGCGTTGGAGGTGCCGGCCATCGCGAAGGCCCCGCCTCCCGCCACCGCCGCCGCGCTCACCAGCAGCGCGACCTTCTTCTTCGTACCGAGCGTTCTCCTGCGCGACATCCGCGCCTCCTGAGAGGTAGGGGAGCGTACGCCGCTATGTACGAGATACCGAACGAGGTTGCTCACCGGTCGCAGGAGTCAAATGACGTAACCTGCGTCACACTCCGGCTACTTCCTCCTCGACAGGGCTTCCTGTACGGCGTCCTCGCTGCGGGCGACCAGTGCCGAACCGTCGTCCGCCGTGATGATCGGACGCTGGATGAGCTTGGGGTGCGCGGACAGTGCGGTGATCCAGCGGTCGCGTGAACTGTCGTCCCGGGCCCACTCCTTGAGGCCGAGCTCCTTGGCGGCGGGCTCCTGGGTGCGGGTGATGTCCCAGGGTTCGAGGCCGAGCCGGTCGAGCACCTCGCGGATCTCGTCCTCGCTCGGGACGTCGTCCAGATAGCGGCGGACGGTGTAATCGGCGCCCTCCGCGTCGAGCAGGCTGATCGCGCTGCGGCACTTCGAACAGGCCGGATTGATCCAGATCTCCATGGCGCCCACGGTACGCGAAAACCCGTCTTCCACCTGCGTCACAGCACCCCCGAAAGCCCTTGTGGCCAGGGGCTTTTGTCAGTGGCGGGCGGTAGAATGAAACCAGTGTTCGAGGGCGTCGCCGGGGTTCCGCCGGACGCCCTTACCGCGACAGGAGGATGCCTGTGCCCGCTGCCGCACTGAAGCCGAAGCCGTTGCCGACCCAGTCCACCGCGAAGCACCCCGTGCTGCTCGACCTGCCCTACACCCCCGTGGAGAAGCGCCCGTTGCCGCCGGGCCGTCCCCGCGAGTGGTACGTCACCCACAACCGCCGCCTCAAGGCGATGCGGCTCGCGATCGCCCTGCTCGACTCCGGCGTCTACGTCCCGAACCAGGCTCGCAACGAGACGATCCGGGACACCGCGGAGATGATCGGCGTCCACCCACCGTCGGACACGACGTGCCACATGGTGCGGGCGCTGATGCGGTATTCCCGGTAACCCGTGACACCGGGCGCCCACTTGCTCTCCGGGCGCCCGGCGTCCGGCCGTTCACCCCGTGGGTTCGGCCAGTTCCTTCTCTAGTGGATGCGGAAGCGGGTCGTACCCTGGTGCGCCGCCCCGGTCCCGCGGCCGGGCTGCCTCGGCCGGGATGGCGGTGTGCGCCTTGTGCCGGGCGCCCACGTGCTGCTCAGGGCGCCCGGCGTGCCGGCCGGTCAACTGTCGGGCGCCCGGCGTCCGGCCGTTCACCTCGTGGGTTCGGCCAGTTCCTTCTCCAGTGGGGTGCGGAAGCGGGGTCGTACCCGGGTCGCCCCTACCCAGTCCCGCAGCCGGGCTGCCTCCGTCGCGATGGCGGTCCGGGCCTCGTGGCCCACGCCCTCCGTGTCCAGCAGGCGCCAGACGATCTCGCCGTCCGGGCGCTGGCCCCAGCCGCCCACCACCCGGCCGTCCCACCACACCGTCGGGCCCACGTTGCCGCTGCGGTCGAACAGGGCGGGTCTGAGGGCGGGCGCCAGATACCAGTCCCGTTGCTGCCAGCCCATCGCCGTCGGATCGAGCCCGGGAAGCAGCGCGGCCCACGGCTCCTCGGGCTCCGCGACCGGATCGGCGTCACCGACGACGACGTAGGCCGGGCCCTCGTCGACGGTGACCCGCACCGCGCGGATCGCCGTGAGCGCGCGGCGGACGTCGGTCACCTTCCAGCCCGTCCACCACTTCAGGTCCGCCTCCGTGGCCGGGCCGCACACCGTGAGCCAGCGCCGCAGCAACTCCGCCTGCGCCTCGGCCGCGTCGAGCTCGGGGTGCGGCGGCGCCACGGCCCAGCGGAACTGCGAGGACATCCAGGTGCCGAGCGGCCGGCCGCGGACCACCTTGCCCTCCACCCCGAGCACCCGCAGCAGCCGACTGCCGACGGTGTGGACGCCCTCGTAACTCTTGCCGGCCGCGTACGCGAACTGCACCCGCAGCCGCGGCTCGTCCTCGGCGAGCTCCGACGCCGTGGCCTGCCCGCGCCGGGCGAGCGCGGCCAGCGCCGACTCCTCGACCTCCTTCAGCCAGGCCGCGTCCGGGGCACCGGCCTTCGCCATGTCCTGGATGAGCGATGCCCGTTCCCGTGCGGCGACCGTGAGACCGGTCGAGGCGTGCACGACCGCGGTGAGCTCGGTCGGGAACGCGAACACGGTGTGCCGCATCCCGTGCATCCGCACCAGGGACCGGTCCTCGTACAACGCCCGCTCGGTCGCGGCCACGGTCCCGGAGGGATCCGTGAGCCGCGCGCCGACAGCCAGATACACGGTCGCGGGGTCGGACCCGTGCAGCGCGACCAGCGCCCCGGCCACCTCCTCGGGACTGTCCACCCGCGCCGTCCTTGCCAGCTGCTGCCGCAGCCCGAGCCGAGCCCGCCGCTCGCCCGCCCCGACGTACCGCACTCCATCATCCAAGCCCATACGGCCCATCCTGGCGCAGGGCACTGACAACGGGCCCGCAAGGTGCTCCGGGAACCGCGCGACGAGCGCACCCCGCAGCCGCCCGACGACCCGGCGGGCACCCCGTCCGGCGAAGCCCCGGTCACCCGTTCGCCGTACCCCACATGCGCCCGCCGCACCCCCGCCCTTCACTGCGATCAGGAGGTGACCCGCACACCGGCGACCAGGAGGCGGACGTGACCCACAGGCACGGCACATGAACACCCCCGGCACGCCCCAGGAGCGCGGCCGGGCCGCCCGCAAACGCGTCCCCCGCTCCGCCCACGCCTGCTGGATCCCCTCCGTCGACCGCCCCGACCCCGTCGCCGTACTGGAAAGACAGGGCCGCGACCGGCTCCCGGAACTGCTGCCGATCCGGTACGGCAGGATGTCCGCCTCCCCCTTCGCGTTCCTGCGCGGCGCGGCCGCCGTGATGGCCGCCGATCTCGCCGCCCAGCCCCACTCCGGCCTCACGGTGCAGCTCTGCGGCGACGCCCACCTGCTGAACTTCGGTCTGTACGCCTCCCCGGAGCGCTCCCTGCTCTTCGACCTCAACGACTTCGACGAGACCTTTCCCGGCCCCTTCGAGTGGGACGTCAAGCGGCTCGCCGCGAGCGTCGCCGTCGCCGCCCGCGAGAACGGGCACAGCGAGGCCAGGGCCCACCGGGCGGCGGGGGAGGCGGTCACCGCGTACCGCACGGCCATGCGCGAGCTGGCCGGTATGGGCGAGCTGGAGGTCTGGTACGCGAGCGTCGACGCCGACAGCCTGCTGCCCCTCGTCCGCTCGGCCCGCCGGCGCCGGCGCGTGGAGTCCAGCCTCACCCGGGCCCGCCGCCGCACCAGCCTCCAGGCCCTCGGCAAGCTCACCGAGGTCGTCGACGGCCGCCGCCGCATCATCCACGACCCGCCGCTCCTCGAACCGGCCGGCGGTCCCGACACGGCCGGCCTGCGCAAGCTCTTCAGCGACTACCGCTCCACGCTCTCCGAGGAGCGCCGGCTGCTCCTGGACCGCTACCGCTTCGTCGACGCGGCCCGCAAGGTCGTCGGCGTCGGCAGCGTCGGCATGCGCTGCTTCATCGTGCTGCTGACCGGACGGGACGCCGACGACCCGCTGTTCCTCCAGATCAAGGAGGCGCGGACGTCCGTACTGGAGGAACACCTGCCGCACGGCCCGTACGTCCACCCCGGCCGCCGGGTGGTCGTGGGCCAGCGGCTGCTCCAGGCGGCGAGCGACATCTTCCTCGGCTGGATGAGCGGACCGCAGGGACGGGCCTTCTACTGGCGCCAGTTGCGCGACATGAAGGGAACCGCGGACGTCGCCGGCATGCCCCCGGCCGACCTCAGGTCCTACGCCCGTCTGTGCGGGAGCACGCTGGCCCGCGCCCACGCCCGCTCCGGCGACCGTGCCGCCATCGCCGCGTACCTGGGCGGCGCCGACACCTTCGACGCGGCGGTGGCCGACTTCGCGCTCGCCTACGCGGCCCGGACCGAGGCCGACCACGCGGCCCTGTGCGCCGCCATCGCGGCAGGCGTCGTCAGGGCGGCCCCGGGGGAGTGAACACCGGCCACCGGCGTGCGCCCGCGTGCAGGGCCGACGTTCCGTCGACTCCCCGAGTGCGGGAAAAGCCGCGCGCAGGGCCGGCATCAGCACGCCCCTCCGGGGCTAGGCTTCTGCACCACACCCACGCACACGGAGGCCCGTCATGGGCACCATCGTCCTTTCCGGGACCGTCGTCCTGGTCATCCTGGGCTTCGGGAACCACACCTGGTGGCTCGTCGCCGTAGCCCTGCTCTTCGTGTACATGCAGTACGGCCGAGGCGGTGCCTCGGCGTCGTCGGGCGGTTCGTCCGGCGGCGGCTCGGGAGCCGTGCCCGGCAGCTACCGGGCCTACCGCGACCGCCGGGACAAGCAGGCCAAGTGGGACCGCCGTTACCGCCGCGAGCGTCCCCTGGAGTCCCGTCGGCAGGCACGGGAGAGAAAGGGCTAGGGAGCTCTTCCGACGGCCCGGGCCGGGGCTCACAGGCCCGGGGCGCCCCACAGCGGGAACCAGCGGTTCAGGTCCTGCTCGATCCGCAGGTCGTTCGTGAGCGCGGCCTTCACCCGCAGCTCCAGCGGGTTGTCGCGCCGCTGCCCCGCGCCGGGCAGCGGTGCGAAGGGGTAGAAGGTGCCGCGCTTGTAGAGGTAGACCAGAGCGAGGGAACGGCCCTCGGTGTCCTCGAACCCGGCGAGCGAGCACAGCAGTTGCGGCCCGAAGCCGTTGACCTCCATCGAACTGTTCACCGCGTGCAGGTCGTTGACGAGCTGGGGGAGCTGGTCCGGGAGACGCTCCGAGACCAGCCAGGAGTAGCCGAACCCGTCCCTGGTGAGGTGGACCGGGGGGCCGTCCCGTTCGGCGTCCGCGTCCAGCAGGGCCTGGACCTCCCGGTGCGTCTGCTCGAAGGCCGCGCCCTCGACCGTGGCGAAGCACACCGCCCCGCGTCCGGTCGGCGTGAAGGAAGCGGCCGCTTCCAGGGTGACGGCCGCCGACGGCAGCGCGAAGAGCTGGTCGAGATCGGGTGCGACGGGCTTCGTCCGCCCGAGCAGGATGTCCAGCAACCCCATCCTCAGCCCGCCTTCCCGGGCTCCACAGGCTCGCCCAACTCCGCGGAGATCCGCCCGAGTTGCTCCAGCCGCTGCTCCAGGGACGGGTGGGTCGAGAAGAACCGCTCGATGCCGGGCTCCCTGCCGGTGGCGGGAGTGAAGTAGAAGGCGTTGAACGCCTGGGCGGTGCGCAAATCCTTGGTGGGGATGCGGGCGAGCTCCCCGGAGACCTTGGTGAGCGCGGAGGCGAGTGCGGAGGGACGGCCGGTGAGATGGGCCGCGGCCCGGTCCGCCGCCAGCTCCCGGTACCGGGACAGCGCCCTGATCAGCAGGAAGCTGAGCGCGTACACGGCCGCCGAGACACCCATCACGGCGGCGAAGATCACGGCGGTGTTCTGGTCCTTCCGCCCGCCGAAGACCTGGCTGTAGAACGCGAACCGGACGACGAGCCCGGCGATCACCCCGAGGAAGGACGCGACGGTGATCACGGCGACGTCCTTGTGCGCCACGTGCGACAGCTCGTGCGCGAGCACGCCCTCCAGCTCGGCGGGCTCCAGCCGGCGCAGCAGCCCGGTGGTCACGCACACCACGGCGTTGTCCGGGTTCCGCCCGGTGGCGAACGCGTTGGGCATGTCCATCGTGGACACCGCGATCACCGGCTTGGGCATGTCCGCGATGGCGCACAGCCGGTCGACCACGGCGTGCAGTTCGGGATACTCCTCCCGCCCCACGACCCGCCCGCGCATCGCGAACATCGCGATCCGGTCGGAGAACCAGAACTGCGCCACGAACATCACGGCGACCAGCGCCAGTACCAGCAGCCAGGACTTCAGCAGGACGATCAACGCGGCGACGAAGGCCACGTACAGCAGTCCCAGCAGGAACAGCGTGACCGTCATCCGCACGGCCAGCCGCCGGTCGCTCCGAAAACGACTCCGCATCTGCACCACCCCGCAGGTAAGGCACTCGCCCCACACATCAGTGTGCACCTGCCCCGCCCCATGAAGCGGTCGCGATCAGCCCTGGTCCCGGCAAAGGCTCAGGCCCTGAGCCCGGCCTCCCACAGGAGCCGCTTCAGCACGTGGTCACCAAACAGATGCCGTGCCCGCCCCAGCAGCTCACCCACCTCGGCAACCCCGGCCGGGACGTCCGCCGTCGGATGCCAGCGCTGCACCGACTGCCGTGCCCGGTGCCGCAGTCCGCCGTCCGGATCGTCGACCAGCGCGACGGCGGCCCGCAGCCGTACGAGCCCGTCGTGCGCCCCGAGCAGCCGGAACGCGGAGACCCGCGTCTCCCGTGCCCGCTCCACCGCCAGCCGCTCCAGCAGCCACCCGGCGTCGAGCAGCCGTGCGGACGGCAGCAGCGCCGAGGTCGCCTCCCTGACCACACCGGGCGCGGGATCGTCGAGCAGCTCCCGCAGCCGCCGCACGTCCAGTACGTCCAGCAGCCGCAACCCGCCCACGGCACGCGACCTGATCACCGGATCCGGATGCGCGGTCAACGCCCACAGAGCCTCGGCGTCACTCCGGTCCCCGCACTCCGCGAGCCCGCTGACCACCCCCGCCGACAACGCAGGGTCACCGGCATCGGCACACCGACGCCGGTACCACTCCACGGGGTCGCCCCCGGACTGCCGTACGACGTACCGCGCACAGGCCCGCACCACGCCGGCCCGGTCACCGAGATACCCGACCGCCCGCTCGCCCCGCCCGGCCCGCCGCAGCGCGGTCACCCCGGCCGACCGCACCTGCGGATTGCGGGCACCGAGCAGCGGTTCGAGTACGTCGTCGTCCACGTGGCCCTCCGCCGAGGCCGCAAGCGCGGCCTCCGCGCACAGCCTCTGGAGGACCGTGTCGTCGTCCCGGGCGGCGACGCCGGCCAGCTCGGCGGGGGAGAGGTGCCCCTCCTCGACGGCGAGGCGGTAGGCGTATCGCCGGACGGTCCGGTCGGCGTCGGCGTACAGCGGGACGAGCGTGCCCCGGGGCGCGGCGCGCAGCACCCCGGTGGCGAGGTCGGTGGCGAAGTCGCCCCGGCCCCGCCGTCCGATGCGCAGGATCAGCGGCAGCAGCCGTACGGCGGACTCGGCGTCGAGCAGCTCCGTCAGCAGCCGCCGCGCCTCCTCCCGCACCGGCGGTGCCCAGTCGGAGCAGCGCACGACCACCAGCGGGAGCAGCCCCGGACACGCGGCGGCCCGCGCCAGGGCCGCTGCCCGGATCCGGCCGTTCCGGTGGCACAGACCGAGTGCGAGCCGCGCCTCGGTGAGGAGCCCGTCCGCCGCTGTGTCCTGCCCTCCCTGCAGAGCGTCCGACAGGGCCCGTCCGCCCTCGGTCCGCTCCCACGCCGACGGCTGCCAGGAGGCCTCGCCGTAGGCCCAGCCGCGCTCCCGAGCCCCGGCGTCCAGCGCGATCCAGGCGCTCGGATCGGCGGTGTCGACCGTCTCCCCGAGCGATGCCCCCTCCGCGAGGCGCACCGCAGCCGCGGGCCCGTCCCAGATGTTCTCGCGCACGCCCGCTCCCGGCCTCGATGTGTCCGTGGATCGTAGACGTCACCGGCGCGGAAAATCCCGCGATTTACCTGCTCAGGCCGTGGGGGCTAGTACGACGCCCGGAAGTTCACGTACCCCAGCAGCAGGACGACCGCCGCCACGCAGCCGAACACGATCGCCGTCGACACCCACGACGAACGGCGAGGCGCCCTCAAATCGGCCTCGGCACGGAACGGCTGCGGCTTCGGCGGGTTCTCCTTCCACCGGGCCGCGAGCATCCGGGCCCGCGCCGAGGGCTCCTTGTACGCGGCCCCGTCGGCCCACTTGAGGTCGAACTCCCGCTCCACGTCGTCCTGTTCGGGCATCCCCACAAACCCCCGTCCACCTTCTCGAACAACCGTGCCAGAACCTTACGACGAGGCCCCCGCCCCGAGAAACCGGGACGGGGGCACCGTACGGACTGGCCGGGCGTCGATCACACGTCGAAGAAGTGATGTTGCGGCTCGGCTATCTTGTGGCTTTGCACTCAGCGCTGCCCTGAACAGGAAAGACGCTGTTGTTGTTTGTCGTCGTTGGTCGTTGCAGGTGGCCCTGGTGCGGCCCACAGGCGGCCCGGCTTCGACACTCTCGCAGGGCCCGCGGGTGAAAATGTCCCGTTCTCGCCCCACGCAGCCTGGATGCCTGGCAGAGTTTGCCGCATGCCGGCCGGTTCGACATATCAGCCGCCGAAGTCACTATCCGAGAGGGCAATGCGGAAATGGCTCGGAAGAGCGAGTTCAAACACAGCGTCTACCTGGCTGCGTCATGGAGCCAAGAGCATGATGCCATAAACTATTACGTGGTGGACAAGCTGGCAAACGACCACGACCTGCTCGTCGTGGGAGATCACAAAGTCTACCGAGACACCAAGCACGAGCGCGGTTTGGGCTACCGCGACCGGGTGGAAGAGATCCTGGAAACATGCTCCGGAATGGTGGTGGTGCTACCCAGGAAGGAATACCCGCAGACCACGGCCCCATTCATCTTTCTCGAGCTGTTGCTCGCCATCAAGCACAATCTTCCCGTGCTTCTCGTGTGCGAGGAAGGTGTGCAGGTAACCTGGAGCAGAGGAAGCGGAGAGCTGACTCTCAACTTTGGTGACACTGCCGGGGCAGGCGATCCCGTTTCTGTCGAAGACGTCATCGGACCCGATTTCACTGTGCCCTCCCTGAAGTTTGCACACTCCGTCGTCTGCCCAACCCGAAGATTTCTCAACGATCCCTTGTTCATCCCCTCGGACCCTACGAAAATCGACCCTAAGAGTCGTGTTTTTGCCTCACTCATTGAGGAATACACCAGCGCATTCGAGAAGCCCCAAAGAAACGAGTACGTCTTCAACATCATGCCCTACGCAAAGCCCCGTGAACGGCGGGTGGTCGCTGATGCCGTGCTTGAGGAAACGGGCCTTCCGTGCATCAACGGATCTGATACGTGGAGCGGCGCCCCGTTCTCCAGAGAGGAGATTTGCGACAAGATCACAGAAGCCACTTTTGTGATAGCCGACCTTTCCGGAATTTCACGCGCCTGCATTTTTGAAGTCGGAGTGGCCGTAGGCAGCGGCCGAGACACCTTCATCATCACGAGTACACCGCGCAAGACCATACCCTTCGGCGTCGACCGCCTGCACCGCTTGCCCTACAAGAACGAGTTGGAGTTGGACGCGGCCGTCAGGAACCACTGCCGTCCATACCGCCGCAGAAATTTCAACTTCGAACTCTCCCGCCGGGCGAGTAAATCCTCGCCCGGCCCCGGTGCCGTGATCTCCAAACCAGTGGTTCTCCTGGTGCACGGAATCCGGACTCAGGGCGAATGGCAGGAATTGTTGCGAAGGGAGGTGCTCTTCTCGGACGGCATCGAGGCCATTCCGATCAAATACGGATTTCTTGACGCGCTTCGCTTCTGGTTTCCCATCGGAACCAGAGGGAAGGCCATCTCCACTCTCAAATGGAAAATCAACGCGGCGATCGCGTCGCATCCGGGAAGAGAAATCGTCGTAATCGCTCATAGCTTCGGCACCTATGCCGTTTCGCGCATCCTCGTGGATTCTCCAGATTTCCGACCCCAGCGGATCCTGTTCTGCGGTTCGATCGTCAAGCAGAGTTTCCGCTGGGACAAGATCAGCGAATGCCCGCCGATCGTGAACGACTGCGGCGGACGCGATATATGGCCTGTCTTGGCAGCTGCCCTCAGTTGGGGCTACGGCCCCTCAGGGGTTTTCGGCTTCGGCACTTCGGGAATTCGTGATCGACATCACAATTTTAAGCACAGTGACTACTTTTCACGAGAGTTCATCAACGAGTATTGGACGCCCTGGATCAAAGACGGGAGTGTCACGGAAAGCCGATACGAGGGGACGTCGAGGCAAGTACCCTACTGGATGTCGCTCGTTTCAGCCAGTTCATTCCGTGTGCTTCTTCTCGCAGTAACCCTTGTCGGCGTCTACTTTCTCGCGACAGGTGGCGCATAAAGATAGTGGCCTTGCCGTTGCTCCGGAGCAGGTTGCGGTTCTAGCGGCAGACGACGGTGTCGGCGTCAGAGCCGTTGCCGCGGCACACCATCCCGTTGCCTCCGGGCCCCGATGGACGCGTCCTTGCCCATATCCCCCACCCACCCAGCTGAATTTGTGACGCCAATAAAGCCTGAACGCACAGCGCCGCGCCGGGCGACGCCCTCACCTGCCTCCGGATCGCCATCACGACCCGGGTTTCACGCTCCGGACGTACACGCACCTGATGCCGAACAGCCAGGACCGTGCCCGTAGGGCCATCAACGCCGCATTCGGCGTGCCGGATGCGGACACCGGTCCCGGCGAGCCGATGCGCTGATTTGAGCGGCCGACGGGGCGTAGCTCTCGACAACCGTTCGCGGCGCGGGGCCCGAAAAAGGCCGTCGGCCGTGCCCTTCCATGCAGGAAGAACACGGCCGACGGCCCACACACGGCCCAGGGGAGCGGAAACCCGCTCTGACCTGGGGCGATATCACACGTCGAAGTACAGCTCGAACTCGTGCGGGTGCGGGCGGAGCTGGAGCGGGGCGATCTCGTTCGTGCGCTTGAAGTCGATCCACGTCTCGATCAGGTCCGGCGTGAAGACGTCGCCCTGGAGGAGGAACTCGTGGTCGGCCTCGAGGGAGTCGAGGACCGCCGGGAGGGAGGTCGGGACCTGGGCGACGTTCGCGTGCTCCTCGGGAGCCAGCTCGTACAGGTCCTTGTCGATCGGCTCGGCCGGCTCGATCTTGTTCTTGATGCCGTCCAGGCCCGCGAGGAGCAGCGCCGAGAAGGCCAGGTACGGGTTGCCGGAGGAGTCGGGCGCGCGGAACTCGACGCGCTTGGCCTTCGGGTTGGAGCCCGTGATCGGGATACGCATGGCCGCGGAGCGGTTGCGCTGCGAGTACACGAGGTTGATCGGCGCCTCGAAGCCCGGCACCAGACGGTGGTACGAGTTCACCGTCGGGTTGGTGAAGGCCAGCAGCGACGGGGCGTGCTTGAGGATGCCGCCGATGTAGTAGCGGGCGGTGTCCGACAGGCCCGCGTAACCGGCCTCGTCGTAGAAGAGCGGGGAGCCGCCGGCCCACAGGGACTGGTGGACGTGCATGCCCGAGCCGTTGTCACCGAAGATCGGCTTCGGCATGAAGGTCGCGGTCTTGCCGTTGCGCCAGGCCACGTTCTTCACGATGTACTTGAAGAGCTGGAGGTCGTCGGCCGCGGCGAGCAGCGTGTTGAACTTGTAGTTGATCTCGGCCTGGCCGGCGGTGCCCACCTCGTGGTGCTGGCGCTCGACCTGGAGGCCGGACTTGGCCAGCTCCAGGGAGATCTCGGCACGCAGGTCGGCGAAGTGGTCGACCGGCGGGACGGGGAAGTAACCGCCCTTGTAGCGGACCTTGTACCCGCGGTTGTCCTCCAGCGCACCGGTGTTCCAGGCGCCCGCCTCGGAGTCGATGTGGTAGAAGGACTCGTTCGACGAGGTGGAGAAGCGCACGCTGTCGAAGACGTAGAACTCCGCCTCGGGGCCGAAGTAGGCCGTGTCGGCGATGCCCGTCGACGCGAGGTAGGCCTCGGCCTTCTTCGCCACGTTCCGCGGGTCACGGCTGTACTGCTCGCCGGTGATCGGGTCGTGGATGAAGAAGTTGATGTTCAGCGTCTTGTCGCGGCGGAAGGGGTCGACCCGGGCGGTCGACAGGTCCGCGCGCAGCGCCATGTCGGACTCGTGGATGGCCTGGAAACCGCGGATCGACGAACCGTCGAACGCGAGCTCCTCGTCCGGGTCGAACGCCTCGACGGGCAGCGTGAAGTGCTGCATGACGCCCGGCAGGTCGCAGAAACGGACGTCGACGAACTTGACGTCCTCGTCCGCGATGAACTTCTTGGCCTCGTCGGCGTTCTGGAACATCCAGCTCCTCCTACTCCCGACCGTTCCTGGACCGGGGTGGTAGTTCGTTCGTGCGGCCAGTGCGGTGGCACACGCTGTCCTCGACCCTAGGGACGGGTGGTTTCTCGGGCGTGACCCATTTGTTTCGCACAAGTTAACCGGACATCGTGGGCCCGGCCCCACCTGTCCGTATCCCGAAACGCTGGCAGTACCGTGGACGCGTGGACAAGAGGGATGCAATCGGATCGTGGCTCTCGGGCCCCCGCGCGGCCGCCGAGGACGCCGGTGTCGACTTCGGATACCGCGGACAGCAGCTCGGCCTGCCCGAGCAGGGGCCGGGGTCGATCGCCCGCCCCGGGCGCCGGCTGGGCGCGCTGGCCGTGGACTGGGCGATGAGCGTCCTGATTGCATCCCAGTTGATCACGCAGAGCTACGGCGACCCGTCGACCTCGAACTGGTCGTTGCTGGTCTTCTTCGTGATGGGCGTCCTCACGGTCGGCACCCTCGGCTTCACCCCGGGCAAGCGTCTCTTCGGCCTGCGCGTGGTCGCCCTCGACACCGGCCGTGTGCAGCCGGTGCGCGCCCTGCTGCGCACGGTCCTGCTCTGCCTCGCCGTCCCGGCCCTGATCTGGGACCGCGACGGCAGGGGCCTGCACGACCGCCTCGCGAAGACCGTGGAAGTCCGCATCTGACGGGGTCCCGCGCCCTGCCCACCCCCCGCGTCCTGCCGGGGCCTGCCGGGGCCTGTCGCGCCCCGCGCCGCCTCCCGCGTCTCCGCTGCGTCTCCGCGTCCTGCGGCCCTCCGTGTCCCCGAACCCTGCGCCCTGCCGCGTCCCGCCTCTGCGCCCCCCGTGCACCTGCGTCGGCGCGCCGCTTCCCGCGTCCCCGCGCCGCCTCCCGCGTCCCCGCGCCCTGCGCCCCGCCGCCTCCCGCGTCCCCGCGCCCTGCGCCCCGCCGCCTCCCGCGTCTCCGCGCCCTGCGGCCTTCCAGGTCTCCGCGCCCTGCCGCGCCCCGCACCCTGCGACCCTGCCACGCCCCGCACCCTGCCGCGTCCCACACCCTGCACCCTGCCGCACCCCGCCCCCCGCGCCTCCCGCACCCCACGTCGGCGCGCCCCGCCTCCCCTCCCCTCAGCCCTGTCGTGCCCGCGGACGACCGCTGAACCGTAACGACGACGATGGGGGCGCCCGGTGTCGCACCGGGCGCCCCCATCGTCGTACGCGAGGAGTCAGCGGGTCCTGCCGCCGCCCTTCGGCAGCTTCATGCCCTTCGGCATCGGGCCCTTCGGCAGCGGCATGTTGCTCATCAGGTCGCCCAACGCCCGCAGCCGGTCGTTGGTGGCGGTCACCTGGGGGCCGGTCAGCACGCGCGGCAGCTTGAGCATCGTGGTCCGCACCTTCTTGAGCGGGACCTGGCCCTCGCCCGTGCCGACGACGATGTCGTGCACCGGTACGTCCGCGACGATGCGGTTCATCTTCTTCTTCTCGGCGGCCAGCAGGCTCTTGACCCGGTTCGGGTTGCCCTCGGCGACCAGGACGATGCCGGCCTTGCCGACGGCCCGGTGCACCACGTCCTGGCTGCGGTTCATGGCCACCGCGGGGGTGGTCGTCCAGCCCCGGCCGATGTTGTCCAGGACGGCCGCGGCGGCACCCGGCTGGCCTTCCATCTGCCCGAACGCGGCCCGCTCGGCGCGGCGCCCGAACACGATCGCCGTCCCGAGGAAGGCGAGCAGGAAGCCCAGGATGCCGAGGTAGACCGGGTGGCCGATCAGGAAACCGATGGCGAGAAAAACGCCGAGGATGAGGATGAAGACACCCGCGAGCACCAGGCCGATCTTCTTGTCGGCCTTGCGGGTCATCTTGTACGTCAGGGCGATCTGCTTCAGTCGCCCGCTGTTCGCGGCATCCGCCGCACTGTCACTTCTCGCCATGCCCCGAAGTCTACGTGGCCCGGCAGGCGCCGACGACGGCAGTGTCCGCCCCGCGGAGGCGGGCTCAGGAGCTGATGGTGAACGTCTGGTCCAGGACGCGCTGCGCCTCGACCCGGTCCTTGGCGCGGCGGCGGTCCTCCAGGACGGAGGTCCAGGCGTTGCGGCGGGCGGTGCGCTGTCCGCCGCTCAGGAGCACGGACTCGACGGCACGGAGTGCATCGGTGAACGACGGGATCGCGGTGGCGCGAACGGGCGCGGCCTGCATGATGAGGTCCCCCCTCGGGAGCGGCGGCTCTGGTGAATGGTGCACGGGCTGTACAACCAGGGTCACTGAATGGTGTTACCAGGGCGTGACCGACCGGTCAAACGCCCATGAAGCCCTGATGCTTCGCCCCGAAACGCGGACGCGGCCCCGATGACCCCCCTATCTGCGGGGATGTCCGGGACCGCGTCAATCGGCCACTACCGGGCGGTAGTTGCTTGTGCTCGGATTCACACGTTCAGCGTGACACTCCGTGCCATCCGGGGGTGCTCAGACGGCCTGCGAGGCGACGTACGCGCCGCGCTTCTCGACGGCCATCTGGTAGAGCCGGCCCGCCCGGTAGGACGACCGGACGAGGGGTCCGGACATCACACCGGAGAAGCCGATCTGCTCGGCCTCCTCCTTCAGCTCCACGAACTCCTGCGGCTTGACCCAGCGCTCCACGGGGTGGTGCCGCACCGACGGCCGCAGGTACTGGGTGATGGTGACGAGCTCGCAGCCGGCGTCGTGCAGCTGCTGGAGCGCCTCGCTGACCTCCTCGCGGGTCTCGCCCATGCCGAGGATCAGGTTGGACTTGGTCACCAGGCCGAAGTCGCGGGCGTCGGTGATGACCTTCAGGGAGCGCTCGTAGCGGAAGCCGGGGCGGATCCGCTTGAAGATCCGCGGGACCGTCTCGACGTTGTGCGCGAAGACCTCGGGGCGGGACTCGAAGACCTGCCGGAGCAGCTCCGGCACGGCGTTGAAGTCGGGGGCCAGCAGCTCGACCTTGGTGCGGCCGGCCTCGCGGCCCGCGGTCTGCTCGTGGATCTGGCGGACCGTCTCGGCGTACAGCCAGGCACCGCCGTCCTCCAGGTCGTCGCGGGCGACGCCGGTGATGGTGGCGTAGTTCAGGTCCATGGTGACCACGGACTCGCCGACGCGGCGTGGCTCGTCGCGGTCGAGCGCCTCGGGCTTGCCGGTGTCGATCTGGCAGAAGTCGCAGCGCCGGGTGCACTGGTCGCCGCCGATGAGGAAGGTCGCCTCGCGGTCCTCCCAGCACTCGTAGATGTTGGGACAGCCGGCTTCCTGGCAGACCGTGTGCAGCCCCTCGCTCTTCACGAGCTTCTGCATGGCGGTGTACTCGGGGCCCATTTTCGCCCGGGTCTTGATCCACTCGGGCTTGCGCTCGATGGGGGTCTGGGCGTTGCGGACCTCCAGGCGCAGCATCTTGCGTCCGTCGGGTGCGACTGCGGACACGACCGGCTCCCTAGCGTTGATTCTTCGGCGTGCTCAAGGGTACGCCCGTGGATTTGAAAGCCCACCGCCTGTCTCAGGCCGCAGGTGTCTTCTCGATCACCCTCGGCTTCAGCTCCGCGTTCTCCAGTACGTCCCGCAGGTGCCGCTCGACGACCGGCAGGACCTCGTCGATGGTCACGTCCCGGCCGAGCTCGGCCGCGAGGGAGGCGACCCCCGCGTCCCGGATGCCGCACGGGATGATCCGGTCGAACCACTTGTTGTCCGGGTTCACGTTCAGCGCGAAGCCGTGCATGGTGACGCCCTTGGCGACGCGGATGCCGATGGCCGCGATCTTGCGGTCCTCGCGGCGCTGGCCGGCGTTGGAGGGCGCGTACTCCGGCCCGTTCAGGCGCGGGTCGAACTCCTCGTCCGTGAGCCGGGGGTCGAAGTCCAGGGAGAGCCCGCCGAGGGAGGGGCGCTGCTCGACCGGGTCGCCGAGCACCCACACCCCGCTGCGGCCCTCGACCCGGGTGGTCTCCAGGCCGAACTCCGCGCAGGTGCGGATCAGGGCCTCCTCCAGCCGTCGTACATGTGCCACCACGTCCACCGGGCGCGGCAGCTTCTGGATCGGGTAGCCCACCAGCTGGCCCGGCCCGTGCCAGGTGATCTTGCCGCCGCGGTCCACGTCGATGACGGGGGTGCCGTCGAGGGGGCGCTCGTTGTCCGCGGTGCGCCGGCCCGCCGTGTAGACCGGGGGGTGTTCGAGCAGCAGGACCGTGTCGGGGACCTGGTCCTCGAACCGCGCCGCGTGCACGCGGCGCTGCTCGTCCCAGGCCACCTGGTACTCGACCGCGTCCGCACCGAACCCCATGCGGACGAACCGCAACCCACTCACGGCAAGCGCCTCCCTAGAAGGTCGTAAGGCACGAAGGGTGCCTACGCCACTGTACGTCCGGCCCGCGGACGTCAGCCCTGGGGGCAATCCTCACACGATCGGATGAACGAACGTCGAAGTGTGCGACCGTCTGTTTACTCTCCGCTACATTCGCGCCGTTCGCAGCGGCCATAAGGGCAGCTCACAGGCAATCCGGGCACCACGTGACCACGTGACGGCCCGAAAGGCAGGAGACCGCACCGCAGATGACGGAACGACCCGCGCAGCGCACTCCCAACCGACAGCTCGCCGCGCTCATCGCAGAAGCGGGGTTCTCCAACGCGGGTCTCGCCCGACGCGTGGACCAGCTCGGTCTCGAACACGGGCTGGATCTCAGATACGACAAGACCTCCGTGACCCGGTGGCTGCGCGGGCAGCAGCCCCGGGGCACCACACCCGCCCTCATCGCCGAGGTCTTCACCCGCCGGCTCGGCCGCCGGCTCTCCGCGCAGGACCTCGGCCTCGACGCCTGCGCGCCCGTCTACGCGGGACTGGAGTTCGCCGCGGGGCCCGAGGAGGCCGTCGACATCGTCAGCGGTCTGTGGCGCAAGGACTCCGGCAGCCACGCCGAACTGCGCAAGATCGCCTTCACCCCGGCCGGGCTGGTGGTGCCGAGCCGCGACTGGCTCATCGGCCGCCCCGACGACCGGGTCGCCCGCGGTGAGCCGCCCCTGCGGGTCCCTCCCCAGGGGCGCCCGGTGGTGCCCCGGCAGCGCGGCCAGGCCGAGCGCGGCCCCGGTCAGCGGGTCACCGGGGGCGACATCGCGGCCCTGTGCTCGGTCGGCGAACTCTTCCGCACCCTCGACGACCAGTACGGCGGCGGGCACGCCCGGCAGGCCCTGGTGCGCTACCTGGAGCACGAGTGCGAGCCGATGCTGCGCGGCACCTACGGGGAGACCACCGGGCGCCGGCTGTTCGCCGCGGCCGCCGACCTGACCCGGCTCGCGGGCTGGACGTCGTACGACATCGCGGCGCACGGGCTCGCCCAGCGGTACTTCGTGCAGGCCCTGCGGCTCGCCCAGGCCGCGGGGGACCGGGCCTACGGGGCGTACGTCCTGGTCACG
This sequence comes from Streptomyces sp. NPDC091972, assembly GCF_044756385.1. Lineage (NCBI taxonomy): Bacteria > Bacillati > Actinomycetota > Actinomycetes > Kitasatosporales > Streptomycetaceae > Streptomyces > Streptomyces sp. NPDC091972. The sequence continues at coordinate 499,665 of NZ_JBIVSV010000004.1, read as the reverse complement.
ATGAGCCGGCAGGCCGTCTACCTGGGGCACGGCCGCGAGGCGATCCAGCTCGCGCGGGTGGCCCAGCAGGGCGTCGGCACCAGCGCCCCGCCGGTCGTCCAGGCACTGCTGCACTCGGCCGAGGCGCGCGGGCACGGGGTGCTGGGGGAGGTGCGGGCGTGCACGGCCTCACTGGTCCGCGCGGAGCGGGCCCTGGAAGCGGCGCGTCCCGGTGACGAAGTCCCGCACTGGGCACGGTTCTTCGACGAGGCGCAGCTCGCGGACGAGTTCGGGCACTGCCACCGGGACTTGCAGCAGTTCCGGGCGGCGGCCCAACACGCCGAGCGCTCCCTTCAGTTGCGGGCGCCGGCGTACGCCCGCAGTCGGCTGTTCTGCCGGGTGGTGCTCGCCTCGGCGAGGCTGGGTCTTGGGGAGTTGGACCAGGCGTGCGCGCTGGCCGCGGAGGCCGCCGGGCAGGCGGCGGAGATGCGGTCGGTGCGGGCGGTGGAGTACGTACGGGACTTCGAGCGGCGGTTGGAGCCGTACAAGGACGCGGCGCCGGTGCGGAGTTATCGCGACAAGGTCGCCGCACTCGGGTAGGGGACCACGCCGTAACTCCGCACCGTTGCGTGCCCGGTGCCGGTCCGAGGTGGCTTGTCGCGCAGTTCCCCGCGCTCCTGAAGGGCGCGGGGGTGGCCGTCAGGCCGCCTGAGCCGTCGGAGCCGGGTCCGCCCGGTGCAGGGAACCGGACGCGCCCAGGTCCTTCAGGATGGCCGTCGTCGCTCGGTGGGCCGAGTGCAGGGCGCCCTGGACCGTGCTGGTGTCGCGGTGGTCGCCGCAGACGTACAGGCCGGCCAGGAGGCGGACCGGGCGGCGCAGGTCGTGCGGGGCGGGCATGGCCGGGACCGCCTCCCTGGTGTGGTGGACCGCGAGGGTCTCCCAGCGGTGCGTCGACGTGCCGTACAGGCGGGCCAGATGGGTGCGCACGGCCGCCTCCAGGTCGGACGGAGGCGTGCCCAGGACCGTCGAGGAGATCAGCGCCCGGCCCGCGGGGGCCCGGCTCGGGTCGACCTCGCTGACCACCGCCGTGTGCGCCACCGGGCCGCCCCGGTCGGCGTCCAGCAGCAGCGCGGAACCCGTGCGGGGCGGGTCGTCCGTCGTGTGGTGGACCACCGTCACCGGGTGGAAGTCCGGCACCCGCAGCCCCGGCAGCAACCCGGCCGCGGCCCGCGCGTCCGTCGCCAGCAGCACCGCCCGGCACCTGACCTCGCCGTGCTCGGCCGTGGTCACCGAGGTGGTCGCGACGGAGGTGACCCGCACGCCCGTGTGGACGGTCCCCGCCGGCAGGGTCTGCGCGAGCAGCTCCGGGAGCGTCTCGGCGCCCCCCTCCGGCACACAGAGCCGCCCGCCCGCGAAGGCCCGCAGCGCGAGGTCGGCGCACCGGCTGGACGTCGTCAGCGCGGGGTCGCACAGCAGCGCGGCGAGCAGCGGGCGCAGGAACCCGTCGATCGTGCGCGCGGGCAGCCCCCGGGCCGCGAGCGCCTGCCCGGCGGGCAGTTCGCGGCGCGCGAGGAGGCGTTCCACGGGCACGTGGGCGAGCCGGGTGAGGGCGGCGCCGAGCCGGGCCTGGTCGACGGCACCGCCCAGGGGCGTGGTCCCGCGGGGAGCGCGGGACGCGGTCGCCTGGCCGGCACCGGGCAGCACCCGGAAGGCGGCCCGTCGGGACGCGGCCACCAGCCCCGGCCCCGGCACCCCCCGAGGGGCGCTCGCCAGGGCGCGTACCGCGCGCAGTGCGCCCCTCGCGCTACGGGCGTCCGCCGGAGCGTCCACCCGGTGGTGGCGCCCGTCGCCGTGCAGCAGGACCCCCGGCGCGAACGGGCGCAGCACGAGCCCGTCGAGGCCGGGGGTCAGACGCAGTTCCGGATACGCCGTGGACAGCAACTGTCCGATCCGGTCGAGCCGGAAGCCGTCGACCTTCTCCGTCGACATGCGGCCGCCCACACCGGGGGCGGCCTCCAACACCGCGACGGTCACTCCTTGGCTGGTCAGCCGATGAGCCGCGGAGAGTCCGGCGACCCCGGCTCCCACGATCACGACGTCCGCCTGGTACGCGGGTGCAAGCACGTGCCCCTCCTCGAGGTTGCGCGGCCGGTGGAGACGTCATGCCCCCAACTGGCTCCGGGAATACCCGAGTTCTGGTCGAGGGTAGGGCTGTGATCGGTCAGGGACAGTCGCGCATCGACAGGGCACGGTCGCACACCGGTCGCATGTCGTCACGTACGGCCACGGAAACGCTCACGCCGCTCGGATCGCCCCTTCGATGTCCGGGAACGCGAACGTGAACCCCGACTCCAGCAGCCGTGCGGGCCGTACCCGTGCGCTGCCGAGCACGTCCCCGGCCATCTCGCCGAGCACGGCCCGCAGGACCGGCGCGGGGACCGCGAAGAGCGTCGGCCGGTGCAGCACACGGCCCATCGCCTCGGTGATCTCACGGTTCGTCAGGGGTTCGGGGGCGGTGAGGTTGAACGGTCCGGACAGCCCGTCGCTCTCCAGCAGATGCCGGATCGCGGCCACTTCGTCGTGCAGCGCGATGAACGACCAGTACTGGCCGCCGTCGCCCATCCGCCCGCCGAGCCCCGCCTCGAACAGCGGGAACAGCCTGCTCCAGGCCCCGCCGCCGCGCCCCACCACCAGTCCGGTGCGGGTGAACGCGGTCCGTACGCCCGCCTCCTGCGCCGGCGCGGCCGCTTCCTCCCACTCCACGCACAGCTCGGGCAGGAACCCCTCCCCGGCCGGTGAGCTCTCGTCGACGACCCGGTCGCCGGTCTCGCCGTAGTAGCCCATCGCGCTGCCGTTCACGAAGACCTTCGGCGGCTCGTCCAGGGAGGCGACGGCCCGGGCGAGGGCGTTCGTGCCGTTCACCCGGCTGTCGCGGATCCGCTTCTTGTACGCCTCGGTCCAGCGCCGCGAGCCGACCCCCGCCCCGGCGAGGTTGACCACGGCGTCACACCCGGCGAGGCCGGCCGTGTCGACCCGTCCGGCCTCGGGGTCCCAGCGGACCTCGCCGTCCCGGGGCTCCCGGCGCACCAGGCGCACCACCTCGTGCCCGTCCGCGGTGAGGGACCGCACCAGCGCCGAGCCGATCAGTCCGGAGGCCCCGGCCACCGCGATTCTTGAAAGGTGCATGAACTCATCCTGCCTGGTGGGTGCGTAAGAGCGATCTCTGGTTCCGGTACCCCGACCGTAGGCTTACGGTCATGCCCGAGCTGTCCGTACGCCTGGCCCTCCCCGACGACGAGGAGGAGCTGGGCCGCCTCGACCGCGCCGAGTGGTCGCCGCTGCACGAGGTCCTGCCCGAACAGCGGCCGCCCTACCGGCCGTTCTTCGACGAGCGTCACCTCCCCGACGACTGCCTGGTCGCCGAGGCCGACCGCCGCATCCTGGGGTACGTCCGTCTCGGTTCCCCGACCGGGCTCGAAGCGAACGCCCATGTGCGCCAGATCCAGGGCTTCGTCGTCAGCGCCGAAGCCCGCGGCCGCGGTGTCGGGAGGGCCCTGATCCGGGCGGTCACCGAGGAGGCCCGCCGCCGCGGCGCCCGCCGCCTCACCCTGCGCGTCCTCGGCCACAACACGCCCGCCCGCCGGCTCTACGAGTCCGAGGGCTTCGCCGTCGAAGGCGTGCTGCCCGGGGAGTTCCTGCTGGCGGGGGAGTACGTCGACGACGTGCTCATGGGGCGCCGTCTGTGAGGACCTGGTCGGCCGCGGCGGTCGTACGGCGCCTGCGCACCACCGGCCGGAGCGCCGCGCCCGCCCCGAACGGCGAGATCAGGAAGAACACGGGCACGGGAGCCTCCTGGAGCGTGCGGGATCGGACCGGTGCCGGAGCGGAACCGTGGCTCCATCATCCGGGAGGCCGCCCCGCTACGACGTGACCAGCTCACCCGTGTCCACCGGTGAGGTGGCGTTTGCCGCCTTCTCGGCGTCCCCCGCGACCTCGTCCGCGGTCAGGACGTAGCCCGTCTCGTCGTCGGAGGTGGAGCGGGCGAAGACCACGCCGTAGACCTTGCCGGAGGTGGTGAGCAGGGGGCCGCCGGAGTTGCCGGGGCGCACGGTCGAGCGGATCGAGTAGATCTCGCGGGTGACGGTGGCGTCGCTGTAGATGTTCTGCCCGGTCGCCTTCACCCGGCCCGCCACCGTGGCCGCCTGGAGGTTCAGGTCGCCGTCCTGCGGATAGCCCGCGACCACCGCGGAGTCGCCGCGCGAGGCACCGTCGTCGAAGCGCAGCACCGGTGCGCGCAGGTCAGGGACGTACAGCACGGCCACGTCCCGGTCCGGATCGAACAGCACCACCCGTGCCTGGTACGTCCGGCCGACCCCGCCGACCCGGACGCCCGGCTCGTCGATGCCGGCGACCACGTGGGCGTTGGTCATCACGTGCTGCGGCGCGTACACGAAACCGCTGCCCTCGCGGCCCTGGGTGCCGGAGGCGCCCTCGATCTTGACGGTGCTGAGCTTGGCGGCCTCGGTGGCGGCGGCCGTGACGCTGTCGCCGGTGGGCCTCGCGACCTCGGCCGTCGACTCGTTCTCGAACGGGTTGAAGACCTGCGGGAAGCCCGCCTCGGTGAGCGCTGAGGTGGCCCGGGAGAACCAGGACGGCGTGGTCTCCGGCATGGCGTCCTGGACGGTACCGAGCAGGGCGGAGTCCCGGATGGCCGAGGTGACCAGCGGGGACGAGGAGGCACCGAGCACACTGGCGGCGACCCAGGCGACGACGAGCACGGCCACGGAGTTGGCTGCGGCCCCGCCGACGCCGTCGGCGACCCTGAGCGGCCCCTGGTCCAGCTCCCGGCGCAGCCTCAGCGCCAGGCGTCCCGCCAGCTCGTGCCCCACGGCGGCCGGGACCAGCACGGTCAGCACCGCGGTCACCGTCGCCTCCGTGCTCCCCGGTGTCACCAGGTCCATCATCCACGGCAGCACCCACACGCCCACGACCGCGCCGCCGACGAAACCGGCGAACGAGACGCAGCCGGCCACCAGGCCGCGCCGGTAGCCGGAGGCCGCGTAGGCGGCGATCACCAGCAACAGCAGGATGTCGAGCACGTCCACGGAGCCGCCCTTCTCTCTCGGAACCTTCAGTACGCAGGCGAGTCGTCCAGTGATCAGCCGGCACACGCGCGGTCCACCTGGAAAAACGTGGCGGACCAGGACGATGGTTCCACCGGGTGGCACAGCACACATCGCGGGCGGGGCGGATCCGTCCCACAGTGGGAACCATGCGTGTCCGAAGAGCCCGGGGGATGCGAAAGCGGCGCCCGACCCGAATACGCCACGCGAGCGGAGCAGTCCAGTCCCTGCTGAACCGCCTGTCCGCCCTGACGAGACCCACGGCAGCCCCGCCCACCGCCGCCACCGCCCGTACAGGTCTGACGGCCCCCTCCGATCCCGACTCCACCTCCGGTCCTGCCGGGGGCGAGGGGGCTGCCGGGACAGAGGTCCCCGCGCCCCCGCCGGAGGCCGACACTCCTGCCGGCCCCAGGCCGCCCTCCCACTCCGCCGAGCCCGCCGCACGGCCCGACGCGCGGCCGTCCGAATCCCAAGCTGCCGACGAGGCTGGCCAGAAGCACCGGCCCGTCGCCGCCACCGGCTCTGCGGCCTCCCGTGGGCCTGCGGTTTCCGCCGTGACCTCCGCGTCCTCCGAGGCTGAGCAGAACCCTCGATCCACGGCTCCCGCTGGGCCTGCGCCCCTCACCGGCCGCGCGGCCCCAGCCGACCCTGCGGCCTCCGCCGATCCCGTGACCCAAGCCGACACCGCCAGCCCCGCCGACCCCGCACCTCAAGCCGACCCCGCACCTCAAGCCCACCCCGCACCTCAAGCCGACCCCCCGACCCCAGCCGACCCCGAGCCCGCGACCGAGTCCGCCACCCCCACTCACCAGGCCATACCCCCACCCCCCGCCCGACCACACCGCCGCGCCCCCCGCCTCGGGCGGCTCCTGCTCGCCTGTGTTCCCGGGGTCGCTGTCGTGCTCGGGCTCGTGCTGTGTGTGAAGGGGATCGAGCGGGCGGTCGACGACAGGGTGGCCGGAGCCGTTGCGGTGGCCCGGCAGGGGGACGTGCCGTCGAACGCGGCCCGGCCGCACATCGTCGCGAGGTCGGTGTGGGCCGCCGGTGGTGAGGGGAACACCGCCGCCCGTACCCCACCGCCCCCGCACTACGACGACAAGGTGCTCGCGGTCTTCGTGCACCACACCGACTCGCCCAACGACTACGACTGCGCCGACGCACCCCGCATCATCCGCTACCTCGCCGCCGGCCAGACTGGTGCCCGGGACTGGGACGACATCGGCTACAACTTCCTCGTCGACCGCTGCGGCACCATCTACGAGGGCCGTGCGGGCGGCGTCGACCGCCCCGTTGTCGGCGCCCACACCCTGGGCTTCAACCACCGCACCGCGGGCATAGCCGCCCTCGGGACCTTCACCGCCGGCGTCCCCGTCCCGCGGGCGATGACCGACGCGATCGCCGCCCTGGTCGCGTGGAAGCTCGGCCTCGCCGGCGTCGACCCGCGCACCACCGTCCGCCTGACCTCCAGCAACAGCCTCAGCCGTTACAAGGCCGGCACCACCGCGGTACTCCCCGCCCTCGCGGCCCACGGCGACGCCTACATGACGACCTGCCCCGGCGCCGCCCTCAAGGCCCGTCTGCCGGAGATACGGCAGGCGGCGGCCCGCCTCCAGGGCAGGACGTGACCCCCTCCACCCTCACAGCTTTCCCGCAGGCAGCTCAAGGACCACGCCGAGGCGGCCGCCCTACCGTCATGCACACGTACTGACCGGAGGTGGGGAAGAAATGAACAGCAGGCACTCGAACAACTGGACCGCCCGCGGCCCCTGGGCGGTCGTCTGCACCGTGGCGGCCGTCCTCCTCGGCCCGGCCGCCGTCACCGCGTCCGCGCTCGAGGAGGCCAACGCCGCCCCGCTGCACCACACGGTGAAGGCCGACCAGGCGCAGGCGTACCTCCCGGCGGACACCACCCGGCGGCGGAACGCGCCGGCCTGACGAGCGGCGAACCGGGACGGGCTCAGCCCCTGAACCGCTCCCACAGCTTGGGGTACCGCTCCGCCAGCACCCGGTCGTCCTCCAGGTCGACGGGCGCGCCGAGCGGCTCGGAGGCCGCGGGCGGGATGCCCAGGTCGGGCGCGACGGTCCCGGTGAGCTGCTCGTAGGCCTCGTCGGCCGCGTAGCCCAGCTCCTCGCCGTCGCCGTCGATCTCGTCGTCGAAGTCGGCCAGCAGGCCGGCGAGCGAGTCGGGGTCGTGCACCGCGCCCTCGTACACCTCGCGGCCCTGGCCGATCAGCCAGCACCGGAAGAAGTCGAAGGCGTCGTCGCTCGCCCCGTCCAGCAGGATCCAGGCGGCGCCCCACAGGTCCCAGGTGTACGCGCGGTTGAAGCGGGCCTCGAAGTGACGGGCGAAGTCGAGGACCATGTCCGGGTCGAGCCCGAGCAGCCGGTCCACGAGCAGGTCGGCCTGTTCCTCGGGGTCGCCCTCGGCGGCCTCGCGGGTGGCGTCCACCAGCTCCCAGAACTCCGTCTCGTCCATCACGGGTCCAGCATCGTGCCTGGAGGGGTGGGGCGCACGTGGAGTGCGGCGGATTGTTATGTCCCGTACAGGCGGCCCAGCCTTCTCGCGTCCTCGGCGAACCGGGCCCGCAGACTCCCCGGAGCCAGCACTTCCACCTCCGGACCCAGGGCTGCCAGCTGCGAGTGGGCGACCTGCTCGGACTCCACCGGGAGCGTCACGGTCAGCCATCCGTCCCCGTGCGCCGCTTCCGCCGCCGCCAGCGCCTCGCGCGCGGACGCCGGATCGACGACGTGGGGAAGCCGTCGCACCCCGTCCGGGGACAGCCGTACGACGACCTCGGCGTGCAGGATCGACCGCGCGAACCGCTCGGCCTGCGCCTCCCAGAAGCCGGGGAGGTCGAACTCCTCGTCGCGCTCGAAGCGGGCCTCGCCGGCCGTCACCGCCGTGAAACGGTCGATCCGGTAGACCCGGTACGAACCGCTGTCCGGGACACGCGCGCACAGGTACCAGACGCCCGCCTTGAGCACGAGCCCGTACGGCTCCAGCTCCCGCTCCACCTCGCCCTCGCGGCCGCGGTAGCGCGCGGTGACCGGTCGGTCGTCCCACACCGCGTCCGCCACCGCGGGCAGCAGCTCGGGCGTCTTGGGCTCGGTGAACCAGTTCGGCGCGTCCAGGTGGAAACGCTGGGCCGCCGTACGGGAAGCGTCCCGCAGCGAGGGCAGCAGGGCCGCCGAGACCTTCAGCCGGGCGGCGGAGGCGGCGTCCTCCAGCCCCATCTCGCGCAGCGCCCCCGGCACCCCGGACAGGAACAGGGCCTCGGCCTCGCCGCGGGCCAGCCCGGTCAGCCGGGTCCGGTACCCGCCGATCAGCCGGTACCCGCCGGCCCGCCCCCGGTCCGCGTACACCGGGACCCCCGCCTCCGACAGCGCCTGCGCGTCCCGGGTCACCGTCCGCTCCGACACCTCGAGCTCGCGCGCCAGCTCGGCGGCGGTCATGGAGGGCCGGGACTGGAGCAACAGCACCATCTTGATGAGCCGGGCAGCACGCATACGGCCATGATGCCGGGGCCCACTGACAACGAAGGGGCACGGCAGCCGCCGTACCCCTTCGTCGGACGTGCCGAGGCTCAGGGCCTCACAGCCCGTACTTCTCCCGTGCTTCCTTCACCGCCGTCGCCTTGACCTCGCCGCGCCGGGCCAGCTGGGCCAGGGCCGCGACCACGACCGACTCGGCGTCGACACCGAAGTGGCGGCGGGCGCCCTCACGGGTGTCGGAGAGGCCGAAGCCGTCCGCGCCCAGCGAGGACCAGTCCTGCTCGACCCACTGCGCGATCTGGTCCGGGACCTGGCGCATGTAGTCGGAGACCGCGAGCACCGGGCCCTCGGCACCGTGCAGCGCCTGGCGTACGTACGGGACCCGCTCCTCGCCGCGCAGCAGGCCGGCGTCGGCCTCCAGCGCGTCACGGCGCAGCTCCGTCCAGGACGTCGCGGACCACACGTCGGCCGCCACCCCCCACTCCTCGGCCAGCATCCGCTGCGCCTTGAGCACCCAGTGGATCGCAGTGCCGGAGCCCAGGAGCTGGATGCGGGGGGCGTTCGCGACCGGGGACAGGCCCGCGGACTCCGCGGTGTTGAAGCGGTACAGGCCCTTGACGATGCCCTCGTCGATGCCGAGGCCCGAGGGCTTCGCCGGCTGCGGCAGCGGCTCGTTGTAGACGGTCAGGTAGTAGAAGACGTTCGGGTCCTCACCCGGTGCCGCCTCGCCGTACATGCGGCGGATGCCGTCGCGCACGATGGTGGCGACCTCGTAGGCGAACGCCGGGTCGTACGTCAGGGCCGCCGGGTTCGTCGCCGCGATCACCGGCGAGTGGCCGTCGGCGTGCTGGAGGCCCTCGCCCGTCAGCGTCGTACGGCCCGCCGTGGCGCCGACGAGGAAGCCGCGGCCGAGCTGGTCGCCGAGCTGCCACATCTGGTCGGCCGTGCGCTGCCAGCCGAACATCGAGTAGAAGATGTAGAACGGGATCATCGCCTCGCCGTGCGTCGCGTACGACGTCGAGGCGGCGATGAAGTCGGCCATCGAACCGGCCTCGGTGATCCCCTCGTTGAGGATCTGGCCGTTCTGGGCCTCCTTGTAGTACATGAGCTGGTCGCGGTCGACCGGCTCGTACGTCTGGCCCTTGGGCGAGTAGATGCCGAGGGACGGGAAGAGGCTCTCCATGCCGAAGGTGCGCGCCTCGTCGGGGACGATCGGCACCCAGCGCCTGCCCGTCTCCTTGTCGCGGACCAGGTCCTTGATCAGGCGGACGAAGGCCATGGTGGTGGCGACGTTCTGCGAACCGGAGCCCTTGTCGAAGGAGGCGAACGCCTTCTCCGCCGGGGCCGGCAGCGGGGCCACCGGGTGGACGCGGCGGGCCGGGGCCGGGCCGCCGAGGGCCGCACGGCGCTCCTGGAGGTAGCGCACCTCGGGGGAGTCGGCGCCCGGGTGGCCGTAGGGCACCACGCCGTCGACGAAGTCGCTGTCCTTGATGGGCAGTTCGAGCAGGTCGCGCATGGTCTTGAACTCGTCCACCGAGAGCTTCTTCATCTGGTGGTTGGCGTTCTTCGACGCGAAGCCCTCGCCGAGGGTGTGGCCCTTGACCGTCTGGGCCAGGATCACGGTCGGCGCGCCCTTGAACTCGACGGCGGCCTTGTAGGCGGCGTACACCTTGCGCGCCTCGTGACCACCGCGGGAGAGGTGGAAGCACTCGAGGATCTTGTCGTCGGACAGCAGTTTCGCCATCTCGACGAGCGCCGGGTCCTTGCCGAAGAAGTCCTGGCGGATGTAGGCGGCGTCGCGCGTCTGGTACGTCTGCACCTGCGCGTCGGGTACCTCACGGAGCCGTCGTACCAGCGCGCCCGTGGTGTCCAGCTGGAACAGCTCGTCCCAGGCGTTGCCCCACAGGGACTTGATGACGTTCCAGCCGGCGCCGCGGAACTGGGCCTCCAGCTCCTGCACGATCTTGAAGTTCGCGCGGACCGGGCCGTCGAGGCGCTGGAGGTTGCAGTTGATGACGAAGGTCAGGTTGTCCAGACCCTCGCGGGAGGCGAGCGCGAGTGCCGCGGTCGACTCCGGCTCGTCCATCTCGCCGTCGCCGAGGAAGGCCCACACGTGGGAGTCGGAGACGTCCTTGATGCCGCGGGCCGTCAGGTAGCGGTTGAAGCGCGCCTGGTAGATCGCGGAGAGCGGGCCGAGGCCCATGGAGACCGTCGGGAACTCCCACAGCCAGGGCAGGCGGCGGGGGTGCGGGTACGACGGCAGGCCGTTGCCGCCCGACTCGCGGCGGAAGTTGTCCAGGTGGGACTCGTCCAGCCGGCCGTCGAGGAAGGCGCGGGCGTAGATGCCGGGGGAGGCGTGGCCCTGGATGTAGAGCTGGTCGCCGGACCCGTCGGCCTCCTTGCCCTTGAAGAAGTGGTTGAAGCCGGTCTCGTAGAGCCAGGCCGCGGAGGCGAAGGTGGCGATGTGGCCGCCGACGCCGTACTTGCTGCCCCGGGTCACCATGGCGGCCGCGTTCCAGCGGTTCCATGCCGTGATCCGGGCCTCCATCTCCGGGTCACCGGGCAGGCCCGGCTCCGCGGCGGTGGGGATGGTGTTGACGTAGTCCGTCTCGAGGAGCTTCGGCAGCGCGATGCCGTTGCCCTCCGCCCTCTCCAGCGTGCGGCGCATCAGGTACGCGGCGCGGTGCGGGCCGGCCGCCTTGGCGACCGCGTCCAGCGAGGCCTGCCATTCGGCGGTCTCCTCCGGGTCCCGGTCGGGGAGCTGGTCGAGCTCGCTGGGCTGGATGGCGTTGGGGTCGGTCATGTCGCCGCCTTCCTCAGTCGAAGGGGGGTGCCCTTGTGTCTTTGGCAGGACAGGGCAGTGGGGCCTCGGTAGAAGCCCGTCGGCGACTCTAACTCCCTGATCGATGATCGATCAAAGTATTCAGGGTAAAACTTCTCGATCACGAGAAAGTCGGCACGGGGTGCCTTCGGCGATGGCACCGAGTGACCGCTGGAACCCGGGTTCTCGCAGGTCGGAGGCCGTTTGAGCGAGGGTGCGCTCGGCTGTTCGGCAGTATCTTCCCGGGCGCGCTCGTGGCGCGGGCGGGACCTCGCGTCGGCGACCAGGACCGGGCCGTCGCGTTCCGGGCCGCCCCTCGACGTAGACGTCGACCACCCGCGCCCGGGTGTCGTGCGGCAGGTCCAGGATCAGGCGGCAGCCCCGGACGCACCTGCGCGTCGCCCGCCGTCAGGCCCGCGGGGCGCACCCCAGCACATGGGCCTTCACGATCTCCGGGATGCGCGGGTCCCGGCGCTTGAACGCCGCCACCAGCTCCTCGTGCTCCTCCGCGTAGGACTGCTGGACCGTCCCCAGCCAGCGGATCGACAGCGCGGTGAACACCTCGATGCCCAGCCCCTCCCAGGTGTGCAGCAGCACCGAGTTGCCGGCCGCGCGCACCAGCTCACGGTGGAAACCCACGGTGTGCCGCACCTGGCCGGTGCCGTCGGAGTCCCGGTCCGCCTCGTACAGCGCGGCCACATGGGGCTCCAGGGCCGAGCAGTCCTGCGCCAGCTTCTCCGCCGCCAGCTCCGCCGCGATCGCCTCAAGACCCGCCCGGACCGGATAGCTCTCCTCCAGGTCGGCCGCCGTGAGGTTCCGCACCCGTACGCCCTTGTTCGGCGCGGACTCGATCAGCCGCAGCGACTCCAGCTCGCGCAGCGCCTCCCGCACCGGCGTCTGGCTGACCTCCAGCTCGGTGGCGATCCGGCGCTCCACGATCCGCTCGCCCGGCTGCCAGCGCCCGCTGACGATCCCCTCCACGATGTGCTCGCGGATCTGTTCGCGCAGCGAGTGGACGACGGGCGCGGTCATGAGAGCTCCTTAAGGGCGTTTGACGTAAAGACAATAAGGCCGACGGCCCGTCCGGGAGGGGCGCACGGGGGCGCTTCCATGCAGGTGAGACGAGGCTTACACGCTCCCAGCCGCACGGCTTCTGTCAAGTCGCGGAACCCCCCGGCCGCCAGGTGTGTCGCGTTGGTCAGGGGGTTCCCACGCGGGGCACCCCGGCGCACCACAGGGGGACGGCATGCACATCGGGGAACGACGGGGACTGGCCGTCGCGGCCGTGATCGGCGCGCTCGTCGGCGTGGCGGGCTGCGGACAGCCGGCCGCGCGCGCGACGGCGGAGACGGCACCGAGCAGTTCGCAGGCGATCACCGGCATGGCGGGTGCGGCCCCGGGCCGGGGCGCCGCCTGCGTGTTCGTCAAACCCGACGGGGCCCAGCGGTTCGGGCACGTCGGCTGGGGCTTCGAGGTCCCGGGCACCGGCCGCTGGGTCTACGGCGCCGTGGAGAACCCCGGCGGCAAGCTGTACACCCCGCCGGGCGGCGACATCGGGGCCTGGCACGCGGAGGGGTCCTACGACCGCATGCTCGGCGAGATGTCCACCGACGCCCACTGTCCCGGCACCTCCGCACACCCCTACAGCCGCTACCGCTGCACCAGGTCCTCGACGTACGACGTGGACCGCGCCCGCGCCATGATCCGTACGGTCGAGGCGCGAGGGTTCCTCGTCGGCGTGGACCCGAGGACCGGCCGGCTCACCTCGCGGGACTGCCTGGACGCCACCTACGACGTGCTGAAGGCCTATCGCACGAAGCACCTCACGCGCGCGCCCAAGCTGTCCGTCCCCAACGTGTGGGTCGAGGAGCTCTGGGGCTGGTCGGACCGGCGGCTCACGCCCGGGTGAGGAAACGCCGGTGCCCCCGCCCGGAGACCGGGCGGGGGCACCGTACGAGCGAAGCGCCTTACAGGCCGAGCTCGACCTCGAACTCGCCCGCCTCCAGGATCGCCTTGACCGCGGTCAGGTAACGGGCCGCGTCGGCGCCGTCCACCAGACGGTGGTCGTAGGAGAGGGTCAGGTAGGTCATGTCGCGGATGCCGATGACCGTGCCCTCCTCGGTCTCGATGACCGCCGGCCGCTTGACCGTGGCACCGATGCCGAGGATCGCGACCTGGCCCGGCGGCACGATGATCGTGTCGAAGAGCGCGCCGCGCGAACCGGTGTTGGAGATGGTGAAGGTCGCGCCGGACAGCTCGTCGGGCGTGATCTTGTTCGCGCGGACCTTGCCCGCGAGCTCCGCCGTGGCCTTGGCGATGCCGGCGATGTTGAGGTCGCCCGCGTGCTTGATGACCGGGGTCATCAGGCCCTTCTCGGAGTCCACCGCGATACCGATGTTCTCGGTGTCGAAGTAGGTGATCGTGCCTTCGCCCTCGTTGATCTTGGCGTTGATCGGCGCGTGCGCCTTCAGCGCCTGGGCGGCCGCCTTGACGAAGAACGGCATCGGGGAGAGCTTGACGCCCTCACGGGCCGCGAACGCGTCCTTGGCACGGGCGCGCAGCTTCATCAGACGGGTGACGTCGACCTCGACGACCGAGGACAGCTGCGCCTGCTCGTGCAGCGCCTTGACCATGTTGTCGCCGATGACCTTGCGGATGCGCGGCATCTTGACGGTCTGGCCACGCAGCGGGGAGGCCTCCAGGGACGGCGCCTTCTTGGCGGTGGCCGGGGCGGCGGCAGCGGCCGGAGCCGGAGCGGCAGCCGCGGCCTTCGCGGCCTCGGCGGCGGCGATGACGTCCTGCTTGCGGATACGGCCGCCGACGCCGGTGCCCTTGACGCCGGCCAGGTCCACGCCGTTCTCCGCGGCGAGCTTGCGCACCAGCGGGGTCACGTAGGCGCCGTCGTCACCGGAGGTCGCGGCGGGAGCCGGGGCCGGGGTGACCGGGGCAGGGGCCGGAGCCGGGGCGGAGGGCGCCGGGTCGGGAGCCGGAGCCGTCTGCTGCTGCGGGGCCGGAGCCGAGGGCGCCTGCGGGGCCGGGGCCGGAGCGGGCGCCGGAGCCGCGGGGGCGGCCGGGGCGGGCGCCGGAGCCGGGGCGGGGGCCTCGGCGGCGGGGGCCGGGGCGGCGGGAGCCGGGGCAGCGGCCGGAGCCGCCCCCGGGGCACCGATGACGGCGAGCTTGGCGCCGACCTCGGCCGTCTCGTCCTCGCCGACCACGATCTCCAGCAGCACACCGGAGGTGGGCGCCGGGATCTCGGTGTCGACCTTGTCCGTGGAGACCTCGAGCAGCGGCTCGTCGGCCTCGACGGACTCGCCGACCTCCTTCAGCCACCGGGTGACGGTGCCCTCGGTGACGGACTCGCCCAGCGCGGGCAGGACGACGTCCGTGCCCTCGGCGGAGCCGCCGCCGGAAGCGGCCTCGGCGGTGGGAGCGGGCGCCGGGGCGGCCTGCTCGGTGGAGGGCGCGGCCGCGGCCGGCTCGGGGGCGGGCTCGGCGACCGGCTCGGCGGCCGGGGCCTGCTCGGCGGCTGGGGCGCCGGTGCCGTCGTCGATCACGGCCAGCTCGGCGCCGACCTCGACCGTCTCGTCCTCGGCGACCTTGATGGAGGCCAGGACGCCGGCGGCGGGGGAGGGGATCTCGGTGTCGACCTTGTCGGTCGAGACCTCGAGCAACGGCTCGTCGGCCTCTACGCGCTCACCCTCGGCCTTCAGCCAGCGGGTGACGGTGCCCTCGGTGACGCTCTCGCCGAGCGCCGGAAGGGTTACGGAAACCGCCATGGTTTCGGTTGCTCCTTACGAATTGCGGAAGTCTGTGTCGTCGCTTCGTCGACCGAGGGTCAGTCGTGCGAGTGGAGCGGCTTGCCGGCCAGCGCCAGGTGCGCCTCGCCGAGCGCCTCGCTCTGCGTCGGGTGGGCGTGGATGAGCTGGGCGACCTCGGCCGGCAGCGCTTCCCAGTTGTAGATCAGCTGGGCCTCGCCGACCTGCTCGCCCATGCGGTCGCCGACCATGTGGACGCCGACCACGGCACCGTCCTTCACCTGGACGAGCTTGATCTCGCCCGCGGTGTTGAGGATCTTGCTCTTGCCGTTGCCCGCGAGGTTGTACTTCAGAGCGACGACCTTGTCCGCGCCGTAGATCTCCTTGGCCTTGGCCTCGGTGATGCCCACGGAGGCGACCTCGGGGTGGCAGTACGTCACCCGCGGGACACCGTCGTAGTCGATCGGAACGGTCTTCAGACCGGCCAGACGCTCCGCCACCAGGATGCCCTCGGCGAAGCCGACGTGCGCGAGCTGGAGCGTGGGGACCAGGTCACCGACGGCGGAGATGGTCGGGACGTTGGTGCGCATGTACTCGTCGACCAGGACGTAGCCGCGGTCCATCGCGACGCCCTGCTCCTCGTAGCCGAGGCCGGCGGAGACGGGCCCGCGGCCGACGGCCACCAGCAGCACCTCGGCCTCGAACTCCTTGCCGTCGGCGAGGGTGACCTTGACGCCGTCCTGGGTGTACTCGGCCTTCTGGAAGAAGGTGCCGAGGTTGAACTTGATCCCGCGCTTGCGGAACGCCCGCTCGAGAAGCTTGGAGGAGTTCTCGTCCTCGACCGGGACGAGGTGCTTGAGGCCCTCGATGACGGTCACGTCGGAGCCGAAGGACTTCCACGCGGAGGCGAACTCGACGCCGATGACGCCGCCGCCCAGGATGATCGCGGACTTCGGCACGCGGTCCAGGACGAGGGCGTGGTCGGAGGAGATGATCCGGTTGCCGTCGATCTCCAGGCCCGGCAGCGACTTCGGCACGGAGCCGGTCGCGAGCAGGACGTGGCGGCCCTGGATGCGCTGGCCGTTGACATCGACGGAGGTCGGCGACGACAGCCGGCCCTCACCCTCGATGTAGTGGACCTTCCGGGAGGCGACGAGGCCCTGGAGGCCCTTGTACAGGCCGGCGATCACGCCGTCCTTGTACTTGTGCACCCCGGCGATGTCGATGCCCTCGAAGGTGGCCTTCACACCGAACTGCTCGCTCTCGCGGGCCTGGTCGGCGATCTCGCCCGCGTGCAGCAGGGCCTTGGTGGGGATGCATCCCCGGTGCAGGCAGGTACCGCCGACCTTGTCCTTCTCGATCAGGGCGACGTCAAGCCCCAGCTGCGCCCCGCGCAGGGCCGCGGCGTAGCCGCCACTACCACCGCCGAGGATCACTAGGTCGAAAACGGTGCTGGCGTCGTTCGCCACGTCACGTCCTCCATGCATGTACGCCGTACGCCGGTCTCCAGTGACCGGGCGGCGGCTGGTGTCCGGCCGCTCTTTCTTCGGCCCTGTGGTGGGGGCCCTGTCCTGCCGAGCCCCATCTTCGCACTTGTCAGCACCGAACGAGACGCCGGGCCGGGGTGTGAGACACCACACGCTCACATGAGAACGAGGGGCGCGGTGAGACGCGGGAAGGGGCGCGGGGAGCTCCGCGACGAGTCCCCACGCCCCTGCACACGCCGTACGACCGGTGGAACCGGGCTGTTCGGCGGACGTCAGCCCAGGTCACCCGAGGCGGTCAGCTCGGCCAGCCGCACCAGCGTCCGCACCGCGGACCCCGTGCCGCCCTTGGGCGTGTACCCGAACGGCCCGCCGTCGTTGAACGCCGGCCCCGCGATGTCGAGGTGCGCCCACGGGATGCCCTCGCCCACGAACTCCCGCAGGAAGAGCCCGGCGACCAGCCCGCCGCCCATCCGCTCACCCATGTTCGCGATGTCGGCGGTGGGGGAGTCCATCCCCTTGCGCAGGTGCTCCGGCAGCGGCATGGGCCACGCCGGCTCCCCGACCTCCTCCGCGGCCTCGTGCACCGCGGTGCGGAACGCGTCGTCGTTGGCCATGATCCCGAAGGTCCGGCTGCCGAGGGCGAGCATCATCGCGCCGGTCAGCGTCGCCACGTCGACGATCGCGTCCGGCTTCTCCGCCGACGCCGCCCACAGGGCGTCCGCCAGCACCAGCCGGCCCTCGGCGTCGGTGTTGAGCACCTCCACCGTCTTGCCGCTGTACATCCGCAGCACGTCACCGGGGCGCGTGGCGGAGCCCGACGGCATGTTCTCGGCCAGCGCCAGCCAGCCGGTCACGTTGACCTCGAGACCCAGCCGCGCCGCCGAGACCACGGCCGCGAACACCGCGGCCGCGCCGCTCATGTCGCACTTCATCGTCTCGTTGTGGCCCGCCGGCTTCAGCGAGATGCCGCCCGAGTCGTAGGTGATGCCCTTGCCGACCAGCGCGAGGTGCTTCTTCGCCTTGGACGAGGTGTACGACAGCTTCACCAGCCGCGGCCCGGACGCCGACCCGGCGCCGACGCCGAGGATGCCGCCGTAGCCGCCCTTCTCCAGGGCCTTCACGTCGAGCACCTGCACCTTGAGGCCGTGCTCCTTGCCCGCCGCCTGCACGATCGCGGCGAAGGCCTCGGGGTTCAGGTCGTTGGGCGGGGTGTTGACCAGGTCGCGCGCGCGGTTGAGCTCCTCGGAGACCGCGACGGCCCGGGCGAGCGCCGCCTTGTACGCGGCGTCGCGCGGCTTGCCGCCCAGCAGCGTGGCCTCGGCCAGCGGCGCCTTGCCGTTCCTGGCCTTGGGGTTCTTGCCGTTCTCCTTGTAGGTGTCGAAGGAGTACGCCCCGAGCAGCACGCCCTCGGCGACCGCGCCGAGGTCGGCGGCGTCGCCCAGGGGAAGCGCGAACGCGGCCTTCTTCGAGCCGGCCAGCGCGCGGGCGGCGACACCGGCCGCCTTGCGCAGCGCCTCCGGGTCGAAGGAGGAGTCCTTCTCGGGCTCCGCGCCCAGGCCGACCGCCACCACGAGGGGGGCCTTGATGCCGGAGGGCGCGGGCAGCTTCGTCACCTCGCCCTCGGCGCCGGAGGCTCCGAGGGTCTCCAGGACACCGGCGAGCCTGCCGTCGTAGGCCTTGTCCACAGATTCGGCGCCCGGCGCCACTACCGGGCCCTTCGCGGCCTTGGCGACACCGATCACGATCGCGTCGGCCCGCAGGCCGGGCGCCGCGGAGGTGCTGTGAGTGAGAGCAGTCACGGTGGTGAATTCTCGCTTCCGATGTGAAGTTGCGTGGGTCGAGCGGGTGGGTCGACCGGGCCCGACGGCCGACCCTAGTTCGTGTCCGAAACCGGATCCCGATCGGGGCCTTCACCCCTGTCGGCGACCACCCGGGACGAGCCTACGCTCGGGTCGGCCGAGCGTACCTCCGGCTGCCGGACAGGAGATCATTCCCGGGGTACCCTGCCGCCCTCCCTTGGAGTCCGTCCGTTGAAACGCCCTCTCCTGCTCGTCGCCCTGCTCCTGCTGATAGCCGGATGCTCGACCGCATCCGACCCCGACCCCGATCCCGGGCCGGGCGAGTCCCGCTGGCGGCCGCGCCCCGGCGTGGCCTGGCAGTGGCAGCTGACCGGTCGCGTCGACACGTCCGTGGACGTGCCGGTGTACGACATCGACGGCTTCGACCAGTCCCGGTCCGTGGTGTCCGCGCTGCACGACAAGGGCCGCAAGGTCATCTGCTACCTCTCCACCGGCGCGTGGGAGGACTGGCGCCCCGACGCCGGTGAGTTCCCCGAGTCGGTGATCGGACGCGGCAACGGCTGGGAGGGGGAGCGCTGGCTCGACATCCGCGCCGTCGACGTCCTGGAACCGCTGATGGCCGACCGCCTCGACATGTGCCGCGAGAAGGGCTTCGACGCGGTGGAGCCGGACAACATGGACGGCTACCGGAACCGCACGGGCTTCGAACTGACGGCGGCCGACCAGCTCCGCTACAACCGCCTGATCGCCGAACTGGCCCACGAGCGCGGGATGTCGGTCGGCCTGAAGAACGACCTCGACCAGATCCCGGAACTGGTCGGCGACTTCGACTTCGCGGTCAACGAGCAGTGCGCGCAGTACGGCGAGTGCGGGGACATGAAGCCGTTCGTCGACGCCGGCAAGGCGGTCTTCCACGTCGAGTACGAGCTGCCCACCAGCCGCTTCTGCGCCGAGTCCCGGCGTCTGCGGCTGAGTTCGATGCTGAAGCGGTACGAGCTCGGGGTGTGGCGCGAGGCCTGCTAGAAGTCCAGCGACAGGACCACCAGCGCGGCCGTCGCCGCCGTCTCCGCCAGCCCTCCGAACACGTCCCCGGTCACCCCGCCGAAGCGGCGCGTGCAGTGCCGCAGGAGGAGCTCGGCCACCGCCACGGCGGCGGCGACCGCGAGGACCGCGCGGACGACGTCGTACGACCCGAGGAGCGCCCCCGTCCCGGCCGCGCCCAGCGTCACGGCGGCCGCCGCGAGCACCGCGCCCCGCACCGGGACGACCCCCGCCACCGCGGCCCCCAGCCCCTCAGGGCGGGCCGGCGGGACTCCGGCGCGGGCCGCGAGGGTCAGGACCAGGCGCGCGGCCGTCCCCGAGACCACGGCCGCCGCGGCACCCCGGGCCCACGAGTCGCCGTACGTCTGCGACAGGGCGGCCACCTGGGCGAGGAGCACGAGGACGAGGGTGATCACCCCGAACGGGCCGATGTCCGACTGCTTCATGATCCGCAGGGCGTCCTCGGCGGGCTTGCCGCTGCCCAGGCCGTCGGCGGTGTCCGCGAGGCCGTCGAGGTGCAGGCCCCGGGTGAGGACCGCCGGCACGGCCACCGTGGCGACCGCGGCGAGCGGTGCGGAGGCACCCAGGAAGAGGAGCAGGAGACCCGTCGCCGCGGAGGCGCACCCCAGTGCCAGCCCGACCAGCGGGGCGCACAGCATGCCGCCGCGGGCCGCCTCCCGGTCCCAGCGGGTCACCTGCACGGGGAGCACGCTGAGCGTGCCGAAGGCGAAGCGGAGGCCGTCGAGCGGGGGCGGGGTCATGGACACGTCGGCAGGGTAGCCCGGACGCCGTAGCCGCCGGGCGGCCCACCCCCGCCGGCCGGAGACTGGGGCCATGGGCCACTGGCTGCACCGCAACATCGTCGAACCCGGCAAGCTGCCGCTGCTCCTCGCCCTGACCGCGTTCGTGCTCACCTTCCTGATCACCCGGGTCATCACCCGGCTCATCCGGGCGGGCAAGGGGCCCTTCGGCAACGTCAGTTCGGGGGGCGTGCACATCCACCACGTGGTGCCGGGCGTCGTCCTCACCGTGGTCGGCGGCTTCGGCGCGGTCGCGAGCGGGCGGCACGGCTTCGGGGCGGGGGTGGCCGCGGTGGTCTTCGGGATGGGCGCGGGGCTGGTGCTGGACGAGTTCGCGCTGATCCTGCACCTCGACGACGTGTACTGGAGCGAGGAGGGCCGCAAGAGCGTGGAGGTCGTCGTCCTCACCGTGGCGCTGGTCGGCCTGGTGCTCGCGGGGTTCTCGCCGTTCGGCGTCGACGACGTGACGCAGGACGAGGCGCAGGACCGCGGCGGCGTGATCAGCAGCGTGATCGTCAACTTCCTGTTTGCGATGGTCGTCCTGCTCAAGGGCAAGACCCGGATGGCGATCTTCAGCGTGATCGTCCCGCTCGTCGGACTCATCGGCCTGATCCGCCTGGCCCGCCCCGGCTCCCCCTGGGCCCGCCGCTTCTACGCCCGGCGCCCCCGCGCCCGCGCCCGGGCCCTGCTGCGCAGCTACCGGCACGACAGACGCTGGTCGGGCCCGCGCCGCAGATTCCAGGATCTGATCGCCGGCAAACCGGACCCACCGCGAGCGCTCGGGGGGTGAGGGGGTGGGCGTTTCCCGGTGGTGGGGGACCGGCGGGTGGGAGTGGCGGCGGGCTGCGACGCGGCCTGCCGGCTGTCGCGGGGGCCGAGGCGTGGCGCCCGGGGTCTGCTGAGGCCTCCCGGATGCCGAGGCGACGCGGCGCCCCTGTGCGTGTCCGGCCCGCGATGCCTCCCGGTGCGGCCGGAAGCCCCGGAGGCCGTGGGCCGCAAGTGCTGTCGGCCCTGAGCGATCCGGCTCAGGGGCCGTCAGGCGGGTCTCCGGAGGGGGCCTCTTCCCGGGTCCGGGTCCGGCGGTGCCGCAGGGCCGAGATCCCGCACAGCAGCAGCATCGCCGCGATCGCCGCCAGGTGTTCCTTGCCGGCGAGGTTCTCCTTGACCAGGACCTCGGCCACCATCGCCGCGATCACGGCGGCCGCGGTGCAGCGGGCGCCGTAGCGCAGGCAGACGAAGACGGCGAGGCCCACCACGGCCGCCGACGGTCCCGTGTCGACGACATGGGCGTCCGAGGCGGGCAGACCGAGCGGGCTGCCGGGGCCCAGCCGGATGCCCACGCGCGCGTACAGCGTGCCGGCGAGCGTGGCCGCGTAGGCCAGGGTGAGCGTCCGCCACCGGCCCAGACAGATCTCGGCGATCCCGAACACGCACAGGAGCTGCGCCAGCGCGCCCCACACCGGCAGGTCCAGGGCCGGGACGAACAGGGAGAGGGGAGTGCGGAGCAGGGCGAGCCAGAGCGGGTCCGCGGCGCGCACGGCACCGACGTCCTGGACGAAGCCGTACCCCCACGACCGGTTGTGCACGACGTGCAGGGCCGCCGTCAGGAACACGGCTGTCAGGGCCAGCGGGACCGCCCGCCACCCGCGCCGCAGCAGCGGCCCGCGCACGGTGGCGTACAGCGGCCCCCACTCCGCGCGGGCCCAGCGGGTGACCCTCTTCATGCCACGGTCCTCATCTGTGCGTACTGAGGTGCTCCCGGCGCCGCAGCCATCCCGGCAGCCCCGGCACCTCGAGGAACCCCTCCGCGCGGGCGGAGGCGATGCCGATGCGCGGCAGGTCCGCGCTCTTCTCGAAGAGCAGGAACCGCGGCTCCCAGACGGGCCGGTACTTGGCGTTGGCCCGGTACAGGGACTCGATCTGCCACCAACGGGAGAAGAAGCTGAGCAGCGACCGCCACAGCCGCAGCACCGGTCCGGCGCCAAGACGCGCGCCACGTTCGAAGACCGAGCGGAACATCGCGAAGTTGAGCGAGACCTGGGTGATCTGGATCTCCCGGGCCCGGTTCAGCAACTCGATGACCATGAACTCCATGAGGCCGTTGTCGGCGTCGCGGTCCCGGCGCATGAGGTCGAGGGAGAGCCCGTGCGGCCCCCACGGCACGAAGGAGAGCACCGCCTTCAGCTCCCCGTCGCCGTCGCTGCACTCCAGCGCCACGCACCGCCCGTCCGCCGGGTCCCCGAGCCGCCCCAGCGCCATGCTGAACCCGCGCTCGGTGGCCCCGTCCCGCCAGTCGTCGGCCCGCCGCACGAGCGCCCCCATCTCGGCGGCCGGGATGTCCTCGTGGCGCCGGATCCGCACGGTGTACCCGGCCCGCTTCACCCGGTTGTAGGCCTGCCGGACGGTCCGCATCGCACGGCCCTCCAGGGTGAACTCGGCGACCTCGACGATCGCCTCGTCACCCAGCTCCAGCGCGTCCAGCCCGTGCCGCGCGTACACCGTCCCGGCGTCCTCGCCCGCGCCCATCACCGCCGGCAGCCACCCGTGCGCCCGCGCCTCGGCGAGCCACGGCTCGATCGCCCCCGGCCAGGCCTCCGGGTCGCCGATCGGGTCCCCGGAGGCCAGCGAGACCCCGCTGACGACCCGGTAGGTCACGGCCGCCTTGCCGGTCGGCGACCAGATGACGCTCTTGTCCCGGCGCAGCGCGAAGTACCCGAGCGAGTCCCGCTCGCCGTGCCTGTCCAGCAGCTCCCGCAGGCGCCGTTCGTCGTCCTCGGTGAGCGGGTCGACGGCACGCCGGGAGCGGAAGGCGGCGTAGAGGACGGCGAGGACGAGGACCGTGCTGAGCACGTTGATGACGACGTTGACCCAGTTGGGCGTCAGGATCCCGTCGAACCGGGAGTCGTCGGCGGCGACCGAGACCAGCCGCAGCGTGCCGTACCACCAGCGCTGCCCGAAGGACGCGGACCTCGACGCCTGGTTGGTGACGGTCACCAGCAGCGCGGCCAGCAGCGAGCACACCAGCAGTCCGCCCACGGCCACGGCGGCGGCCAGCCGCGGGTTGGACCGGTCGCCCTTGGCGTAGAACTCCCGCCGCCCGGCCAGCAGGGCCGCCACGAAGGCGGCGGTGAGGAACAGGGAGATCCAGTTCTGCGCGTACCGCCGGATCTCCGGGAACGCCATCGCGAGGACGAACAGCGCGAGGAACGCCCCCGACAGCACCAGGTTCAGGATCCAGGCCGCCCGCTTGCGCCGCCGCATGGTGATGGCGAGGAAGGCCGTGAACACCCCGGAGGCGAAGCCCGCCGTCAGCAGGTACGGCGTGAAGTAGTCCTGCTGGTTGTGCCGCCGTACGTCCTGCCCCAGCGTCACCCACACGGCGCTGAGGAAGTTGACGAACGCGACGACCCGCAGGTACCAGACGGCGAAACCGGCGGCCCGCCGCGAGGCGGTGGTGGACGGTCGAGGGGTACCGGTGTTCAGGACATCTCCCATGAAAAGGGATCATGCCCCTCATCCGTGCCGCGCCGGCGCTCAGCCACGGCGGCGCATCCCCGGCGGTGCCCGACCGGCCGAACCCCCTACTCCTTCTTCTCCTCCGGTTCGCCGGGAGAAGCGGCGGGCCTCTCCGGCAGCTCGGCCGCCAGCGCCGCCGCGGCCTGCACCAGCGGCAGCGCCAGGAGCCCGCCCGCGCCCTCCCCGACCGTCACCCCGTGGTCGAGCAGCGGCTCCAGGGCCATCCGGTCCAGCGCCTTCGACTGCCCCGGCTCACCGCTGTTCTGCCCGGCCAGCCACCAGTCCGGCGCCCGGAACGCGATCCGCTGACCCACCAGGGCACAGGCGGCCACGACGACCCCGTCCAGCACGACGGGCAGCTTGCGCACCGCGCTCTGGAGCAGGAACCCGGTGATCGCGGCGAGGTCGGCCCCGCCCACCGCCGCCAGCAACTGCAACTGGTCCCCGAGCACCGGCCGCGCCCGCCGGAGCGCGTCCCGGATCGCCGCGCACTTGCGCATCCACGCCAGGTCGTCGATCCCGGTCCCGCCGCGCCCGGTCACCACGGACGCGTCGGTCCCGCACAGCGCGGCGACCAGCACCCCGGCCGCCGTGGTCCCGCCCACGCTCACATCGCCGAGCACCACGAGGTCCGTACCGGAGTCGGCCTCCTCGTCGGCCACCGCCATCCCGGCCCGGAAGGCGGTCTCCGCCTCCTCCGGGGTCAGCGCGTCCTCGACGTCGACACGACCGCTCCCGCGCCGCACCCGGTGCCGTACGACCTCCTCCGGCAGCTCGGCCGGATCGCAGTCCAGCGCCATGTCGACGACCCGCACCGGCACCCCGAGGCGCCGCGCGAGGATCGACACCGGACGGCCGCCCTCCAGGACCTCCCGCACCAACTCCGAGGCGCTGCCCGCGGCCCGCCCCGAGACGCCCAGTGCGGCGACCCCGTGGTCACCGGCGAACAGCACGACCCGCGGCCGTTCGACCGGCCGTACCGGTACGGCCGACTGCGCCGCGGCCAGCCACTCACCCAGTTCGTCGAGGCGTCCCAGCGCCCCGGGCGGCACGATCTGCCGCTCCCGGCGCGCCTCGGCGTCGCGACGCACCCCGCCGTCGGGGCGCTCGATCAGATCGGTGAAGTCGTCGAGATTAAGCGAGCTCATTCGCCGAACAGTACCGGCCCTGATCGAACACGGGGGCGCCACGGGGCCACGACGTCATTGCACCCGGGATGGTGATCCCATACGTTCCGTTTTGTAGCGAATTGACGTGCGTCCTCGGGAGGCCCCATGCCCGCACCAACCGCCCCTTCCGTACGGCGTCTTCGCTCCACCGCACGCGTGATGCTGCCCTTCCCCGAACCCGAGAGCTGGCTGGACGTGGACACGGGGGACGCGGACTTCCCGGAGGCGGCCAGAGCGTTCTTCCCGTACACGGCCTTCGACGGCCTGGACCCCACCCCCCGCGTCCTGCGCGCCCAGGCGGTCGAGCGCCTGGAGGAGGGCTACCTGGGCCGTCTGACGGACCCCCGGATCACCGCCCACCTGCGGTCCCGCTACGACGTCGTCAGCCTGCTGAACCCGCACGCGGACCCCGGGGAGCTCTCCGCGGCCCTCGCCGTCCTGCGCCCCGGCGGCCACCTCCTGGTGGAGTCCCCGCACGACCCGCGCCCCGAACTCAGGGCCCGGGGCTGCGCGATCGTGGCGACGGCCCGCAGATCCGCGCACGTACCGGCCCGCCTGACGGCCCGTCTGCCCGCCACCCTGCACCCCTCGGCGGCCGGACCGCTGACCGCCGTCGCCGGAGCGCTGGACCACGCCCTGGCCCTGCTCCTCGCCGGCACCCGCCTCGCCAGGACCTACCGGGTGATCGCCCGCAAGGGACCGTCAGCCCCGTAGGACCAGTGCCTGCCCCGCCACCACCAGCACCACCTGCTCGCACTCGGCCGCGAAGGCGGCGTTCAGCCGCCCCAGTTCGTCCCGGTACCGGCGGCCCGACGCGGTGGCCGGCACGATCCCGGACCCCACCTCGTTCGACACGGCCACCACGGTCCGCCGGGTCTCCCGCACCGCCTCTGTCAACTCCCGCACTCGCGCCCGCAGTTCGCGCTCCCCGCCGTCGGCCCACTCCGCGTCGTCCCAGGCCCCCACGGCGTCCATCGCGTCCGTCAGCCACAGCGACAGGCAGTCGATCAGCAGCGGCGCCCCGTCGTCCTTGAGCAGCGGCACCAGGTCGCAGGTCTCCGCCGTACGCCAGGACCCGGGCCGCCTCTCCCGGTGGGCGGAGACCCGGGAGGCCCACTCGGTGTCGCCGTTCCGCGACCCGCCGGTCGCCACGTACAGCACGTCGGGGGACGCCTCGAGGCGCCGCTCGGCCTCCACCGACTTCCCGGACCGGGCGCCGCCCAGCACCAGCGTCCGCCGCGGCACATCGGGTACGTCCTCGTAGGCCCCGACCGCCAGGGTCGTCCCGTCGGGCACGGCGCGCGCCCCGGCGGCCGCCAGCTTGCGCCGCAACTCGGCGCCGGGCGGTACGTCGTGGTCGACATGGACGGCGACGACGTCGGTCGTCGGCCCCACGGCGCCCACGGCCCGCAGCCGGGCCAGCGCGTCCGGCCGCCGCACCACATCGGCGAGCACCATGTCGTACGACTCCACGGCCCCCCGCTCCAGCCCGGCGGGCGCGCCCCCGGGCGGCAGGTACAGCACCCGCTGCCCCTCGGGCCCGGTGACGGCGTACCCGGTGCCCGGCGCGTCCATCGCCACGGCCCGCACCCGGTGCCCCGTCAGCAGCGCCAGCTCCCGCCCGTCCGGCACCCGCCCCGGCTGCGGGAGCCCGGCCGGCACCTCGACGGGGGGCCCGTCATGGGGATGCGACAGCAGCACCTGCCGTACGCCCGCGAGCGAGTGCCCGGCCCGGGCGGCGGCGAAGGCGGCCCCGGGGGTCAGGTCGAGCAGCAGCGTCTCGTCGACGAGCACGGCGGTGGCGGCCCGGGCGTTCCCGCCGAGCGCGGTGGCGCAGGCGGCACAGGGGCAGAAGGGCCGGGGGAGACCGGCGGGGGCGCCGGTGCCGAGCAATGTCAGTTCCACGCCACCGATTCTCGCCTGCCCCTGTTGATCAGGCGCGCGCGGAGATGCCTTCGGGGGGCGCGGGCGGGCCGCGCGGGCAACCCCAGCGGCCCGCGGTCGTCCGAGGACCGCTTAGGGTGCTCTTCGTAACGGATCAAACACGGGAGGCTCGCATGGCGACATGGACCTGGCGATTCGAGACGGCCGACGGCGCGGAGACCCAGCCCGCCGTGGAGCCGGAGGAGTTCACCACCCAGGGCGACGCCGAGTCCTGGCTCGGTGAGTACTGGAAGCCCCTGCTCGCCGGCGGTGCGGAACAGGTGCGGCTGTTCGAGGACGCCACGGAGATCTACGGTCCGATGAGCCTGAAGGCGGCAGAGGAAGCCTGACCGGCCCGGGCGAGGGCCACAGCGCAGCCCTCGCCCGGCACCGCTACTGCTCGCCCAGCGTCACGTCCACGGTCTTCGCACTGCCGTCCCGGGTGAAGGTCACGGACACCTTCTGGCCCGGCCGGTCCGCCGCCAGCGCCTCGGTGAGCGAGGTGATGGTCGTGATCGCGGTGTCGTCCAGCTTCGTGATGACGTCCCCGGGCTCGATGCCCGCCCGGTCCGCGGCCCCGTCGTTCTTCACGTCCACGACCGCGACCCCGGCGGCCCGGAAACTGGCGTCGACGACCGTGCGGCCGGTGATGCCGAGCGCGGCCCGGCCCGAATCGGTGACCTTGCCGTCCTTGACGATCTGACTCGCGACCGTCTTCACCATCGAGGCGGGGATCGCGAACCCGATGCCGGGCGCCGCGCTGTCCCCGAAGGTGGGGTCGACGGCGGCGAGCGTCGGGATGCCGATGACCTGGCCGTCGAGGTCGACGAGGGCTCCGCCGCTGTTGCCGGGGTTGATGGCCGCGGACGTCTGCACCATGTTGGCGATGGTCGCCCCGGTCCCGCCGTCGCCGCCGCTCTCGCTGACGGTCCGTCCGGTCGCCGAGACGATGCCCTGGGTCACGCTGGACGACAGCCCGAGCGGCGATCCCATGGCGAGCACGATCTGCCCCACCTGGACCTTGGCGGAGTCCCCGAAGGTCGCCGCCTTCAGCCCCTCCGGCACCTTGTCCAGCTTGATGACGGCGAGATCCTGCTCGGGGTAGGAGTACACGAGCTTCGCGGTCAGCTCGGTCTCGCTGTTCGCGGTCGTCACCTCGAAGGTCTTCCCGTCCCCGACGACGTGCGCGTTGGTGACGATGTGCCCCTTGTCGTCGTAGACCACCCCGGACCCCAGATCACCGTCGGCCTGGATCTGCACGACCGACGGCAGGACGTCCCTGATCACCTTCTGGTAGGCGCTCTGGAGGTCGTTGTCGGCGGCGGGTGCGACGGCCTGCGCCGCCTGCGCGGTCGGCGTCTCCTCGCGACCGGCGGAACCCCCGTCGGGGGAACCGGAGTCGGAACACCCGGAGAGGAGCACGACGGAACACACCAGCGCCGCCAACGGCAGCCGCAGAGCACGGGTACGCGAAGCATTCATGCCCCGAGTCTCACGTCGGGGCGAGGGCCCGGGCCTGTGCTGTTCGCCCGAACGGGCTCAGCCGCGCACCCCGCACAGGTGCAGCAGCGCGGCGACCCCGCGGTACGGATCCGTCCGCCCGGCCCGCTCCTCGCAGGCCAGCAGCGCCTCCACGTCGTCCGGCGTCCCGGCGTCGTCCGCGGCCGTGTCCGTGAACACCCGCACGCCGTACCAGGCCTGGAGCGGTGCCCCGATGCCGGCGAGCGTCGCGGTCAGCGTGCTCAGCTTGTCGGCCCGCACGTCGAGCCCCAGCCGGTTGCGGTACGCGGTGGTGTCGAAGGCGGCCAGCGCGCCCGGCCAGTCCCCGGTCAGGCCCGGCCGCATCGCCAGCGCGTCGCCGTTGCGCACGAGCAGCGACAGCAGCCCGCCCGGCGCCAGCACCCGCGCCAGCCCGGCCAGCAGCGGGTCGGGCTCCTCGACGTACATGAGCACACCGTGGCACAGCACCACGTCGAAGCTGCCCGGCATGAAGTGCACCCCGGTGTCCCGGCCGTCGCCCTCGATGATCCGCATCCGCTCCCGGATGCCCTCGGGCTCGGCGGACAGGGCCTCCCGGGCCGCCGCCACCATGGTCGCGTCCCGTTCGAGGCCGGTCACCTGGTGCCCGGCCCGGGCCAGCCGCAGCGCCTGCGTGCCCTGCCCCATGCCGACGTCGAGCACCCGCAGCCGCTGCCCGACCGGATACCGCCCCACTATCTGCTCGTCGAGCTGCCGGGCCACCAGCTCCTGTCGTACGACATTCCGCAGCCCGCCCAGCCTGCCCAGCCAGGCGTCGGCCGCACCCCCGGAGAAAGACGTCGTACTCAGGGCCGCTCTCCGCGCTTGACCTGCGGCTTCGGCAGCCGGAGGCGACGCATCTGGAGGGAGCGCATGAGGGCGTAGGCGACCGCGCCCTTGCGGTTCTGGTCCGGGAAGCGCTCGGCGAGCCGCTTGCGCAGACGGAAACCGGTGAGGACCGAGTCGAGCACGATGAGCACGATCACGACGAGCCACAGCAGCAGCGCGATGCTCTGGAGCGCACCCACCCGCACCACGCTCAGCACCAGGATGACCACGGCCATCGGCAGGAAGAACTCCGCGACGTTGAACCGCGCGTCGATGGTGTCGCGGGCGAACTTGCGCACCGGGCCCTTGTCCCGCGCGGGCAGGTACCGCTCGTCACCGCCGGCCAGCGCCTGGCGCTGCCGGTCCAGGGCCGCCCGGCGCTCCTCGCGCTGGCGCCTGGCGGCGTCCTTGCGGGTGAGCGACGTGTTGGCGACGTTGCGGCGCTGGGACTGGGCCTCGCTGCGCTTGGGCGTGGGCCGGCCCTTGGGGGCCTGCGGGTCGCGGGGCTGCTTGGAGTCGGTCAGCTTCGCCTTGTCGGCGACGGTGGCCTTCTCTTCCTTGGTGGCACGGCTACGGAACACAAAACCCAAGGGTAAGGGGTGTCCGGGGTTGGACCCCAGCCCGGTGGGGAACGATCCGGCAACACCATTCGTCATGCAGGGGGACAGAGGGGACGTCCGGTGACGGGTCGCGCACCCTGAAGGTCACCTACTCCTTACGCCGGAGCGGGGGATCGGTCAGTCGTCCTTGGGGATGAGCGCATCAGTCCCGGAACAGTGCGTCAATGGATGCAGGGCCCGTACTGTGGGTTCTGTCGCAGAGCTGGAGCTGGAAGTCCGTCAGAAGGGGGCGCGCGAAGCCCATGAGCGGTGTCATGAAGCGTATGGGGATGATCTTCCGCGCGAAGGCGAACAAGGCCCTTGACCGGGCCGAGGACCCGCGCGAAACCCTCGATTACTCGTACCAGAAGCAGCTCGAGCTGCTTCAGAAGGTGCGCCGGGGCGTGGCCGACGTGGCCACCTCCCGCAAGCGCCTGGAACTCCAGCTCAACCAGTTGCAGTCGCAGTCCTCGAAGCTGGAGGACCAGGGCCGCAAGGCGCTCGCGCTCGGCCGTGAGGACCTCGCCCGTGAGGCGCTGTCCCGCCGCGCCGCGCTCCAGCAGCAGGTGACCGACCTGGAGACCCAGCACTCGACGCTCCAGGGCGAGGAGGAGAAGCTCACCCTCGCGGCCCAGCGCCTCCAGGCCAAGGTGGACGCCTTCCGCACCAAGAAGGAGACCATCAAGGCGACCTACACCGCGGCCCAGGCACAGACCCGGATCGGCGAGGCCTTCTCCGGCATCTCCGAGGAGATGGGCGACGTGGGCCTGGCCATTCAGCGGGCCGAGGACAAGACCGCCCAGCTCCAGGCCCGGGCCGGCGCCATCGACGAACTGCTCGCCTCCGGTGCCCTCGACGACCAGTCCGGCATGCACAAGGACGACATCCAGGCCGAGCTGGACCGGCTCTCCGGTGGTACGGATGTAGAGCTGGAACTGCAGCGCATGAAGGCGGAGCTGGCGGGAGGCTCCTCGTCGCAGCAGGCCATCGAGGGCGGCACCGGCCAGTCGCAGTCCCAGCAGCCGCAGGACACTCCACGCTTCGACAAGCAGTAGGTCCCACGCCGAGGAGGGCGACATGATCGTGCGGATCATGGGGGAGGGGCAGGTGAGGCTGGCCGAGAGCCACCTCGCCGACCTGAACAAGCTGGACGACGAGCTGTTGGCCGAGATGGAGAACGGCGACGGCCCCGGTTTCCGCCGCACTCTCCAGGCCCTCCTCACCCGGGTCCGCGACCTGGGCGACCCGCTCCCCGACGACTCGCTGGAACCCTCGGACCTGATCCTGCCCTCCCCGGACGCGACCCTGGAGGAGGTCCGGGACCTCCTCAGCGACGACGGCCTGATCCCGGGCTGAGGCCGCACCCTCCGACGCCGGTGCGGGGCGACCGGCCCGTCCGGCGTCCGAGGACGCGGTCCCGGGACCGACGGAGGTCCGGGGGCGCGGCCCCGGGCAGGCGCGCCGACGACGGACCGGCGGCCGGAGACACACAGGTGGCCCCCGTTCCGTCCCCGGCAGGGCCCCCGTACTGTTCAAGCGTGAGCCGCCCACTGGACCGCGCCCGGCACCACCTCAAAGCGCACCCCCTGGCCCTGGACGCCGTCCTCGCGGCGGGCGTCCTCGCCTGCATGGTGGCCGGTTCCTTCGTCCAGCCCCATGACAAGGACGCCGTCAGCTGGAGCATCCGCACCCCTGAGCCGCTCAGCATCGTCCTCATGGGCCTCGCCGCCCTCGCCCTGGTCTTCCGCCGCCGCGCCCCGCTCACCGTCCTCGCCCTCACCGGGGCCGCCGCCATCATCGAGTGCGTCACCGGCGACCCCCGCGCCCCCGTCGCCATGGCCGCCGTGATCGCCCTCTACACCGTCGCCTCCGCCACCGACCGCCCCACCACCTGGCGGGTCGGCCTGCTCACCATGACCGTGCTCACCGGTGCGGCGATGCTCGCCGGCCCGCTGCCCTGGTACGCCCAGGAGAACCTCGGCATCTTCGCCTGGACCGGCATCGGCGCCACCGCAGGCGACGCCGTGCGCAGCCGCCGGGCCTTCGTCCAGGCGATAAGAGAGCGCGCCGAGAAGGCCGAACGCACCCGTGAGGAGGAGGCCCGGCGAAGGGTCGCCGAGGAACGCCTGCGCATCGCCCGCGACCTGCACGACGTCGTCGCCCACCACATCGCGCTGGTCAACGTCCAGGCCGGAGTCGCCGCGCACGTCATGGACAAGCGCCCCGACCAGGCCAAGGAAGCCCTCGCCCACGTCCGCGAGGCCAGCCGCTCGGCCCTCAACGAACTCCGGGCCACTGTCGGCCTGCTGCGCCAGTCCGGCGACCCCGAGGCCCCCACCGAACCCGCCCCCGGCCTGGCCCGCCTCGACGAACTCGTCGGCACCTACCGCAGCGCCGGCCTCCATGTCGAGGTCGCCCGCGCCGACCACGGCACCACACTGCCCGCCGCCGTGGACCTGGCCGCCTACCGGGTCATCCAGGAAGCCCTCACGAACGTCCAGAAGCACGCCGGTACGGCGGCGAAGGCCGAGGTCAGCGTCGTACGCGTCGGCCCGAACGTGGAGATCACGGTCCTCGACGACGGGGCCGGCAGCGACGACGACCCGGACAACGGCGGCGGCCACGGACTGCTCGGGATGCGCGAGCGCGTCACCGCCGTGCGCGGCACCCTCACCACCGGCCCCCGCTACGGGGGCGGCTTCCGCGTCCATGCGATCCTGCCGGTCAAGACCCGCACCGCCGCGAGCAACCAACCGGGGGAGCCCGTATGACGATCCGTGTCCTGCTCGCCGACGACCAGGCACTGCTGCGCAGCGCCTTCCGCGTGCTCGTCGACTCGGAGCCGGACATGGAGGTGGTCGGCGAGGCGTCCGACGGGGCCGAGGCCGTCCGGCTGACCAGGCAGGAGCGCGCCGACGTCGTCCTCATGGATATCCGGATGCCCGGCACGGACGGGCTCGCGGCCACCCGCATGATCAGCGAGGACCCCTCACTCGCCCACGTCCGCGTGGTCATCCTGACCACCTTCGAGGTCGACGACTACGTCGTGCAGTCCCTGCGCGCCGGCGCCTCCGGCTTCCTCGGCAAGGGCAGCGAACCCGAGGAACTCCTCAGCGCCATCAGGGTCGCGGCCGGCGGCGAGGCGCTGCTGTCCCCGGCCGCCACGAAGGGCCTGATCGCCCGCTTCCTCGCCCAGGGCGACGCGGACGACAACGACCCGGTGCGCTCCGAACGCCTCGCCGCCCTCACCGTCCGCGAGCGCGAGGTCCTCGTCCAGGTCGCTGGCGGCCACTCCAACGACGAGATCGCCGAGCGCCTGGAGGTCAGCCCGCTCACCGTCAAGACCCACGTCAACCGCGCCATGGCCAAGCTGGGCGCCCGGGACCGGGCCCAGCTCGTGGTGATCGCGTACGAGTCGGGGCTGGTGCGTCCGCGGGCGGAGTGAGCCCGCGAAGGCCGCCGCGAGGACCGGACGAGGAAAGTCCGCCCGGCGATGTCGAGAACCCGCGTCCCGCTCCGTCCCCTGTGGTGAGAGCGGCCAGAATGGGTCGCACCGGGACACCAGGAGACATCATGGCCAAGTACCTGCTGCTCAAGCACTACCGCGGCGCTCCCGCTCCGGCCAACGACGTGCCCATGGAGCAGTGGACGCCGGAGGAGATCTCCGCGCACGTGCAGTACATGCGGGACTTCGCGGACGAGCTGGTGAAGACCGGGGAGTACGTCGACGGTCAGGCGCTGGCTCCCGAGGGGACCTGGGTGCGGTACGACGGCGAGGGGCGCCCCCCGGTCACCGACGGGCCGTTCGCCGAGACCAAGGACCTCATCGCCGGCTGGATGGTGATCGACGTCGACAGCTACGAGCGGGCCCTGGAGCTGGCCGGTGAGCTGTCGGCCGCCCCCGGCGCCGGCGGGAAGCCGATCCACGAATGGCTGGAGCTGCGCCCGTTCTACGCCGCGTCGCCCACCGCCACGGAGTGCCACCCCGGTGGATGAGACGCTGCTCAAAGGGCTCACCCCGAGCGTGCTCGCCGTCCTCGTCCGCCGCGGAGCCGACTTCGCGGCGGCCGAGGACGCCGTCCAGGACGCGCTGGTCGAGGCGGTCCGGGTCTGGCCGGACGATCCGCCGCGGGACGCGAAGGGCTGGCTGGTCACCGTGGCCTGGCGCAAGTTCCTCGACGCGACCCGCTCGGACACGGCCCGCCGCCGGCGCGAGGAGCGCGTCGAGGAGGAACCGGTGCCCGGGCCCGCGTCCGACCGGGACGACACCCTCCAGCTCTACTTCCTGTGCGCCCACCCCTCGCTCACCCCGTCCTCCGCCGTCGCCCTCACCCTGCGCGCCGTCGGCGGACTCACCACCCGCCAGATCGCCCGGGCCTACCTCGTGCCCGAGGCGACCATGGCGCAGCGCATCAGCCGGGCCAAGCGCACCGTCGCCGGTGTCCGCTTCGACCAGCCCGGCGACGTCGCCACCGTGCTGCGCGTCCTCTACCTCGTCTTCAACGAGGGGTACTCCGGTGACGTCGACCTCGCCGCCGAGGCCATCCGGCTCACCCGGCAGCTCGCCGCCGCCATCGACCACCCCGAGGTCGCCGGGCTGCTCGCCCTGATGCTGCTCCACCACGCCCGCCGCGCCTCCCGCACCGCCCCCGACGGCTCTCTGGTGCCGCTCGCCGAGCAGGACCGCGGCCGCTGGGACACCGCGGCGATCGCCGAGGGCGTGCGGATCCTCCAGGGCGCCCTCGCCCGCGACCGGCTGGGCGAGTTCCAGGCCCAGGCGGCCATCGCCGCCCTGCACGCCGACGCCCCCACCGCCGAGGAGACCGACTGGGTGCAGATCGTCGAGTGGTACGACGAACTCGCCCGCCTCACCGACAGCCCCGTCGTCCGCCTCAACCGGGCGGTCGCCGTGGGCGAGGCCGACGGCCCCCGCGCGGGCCTGGCCGCGCTGGCCGCGATCGACGACACGCTGCCCCGCCACGCCGCGGCCGCGGCCTATCTCCACGAACGCGCCGGCGACCCGGCGACCGCGGCCCGCCTGTACGCCGAGGCCGCCCACAAGGCCCCCAACCTCGCCGAACGCGACTACCTGACCCGCCAGGCGGCCCGGCTCAACTCCCGCTCGCGGCACTGACGTCAGGGCCCGCGACCTTCCCGAGCCGGGACAGCTCACCCCCGTTACATATGCTGGGCGCTCGTACTGCCGCACGGGGGAAGGGGATGCGGACGTGCCGCTGCACAAGGACGACCCGAAATCGGTCGGCGGGTACAAGCTGGTCGACCGGATCGGGTCCGGGGGAATGGGCATCGTCTACCGGGGCAGATCCCGCTCCGGCCGCGAGGTCGCGGTGAAGGTCGTGCACGCCCAGTACGCCGAGGACCCCGTCTTCCGCACCCGTTTCCGCCAGGAGATCGAGGCCGTCCGCAAGGTGAGCGGTGCCTTCACCGCCCCGGTCGTGGACGCCGACCCGGAGGCGGCCCGGCCCTGGATGGCGACCCAGTACGTCCCGGGCCGCTCGCTCGCCGACCGGATGTCCGAGCTCGGCCCGCTGCGGGAGAGCCAACTGCGGCGCCTGGCACTGGGGTTGGTGGAGGCACTGCGGGACATCCACCGGGCCGGGGTGGTGCACCGCGACCTCAAGCCCGCCAACGTCCTGATGGCCGACGACGGCCCCCGCGTCATCGACTTCGGCATCTCCCGGGCGGCGGAGAACAACCCCCTCACCGAGACCGGGCAGATGATCGGCACCCCGCCCTTCATGTCCCCGGAACAGCTCACCGACGCCCGCACGGTCGGCCCGGCCTCCGACGTCTTCGCGCTCGCCGCGCTGCTGGTGTACACCCTGACCGGGCGGGGACCGTTCGACGCGGACAGCCCCTACCTCACGGCGTACCAGGTGGTGCACGACGACCCCGTCCTGGACGGCGTGGGGGAGGAGTTGAGGGCGGTCCTGCGGCGCTGTCTGGCCAAGGAGGCCGCGGACCGGCCCCAACTGGACGAGGTGGCACGCGAGTTCGCACGGGTGCTGCCCGAGGAGGTGCCCGGGGAGGCAGCCGAGGAGGTGGCAGACGGCCCGCCGACGGTGACGTCACGCGGGAACCTGCCGGCCCCTTCCGGGACCGGGGCCCCCGACCCCAAGTCGGACACGTCCCCCGGCCGTCGGCGCCGATCCCGCCCGCTGTGGGCGGCGACCGCCGCGATCGGGGCTCTGGCCCTCGGGCTGACGGCGTACCTGCTGAGCGGCCCCGACCGGACCGAGGACGACGGCGGCAGCGGCACGGTCCGCGCGAAGGGCGCCGCCTCTCGCCGGACGGAGCTGCCGAGCGGCTGGCAGCCCTGGCAGACAACCGTGTACGCCACCGCCGACCGGGGTCTCAAGAAGGGGATCACCCTTCTGGAGGGCGGGGTCGACAGCGGCCCGGAGTGCCAGATGTACGAGGGTTCCCTCTACTGCGCGGGCGACGCTGTGCTGCCCGTGCGCCTCGACGGCACCACCGGGCGGGTCGACTGGCGTGCCGACGGCGTGCCGTCCCTCCGGATGAAGAGGTCGTACTTCTTCTGGCTCCTCGGGGTCGAGGACGACGTCATGATGGTCAAGCAGCAGTACCAGCCCGAGGGCGGCGACCTCGTGACCTCGGTCATCGCCCTCGACACCGGGACGGGGGAACGGCTCTGGCGGCGCACGGTGGACGCGCAGGCGACCCAAGTGGGCCTCTCGGGCGACCTTCTGCTCGTCCCGGACGACGGGCGCGGGGTGCTGACCGCGCGTTCGGTGCGCACCGGAGCCGAGCGCTGGACGGCGCCGCTTCCGGCCGGGATGCACTGCGACCCGGCGCACACGAACGCGGGCCTCTACCTGGAGTGCGTCCCCGGCATGACGCCCGCCAAGGAGATCCTGCTCCTGGGCTTCGACCGCTCCGACGGCTCGGTGCGGCGCCTGAAGGTGCCCGGACACTCCACCCTGGTCGGCACCTACGACGGCCGTCTGCTCTACCTGGAGGCCGCCGAGGAAGTGCCGGGGCACCTGAGCACCGGTACGAAGGGCCCCTTCTCCCGTATCCGGCTGGTCGACCCGGACACCGGTGCCGCCACGACGACGGAGCTGGCGAAGGAGTTCCAGGGCACCGCGACGACGGCGGACGGCACGCTGTGGTTCACCGGCACCTCCGGTCAGGTGACGGCCGTGTCGGTGCGCACCGGCCGGCAGCTCTGGCAGACCCCGACGAGCCTGGAGCAGCCGGGCGGTGTCACCCCCGGCGCGGGCACCCGGGTGGTCCATCTGTCCAGCGCCAGCGGGCGGGTCGCGGCTCTGGACGCCGACAAGGGCACGCTGCTGTGGGACACCCCGCCGCGTGCCAAGTGGGTGAACGCCCAGAACGAGCTGCCGCCCGAGGTCCTGCTCAACAAGGGTGCCCTGGTCGTCACCACACCGTCCGGCGATGTCTTCACCCTCGACCCCGCCCACCCCGAGCGGACCTCCGCGTCGGGGTGAGCGCCGGCTGACGGCGGGGTTACGGCAGGGCCAGCATCCGCTCCAGGGCCAGCTTCGCGAACGCCTCGGTCTCCTTGTCGACCTCGATCCGGTTGACGAGCTTGCCCTCGGCCAGGGACTCCAGGGTCCAGACCAGGTGGGGCAGGTCGATGCGGTTCATGGTCGAGCAGAAGCAGACCGTCTTGTCGAGGAAGACGATCTCCTTGCCCTCGGGGGCGAAACGATTCGCGAGGCGCCGTACGAGATTGAGCTCCGTGCCGATCGCCCACTTCGAGCCGGCCGGGGCCGCCTCCAGCGCCTTGATGATGTACTCCGTCGAGCCGACGTAGTCCGCCGCGGCCACGACCTCGTGCCTGCACTCCGGGTGGACGAGGACATTCACCCCGGGGATGCGGGCGCGCACGTCCTCCACGGACTCCAGCGAGAAGCGGCCGTGGACCGAGCAGTGCCCGCGCCACAGGATCATCTTCGCGTCCCGCAGCTGCTCGGCGGTCAGGCCGCCGTTCGGCTTGTGCGGGTTGTAGACGACACAGTCCTCCAGGGACATGCCCATGTCGCGCACGGCGGTGTTGCGGCCGAGGTGCTGGTCGGGAAGGAAGAGGACCTTCTCGCCCTGTTCGAAGGCCCACTCCAGAGCGCGCTTCGCATTGGACGACGTGCAGATCAGGCCGCCGTGCCTGCCCGTGAACGCCTTGATGTCCGCGGAGGAGTTCATGTACGACACCGGCACGACCTGCTCGGCTATGCCGGCGTCGGTCAGCACGTCCCAGCACTCGGCGACCTGCTCGGCCGTCGCCATGTCGGCCATGGAGCAGCCGGCGGCGAGGTCGGGCAGGACGACCTTCTGGTCGTCGGAGGTGAGGATGTCCGCCGACTCGGCCATGAAGTGCACACCGCAGAACACGATGTACTCGGCCTCCGGGCGCGCGGCCGCGTCCCGGGCCAGCTTGAAGGAGTCGCCCGTGACGTCGGCGAACTGGATGACCTCGTCACGCTGGTAGTGGTGGCCGAGGACGAACACCTTGT
The DNA here is from genome assembly GCF_044756385.1 of Streptomyces sp. NPDC091972. Taxonomy (NCBI): domain Bacteria; kingdom Bacillati; phylum Actinomycetota; class Actinomycetes; order Kitasatosporales; family Streptomycetaceae; genus Streptomyces; species Streptomyces sp. NPDC091972. The sequence continues at coordinate 461,296 of NZ_JBIVSV010000004.1, read as the reverse complement.
CGCCGAGCTTCTCCTTGGCCGCGCGGGCGCGCTCGACCAGGTCGGGGTCGGACGGCGAGGGCAGATCGCCGGGACACTCGACGCCCCGCTCGCTCCTCGGGTCGGCCTCGCGGCCGAGCAGCAACAGGGCGAGCGGAGTCGGCTGTACGTCGAGCTCCGTGGTCTGGGCGGTGGTCACGACACGCACCCTTTCTACTTTTCGTCGAACTGACGTTATCTATCATAACCCGGTTCACGTCACTTTGACGATGGTCATTGCGTCGATGTGACGTGAATCCCGAAAACGGGTTCACGGGGCCCCGGCAGGACGTTTTCCGCTCGGGGCCGCATGTGCGAGCATGAAGAAGGCGCCGGAAAATACCGGCGTCCGGCCCGGAATGAATCCGCGGCCTTGCCGGTTGCACCAGTCGGCAAGCAGTCTCCGTACAACCCGGGAGAGATGTAGATGTCCGTATCGGACGAGACCGGCACCGTCACCGACGGCATCATCCTGTCCGACGCCGCCGCGGCGAAGGTCAAGGCCCTGCTCGACCAGGAAGGCCGTGACGACCTGGCCCTGCGCGTCGCCGTTCAGCCCGGCGGCTGCTCCGGCCTGCGTTACCAGCTCTTCTTCGACGAGCGCTCGCTCGACGGCGACGTCGTCAAGGACTTCGGCGGCGTCAAGGTCGTCACCGACCGCATGAGCGCCCCGTACCTGGGCGGTGCGTCCATCGACTTCGTGGACACCATCGAGAAGCAGGGCTTCACGATCGACAACCCGAACGCGACCGGGTCCTGCGCCTGCGGCGACTCCTTCAGCTGAGCCCGCGGTTCGCACCGGTCCGACGCGACAGAAGGCGGCGGCTCCCTCCGAAGGGGCCGCCGCCTTCGCGCGTCCAGAGGGCTACCGGGCCCCGGAGGTCTCCGGCAGCCGCGCCCCCGGCTTCGTCAGCGGGACCGCCTTGCCGTCCGAGTCCACGACCTCGCGGTCGCCGAGCGGCGCGTCCAGCGGCACCGTCTTCTGCATCTCCTTGGCGATCATGATGCAGACCTTGTCCGGCCACGGCGTGTAGGTCACCGCGACCTTCACCCGGTCCGCGTCCTCGCTCGCCGTCGCGGTGTAGTCCCCGCACACCCCGCCCGTGAAGCTCACGGTCAGCTCGTCGCCCTCGGCGGTGTAGCCGTCCACCTCGACGTCCCGTGTCCTCGGCGCGGAGGTCGGACGGTCGGAGGGCGCGGTGGGGGAGGCGGGCGCGGACGGCGTCGCGGTCGCCGGCGAGGCGATGTACGCCGGGTCGACCGCCGGGTACGTCACCGTGAACGCGTCCTTCGCGCCCGTCGCCCGCACCTCGAACAGCCAGGACGGCACCAGCGCCTGGCGCCCGGCGACCAGGTGCGACGCCAGCCCGAACTCCGCCTTCCCGACGGTCAGCGTGCTCTTGGCCGGACCCGCCGTCGACTCCCCGCAGGGCGCCTCGAGCCGGTCCTTCAGCGGCACGGGACTGGCGCAGCCGCCGATGCCCATGCGGTGGTCGGCCACGGGCGCCTTGTTCAGCAGCCCCAGCGTCTTCTCGGCGCCCAGCACCGGATACGTGTCGCCCTTGACCGGCGCCTTCAACTGGCCGGTGCCGCCGACGACCTCACCCTGGCCGTTCACGGTGACGCCGGTCGCCCAGCCGTCCGTGGGCAGCCCGCCCACGACCGGGTCGGCGTTCACGATCCGCTGGGCGCCCATCACCTGGCTCGCGTCCAGGTGCGCGGTGCCCTGGCCCACGGCCTTCAGCACCGGCGCGGCGGCCTTCTCCGCGTCCGCCTCGCTCACCGGACGGCCGCCGCCGGGGGCCCCGCACACGGTGGCGCTCCGGCAGTCGTCGACGACGGGGGAGTAGCGCTGGAAGGTCCACGCGCCCGGCGCCTGCCGGTTCACCTGGAGACTCGGCCCCGAACCGTCCTTGACCCCGATCCGCCAGACCTGCCCCTGCGCCACCGGCGTCCCGTCGACCCCGAGCGCCTCGGCGAGCCTCGCCACCTCAGCCTCGGTGACCTGGCCCTGGGCCCGGTAGACGGGCGCCGAATCGGGCCCCTCGGGCAGGCTGCCGTCGACGCGGTAGGCCGCGCCGTACGGATTCGGCTCGCCCGGCGCGATCCCGTTCCCGGTCCCACCGCTCGCGGTGTAGCCGTCGAGTGCGAGCGGCGGCGGAGTGGCGTCACCGGACGCGCCCGAGGCCGTACCGCCACCGGACCCTCCGGAGGCGCTGGTGGCCAGGTACGCCCCACCGCCACCGACGACCAGCACGGCGGCGGCCACGGCGGCGACGGCGACGGGGGAGCGGTGCCGGGCCGGGCGGGGGGCGCCGGCGTCCTCGTGCCGGGGGATCTCGGAGTCGGTGGCCGGAGCACTGCTGTCGGCCTCGGTCTCGGCAGCCGTGTCGGCGGAACCCGGGGAGTCGTCCGTGTCGGCGTCGGCGACTTCCCCGGCAGGCCCGTCGGAGCCCTCCTCGGCGCCGGAGCCCCCGGCACCGGAGACCTCGGAACCGCGCTCCTCCGCGGCACTCGCTTCACCGGCACCGTGCGCCTTCGCAGCGCTCCCGTCCCCGTCGGAGGCCTCGACGGGTTCGTTGTCGTCGGGTCGCTCGGTGTTCACCGCATCGCTCCTTCTGCCGCGCAACTGTCCCTCGACCCTGACCCGACCCTGTCAAAGGTCGGCGAAAAGGTCGTATCCCGCATCCCCTTTCCGGGGGACGGCGATGGGACGCAGCGGGGGAGCGCGCGGTTCCCTCGAACGCGCCGACGCACACGCCGCGAGTCGGGCGCGTGCCTCAGTCGCCGTACTCCGACATCGCCTCCAGCAGCCTGGCGGACCCCTCGGGAACCGTCACACCGTGGATGAGCGAGGGAGAGACCGGGAGGGCGACGATCCGGTCGGGAACCGTCCAGTGCGGAGCCATCCGGGCACAGTCGCCCCGCAGCGAGGCGAGGTCCACGTCCGGGTCGGCCGGGACGGAGGCGTACAGCTCAAGGTTCGTCATGACGGCACCGTATGCACGCCGGAGCCCGCGAAGAAAGATCTACTATCGGGTAGTTTCACCTGCTTCACCGCGCCGTCCTTCGCCTCGCAGTACTCCATACGGACCGGATAGCGTTAACCGTCAACACCCCCTTCTCCTGGAGAGCCTCGCCGTGCGTATCGCAGTCACCGGCTCCATCGCCACCGACCACCTCATGACCTTCCCCGGCCGCTTCGCCGACCAGTTCGTCGCGGACCAGCTGCACACGGTCTCGCTCTCCTTCCTGGTCGACAACCTCGACGTACGCAGGGGAGGGGTCGGCGCGAACATCGCCTTCGGCATGGGCCAGCTCGGCACCAACCCGGTGCTCGTCGGCGCCGCGGGCTTCGACTTCGACGAGTACCGCGCCTGGCTGGACCGGCACGGCGTCGACACCGCGTCCGTCCGGATCTCCGAGACGCTGCACACCGCCCGCTTCGTGTGCACCACCGACGCCGACCACAACCAGATCGGCTCCTTCTACACGGGTGCGATGAGCGAGGCCCGCCAGATCGAGCTCAAGACCGTCGCCGACCGCGTGGACGGCCTCGACCTCGTCCTCATCGGCGCCGACGACCCCGAGGCGATGCTCCGCCACACCGAGGAGTGCCGGTCCCGCGGCATCCCGTTCGCCGCGGACTTCTCCCAGCAGATCGCCCGGATGAACGGCGACGAGATCCGGATCCTCCTCGACGGCGCCACCTACCTCTTCTCCAACGAGTACGAGAAGGGGCTCATCGAGTCCAAGACGGGCTGGTCCGACGAGCAGATCCTCGCGAAGGTGGGCCACCGGGTCACCACCCTCGGGGCGCAGGGCGTGCGGATCGACCGGGTCGGCGACGAGCCGATCGTCGTCGGCTGCCCCGAGGAGGAGCGCAAGGCCGACCCCACGGGCGTCGGTGACGCCTTCCGCGCCGGCTTCCTGTCCGGGCTCGCCTGGGGCGTCTCCCTGGAGCGGGCGGCCCAGGTGGGCTGCATGCTCGCCACGCTCGTCATCGAGACCGTGGGGACGCAGGAGTACCGGCTGCGGCGCGCCAACTTCATGGAGCGGTTCACCAAGGCCTACGGCGACGAGGCCGCCGAAGAGGTCCGCACCCACCTCAAGTGAACGGCTAGGAGACCCGGCGGATCACGTACGCGGAACCCCGGTCCGCCGGCTCCTCCCCGACGTACTCCTGCTCCCGCATCTCGCACCACGCCGGGATGTCCAGGCGGGCCGCCTCGTCGTCCGAGAGGACCCGGACCGTCCCGCCCACCGGCACGTCACCGATCACCTTCGCCAGCTCGATCACCGGGATCGGGCACCGCTTGCCGAGGGCGTCCACGACGAGGGATTCCTCGTGGACCTCGGTCGCCGGTGCGGGCGCTCCCAGCTTCTCCCGGACCGCCGCCACCGCCCCCGGCAGCACCTCCAGGAACCGGTCGACCTCCTCGGAGACCGCCCCGAACGGCAACGACACCCGCACATTCCCCTCACTCAGCACGCCCATCGCCTTCAGCACATGGCTGGGCGTCAGCGTGCTGCTCGTGCAGGACGATCCGGAGGAGACGGAGAAACCCGCCCGGTCCAGTTCGTGCAGCAGTGTCTCCCCGTCGACATAGAGACAGGAGAAGGTCACGATCCCCGGCAGCCGCCGCTCGGGATCACCCACCACGTCCACGTCCGGCACCAGCCGCGGCACCCGCGAACGGATCCGCGCCGTCAGCTCCCCCAGCCGTACGGCCTCCTGCTCCGCCTCGGCCCGCACCGCCCGCAGCGAGGCCGCCGCCGCGACGATCGCCGGCAGGTTCTCGAAGCCCGGCGCCCGCCCCGACTCCCGCTCGTCGGACGGCCCCGGGGGCGAGAACCGGACACCTTTCCGGACGGCGAGCAGGCCGACCCCCGAGGGGCCGCCCCATTTGTGTGCGCTGGCGGTCAGCACGGACCAGTCGCCCTCGACCGGCCCCCACCCGAGCGACTGCGCCGCGTCCACCAGCAACGGCACCCCCGCCTCCCGGCACACCGCGGCCACCTCGGCCACCGGCTGCACGGTCCCCACCTCGTGGTTGGCCGACTGGAGGCAGGCCAGCGCGGTGTCGGGGCGCAGGGCATCGGCGTAGGACTGCGCACGGACAGCCCCCGTGCGGTCCACGGGCACCTCGGTCATCTCGAACAACTCCGCCGAATGGAGGACCGAGGAGTGTTCGACGGCAGACACGATCAGGTGACGTCCGACCCGCCGACGACCGGCCATCGCCCCGGCGATCCCGCTGTGCACGGCCCGAGTTCCCGACGAGGTGAACGTCAGCTCATCGGGACGACACCCCACAGCCTCGGCAGCGGCCTCCCGGGCGGCGTCCAGCAACAACCGAGCCCGCCGCCCCTCCCGGTAGAGACGGGAAGGATCGGCCCACCCTTCATCCAGAGAGGCCAACAGCGCCTGACGGGCAACAGGATGGAGCGGAGCACCGGAAGCAGCGTCGAAATAAGACACACGGCAACGCTAACCCCCCAGGGGCGCGGGGAACTGCGCGACCAGCCACAACGCACCCGGGGCCGCCAAACCAGCGAACCCCCGACCCAGTAGGCCCCCCTCCCGCTGAACCCCCGGAGGGCGTCGGCTAGGGTTTGGTCCGCATAAACATCCAAACCCCTGCCCGACGCAGGGCGGCGACCGACCACCGAAGAAGGCAGGCCGCAGCCAACCGCGCGGGCGAGACTCTCGGGAAGGCGCTACGTGAGTCCCAACGGCTCCGACCGCTCGCCGCGGCGCCCGATGCGGCGGAAGCTGCTGCAGGCAATGACCGCGGGCCTGGTCCTGGCGACCGCCACCGGTTGCACATACAAGGACTTCCCCCGCCTTGGTATGCCCACCCCGACCACGGAAGAGGCTCCGCGGATCCTCTCCCTGTGGCAGGGCTCCTGGGCTGCCGCGCTCGCCGTCGGCGTGCTGGTGTGGGGTCTGATCATCTGGAGCGCCATCTTCCACCGGCGCAGCCGCACCAAGGTCGAGGTACCTCCGCAGACCCGGTACAACATGCCCATCGAGGCGCTGTACACCGTGGTTCCGCTCGTCATCGTCTCGGTCCTCTTCTACTTCACGGCCCGCGACGAGTCGAAGCTGCTCAGCCTCAAGAAGCAGCCCGACGTCACCGTCAACGTCGTCGGCTACCAGTGGAGCTGGGCCTTCAACTACATCACGCCCGTCGCCGGTTCCACGGGTGACGCGAAGACGGACAAGAACCTGGACGCGATTCCGACCCGGTTCAAGGACGACTTCCCGGCGAACGCCGGCGGTGTCTACGACTTCGGGACGCCCGCCACGCGGAACCCGCAGACCGGCAACCCCGGCCCGACCCTCTGGCTCCCCAAGGGCAAGACGGTCCGCTTCGTCCTCACCTCGCGTGACGTCATCCACTCCTTCTGGGTGGTGCCGTTCCTGATGAAGCAGGACGTCATCCCGGGCCACACCAACGCCTTCGAGGTGACCCCCAACAAGGAGGGCACCTTCCTCGGCAAGTGCGCCGAGCTCTGCGGCGTCGACCACTCCCGGATGCTGTTCAACGTGAAGGTCGTCTCCCCCGAGCGCTACGAGCAGCACCTCAAGGACCTCGCGAAGAAGGGGCAGACCGGTTACGTTCCCGCGGGCATCGAGCAGACCGCCCATGAGAAGGACCGGGAGACGACGAACCTGTGAGCATCCTCAACGAACCCCAGGGTGCCGCGGCAGCAGGGTCCCACTACACGGACGAGCTGCCGGTCCGGCGCCAGAACCGCGGCAGTGTGGTCATCAAGTGGCTCACCACCACTGACCACAAGACGATCGGGACCCTGTACCTGGTCACGTCGTTCGCGTTCTTCCTGATCGGCGGCGTGATGGCGCTGTTCATGCGCGCCGAGCTGGCCCGGCCGGGCCTGCAGATCATGTCGAACGAGCAGTTCAACCAGGCGTTCACGATGCACGGCACGATCATGCTGCTGATGTTCGCGACGCCGCTGTTCGCCGGCTTCACCAACTGGATCATGCCGCTGCAGATCGGCGCGCCCGACGTGGCGTTCCCGCGGCTGAACATGTTCGCCTACTGGCTCTACCTGTTCGGCTCGACCATCGCGGTCGGCGGCTTCCTCACCCCGCAGGGCGCGGCCGACTTCGGCTGGTTCGCCTACTCCCCGCTGTCGGACGCGGTCCGCAGCCCGGGCGTCGGCGCCGACCTGTGGATCATGGGTCTGGCCTTCTCCGGCTTCGGCACGATCCTCGGTGCGGTCAACTTCATCACCACGATCATCTGCATGCGCGCGCCGGGTATGACCATGTTCCGCATGCCGATCTTCGTGTGGAACGTGCTGCTGACCGCGGTGCTGGTCCTGCTCGCCTTCCCCGTCCTCGCCGCCGCGCTGTTCGCGCTGGAGGCGGATCGGAAGTTCGGGGCACACATCTTCGACCCGGCCAATGGCGGAGCGTTGCTCTGGCAGCACCTCTTCTGGTTCTTCGGCCACCCAGAGGTGTACATCATCGCCCTGCCGTTCTTCGGCATCATCTCCGAGGTCATCCCGGTCTTCTCTCGCAAGCCGATGTTCGGCTACATGGGTCTGATCGCGGCGACCATCGCGATCGCGGGTCTGTCCGTGACGGTGTGGGCCCACCACATGTACGTCACCGGCGGTGTGCTCCTGCCGTTCTTCTCCTTCATGACGTTCCTCATCGCCGTACCGACGGGCGTGAAGTTCTTCAACTGGATCGGAACGATGTGGAAGGGGTCCCTGAGTTTCGAGACCCCGATGCTCTGGGCCACCGGCTTCCTGATCACCTTCACCTTCGGTGGTCTGACCGGTGTCATCCTGGCCTCGCCCCCGATGGACTTCCACGTCTCGGACTCGTACTTCGTGGTGGCGCACTTCCACTACGTGGTGTTCGGCACCGTCGTCTTCGCGATGTTCTCCGGCTTCCACTTCTGGTGGCCGAAGTTCACCGGCAAGATGCTCGACGAGCGCCTCGGCAAGATCACGTTCTGGACGCTGTTCATCGGCTTCCACGGCACCTTCCTGGTCCAGCACTGGCTGGGTGCCGAGGGCATGCCGCGCCGCTACGCCGACTACCTGGCGGCCGACGGCTTCACCGCCCTGAACACGATCTCGACGATCAGCTCCTTCGTGCTCGGCCTGTCGATCCTGCCGTTCCTCTACAACGTGTGGAAGACGGCCAAGTACGGCAAGCCGGTCGGCGTCGACGACCCGTGGGGCTACGGCCGCTCCCTCGAGTGGGCGACCTCCTGCCCGCCGCCGCGCCACAACTTCCTCACCCTGCCGCGGATCCGCAGCGAATCCCCGGCGTTCGACCTGCACCACCCGGAGATCGCCGCGCTCGACCAGCTCGAGAACGCCGGTCACGGTGAGAAGGCTCTGGCCGGCAACGGCGGCAAGGAGGCCGGGAAGTGAAGATCCAGGGACGGATGTTCTTCTGGCTGAGCATCTTCATCCTCGCCATGGCGATCGTCTATGGCGTGTGGTCGAAGGAGCCGGCCGGTACCACCGCGCTCTTCCTGGCCTTCGGTCTGTCCATCATGATCGGCTTCTACCTGGGCTTCACGGCCAAGCGGGTGGACGCCGGCGCGCAGGACAACAAGGAGGCCGACGTCGCGGACGACGCCGGCGAGGTCGGGTTCTTCAGCCCGCACAGCTGGCAGCCGCTCGCCCTCGGCGTCGGCGGTGCCCTCGCCTTCCTGTCGGTCGCGATCGGCTGGTGGCTGCTGTACTTCTCGGTGCCGGTGATCCTGGTCGGCCTGTACGGCTGGGTCTTCGAGTACTACCGCGGTGAGAACCGCACCCAGTAGCACGAGCTGAGCTCGTCAGGAGCCCGGACACTCCGTCAGGAGCGTCCGGGCTCCTGCGTTTGCCGCAATAGGCATCCCTCGTACGAGTCACCCGGCGTGCCGTTCTTGACGTGCCTTCCTAGCGTGAAGTCATGAACCACGCACCGCGTACCCGCACCGTCGTCGGCTGCACGCTGCTGGTGATCGCCCTCGGCGCGAGCGCCGCAGCCTGCGGGTCCGACGGGAACCCGCTGGCGGCCACGCCGTACGACGCCGCGGACCAGATCGCCTTCAACGCGCCCACCGGCGACGGCAAGAAGGCCGACCCGGACAAGCCGCTCGAGGTCACCGCCGATGACGACGACGGCCGCATCACCGACGTCACCGCCACGGACGCCACGGGCCGCCGTGTGGCGGGCGAACTCTCCGCCGACGGCACCCGCTGGCGCAGCACCTCCCCACTGGCCGCGAACGCCCACTACACGGTCCGGGTGAGCACCGAGGACGAGGACGGCGCCCCGGGCCGCAGGGTCCTCGACTTCGACACCAGCAGACCGCTCGGCAAGAAGCGCCTGAACGTCACCTTCGGGCCCAGGACGGGCACGTACGGCGTCGGCCAGCCCGTCACCGCCAAGCTGGACCGGCCCGTCAAGGACAAGACCCAGCGGGCCGTCGTGGAGCGCGCCCTCAGGGTCGACTCCACGCCCGCCGTACCGGGCGCCTGGCACTGGGTGGACGACAAGGAGCTCCACTACCGCCCCAAGGACTACTGGCCCGCCCACGCCACGATCCAGGTCCGCAGCGACCTGGAGGGCATCAAGATCGGCGACCGGCTCTGGGGCGGCAAGGGCAAGCCCCTGAAGCTGACCACCGGCGACCGGATCATCGCCGTGACGGACGCCTCGTCGCACTCGATGACGGTGTACAAGAACGGCGAGGTCATCAAGGAGCTCCCGGTCACCACCGGCAAGCCCGGCTTCGACACCCGCAACGGCGTCAAGGTCGTGCTGGGCAAGGAGTACTTCGTACGTATGCGCGGCACCAGCATCGGGATCGCCGAGGGCAGCTCGGAGTCGTACGACCTCCCGGTCTACTACGCCACCCGCGTCACCTGGAGCGGCGAGTACGTCCACGCCGCCCCCTGGTCGGTCGGCTCCCAGGGCTACGCCAACGTCAGCCACGGCTGCACGGGCATGAGCACGGCCAACGCGGAGTGGTTCTTCGAGACCGTCCACGAGGGCGACGTGGTCCAGGTGGTCAACTCGGAGGGCGACACCATGGAGCCGTTCGGCAACGGCTTCGGCGACTGGAACCTGGACTGGAAGAAGTGGCGCGAGGGCAGCGCGCTGGTGGCGGGCACCCCGGACGCCCCGAGTGCCGACCAGACGGCCCGGCTGCGACCGACGGCGGTGTGACTGCCCGGGGCGCGGGGAACTGCGTGACCGGCCGGAGACGGCCCGCAGTCGCCCGCCTACGGAAGTCCCCGGGCTCCTAGGCGCTCAAAGCCTTCCGGGACCGCAGCAGGGAAGCCAGCGCCGACGCGAACTCCACCGGGTCCACCGGATGGGTCACCGCACCCTCGGCCCGGCTCCACGTGGCCAGCCACGCGTCCTGCGGCCGCCCGATCAGCAGCAGCACCGGCGGGCAGTCGAACACCTCGTCCTTGATCTGCCGGCACAGGCCCATGCCGCCCATCGGCACGGCCTCCCCGTCCAGCACACAGACGTCGATCCCGCCCCTGTCCAGCTCCTTCAGCACCGCGGCGGGCGTGGCGCACTCCACGAACTCGACCAACGGGACGTCCGGAGCCGGTCGGCGCCCGGCGGCGAGCCGCACCTGTTCGCGGGTGTTGGAATCGTCGCTGTAGACCAGCACCGTGGCGGTCGGCTGCATTGTTCCTCCGTGACGTCAGCGTCGTAAGGACAGGCCCGTTGGGCCGGATGCTACTCCCTTGAACACCACGTCAACACCGGTATGGAGCAGCAGGACACTCCGAACGGCACCCCCCGGGGTGAGGGCGGGATAAGCGACCGACATAATGTCGGTCGTGGCGACAGCAACGACAGTAGAAACCGGGCACGCGCACCCGTCGGTCAACCGGCCGAACCTCACCAGCGTCGGAACCATCATCTGGCTGAGTTCCGAGCTGATGTTCTTCGCGGCCCTCTTCGCGATGTACTTCACCCTGCGATCGGTGACGGGACCCGATCACTGGAAGGAAATGGCGCACAGCCTGAACTTCCCGTTCTCGGCGACGAACACCACGATCCTGGTGCTCTCCTCGCTCACCTGCCAGCTCGGCGTCTTCGCCGCCGAGCGCGGTGACGTGAAGAAGCTCCGGGGCTGGTTCATCGTCACGTTCATCATGGGCGCGATCTTCATCGGCGGTCAGATCTACGAGTACACGGAGCTGGTGAAGAAGGACGGGCTCTCGCTCTCCTCCGACCCGTACGGCTCGGTGTTCTACCTGACCACCGGCTTCCACGGCATGCACGTGACGGGCGGCCTGATCGCGTTCCTGTTCGTTCTCGGGCGCACCTACGCGGCCAAGAGGTTCACCCACGAGCAGGCGACGGCAGCGATCGTCGTGTCCTACTACTGGCACTTCGTCGACGTCGTCTGGATCGGCCTCTTCGCCACGATCTACATGATCAAGTAGCCGGGCCCGCTCCCGACATCGCAAGCATCGACGCAGAAGATCCTGACACCGGGGTAATCCGTGAAAAAGCTCTCCGCACGACGACGCCACCCGCTGGCGGCGCTCGTCGTCCTACTCCTCGCGCTGGCATGCACCGGGGGGCTGTACGCCGTGTTCGCCCCCGCGGACAAGGCGAAGGCAGACGAAACCGCCCAGTCCCTGGCCATCGACGAGGGCAAGAAGCTCTTCGCCGTAGGCTGTGCCAGCTGCCACGGCACCGGCGGTCAGGGGTCCTCCGACGGTCCGAGCCTCGTGGGCGTGGGCGCCGCGGCCGTCGACTTCCAGGTCGGCACCGGCCGTATGCCGGCCCAGCAGCCGGGTGCGCAGGTTCCGCGCAAGAAGGTCATCTACTCGCAGGCCGAGATCGACCAGCTGGCCGCGTACATCGCCTCGCTGGGCGCGGGTCCGAACATCCCGACCGAGGCGCAGTACGGCCCCGAGGACGCCGACATCGCCAAGGGCGGCGAGCTGTTCCGTGACAACTGCACGCAGTGCCACAACTTCACCGGCAAGGGTGGCGCGCTGACGCACGGCAAGTTCGCGCCGAGCCTCGAGGACGTCGACCCGAAGCACATCTACGAGGCCATGCAGACCGGCCCGCAGAACATGCCGTCGTTCCCCGACACCACGCTGTCGGAGCAGAACAAGAAGGACATCATCGCGTACCTGAACGCGGTCAACGGCGACGACACCGTGAGCCCCGGCGGCCTTGAGCTGGGCGGTCTCGGCCCGGTCTCCGAAGGCCTGTTCGCCTGGATCTTCGGCCTCGGCGCGCTGATCGCGGTCGCCGTCTGGGTCGCCGCTCGGACCGCAAAGGCCAAGAAGTCATGAGTAGCCAAGACATTCCAGAAGAGAACCTGCCCGCTGAGCAGGACGCGCACGGCACGGTGGGCGTCGCGGACGACAAGAACCCGTTCGCGGACCCCGGCCTCCCGCCCCACGAGCACCGGGTGCAGGACATCGACGAGCGGGCCGCCCGGCGGTCCGAGCGCACGGTGGCCATGCTGTTCACGGTGTCGATGCTGGCCACCGTCGGGTTCATCGCCTCGTACGTGGGCATCCCCCACGACAAGTCGATCTTCGTCTTCCCGATCGGGCACATCAACGCGCTGAACTTCGCGCTGGGCCTGACCCTCGGTCTCGCCCTCTTCGCGATCGGCGCGGGCGCGGTCCACTGGGCCCGCACCCTGATGTCCGACGAGGAGATCGCCGACGAGCGGCACCCGATCGAGGCGTCCCCCGAGGTCCGCGCGAAGGTGCACGCGGACTTCAAGCAGGGCGCCAAGGAGTCGGCGCTCGACCGTCGCAAGCTGATCCGCAACACGATGTTCGGCGCGCTGGCCCTGTTCCCGCTCTCCGGCGTCATGCTGCTGCGCGACCTCGGCCCGCTGCCCGGCACCAAGCTCCGCCACACCATGTGGCGCAAGGGCCTCCAGCTCGTCAACATGAACACCAACGAGCCGCTGCGCCCCTCCGACGTCCAGGTCGGCTCGCTGACCTTCGCCAAGCCCGAGGGCCTGGAGGAGCACGACGAGGAGTTCCAGACCGAGATCGCCAAGGCCGCCCTGATGATCGTCCGCATCCAGCCGGACAACATCAAGGACAAGCGCGAGCTCGAGTGGTCGCACGAAGGCATCGTCGCGTACTCGAAGATCTGCACCCACGTCGGTTGCCCGATCTCCCTGTACGAGCAGCAGACGCACCACGTGCTCTGCCCCTGCCACCAGTCCACCTTCGACCTCTCCGACGGTGCCCGGGTGATCTTCGGCCCCGCCGGCCACGCCCTGCCGCAGCTGCGCATCGGCGTGAACGACCAGGGCTACCTCGAAGCGCTCGGCGACTTCGAGGAGCCCGTCGGTCCTGCATTCTGGGAGCGCGGATGAGCACTACAGAGACCTCCGAGTCCCGCGCACGCGGGAAGGCACCGGCCGGCGAGCGCGTCGCCGACTGGGCCGACGGCCGGCTCGGGATCTACTCCCTGGCCAAGGCCAACATGCGCAAGATCTTCCCCGACCACTGGTCGTTCATGTTGGGCGAAGTGTGCATGTACAGCTTCATCATCATCATCCTCACGGGTGTGTACCTGACGCTGTTCTTCCACCCGTCGATGAACGAGGTGGAGTACCACGGCAGCTACGTCCCGCTGCAGGGCCAGCTGATGTCCGAGGCGTTCAACTCGACCATGCACATCTCCTTCGATGTGCGCGGTGGTCTGCTGATCCGGCAGATCCACCACTGGGCGGCGCTGATCTTCCTCGCCGGCATGTTCGTGCACATGATGCGCGTGTTCTTCACGGGCGCGTTCCGCAAGCCGCGTGAGGTCAACTGGCTGTTCGGCTTCCTGCTGTTCGTCCTCGGCATGTTCACCGGCTTCACCGGTTACTCGCTCCCGGACGACCTGCTCTCCGGCACCGGTGTCCGCTTCATGGAGGGCGCGATCCTGTCCGTGCCGATCGTCGGCACGTACCTGTCGTTCTTCCTGTTCGGCGGGGAGTTCCCGGGCGGCGACTTCGTGGCCCGCTTCTACTCGATCCACGTCCTGCTGCTGCCGGGCATCATGCTCGGCCTGATGGTGGCGCACCTGATCCTGGTCTTCTACCACAAGCACACGCAGTTCGCGGGCCCCGGCAAGACCAACAACAACGTCGTCGGCATGCCGCTGCTGCCGGTCTACATGGCCAAGGCCGGAGGCTTCTTCTTCCTGGTCTTCGGTGTCATCGCGGTCATCGCGGCGATCGCCTCCATCAACCCGATCTGGGCGATGGGCCCCTACCGTCCCGACCAGGTGTCCACGGGCGCCCAGCCGGACTGGTACATGGGCTTCTCCGAGGGCCTGATCCGTGTCATGCCGGGCTGGGAGATCAACTTCTGGGGTCACACGCTCGTCCTGGGCGTGTTCATCCCGCTGGTCATCTTCCCGCTGGTGCTGGTCGCGATCGCGGTGTACCCGTTCATCGAGTCCTGGGTCACCGGCGACAAGCGCGAGCACCACATCCTGGACCGGCCGCGCAACGCCCCGACCCGGACCGCGTTCGGTGTGGCATGGATGACCTGGTACTTCGTGCTGCTGATCGGTGGTGGAAACGACCTCTTCGCCACGCACTTCCACCTGTCGATCAACGCCATCACCTGGTTCGTGCGGATCGCGTTCTTCGTCGCCCCGGTCATCGCGTTCGTCGTCACCAAGCGGATCTGCCTCGGCCTCCAGCGCCGCGACCGGGAGAAGGTGCTGCACGGCCGCGAGTCCGGCATCATCAAGCGCCTGCCGCACGGTGAGTTCATCGAGGTGCACGAGCCGCTCAGCCAGGAGCAGCTCCACACGCTCACGGCGCACGAGCAGTACAAGCCCGCCGAGATCGGCCCCACGGTCGACGAGAACGGCGTCGAGCGGAAGGTCAAGGGCACCGAGAAGCTGCGCGCCAAGCTGAGCGAGGCGTACTACGGCGAGGAGTCCCAGATCCCCAAGCCGACCGTCGAGGAGTACAAGGAGATCACGAGCGGCCACGGCCACCACTGATCACTGCTTGTCGCTGCGCTCGCCACGCGCGGTAGAAGGGCCCGTCCGACACACTGGACGGGCCCTTTGCCGTGCGGTGGGTTCGGCTTCGGGTGCGGGTTCGGCGGGGGCGGGGGCTCCGTCCGAACACCGGACGGGGCCCTGTGCCGTGCTGCGGGCTGGATAGGGTGTGGAGACGGTTTTCTACGACATCTGGAGCGGCCCCATGAGCGCTGTGACCCCCGCTGGAGGCGACACCGCGGCGGGCCGTTCCTGGCCCGAGGTGCTGAACGCCCTGCTGTACGGCCGGGACCAGAGCGCCGACGCGACGGCGTGGGCGATGGACCGGATCATGCGGGGCGAGGCCACCGACGCG
Organism: Streptomyces sp. NPDC091972; assembly: GCF_044756385.1. NCBI lineage: Bacteria > Bacillati > Actinomycetota > Actinomycetes > Kitasatosporales > Streptomycetaceae > Streptomyces > Streptomyces sp. NPDC091972. The sequence goes on along the minus strand of NZ_JBIVSV010000004.1, from coordinate 445,910 downwards.
CAGATCGCCGCTTTCGTGGTCGCGCTCAGGGCCAAGGGCGAGACGGTCGAGGAGATCAACGGTCTCGTGCGGGCGATGTACGCGCACGCCAACGTGATCGAGGTCCCCGGGCGGACGGTGGACATCGTCGGCACCGGCGGCGACGGCGCCAAGACCGTCAACATCTCCACCATGTCGGCGATCGTCGTCGCCGGCACCGGCGCCACGGTCGTCAAGCACGGCAACCGGGCCGCCTCCTCCGCGTCCGGCGCCTCGGACGTCCTGGAGAAGCTCGGCGTCAACCTGGAGCTGACCCCGCGGCGGGTGGCCGAGGTGGCCGAGGAGGCAGGGATCACCTTCTGCTTCGCGATCAAGTTCCACCCGGCGCTGCGCCACGCGGGCGCCGCCCGCGGTCAGCTGGGCATCCGCACGGTGTTCAACATCCTCGGTCCGCTGACCAACCCCGCCCGGGTACGGGCCCAGGCGGTCGGGGTCGCGGACCCGCGCATGGCGCCGGTCGTCGCGGGCGTCTTCGCGGAGCGCGGCCACTCCTCGCTCGTCTTCCGCGGCGACGACGGCCTCGACGAGCTGACCACCACGTCGACCTCCCGGGTCTGGGTCGTCCGCGACGGCAAGGTCACCGAGGAGAGCTTCGACCCCCGGGACGTCGGCATCGACCTGGTGCCGGTGGAGGCCCTGCGGGGCGGCGACCCGGCGTACAACGCGGAGGTCGCCCGCCACCTGCTGGACGGCGAGAAGGGCCCGGTCCGGGACGCCGTGCTCCTGAACTCGGCGGCCGCGCTGGTGGCCCTGGACCCGGGGACGGGGACGCTGGCCGAGCAGCTGCGGGCCGGGATGGACAAGGCCGCGGAGGCGATCGACTCGGGCGCGGCGAAGCGGACGCTGGAGCGCTGGGTGGCCGCGAGCAACGCCTGACGGCCACCGAGGTGTCGTCCCGCGATCCGGACACGGGTTGCGGGACGACGATCACCTCACGTACGTTCCGGTACCAGGTCATGAGTGACAGTCATGAGGCCCCGGCCGACTGTCCGGCAACCCTCCGTCCGTGGCGGGGTGCCCCGGGTGAAGACCAGGCCGTAGGCAGCGAGGTCTACGGCAAGCGCGGGCCCCTCTCGACACCAGGGGTCCTGGTCGATCGAGGGAGTCTTCCGTGAGCAAGCGAATGCGATAGGGCCGCCGAGCCCCGCCTCCGCGCACCCATCTCACCTTTACTTTCACGGGAGTTCCCCATGTCCGTCTCCACCGCTGCCGCCGCCCGCACCATTTGTGCCCCGCTGCCCGTTCTGGGGCGTGATGTCACCGTCCCGCTCGTCACCGGCGGCGAGGTCACCTACGCGGCGCTCGACTACGCGGCCAGCGCACCGGCCCTCCAGCGGGTCTGGGACGACGTGGCGGCGTACGCGCCCTACTACGGCAGCGTGCACCGCGGGGCCGGGTACCTCTCCCAGCTCTCGACCGACCTGTTCGAGAACGCCCGCAGGACCGTCGCCGAGTTCCTCGACTGCCGCGAGGACGACGAGCTGATCTTCACCCGGTCGACCACCGACTCGCTCAACCTCCTCGCCGCCGCCCTCCCCGCCGACTGCCAGGTGTTCGTCTTCGAGACCGAGCACCACGCGAGCCTGCTGCCCTGGAAGGACGCCCGGGTCAGCTACCTCGACGCCCCGCGCACCCCGCGGCAGGCCGTCGAGACCCTGGAGAAGGCCCTCGCCGACCGCGACCCCCACGGCCCCGCCCTGGTGTGCGTCACCGGCGCCTCCAACGTCACCGGCGAGCTGTGGCCGGTCCGCGAGCTGGCCGCCGCCGCCCACGCGCACGGTGCCCGGATCGTCCTGGACGCCGCCCAGCTCGCCCCGCACCACCCGGTGAGCGTCCGCGACCTGGACGTCGACTGGGTCGCCTTCTCCGGCCACAAGCTCTACGCGCCCTTCGGCTCCGGCGTCCTGGCCGGCCGCGCCGACTGGCTGCGCGCGGCCGACCCCTACCTCGCGGGCGGCGGCGCCAGCCGCAAGGTCACCCGGCGCGAGGACGGGGGAGTGGACGTGGAGTGGCACGAGAGCGCCGCCCGGCACGAGGCGGGCTCCCCGAACGTCATCGGCGCCTACTCGATCGCCTCGGCCTGCAAGGCGCTGACGGAGGCCGGTTTCGACAGCCTGGTGGCCCGCGAGCGGTATCTGATCGAGAAGGTGAGGGCCGGCCTCGCCGACGTCCCCGAGGTCCGCGTCCTGTCCCTCTTCGGCGACGACGCCCCCCGCGTCGGCGTGCTCTCCTTCGTCGTCGAGGGCTGGAACAGCTCCCACTTCGCCGCCGCCCTCTCCGCCGAGTACGGCATCGGCGTCCGCGACGGCCTCTTCTGCGCCCACCCCCTCGTGCGCACCCTCCTCGGCAGCGACCCGCAGTCCCAGGGCGAGTGCGGCGCCCCCGAGGCCGCGCCCGGCGAGAAGTCGCTCAACGCGATCCGGGTGAGCTTCGGCGCCGGCACCCCGGACGAGCACGTCGAACGGTTCGTGAAGGCGGTGAGGGAACTGGTCGCGGACGGCGCGAAGTGGACGTACCGCACCGAGGACGGCCGCTGCGTCCCGGCCGTCTGAGGGAGCGACGGCCGGCTCGCGTATACGCTCCCCCCAGCAGCCGTACGGAAAGCAGGGGGAGCACGGGGTGCAGGAGCTGCGCGAGCGGGACCCGCGGACCATCGGGCCCTACCAGGTCCTGGGCAGACTCGGCTCCGGCGGCATGGGCGAGGTGTACCTCGCCGAGGCGCGTGGCGGGCTGCGGCTGGCCGTGAAGGTCGTACGGGCCGAGCACGCCGAGGACCGCACCTTCCGGGCCCGGTTCCGGCACGAGGTGCGGGCCGCGCAGACCGTCGGCGGGACCGGCACGTACACCGCGCGGGTCGTGGACGCGGACACCGAGGCCGCGCGGCCGTGGATGGCGACCGAGTTCGTCGCGGGGCCGAACCTGCGGGACGCGGTGCTCGACCGGGGACCGCTGCCCGCGGACGCGGTACGGCTGCTGGCGGCCGCGCTCGCCGAGGCGCTCGCCGCGATCCACGCCAAGGGGCTGGTGCACCGGGACCTCAAGCCCTCCAACATCCTGCTCGCGCCGGACGGCCCCCGGGTCATCGACTTCGGGATCGTCCGGGCCCTGGAGGGCACCGCCCTGACCCGGACCGGCGTGGTCGTCGGATCGGTCGGCTACCTCTCGCCGGAGCAGATCCGCAACGGCGCCCAGGTGGTGCCGGCCAGTGACGTCTTCTCCCTGGGCGCGGTCCTCGCCTACGCCTCCGGCGGGAAGGAGCCCTTCGGCGAGGGGCAGGATTCGGTCGTTCTGCTGCGGATCCTGACCGGGGACGTCGACCTGTCCGCCGTACCGCGGGAACACCTGCCGCTGGTGGAGTCGTGTCTGCGGGACGACCCCGGCGCGCGGCCGACCCCCGCGGAGCTGGTCGCGGCCGCGGGACACACCGCCGCCTTGCTGCGCGAGGGGCTGCGGCCCGGCTGGTACGCGCCCGGATCCGTGCGGGAGCCCGAGGCCGCCCGGAGCGGCGCGCACTGGGTGCCCGGGCACGACTCGGGGGAGCGGGGCAGCCGGGTGGAGTACGTGGCGCCGGTGACCGTCACGGACGTCCCCGCGGTCGCCCCTGTGACCCCCGCCCCCGCCCCGCCGTCCCGGCGCCGGCTGCTGCGGGCCGTGGCGGGAGGCGTCGGGGTCGTGGCCGCCGGGGGCGCGGGCGGATGGCTGTGGCTGCGGGACTCGGCGGACCGAGAGGCGACGACCGGGGCCGGGTCCCCGACGGGCACGCCCGCGACGGGCTGGCAGTGCAAGGTCCAGGGCCTCGGCGGGCGGCGCGGCCCCTGCGCGGCCCTCTCACCCGACGGCACGCGGGTGTACGTCGGCGGCGCGGACGGCGCGCTGCACGCGCTGGACCTGGACGGGCGGACCGTGTGGCGGACCCCGCTCGGCGCCGAGGCGATGTCCCCGCTCGCCACCGCCGACGGCGTGTACTGCCTGCTGGAGGACGGCCAGGAGGGCGCTTCCAGGCTGTGTGCGCTCGGCCGCCGCGGCACGGTCCGCTGGACCAGGTCGTTCGCCGCGAACAGCCAGTTCCCGGTCGCCGCCGGCGAGTTGGTCCTGGTGTCCTACGGCGACGGCTCGGACGCGGGCGGGGTGCGGGCCTACGCCCCCGACGGCAGCGTGCGCTGGACGGCCCCGACCGGACCCGCACCCACCGGCGAACCCTTGGTGGCGGACGGCGTGGTGTACGTCGGCACCTTCGGGGACCAGGTCCAGGCCCTGGACGCGCGGAGCGGCGAGCGGCTCTGGGCGGCGAAGGCCGGCTCCGACACCGGCCGGCCCGCCCTGGTCGGCGACACGCTGATGGTCGGATCGGTCGGCGAGCGGATGCTGCACGGCATCTCCCGCTCCGGCAGGACGCTGTGGGACTCGGCGAACGACAAGGTGTACGGCGGCCGCTACTTCACCTGTGTGCCCTTCGCCGGCCTGGGCGTCACCGTGTCCGACTACGAACTGGTCGCCCTGGACCCCGCCGACGGATCGACGGTGTGGTCCCTCCCCTTCCCCGACGAGGGGAACCAGTACAGCGACCCCACGGTCCTCGGCGGCACCCTCTACGTGCGCCACGGCTCGACGCTCCACGGCGTCGACCGCCGGGGGAAGCGGATCTGGCACCGGCGCGTCGAGGGCGGCGCCTCCCTCGGGACCCAGAGCCCGGTCGTCCGCGACGGCCGTGTGTACACCGCCACCGCCGACGGCATCACGGTGCTCGCGCTCGGCTCCTAGCCGTCGGGGACGATCAGCTGTCGAGGCCGATCGCGAACGCGGCCTCCAGGTCGTGCTGCGAGTAGGTGCGGAAGGCCACGTGGGTGTCCGTCGCCTCGACGCCCGGGATCTTGCTGATGCTGCCGGGGATGACCTCGGCGAGATCCTCGTGCTGCTTGACCCGGACCATGGCGATCAGGTCGTAGGTGCCCGTGACGGAGAAGACCTCGCTCACGGACTCCAGCGCGGCGATCCGCTCCGCGATCTCGGGGATCCGGTCCACGCTGGTCTTGATGAGGACGATCGCGGTGATCACGGCTGGTTCTCTCCCTCGGGGGCCGGAGCTGGGGCGGGCCTCACTCTAGTCGTACGCCCGAAACGCACCCAGGCGAAGACCAGGCCCAGGCCGAAGCCCACCAGGTGGGCCAGATAGGCCACCCCGGGGCCGTCGGAGGCGCGGCCCGCCGCCAGCCATTGCAGCGCCGCCCAGAAGGGCAGGACGACCCAGGCGGGGAAGCGCAGCGGCAGGAAGAAGAGGAACGGCAGGAGACTGGTCACCCGGGCCCGGGGGAACAGGAAGAGCAACGCGCCGAGGACCGCCGAGATCGCCCCGGAGGCACCGACCAGGGACTGCTCGGAGTCGGCGTTGGCGGCCGCGTAGCCCAGCAGGGCGAGGTAGCCGCAGCCGACGTAGAAGAGGAGGAACTGCACCCGGCCCATCCGCTCCTCGGTCATCGCCCCGAAGACGTAGAGGAAGAGCATGTTGCCCAGCAGGTGCGCCCAGCTGCCGTGCACGAACAGCGCGGTGGCCGGGGTGAGGGCGGCACCGGGCGAGTCCTCGAAGAGCTCGGCGGGGATCACGCCCCAGCGGTGGAACCAGGCCCGCTGGGCGGCCAGGGCCGCGTCCCCGGAGCCGTAGGCCGGGTCGAGGCCGGAGGCGGGGCCGATCACGAAGACCAGACAGCACAGGGCGATCAGACCGTGGGTGACCGGAGCCTGCCCCCACAGCGCCCTGCCGGCTCCACCGAGTGTCACCCTCCAGTTGCGGATCATGAACACAGAGCATGACGTAACGGGACGCAACGGAACAGAGTGCCTCGCCGTCGGGTGGGTCCTGTGGACGCCCGAGCGGCGAGTACCCGCCAGGCCGTAGGGTTACGAGCCACACGCACCGGGACGCCGGTGCGTCACCGACAATGGCTAGCAGGAAAGAGCACAGTCACGATGACGGTTCCCCTCCCGACCGCCTCGACGCGGTGGCGCTGCACCCTCTGCGGCAACCTCACGCGCTTCGACGTGACCCGCTCGTCGAAGGTCGTCGAGTACGTCCACCTCGACCTGGCGGGAGAGCCGAAGGTCGAGGAGCGCGAGGTGGTCAGTGAGACCATCGAGTCGGTGCGGTGCCGCTGGTGCAACGCCGTGGACCAGGTGGAACTCGTGGACAGGCCGGGCGCCGGCTCCTGACAGGGCCGGCCCCGCACAGTGATGGGGTGTGACGGATGGTGGAGACACAAGGCGGGGAGCCGGACGACGGCGCCGCCGAGGTCCTCGACCGTCCGCTGCCCGACGGTGTGCGGCGCAGGGTCGTGCACATCGTCTCGGAGGGGTTCGGCGGGCTGACCGTCGGCGAACTGCCCGCACAGCTGAGGCAGTACGCGCGCTTCGCGCCGAACCGGCGGGCCAAGTTCGCGGGCAACGCGATGGCGGCCGCGCTGGAGACCGATCCGCTGTTCCGCCAGCGCATCGGGGAGAAGTTCAGAGAGGTGCAGCCGGAGCTGGCCGGCGCCCTCGACTCCGGTTCCCCGCCCCCGGCCGCGGACCCGCTCGACGTGGCGGCCGCGGCCTATGTTCTGCGCCCCGCCGGCTGGGTCAAGCTGGTCACCGCGGCCGGCGAGGAGGCCCAGCGGGCGGACGCCGAGCGGGCCGACGAGGAGAGCCGCGCCGAACTGGAGCGGCTGCGTGCGGAGCTCACGGCCGCCCGCGACCAGACGCGCGCCGAGACCGAGCGGCTGCGCACCGAGCTGGAATCGGCCAGGAAGGAAGCCGAGTCGCTGCACCGGAAGCTGCGCGCGGCACTCAGTGACGTCAAGCGCGGCGAGGCGGCCCTGCGCAAGCTGCGGGGCGAGATGGACTCCGTGCGCGCCGAGGGGCAGGCCCAGGTGTCCGCCGCGGAGAGCGAGTCCCGGCGCCTGAAGGCACGGCTCGGGGAGGCGGAGGCCGCGCTGGAGGCCACGCGCAGAGCGGCACGGGAGGGGCGCAGTGTCGAGGACATGCGCGTGCGTCTGCTTCTGGACACCGTTCTGGACGCGGCCCAGGGGCTGCGCCGGGAACTGGCCCTGCCGCCGGTCTCCGTGCGGCCCGCCGAGACCGTGGACGCGGTCGAACCGGGACGGATGACCCCGAAGGACATCGCCGCGCGGGCGCTGTCCGAGAACGACCCGGCGATCCTGGACCAGCTACTGGCCCTGCCCCAGGCGCACTTGGTGGTCGACGGCTACAACGTCACCAAGACCGGCTATCCCCAGATGCCGCTGGAGAAGCAGCGCCTGCGGCTCCTCGGGCAGCTCTCGCAGCTCGCCGCGCAGACCGGGGCGGAGGTGACGTGCGTCTTCGACGGGGCCGAACTGGCCGCGCCGGTGCTGCTCGCGCCACCGCGCGGGGTGCGGGTGCTGTTCTCCAAGGCCGGTGTCACCGCCGATGAGTTGATCCGCCAGCTCGTGCGCGCCGAGCCGCCCGGGCGGCCGGTGATCGTCGCCTCGACCGACCGCGAGGTCGCCGACGGCATCGCCAAGGCGGGGGCGCGGCCGGTGGCTTCAGCGGTGCTTCTGAAGCGGCTGTCCTAAACATAGGGCTAAGAGGTTTGGTGTCCGAATTAGCCGTATCGTCACGCAACGTAGTGTCAAGTGGCTATCACTGCACGTGAGTTATGTGCAAAGAATGCACGGCGTGACGAGATTTTATTCCTGAGGATTTGAACTGATCACAGGAAGGTCACTAGGGTCTGGGCTCGAACCTCCAAGCGGGTGATCACTCAAAAGAAGGAGTTCACCTCCGTGGCGTCCCATCGTCGACCCAAGCAGCCGAGCCGTACGCGCGTGACCGTGCTCACGACCGCAGCCGCTGCCGCCGTGGCCCTCAGTGCCAATGCCGCCAATGCCGCGCCGAGCGAGAAGCCGAGCAAGGACGAGGTCAAGGCGAAGGTCGACGCCCTGTACGAGCAGGCCGAGCAGGCCACCGAGAAGCTCAACGGCGCCAAGGAGAAGCAGCAGAAGCTCCAGAAGGAGATCTCCACCATCCAGGACGACGTGGCCCGCGGCCAGGACGACCTGAACGAACTGCGGGACTCCATAGGCATGGCGGCCGCCGCGCAGTACCGCACCGGCACCATCGACTCCTCGCTCCAGCTCTTCCTGTCGTCGAACCCGGACGACTACCTGGACAAGGCGTCCACCGCGGACCAGCTCAGCTCCCAGCAGGTCGAGGCGCTCAAGAAGATCCAGGAGAAGCAGCGCGAGCTGGCCCAGGACCGCGCCGAGGCCTCCGAGAAGCTCAAGGACCTCGCGAGCACCCGCACCGAACTGGCCAAGCAGAAGAAGGCCGTTCAGGGCAAGCTCGCCGAGGCGCAGAGGCTCCTCAACTCCCTGACCGCCGCCGAGAAGGCCGCCCTCGCCGCCGCCGACGCCCGCGCCAGCCGCTCCGCCAGCGAGCGCGTGGACCTCGGCAGCACCGCCCCCGCCTCCGGCCGTGCCCTCGCCGCCTTCCAGGCCGCCCAGAGCAAGATCGGCTCGCCGTACGTCTACGGCGCCACGGGCCCCTCCTCCTTCGACTGCTCGGGCCTGACCTCCTGGGCCTTCGCGCAGGCCGGCGTCACCATCCCGCGCACCTCGCAGGCCCAGGCCAACGCCGGTACCCGCATCTACTCGCAGAGCGACCTCAAGGTCGGCGACCTGGTCATCTTCTACGGCGACCAGCACCACGTCGGCTTCTACGCCGGCAACGGCCAGGTTCTCCACGCCCCCCGCACCGGCACCGTCGTGCGCTACGAGTCGATCAACAACATGCCCTTCCAGTTCGGCGTGCGGATCTGAGCCTTCCGGCGGCTCAAGATCGCGACGACTCGCCCCCCGTTCGGGCGAATCGCGACAACCTCGTCTGACGCCCCGCCCCGCCCATGACCTGCGTCTGAGGCGGGGCGTCAGTTTGTGCGCCCCCTGAGGTCTTTGGCCGGGTCCCGTTCCCGGGGCTACTGTCTGCCGCGTTCTCGTCCGCCAACGGAAGGAGCGCGGCCTCCGTGGGGTTCCATCGCCGCCTGGTCCAGACGTCCGGGTTCAACCGGGGCGCCGGTGCCGCTCTGAGCGTGTTGTCCGCGGCTGCCGCCGCGCTCGGTGCCGTACCGGCCGTCGCCGCTCCCTCCGACGGCACCCGGGCCGAGGTGGACCGCCTCTACGAGCAGGCCGAGCAGGCCACCGAGGCCTACAACAAGGCCGACGAACGCGCCGACTCGCTGCGCGAGGAGGTCGGCTCCGCACAGGACGCGATCGCCCGGCAGCAGGAACGCATCAACTCCATGCGGGACAAGCTCGGTTCGCTGGCCGGCGCCCAGTACCGCTCCGGCGGCCTCGACCCGTCCCTCGCGCTGCTGTTCTCCGACGACCCGGACGAGTACCTCGACAAGGCGGCCGCCCTGGACCGCATCAACGCCCACCAGGCGGGCGAGCTCAAGGACCTCCAGGAGGCCATGCGCGAACTCGCCCAGGAGCGCAGCGAGGCGGCCCGGAAGCTCGGCGAACTGGAGGAGAGCCGCAAGGCCGTCGCCTCCCACAAGCGGACCGTCGAGCGGAAGCTCGCCAAGGCGCGCGAACTGCTCAACTCCCTGCCTTCCGACGAGCGCGCCGCCTACGACCGGGCCTCCCGCTCCGGTCGCTCCGCGATGCCGGACCTCTCGGGGGCCGCGGCGCCCTCGGGCCGGGCGGCCGCCGCCGTCGCCGCGGCCCGGTCCGCGGTCGGCAAGCCGTACGTGTGGGGCGCCAACGGGCCCAACGGCTTCGACTGTTCGGGCCTGATGCAGTGGTCGTACGCCCAGGCCGGCGTCTCCCTGCCGCGCACCTCGCAGGCCCAGCGCTACGCCGGCCGCCAGGTGCCGCTGTCCCAGGCGCGGCCCGGCGATCTGGTCACCTACCGGGGCGACGCCAGCCATGTCGGCATGTACGTCGGCAACGGCCAGGTCGTGCACGCCCCTTATCCCGGCGCCCCGGTGCGCTACGACCCGGTCGGCATGATGCCGGGGGCGACGGTCACGCGCCCCTGACCCACGGCGGCGATACCCGTACGATCGGGAAACATGGCAGGCCGAAGGCGGGCGTCGGGGCGCGGTGCGGTGGTGCTGTGCCTGCTGCTCACCTCGCTGGTGGCGTGCGGCGGCGGGCCGACGGCCGGCGACACCGCCGAGGCCGACGTGCAGCACGTCCTGGACCGGCGGGCGGCGGCCGTCCTCGACCGCGACAAGGCGGCCGTCGCCGAGACGGGAGCTGCGAGCTGGTTCGAGGCCGTCAGCGCGGTGCCGCTCGCCTCCTGGTCCTACAAGGTCACCGGCGTCCACCGGACCGGCACAACGGCCACCGCCGACGCCGAACTCCGCTACCAGGTGCAGGGCTACGACCGGGCCCCCGTCACCGTCGCGCGCACCCTCGACCTCGCCCTCGACGCGGCCGACCAGTGGTACGTGCGGGACGAGAAGCCGGCGAGGAAGGCCCCGCAGCAACTGTGGGACCAGGGCGAGGTGACCGTCGTCCGCGGGAAGCGCAGCATCGTCCTCGGCGTCGGCCAGTCCGGTGAGCGGCTGCACTCCTTCGCGGACCTGGCCGACCACGCCGTGCCCGCCGTGTCGGACGCCTGGGGCACCGGGTGGTCCCGGCACGTCGTCGTGCTCGTGCCCGACTCCCTGGACGGCATGGCGGGGCTGCTCGGCTCGCCGGCCTCCTCCTACCGCGGGATCGCGGCCGTCACCACCGGCGAGACCGGCGCCCCGGCGCGGGCGCCCGCGGACCGGGTCATCGTCAACCCGGACGCCTACGGCCTGCTCGGCAACCTGGGCAGGCAGGTCGTGCTCACCCACGAGACGACCCATGTCGCCACGCGTGCCGACACCACGGCCGCGACACCGCTGTGGCTGTCGGAGGGGTACGCCGACTGGGTCGGCTACCGGGACACCGGCCGCACCCCGTCCGAGGCCGCGCCGGAGCTGGGGGAGGCCGTGGCCGCGGGCCGGGTGCCGGCGGCCCTGCCGTCCGACGCGGACTTCGGCTTCGGCGGCAGCGCGTCCGGGCTCGCGATGTCCTACGAGGGGGGCTGGCTGGCCTGCCGGATGATCGCGGACCGGTGGGGCGAGGCGAGACTGGGCGCGTTCTACCGGGCCGTGGGCACGCACAAGGAGCGGCCGGGAGCGGTGGAGGAGGCCATGGCGAAGGTGCTCGACACCGACCTGAAGGACTTCACCGCCGCGTGGCGGGAGTACCTGCGGGATCAGTTCGGCTGATCCAGCCGCTCCACGGCCTCCGTCAGCCAGGCCCGCTCCGCCCGGCCCGTCGCCCGCGCCACCCGCAGCATGCCCTGCCGGAACAGGTCGCCCGCCTCCTCCGCGCGCACCGGCTCGCCGCCGTCGTAGAAGAAGCTCGTCGGGGTCTCCAGGAACTCCAGCCGCCGCCTGCGCTCGGCTCAGGGCGAGGTCGACGTCTGCCGGGGCGGAACCGGGGTCTGTTCCGGGAGCGCGGGGGCGGGGGTCCGTTTCGGGACCGTCGCCCGCCACAGTTCGCGCATTGCCAGGACCGTGGCGACGACCAGCAGGGCGTTGCGGACGAGCAGGAGGGTGATGCCGAGCGGGCTGCTGCTCACCACGTCCGCGAACCAGACCGGGAACTCCAGGACCGTCACGAAGCACGCCACCAGGACCAGCACCGCCGGCACCCCCATCCGGCTCGCGCGGAAGCACAGGCAGGCCGCCGCCAGGCCGACCAGCCACACCATGTACTGCGGGCTGATCACCCGGCTGGTGGTGGTGAACATCAGCACCGCCACCAGCGCCGCGTCGGCCGTCGTGTGCGTCTCGAACCGGGTGGCCGTCAGCCGCCACAGCAGCAGCAGTCCGAAGGCCATGCCGGTCAGCGCCAGCGCGGCCGTGCTGACGGTGGTCACCCAGGGGCCGAGGAACTCGACCGAGCCGTAGTTCAGCAGCACCTGGCCGTCCCACCCGTGGTGGCGGGCGATGTGGAAGACCAGCGAGCCCAGCGACTCCACCTCGGTGCCCCGCTCCCGCTGGAAGGTCAGGAAGGCGAAGGCCCCGGGCATCGACATCGAGAACAGACCGGCCACCACCGCGACCGTCACCGCCGCCGACGCCCACACGCTGCGCCTGCGGACGCCGACCAGGACCAGCGCGGGCCACACCTTCAGCAGCGCCCCGAAGCCCACCAGCGCTCCGGCGACCTTCGGATGCCGGGCGGCCGCGAGGACCGCCGCGACCGCCACCGCGGTCACCATCACGTCGTAGCGGGAGTAGACGGTCGGGCCGAGCAGCGGTACGCCCGCCACCCACACCCAGGCCCCCCGCAGCCGCCGCCCGTCACGCAGGCCCGCGTACAGCAGCAGGAGGAGGACGGCCAGGTCGGCGAGGAAGGCGAGGACGAAGAAGGCCTGCGTGTACTCCAGGAAGGGCAGCAGCGCGGGCGAGAGGATCGCGAGGGCCGCGGCCGGCGGGTACTGCCAGGTCACGTCGTCCTGCGGGAACGTTCCGGTGCGCAGGACGTCGTACCAGCCCTGGTAGATGACCGACACGTCACTGGTGACGTCCGGGCCCGGGAAGACGTACACCCGGAAGACCCAGAGCAGGAGGAGCAGCCTGGTCACGCCCCAGGTCAGCAGCAGTCCGGTCAGGGATCGCCGCCCGGCCTTCGTCTCCACGTGATCCCCTGCCGTTCGCTCGCGGTCTTGAGGGGAACATGATGTCCCGCTCTCCTGTGAGGGTGCCACAGACGCGGCCGCGCCCGCTGTGAGCAGCAGGTTCGGTAATGTCGGCCGCGATGCACAAGACCCTGATCGTGACGAACGACTTCCCGCCCCGCCCCGGCGGCATCCAGGCGTTCCTGCACAACATGGCGCTGCGCCTCGACCCCGGGCGCCTGGTCGTCTACGCCTCCACCTGGAAGCGGAGCCGGGAGGGCGTCGCGGCGACCGCCGCCTTCGACGCCGAGCAGCCCTTCACCGTCGTACGCGACTCCACGACCATGCTGCTGCCGACACCCGGGGCGACCCGGAAGGCCGTCGGACTGCTGCGGGAGCACGGCTGTACGTCGGTGTGGTTCGGGGCCGCCGCGCCGCTCGGCCTGATGGCGCCCGCGCTCAGGAGGGCCGGGGCGGAGCGGCTGGTGGCGACGACCCACGGACACGAGGCGGGGTGGGCCCAACTGCCCGCCGCTCGGCAGCTGCTGGGCCGTATCGGGGAGTCGACGGACACGATCACCTACCTCGGTGAGTACACGCGGTCGCGGATCGCCGCCGCGCTGACGCCCGAGGCCGCCGCCAGGATGGTCCAGCTCCCGCCGGGGGTCGACGAGAAGACCTTCCACCCCGGGTCGGGCGGGGACGCCGTGCGGGCGCGGCTCGGGCTGACGGACCGGCCGGTGGTCGTGTGCGTCTCGCGCCTCGTCCCGCGCAAGGGACAGGACACCCTCGTCCTCGCCATGCCGCGGATCCTGGCCGCGGAGCCCGACGCCGTCCTGCTGATCGTCGGCGGCGGGCCGTACGAGAAGGAGCTGCGCAGGCTCGCCCACGAGACCGGGGTCGCCGGCTCCGTCCGCTTCACCGGGGCCGTGCCCTGGGCCGAGCTGCCCGCGCACTACGGCGCCGGGGACGTCTTCGCGATGCCGTGCCGGACCCGCCGGGGCGGGCTGGACGTCGAGGGGCTCGGGATCGTCTACCTGGAGGCCTCCGCGACCGGGCTGCCCGTCGTCGCCGGCGACTCCGGCGGCGCTCCGGACGCGGTGCTCGACGGCGAGACCGGGTGGGTCGTACGGGGCGGTTCCGCCGAGGAGGCCGCCGAGCGGATCGTCGTCCTCCTCGGGGACGCGGAACTGCGGAGGCGCATGGGGGAGCGGGGGCGCGAGTGGGTCGAGGAGAAGTGGCGCTGGGATTTGTTGGCGGAAAAGTTGAAGACCCTGCTATAGCCGGAGCCGCATAATCCGCCGATGCTGCGCGCATGACAGCAAAACTGATGCAGCGTCAGCTGACTAGACGTCAGATCCTTGGTATGGCCGCCCTCCAGACGGCGGCCACTCTCGGCTTCACCCGCGTCGGGCTCCGGTCGGCCCGTGCGGAGGAGCCCGCCGCGGTCGAGTCCGCGCCCGCCATCGTCGTCGGCTCCGGCTACGGTGCCTCCGTCGCCGCCCTGCGCCTCGGGCAGGCGGGCATCCGCACCCTGGTCCTGGAGATGGGGCGGCTGTGGAACACCGCCGGCCCCGACGGAAAGGTCTTCTGCAACACCGCTGACCCCGACCAGCGGTCCATGTGGTTCCGCACCCGCACCGAGGCCCCGCTGGCGACCTTCCTGTGGCTGGACGTCGTCAACCGGGACATTACCCCGTATCCGGGTGTCCTGGACCGCGTCCGCTTCTCCGACATGTCCGTCTTCGTGGGTCGCGGGGTCGGCGGCGGTTCCCTGGTCAACGGCTCGATGGCGGTCACCCCGCTCCGGTCCTGGTTCGCCGAGCAGTTCCCGACCGTGGACAGCGCGGAGATGTACGGGACGTACTTCCCGCGCGCCCGCGCCATGCTCGGCGTCAACACCGTGGATCCGGCCTGGTTCGAGTCGACCGAGTGGTACAGGTTCAGCCGGGTCTCCCGGAAGCACGCCGCCAACGCCGGTCTGCGGACCACCTTCGTGCCCAGCGTCTACGACTTCGGTCACATGCAGCGCGAGGCCGCGGGCACGGCGCCGAAGTCGGCCCTCGGCCAAGAGGTCATCTACGGCAACAACCACGGCAAGAAGAGCCTGGACAAGACGTATCTGGCGTCCGCGCTCGGCACCGGCAACGTCACCATCCACACCATGGAGAAGGTCACCGGCATCAGCCGGGCCGGCGACGGCAGTTGGGTGCTGAGCGCCGACCGCATCGACATGACCGGCGCGGTCGTCGAGACCAAGCAGTACGGCTGCACCTATCTGTTCCTCGGCGGCGGCAGCCTCGGCACCAGCGAACTCCTGCTCCGCTCACGGCAGTCGGGCACCCTCCCGGCGCTGGACGCGAGCGTCGGGGCCGGCTGGGGGCCCAACGGCAACGTGATGCTCGGCCGGGCCAACCACCTGTGGGACACCGTCGGCGCCAACCAGTCGACCATGCCGGTCATGGGCATCGACGACTGGGCCAACGCCGACAACCCCGTCTTCGCCGAGATCGCTCCGCTGCCCACCGGACTGGAGCACTGGGTCAGCCTGTACCTGGCGATCACCAAGAACCCGCAGCGCGCCGCCCTCTCGTACTCCGGCGGCGCTCTGCACCTGAACTGGAGCGCCGCACAGAGCGCCGTCTCCTCCGGCATGGCCAAGAAGCTCTTCGACCGGATCAACTCCGCCAACGCGACCATCTACCGGTACGACCTCTTCGGTTCCCCCAGCAGGGTCTTCGCCGACGACTTCACCTACCACCCGCTGGGCGGCTGCGTGCTCGGCAAGGCCACCGACGACTACGGCCGCGTGAAGGGCTACTCACGGCTGTACGTCACCGACGGCTCGCTGATCCCCGGCAACATCGGGGTGAACCCGTTCGTCACCATCACCGCGCTCGCCGAACGGACGATGGCGCGGGTCCTCGTGGAGGACACCGCGCCATGACGTTCCGTCAGAGAGCCTGCTACTTAGCGTAGATGGCCTCGATCTCGGCCGCGTAGTCCTTCGCCACCACGTTCCGCTTGAGCTTCAGCGACGGCGTGAGATGGCCCGTCTCCTCCGTGAACTGGGAGGACAGAATGCGGAACTTCCGCACCGATTCCGCCTTCGACACCGCGGCGTTGCCGTCGTCGACCGCGGCCTGGATCGCCGCGTTCAGGTCCGCGTCCCCGGCCAGCGACGCCGCGGTGGAACCCGCCGGCTTGCCGTGCTCCTCGGCCCAACGGCCCAGGAACTCCTCGTCGATGGTGACCAGCGCGCCCACGAACGGCCGCCCGTCGCCCACCACCATGCACTCCGCGACCAGCGCGTGCGCCCGGATGCGGTCCTCGATCACGGCCGGGGCGACGTTCTTGCCGCCCGCGGTGACGATGATCTCCTTCTTGCGGCCGGTGATCCTGAGGTAGCCGTCCTCGTCGAGGGTGCCGATGTCACCGGTGTGGAACCAGCCGTCGGTGAGCGCCTCGGCGGTCGCGGCCTCGTTGTTCCAGTAGCCCTTGAACAGGTGCTCGCCGTGCAGCAGCACCTCCCCGTCGTCCGCGATCCGGATCACCGAGCCCGGCAGCGGCTGGCCGACGGTGCCGATCTTCGTGCGGTCCCAGGGGTTGAAGGCGGTCGCGGCGCACGACTCGGTCAGGCCGTAGCCCTCCAGGACCGTGAAGCCGATGCCGCGGAAGAAGTGTCCGAGCCGCTCGCCGAGCGGGGCGCCGCCGGAGATGGCGTACTCGCCCCGGCCGCCGAGGACAGCGCGCAGCTTGCTGTAGACCAGCTTGTCGAAGGTCTTGTACTTGATCTTCAGGCCGAGCGACGGGCCCGACGGGGTGTCCAGCGCCTTGCTGTAGGCGATCGCCGTGTCGGCGGCCTTGTCGAAGATCTTGCCCTTGCCGTCCGCCTGCGCCTTGGCGCGCGCCGAGTTGTAGACCTTCTCGAAGACGCGCGGGACGCCGAGGATCAGCGTCGGCCTGAAGGACGCCAGCTCGTCGGTGAGCTGTTTGATGTCCGGGACCATGCCCAGCTTGATCGGCGCCATCATCGGCGCGATCTGCACCAGCCGTCCGAAGACGTGCGCGAGCGGCAGGAAGAGCAGGACCGAGCACTCACCGGTGCGGAACAGCGGGCGCAGCCGCTCCACGATGTTGCCGCACTCCGCGAAGAAGCTGCGGTGGGTGAGCACACAGCCCTTGGGGCGGCCGGTGGTGCCGGAGGTGTAGACGATGGTCGCCGGGTCGTCGGCCTTCGCAAGCGAACTGCGCTCCTCGACGGCCGCGTCGCTGATGTCCTTGCCCGCGCGGCCCAGCTCCTCGACCCCGCCGCCCTCGATCTGCCAGACGTGCTTGAGGGCGGGCAACTGCTCGCGCACCGACTCCACGGCGGCGGCGTGCGCGTCCAGCTCGACGACACAGGCCGTCGCACCCGAGTCGCCGAGGATCCACTGGATCTGCTCCGGCGAGCTGGTCTCGTACACCGGCACGGTGACGGCGCCCGCGCTCCAGATCGCGAAGTCGAGCAGCGTCCACTCGTAACGGGTGCGGGACATCAGACCGACCCGGTCGCCCGGCTGGACCCCGGAGGCGATGAGCCCCTTGGCGGCGGCGTGCACCTCGGCCAGGAAGGCCGTGGCCGTCACGTCCTGCCACTGACCGCCCACCTTGCGGGCGATGACGGCGACGTCGGGATGCTGCGCGGCGTTTCTACGGACGATGTCGGTGAGATTGCCGTCCGCAGGGACCTCGTACAAAGCCGGAAGGCTGAACTCGCGCAAGACTGCTGCTCCTCATAGGGCGCCGGCGCCACGACGTTGTGTGATGCGACGGTCGGTCCAAGGCTCGGGCAGGTGCTCAGGGATTCATCAGTTGAATGCTGAGCACGACTGGACTGCCCGGACGTTACCCGTCGGTATGGCGTCTTCGACAGGGGGGTCCGACGAGATGTTCGCTGCGTCACACGGATTGGGGTTCTTCGCGCACAGTAGTCCACCTGTTCAACGACTGGCCAGTAACCGCAGGCCCGGTCGGCACTGTTCACGTATGCCGCACGGGCCTACTCTTGATCGTCATGGCACCCACACCGGCCGGAAACCGGAAGACACGCGTCCATGTGGTCAGCGACGTGCACGGCAACGCCCGTGACCTGGCCAGAGCCGGCGAGGGTGCCGACGCCCTGATCTGTCTCGGCGACCTGGTGCTGTTCCTGGACTACGCCGACCACTCGCGCGGCATCTTCCCCGACCTGTTCGGGGTGGAGAACGCGGACCGGATCGTGGAACTGCGCACCGCCCGCCGCTTCGAGGAGGCGCGGGAGCTCGGGAAGCGGCTGTGGGCCGGGATCGGCGCCGACCGCGCCTCCGTGATCGAGAAGGCGGTACGCAAGCAGTACGCCGAGATGTTCGCCGCGTTCCCGACACCGACGTACGCGACCTACGGCAATGTCGACATGCCGCCCTTGTGGCCCGAGTACGCCGGACCCGGTACGACCGTGCTCGACGGCCAGCGGGCCGAGATCGGCGGCTGGACGTTCGGCTTCGTCGGCGGCGGACTCAGGACACCCATGCGGACGCCGTACGAGATCAGTGACGAGGAGTACGCGGCGAAGATCGAGGCGGTCGGCGAGGTGGACGTGCTGTGCACGCACATCCCCCCGGAGGTGCCGGAGCTGGTCTACGACACCGTGGCGCGGCGGTTCGAGCGGGGCAGCCGGGCGCTGCTGGCCGCGATCCGCCGCACCCGGCCCCGCTACTCGCTGTTCGGCCACGTCCACCAGCCGCTGGTCCGGCGGATGCGGATCGGGGCGACGGAGTGCGTGAACGTGGGGCACTTCGCCGGGAGCGGGAAGCCGTGGGCGCTGGAATGGTGAGTCCGTCCGCGCGGTAGCCTTCACGCTGCACAGACGTGCGTACCACCCTTCCTCACCGGACCGTATCTGGAGGAGCCACGGCGATGGCGGAACACACCAGTTCGAGCATCACGATCGACGCTGCGCCGGCCGACGTCATGGCCGTGATCGCCGACTTCGCCCGCTACCCGGACTGGACGGGTGAGGTGAAGCAGGCGGAGGTGCTCTCCACGGACGCGTCCGGCCGTGCCGAGCAGGTCCGGCTGGTCATGGACGCGGGCGCCATCAAGGACGACCAGGTCCTCGGCTACACCTGGACCGGCGAGAACGAGGTCTCCTGGACGCTGGTCAAGTCCCAGATGCTGCGTCAGCTCGACGGCTCGTACGTGCTGAAGCCGGCGGGGACGGGTTCCACGGAGGTGACCTACCTGCTGACCGTCGACGTCAAGATCCCGATGCTGGGGATGATCAAGCGCAAGGCGGAGAAGGTCATCATCGACCGGGCGCTGGCGGGTCTGAAGAAGCGGGTCGAGTCCGGGCAGTAGAGGTCGCGTTGCCGGGTGCAGGTCCGTCGTGGCCGGTCGCGCGGTTCCCCGCGCCCCCAAAAAAAGCGGTGGGTACATTCAGGCGGGCACTGACTGCACTCCCTCAAGGGCGCGGGGAACTGCGCGACCAGCCCCCACCGGCCCGCAGCCGCAAGACGGCACAGCGAGGCACGTACCCGGCGTCCGTTACGGTTCACCCCTATGCGCACCATCCTGATCACCGGCCCCGGCGGCAGCGGCCGTACCACCGTCGCCGCCGCCACCGCGCTCGCCGCCGCCCGCGAGGGCACCCGCACCCTGGTGCTGAGCGCCGACCGCACCGACACCCTCGGCGCGATCCTCGGCGTACCGACCGGTGCGACCCCCGCCCGGGTCTCGGAGCACCTCACCGCCTGGCGCCCCGACGCCACCGCCGGATTCCGCGACGACCTCGCCGGTTTCCAGGACCGCGCCTCCCACGTGCTCGACCTCCTCGGCGCCTCCCGGCTCGACCCCGAGGAGGTCACCCCCCTCCCCGGAGCCGAGGAACTCACCCTGCTGCGCGCCCTGCGCGACGCGGCCCTGTCCGAGCGGCACGAACTGCTCGTCGTCGACCTGCCGCCCGTCCGGCAGGCCCTCGCCCTGCTCTCCCTCCCCGAGGAACTGCGCCGCTACCTGCGCCGGCTCCTGCCCGCCGAGCGCCAGGCGGCCGCCGGCCTGCGTCCCGTCCTCGGGCGGCTCGCGGGCGTCCCCATGCCCTCGGAGTGGCTGTACGAGACCGCCGCCCGCTGGGACACCGAGCTCGGCGCGGTCGAGGCCGTCCTCGCCGACCGGCAGGCCGTCGTGCGCCTGGTCGCCGAACCCGGCCCCGCCGGCTCCGACGCCGTACGTGCCGCCGGGCTCGCCCTGGCCCTGCGCGGCCTGCGCCCCGACACCCTGGTCGCCAACCGCGTCGTACCGGAGGACTGGCCACCGGGACTCGTCGCCCAGCAGCGCAAGGCACTGGACGAGTGGCGGGAGGCCCACGACGTCCGGACCGTCCCGCACCTCGGCCACGACCCGCGCGGCGGCGACGACCTCGACGCGCTCGGCGTCCCGGCAGTCAACGCGACGACCTCCACCGTCGAGTGGCCCGTCGTCGATCAGCTCGCCGAGGACGGCGTCCTGGTGTGGCACATCCCGCTGCCCGGCGCCGTGCGCGACGAGCTCGACCTGGTCCGGCGCGGCGACGAACTCGTCGTCAGCGCGGGGCGGTTCCGCCGGATCGTCCCGCTGCCCTCGGCCCTGCGCCGCTGCACCGTCGCCGGCGCCGCCCTGCGCGAGGGCGAGCTGCGGATCAGGTTCGCGCCGGACCCGGATCTGTGGCCCCGCACCCCGTGAACCCGGTACGCCCGTTCGGGTAACGTCGGAGGGACGAACCGTAGTCAGGAGTCCGTCATGAGCGAAGAGCTCCCCCCGTCCGACGCCGCGGACCGCGAGCCCGTGGACGCCGTGGACGAGGTACGGGCGACCGACGCCGACGCGTGGGCGACGGCGGTCGCGGAGGACCTCGAGGCGGAGAAGGCCCGCCGCCGCACCCAGTACGGCCCGCCCCCGGGCTCGGCCGCCGAGGAACTGCGCAAGCTCGTCGACAACGTCGCCGAGAAGCTGTCCGGCCTCCAGTCCCCGCTGCTCGGAGGCATCGCCGGGCCCGCCGCCCAGCAGATGGTCAGGCAGGTCGTGCAGCAGGCCAAGGCCGCCGTCGAGCCGGTCATAGAGCGCAACCCGGACGTCTTCGACCACCTCGCCGCCGCCGGTGGCGAACTCCTCGCCGCGTACCGCTCCGCGGTCCAGGCGCAGGAACAGCGCTGGAGCCGGCGGGACGACACCCTGCGCGACAAGGGCGAGGACCCCGGCCCCGAGCGCATCGATCTGGACTGAAACCCCCTGACGGCAGGGCCTCGGGTACGGTTGGCCGTAGCGGGGCTCGACCGAAACTGAGGGATTCATGGGACTCACCATCGGCGTCGACATCGGCGGCACGAAGATCGCGGCCGGCGTGGTCGATGAGGAAGGCAACATCCTCTCGACCCACAAGGTGCCGACCCCGGGCACGGCCGAGGGCATCGTGGACGCGATCGCCTCGGCGGTGGAGGGCGCGCGTGCCGGGCACGACATCGTGGGCGTGGGCATCGGTGCGGCCGGATACGTCAACCGCCAGCGCTCGGAGGTCTACTTCGCCCCCAACATCCACTGGCGCAACGAGCCGCTGAAGGAGAAGGTCGAGACCCGTGTCGGCCTTCCGGTCGTCGTGGAGAACGACGCCAACGCGGCCGCGTGGGGCGAGTACAAGTTCGGCGCGGGCAAGGGCCACCGCAACGTCATCTGCATCACGCTCGGCACCGGCCTCGGCGGCGGCATCATCATCGGCAACAAGCTGCGCCGCGGCCACTTCGGGGTGGCGGCCGAGTTCGGCCACATCCGCATGGTCCCGGACGGCCTGCTGTGCGGCTGCGGCTCACAGGGCTGCTGGGAGCAGTACGCGTCGGGGCGGGCGCTGGTGAGGTACGCCAAGCAGCGCGCCAACGCCACCCCGGAGAACGCCGAGATCCTCCTCGGGCTCGGCGACGGCAGCCCCGACGGCATCGAGGGCAAGCACATCTCCATGGCCGCCCGGCAGGGCGACCCGGTCGCCGTCGACTCCTACCGCGAACTCGCCCGCTGGGCCGGCGCGGGCCTCGCCGACCTGGCCTCCCTCTTCGACCCGTCCGCCTTCATCGTCGGCGGCGGCCTCTCCGACGAGGGCGAACTGGTCCTGGACCCGATCCGCAAGTCCTACAGGCGCTGGCTGGTGGGCGGCAACTGGCGCCCGGTGGCGGACGTCATCGCGGCCCAACTGGGCAACAAGGCGGGGCTCGTCGGAGCGGCCGACCTGGCGAGAGAGCCCGACCCGATCATGTGACGGTGACTTTTCTTCCGGAGGGGCGCGGGGAACCGCGCCCCTCCCTCTTGGGCGTAGATTGATCCACATGGTTCCGGTCAAAGTCCTGAGCTACAACATCCGCTCGATGCGGGACGACACAGACGCGCTGGCCCGGGTCATCACCGCCTGCGAACCCGACCTCGTCCTGATCCAGGAAGCCCCCCGCTTCTTCCGCTGGCGCAAGAAACTCGCGCGGCTGGCCTCGGCCTCGGGCCTGGTCATCCTCACCGGCGGCGGCACGGCCGCGGGCCCCGCGATCCTCTGCAACCTCCGCGCCACCGTCGAGCGCACCGAGGACGTCCTGCTCCCCCTCACCCCCGGCCAGCACCGCAGGGGCTTCGCCACAGCCGTCGTCCGCTTCGGCGCCGCCCGCCTCGGTGTCCTGAGCTGTCATCTGTCCCTGCACAAGGACGAGCGCTACGACCAGGCAGGCATGCTCCTCGACCGCCTGGCCGGCCTGGGCGTGGACCACGCCGTCGCGGGCGGCGACCTGAACGAACGCCCCACCGGCCCCGCCTTCGCCCGGATCGCGGACGGCCTCCAGGACTGCTGGGCGACCAGCCCCACCGGCGGCGAACACACCTGGACCCGCACCGAACCCCACCAGCGCATCGACGCGATCTTCGCCACCAAGGGCATCGAGGTGCTCGGCTGCGGAGTCCCGCTCGATCTGCCCGGCATCACGGAGACAGACCTGAGGGCGGCCACCGACCACCTTCCGGTCCTGGCCACCCTCGGAGTTCCCGCGAGCTGATCCCGACTAGACGACGGCGCCCCGGCCGGGATCCTCGTCGTCCTCGTCGTCGGCCCGCATCCGCGTCACCAGGGTGACGAAGCCGCCCAGGAACCCGCCGATCCCGACCGTGGCCAGCCACCACGTCATCTCCCAGCCGAGCAGCACCGCGACCAGCAGCAGGACCGGACCGCCCAGCACCCCGAGCCAGGCGAACTTCGCCGTGGTGTCGGCGGCGGGCAGCGGCGGCGGCTCCGGCGGCACGAAGTGCCCCTCGTCGTCCTCCTCGAAGTCGTCCTCGGACGGCTCCGGCGCACTGTAGTCACGCGGCCCGACACCGGGCGCGAAGGAGACGGAACCGCCCAGCGGCTTCGCCGGCTTCTCGTCCTTCTTCGCCCTGGGCTCCGTCTTCTCCGCCGCCGTCGGCTCGTCGTTGGTCTCGGTCTCGAGCAGGGCGAGGTCCTCGACCGACTTGAAGGGCTTCGTGCCCGGCGGGTCCTGCGGCTCCTCGCCGTACCCGGCGACAATGGCCGCCCACGCGGCCTCCTCGTCGAACGGGACGCGCTGCTCCTCGGGCTCGTGGCCCTCGCGGTCCTCGCGGTCGGAGTCGTGCTCAGCCACGGGCGGCCGTCCCTTCACTGCCGATGCCGGTGGTGTGCCGGCCGATGAACGCGAGGCTCTCGTCGAAAATCCGCTCCGCGTCATGGTCCAACGTCGCCACGTGGTAGCTCTGTTCCAGCACGATCTCGGTCACGTCCGTGGACGACACCCGGCTCAGCACGCGCGCGGAGTCGGCCGCCGGCACCACGTGGTCCTGGGTGCTGCGCAGCACCAGCAGCGGCTGGGTGACCTGCGGCAGCTCGCCGTCGACCTGCCGGAAGAAGGTCCGCAGGGAGTGCGCCGCGTGCAGCGGCACCTTGTCGTACCCCAGCTCGACGCTGCCCTCCTTCTTGATGTCGCTGGCGATCCCGGGCGCCGTACGGACGAAGTGCCGGGCCACCGGAAGGGCGTAGGGCGCGAGGCCGTGCATGCGGTTCGCCGGGTTGACGACCACGACACCGCGCACCGCGTCCCCGTGCTTGGCGGCCAGCCTGAGGGCCAGGGTGCCGCCCATGGACAGACCGGCCACGAACACGGAGGTGCAGCGCTCGGTGAGAGCGCGCAGCTCGCGGTCCACCTCGGCGTACCAGTCCTGCCAGCCGGTGAGGGCCATGTCCTGCCAGCGCGTGCCGTGCCCCGGCAGCAGCGGCAGGGAGACCGTCAGGCCGTGCGCGGCGAGGTGCTGGGCCCAGGGCCGCAGTGACTGGGGGGAACCGGTGAAGCCGTGGCAGAGAAGGACACCGGCCTCCCCGCCCTCATGGCGGAACGGCTCGGCTCCGGGGAGGACCGGCACCTAGGTCTCCTGTTCATGAAAGAAGCGTGAGCAAGTCCAGGTGAGGTTCACCGTACGCGACCGCACTGACACCGACCAGGGCCGTCGGTCTGTTCGCCGGGGCTCCGGGTTAAGGTCTGAACGACAGACACAGGAGGCACTCGGTTGTTGTACGGCACGATGAAGGTCGCCATCGGAGGGCCGCTGAAGGTCGCCTTCAGACCCTGGGTGGAAGGCCTGGAGAACATTCCCGCCGAGGGCCCCGCCATCCTGGCGAGCAACCACCTGTCGTTCTCCGACTCGTTCTTCCTGCCCGCGGTCCTCGACCGCAAGGTCACCTTCATCGCGAAGGCCGAGTACTTCACCACGCCCGGCGTGAAGGGCCGCCTCACGGCCGCCTTCTTCAAGGGCGTCGGCCAGCTCCCGGTGGACCGCTCCGGAGCGCGCGGCGCGGGCGAGGCGGCGATCAAGAGCGGTCTCGACGTCCTGGAGCGCGGCGAGCTCTTCGGGATCTACCCCGAGGGCACGCGCTCGCCCGACGGGCGCCTCTACCGCGGCAAGCCCGGCGGCCTCGCGCGCGTGGCGCTCGCCAGCGGCGCCCCGGTGATCCCGGTCGCCATGATCGACACCGAGAAGATCCAGCCGCCCGGCAAGGTCATGCCCAAGCTGATGCGCCCGGGCATCCGTATCGGCGAGCCGCTGGACTTCAGCCGCTACCAGGGCATGGAGCACGACCGTTTCGTGCTGCGCGCGGTGACCGATGAGGTCATGTACGAGATCATGAAGCTCTCCGGCCAGGAGTACGTCGACATCTACGCGACCGCGGCCAAGCGGCAGCTCTCGGAAGCCGCCAAGGCGGAGAAGGCGGCCAAGGCCGAGAAGGCGGCCGGGGCGGCCGCCGCGAAGACCGAGCCGGCTGCCGCGACGGCCGAGAAGGACAAGCCCGGCACCTCCGCGTCCTAGGATCCTGGGACACGGCGGTCCGGGCCGGGGGTGGGGGAGATGGCCAAACAAGTACGCGTCATGCGCATGTCGGTCGAGCAGCCGCTGTGGCGTGCCCTGACCGGTTACCGGGTGCTCACCATGCTGTACGCGGTCGGCCTCTTCGCCACCGAGTACGACGAGTTCGACCGGCCCGGCATCGCCATCGCCTACTACGTCGTCCTGTGCGTCTGGACGCTCGCCACACTGCCCCGCGTCCAGAACGCGGCCGCGTGCACCAAGCGCTTCCTCGCCGTCGACCTCGTGATCGCGCTCACCGGCATCGTCCTGACCCCGTTGGTCGTCAACCAGCACCACATCGACAGCGGCGGTCCCACCCTGCCGTCGATATGGACCGCCGGTTCCGTCCTCGCCTTCGCCATCAAGGGCGGCTGGCGCTGGGCCGCGCTCGCCTCCACGCCGGTCGCCGCCGCCAACCTGATCGAGCGCGGCCACCCGGCCCGCGACACCGTCCACAACGTGATCCTCGTCTGGGTCGCCTCCATCGCCATCGGGTACGTCGTCGAGGTCGCCCGCGCCTCCGAGCGCACCCTCGCCCGCGCCCTGGAGATCGAGGCGGCGACCCGGGAGCGCGAGCGGCTGGCCCGGGACATCCACGACAGCGTCCTCCAGGTGCTCGCCATGGTGCAGCGCCGGGGCGCCGTGATCGGCGGCGAGGCGGCCGAGCTGGGCCGCATGGCCGGCGAGCAGGAGGTCGCCCTGCGCACCCTGGTCTCCGGCGGCCTGACCTCCGTGTCCCGGGTGTCGTCGGACGCGTCCCAGGGAGCGGTCGTGCACGTCGTCGACGACGAGCCGGACGGCGGGTCGGTCGACGGGTCGCTCGACCTGCGCGCCCTGCTCGCCCCCTACGCCTCGGCGAAGGTCTCCCTCGTCGAACCCGGCGCCCCCGTCCCGCTGCCCCCGCCCGCCGCGCGCGAGCTGACCGCGGCCGTGGGGGCCGCCCTCGACAACGTGCACCGGCACGCCGGTGACCGCGCGCGCGCGTGGATCCTCGTCGAGGACGAACCCGACGAGGTGATCGTGACCGTGCGGGACGACGGCCCCGGCATCCCCGAGGGCCGGCTCGCGCAGGCCGAGGGCGAGGGACGGCTCGGGGTGGCCCAGTCGATCCGGGGCCGGCTGCGCGACCTCGGCGGCAGCGCCGAGCTGATCTCGCCTCCGGGGCAGGGCACGGAGGTCGAGCTGAAGGTACCGAAGGTCTCCCGGGGGAAGGCAGGACAGCGATGAACGACAAGGACCCGATCAAGGTGATGGTGGTCGACGACCACCCCATGTGGCGCGACGCCGTCGCCCGGGACCTGGCCGAGTCCGGCCTCGACGTGGTCGCCACCGCCGGCGACGGCGACCAGGCCGTACGCCGGGCCAAGGCGGCGAACCCCGACGTACTCGTCCTCGACCTGAACCTGCCGGTGAAGCCCGGCGTCCAGGTCTGCAAGGAGCTCGTCGGCCACAACCCGGCCCTGCGTGTCCTCGTGCTGTCGGCGAGCGGCGAGCACGCCGACGTCCTGGAGGCCGTGAAGTCGGGCGCGACCGGCTATCTGCTGAAGTCGGCGTCGACGGAGGAACTCCTGGACGCGGTCCGCCGTACGGCCGTCGGCGACCCGGTCTTCACGCCGGGCCTCGCCGGCCTGGTCCTCGGCGAGTACCGCCGCCTCGCCTCCGACCCCGCGCCCGCCTCCGACCCCGACCAGCCGAAGGCCCCGCAGCTCACCGAGCGCGAGACCGAGGTGCTGCGCCTGGTCGCCAAGGGCCTGAGCTACAAGCAGATCGCCGAGCGCCTGGTGATCTCCCACCGCACGGTCCAGAACCACGTCCAGAACACCCTCGGCAAGCTGCAACTCCACAACCGGGTCGAACTCGTCCGCTACGCCATCGAACGGGGCCTCGACGACGAGTGAGACGGGCGTCACACTGACCCTTCGTCAGGCACCTGCGGCGAAGGGACCTTTCCATGCGCGTCGGAGTACTGACCGGAGGCGGCGACTGCCCCGGCCTCAACGCCGTCATCCGGGCCATAGTCCGCAAGGGCGTACAGGAGTACGGCTATGACTTCACCGGCTTCCGGGACGGCTGGCGGGGTCCACTGGAGGACGCCGTCGTGCGTCTCGACATCCCGGCCGTCCGCGGCATCCTGCCCCGCGGCGGAACCATCCTGGGCTCCTCCCGCACCAATCCGCTGAAGCAGGAGGACGGCATCCGCCGCATCCAGGAGAATCTGGCCGCGCGGGAGGTCGAGGCGCTCATAGCGATCGGCGGCGAGGACACCCTCGGTGTGGCGGCCGAGCTGTCCGACCGGCACGGTGTGCCCTGCGTCGGGGTACCGAAGACCATCGACAACGACCTCTCGGCCACCGACTACACCTTCGGCTTCGACACCGCGGTCGGCATCGCCACCGAGGCCATCGACCGGCTGCACACCACCGCCGAGTCCCACATGCGCGTCCTGGTCTGCGAGGTGATGGGCCGTCACGCCGGCTGGATCGCCCTGCACTCCGGCCTCGCGGGCGGCGCCAACGTCATCCTCATCCCCGAGCAGCGCTTCGACGTCGACCAGGTGTGCGCCTGGATCACCTCCCGGTTCAGGGCGTCGTACGCTCCGATCGTGGTCGTCGCCGAGGGTGCCGTGCCGAAGGACGGCGACATGGTGCTCAAGGACCAGTCGCTCGACTCCTTCGGCCATGTGCGGCTGTCCGGCGTCGGCGAGTGGCTGGCCAAGCAGATCGAGAAACGCACCGGCAAGGAGGCCCGCACGACCGTCCTCGGGCACATCCAGCGGGGCGGTACCCCGAGCGCCTTCGACCGCTGGCTCGCCACCCGCTTCGGACTGCACGCCATCGACGCCGTCCGCGACGGGGACTTCGGCAAGATGGTCGCCCTGCGCGGCACCGACATCGTGCGGGTGCCGATCGCGGAGGCGACCGCGCGACTGAAGACGGTGGATCCGAAGCTGTACGAGGAGGTCGGGGTCTTCTTCGGCTGAGGGCCGACCCGGCACGGTGCGGTTGTGGGCCGTATATTCGGCCCATAACCCACCAGAGGGGAAGGCGTGTCCGTGGAGATCCTGGCGTTCGGTGTGCAGGCCGACGAGCAGCCCCTGATCGAGAGCGCGTTCGCCGGGCACCACGAGGTCCGCTGCCTGGACGTCTTCCTCAACGAGGACACCGCCCCCATCGCGGCCGGCTACGAGACCGTCTCCACCAGCGTCAACGCCGAACTCGGCGCCCGCGTCCTGGAGGCCCTCGCGGCGGGCGGCACGCGGATGATCGCCCAGCGCTCCACCGGATACAACAACATCGACCTCAAGGCCGCCGAGCGCCTCGGCATGACCATCGCCCGCGTCTCGTACTACTCGCCGTACTCGGTCGCCGAGTTCGCCTGGACCCTCGCCATGGCGGTCAACCGCCGTGTCGTGCGCGCCTCCACGCGCACGCGTGACTTCGACTTCCGCCTCGACGGACTGATGGGCCGGGACATGCACGGCCGTACCGTCGGCGTCCTCGGCACCGGAAAGATCGGCGAGGCCTTCACCCGGATCGCCCACGGCTTCGGCATGCGGCTGCTCGGCTGGGACGTCGCCGAGAACCCCGCATGCCGGGAGCTCGGCATGCGGTACGTCCCGAAGGAACAGCTCCTCGCCGAGTCCGACCTGATCACCCTGCACGTCCCGCTGATGCCGGAGACCACCCACCTCCTCGACGCCGACGCCCTGAAGTCGATGAAGGACGACGCGATCCTGGTCAACTCCAGCCGCGGCGGCCTCATCGACACCGCGGCCCTCGTCACCGAACTACGCGCCGGCCGCTTCGCGGGCGTCGGCCTCGACGTGTACGAGGCGGAGGCGGGCCTGTTCTACGTCGACCGCTCGCTGGAGGCCATCGAGGACGACACCCTGGCCCGCCTGGTCACCTTCCCCAACGTCCTGGTCACCTCCCACCAGGCCTACTACACCGAGGACGCCGTCGGCCAGATCATCGACGCCACGGTGCGGAACGTCCTCGACTACGAGGCGGGCCGCCGCTCCGAGAACGTACTGGTGCCCCGTAGCTGAGCCACCAGCTCCCGTACGACCGAGGCGCCGTTCAGCGTCAGGACCGACTCCGGGTGGAACTGCACGCCGGCGAAGCCCGGCCCGCGCAGGGCGTGGACCTCGTGGGTGCCGCTCCGGCTCACCTCGATGCCGTGCGCGGCCAGCTCCCGGGCGGCCTCGTCGTCGCAGTGCGCCACGAAGCTGTTGTAGAAGCCGACGGTCTCCGCCCGCCCGAACAGGTCGACGGTCGTCTGCGCCCCCTGGTACGGCACCTCCTTGCGGACGATCCCGAGCCCCAGCTCGGCCGCGATCAGCTCGTGCCCGAGGCAGACGCCGAGCACGCCGTGCCGGTGGCCGCGGAGGACGTCGGCGGTCAGGTCGCGCAGGAACCGCATCTTGGGATCGTCGAGGTCGGAGGGGTCACCGGGACCGGGGCCGAGCACGACCGGGCCCTCGTGGGCGAGCACGGCGTCCCTGAGGCCCGGTTCGTCGTAGCGCCGGACCGTTACCTTCAGCCCGCCCGAACGCAGCACGTGCGCGAGCATCGACGTGAAGGTGTCCTCGCCGTCGACCACGAGAGCGTGCCCTTCGAGGTCGTCCGACCGCTCCTGCATCCGCAGCCAGAAGGGGGCGAGTCCGGCGCGCCGCCCGTCGAGCGCGGCACGCACGCGTGGGTCGTCGGCGAGGCTCACGCGCGCGTGCTCCGCACGGGGCCGGGACGGCCGTACGCCGAGCGCGGCCAGCACCCCCGCCGCCTTCGCGTGGGTCTCCGCGACCTCGCTCGCCGGGTCCGAACCGCGCACGAGCGTCGCGCCGACCGGCACCTTGAGATGTCCCCCGGCGGAGATGTCCGCCGTGCGGATGAGGATGGGGGAGTCCAGGGTCTGCGCCCCGCCGGAGTCCCGGCCGAGCAGCGCCAGCGCGCCCGCGTAGTACCCGCGCCCGCCGACCTCGTGCCGCTCGATGACCCGGCAGGCGTTCTGCACGGGCGAGCCGGTGACGGTCGCCGCGAACATGGTCTCCTTGAGCACTTCCCGCACGTCCAGCGAGGACCTGCCGCGCAGTTCGTACTCGGTGTGCGCGAGGTGCGCCATCTCCTTCAGCCGCGGCCCGACCACGACCCCGCCCATGTCGCCGACGGTGCACATCATCTTGAGCTCCTCGTCGACGACCATCGACAGCTCCTCGATCTCCTTGCCGTCGGCGAGGAAGCCGAGCAGGTGCTCCGGGGTGGGGCCCTCGGCCGGATAGCGGTACGTGCCGCTGATCGGGTTCATGACGACGGTCCCGCCGGTCATCCGGACGTGCACCTCGGGGCTCGCGCCGACCAGGGTGCGCTCGCCGGTGTGGACGAGGAAGGTCCAGTAGGCGCCCCGCTCGCCCACCAGGAGCCGCCGGAACAGCGCGAGGGCGTCCGCGCGGGAGAATCCCGGGATCTGGCCCTGGTACGTGCGCCGGATCACGAAGTTGGCGCCCTCGCCGCGCCCGATCTCCTCGTGCAGCACGCGCCCGACGATCCGGGCGTACTCCTCGTCGGGGACGTCGAAGCCGCCGTTGACGACGCGGACGTCGTGCGCGGGGAGCTGGTCGAGGGCCTCCCGCAGGGACAGCGAGCCGCTCTCCTCGGGCGTCAGCACCGTGAGCGGGGTCCCGTCGTCCCGTACGTCGAAGCCGCGCTCGCGGATCTGGCGGAAGGGGACGAGCGCGAGGCCCTCGTCGGGCAGGTCGGCGAGACGGTCGTAGTCCCTGACCGGGCCGACGAGCAGCTCGACGGTGTTCTCGTCGTGGCCGGGGGTGCGGCGGCGGATCAGTGCGAACGGGCGGTCGTCACCCGTCAGGCGTGTCAGGTCCATGGTTCCTCAGCTCTCGATGAGTCAGTGACTCGATGTCGGTGAGGAACGACCCCGGAAACGCCGAAGGCCGCCCCTCGGGCGGCCTTCGCGAAGTCTTGCGTGCGCGCAGTCAGTGGGCCGCCGGATGAGCGGTCCACCACCAGTTCTGGGTCGAGTGCGCGAACATGGGCCGCACCCTACCCCATGTCCGCGGAGTGTTTCCGGTGTCTCACTTGCTGGGCACGGCGCTGATGCCCCGACCCGACCCCTTAGGGTTGACGTCGTGACCGTGAACGCTAAGACCAGCGCCGGCGCTGGCAACACCTGGCGAGACCTGCCCGCGGCGCAGCAGCCCGAGTACCCCGACACCGAGGCTCTGCGCGCAGTGATCGCGGACCTCGAGTCGTATCCGCCGCTCGTCTTCGCGGGCGAGTGCGACCAGCTGCGCGCCCGGATGGCGGCCGTCGCCAAGGGAGAGGCGTTCCTCCTCCAGGGCGGCGACTGCGCCGAGGCCTTCGACGCCGTGTCCGCGGACCACATCCGCAACAAGCTCAAGACCCTGCTCCAGATGGGCGCCGTGCTGACGTACGCCGCCTCGGTGCCGGTCGTGAAGGTCGGCCGGATCGCCGGCCAGTACTCCAAGCCGCGCTCCAAGGGCACCGAGACCCGTGACGGCGTGACGCTGCCGACCTACCGGGGCGACTCGGTCAACGGCTTCGAGTTCAACGAGAAGGCCCGCGTCCCGGACCCCGAGCGCCTGAAGCGGATGTACAACGCCTCCGCGTCCACGCTCAACCTGGTGCGCGCCTTCACCACCGGCGGCTACGCCGACCTGCGCCAGGTGCACGCCTGGAACCAGGACTTCGTGAAGTCGTCCCCCTCCGGCCAGCGCTACGAGCAGCTCGCCCGGGAGATCGACCAGGCGCTGAACTTCATGCGGGCCTGCGGGACCGACCCGGAGGAGTTCAAGACCGTCGAGTTCTACTCCTCGCACGAGGCGCTGCTGCTCGACTACGAGTCGGCGCTCACCCGCGTGGACTCGCGCACCGGCCGGCTGTACGACGTCTCCGCGCACATGGTGTGGATCGGTGAGCGCACCCGGCAGCTCGACCACGCGCACATCGAGTTCGCCTCGCAGATCCGCAACCCGATCGGCATCAAGCTCGGCCCGACGACCACGGCCGAGGAGGCGTTGCAGTACATCGAGCGCCTGGACCCCGACCGGGAGCCCGGCCGGCTGACCTTCATCGTGCGCATGGGCGCCGACAAGGTCCGCGACAAGCTGCCCGAGCTGGTCGAGAAGGTCACCGCCTCCGGTGCCACCGTGGCCTGGGTGACCGACCCGATGCACGGCAACACCTTCGAGGCGGCCTCCGGCCACAAGACCCGCCGCTTCGACGACGTGCTCGACGAGGTCAAGGGCTTCTTCGAGGTCCACAAGGGCCTCGGCACCCACCCGGGCGGCATCCACGTCGAGCTCACCGGTGACGACGTCACCGAGTGCGTGGGCGGCGGCGACGAGATCTTCGTCGACGATCTGCACCAGCGCTACGAGACGGCCTGCGACCCGCGGCTCAACCGCAGCCAGTCGCTCGACCTGGCGTTCCTCGTCGCGGAGATGTACAGGGACCAGTGACGGGGGCACCTGTTACCAGCATG
The DNA here is from genome assembly GCF_044756385.1 of Streptomyces sp. NPDC091972. NCBI lineage: Bacteria > Bacillati > Actinomycetota > Actinomycetes > Kitasatosporales > Streptomycetaceae > Streptomyces > Streptomyces sp. NPDC091972. The sequence continues at coordinate 413,252 of NZ_JBIVSV010000004.1, read as the reverse complement.
TGAATGGGGCGCGGATCACATACGATCCGCGCCCCGCTCCACTTTTGCGGCTCCTGAGCGCCGGGTAAGGTTAGGTTAGCCTCACCGATCAACGGGACGGCAACACTGATCAGCCCCTCGGGAGGTGAGTCGCGTGTACATCTGCAGTTGCTTCGGCGTCACCGAGCAGCAGGTCAAGCAGCACGCGGCGAACGGCGCCTGCACCCCCCGCCAGATAGCCTCCGCCTGCAAGGCGGGCACCGACTGCGGTTCCTGCGTACGGCGCATCCAGGCCCTCCTGGGCCGCGGGGCGTGCCCCCGGGGTGAACTCACCGGGCAGGCCAAGCCCGCCCTCGCCGCGCTGGACGAGGCCGCCTAGCTCTCCGGCTGCTCGATCAGCTGCGCGATGTAGAGCGCCTCGCCGAGCTTCTCCAGCAGTTCCAGCTGGGTGTCGAGATAGTCGATGTGGTGCTCCTCGTCCTCGAGGATCGACTCGAAGATGTTCGCCGAGGTGATGTCCCCCTTGGTGCGCATCACCTCGATCCCGCGCTTGAGGCGGTCGATGGCCTCGACCTCGATCTGCCGGTCGGCCTCGAACATCTCCCTGACGGTCTGGCCCACCCGCACGTGGAACAGCCGCTGGTAGTTCGGCAGCCCCTCCAGGAAGAGGATCCGGTCGGTGAGCACCTCGGCGTGCTTCATCTCGTCGAACGACTCGTGCCGCGTGTACTTCGCGAGCTTCGTCCAGCCGAAGTTCTCCTGCATCTTCGCGTGCAGGAAGTACTGGTTGATCGCGGTGAGCTCGCCCGTGAGCTGCTCGTTGAGGAATTCGATGACCTCGGGGTCGCCCTGCATCGCAGAGGCTCCTTCCAACCGTGGGGAACTGGCAGGCTGCGCCGCATCCTCGCACCGGCGAAGAAGATCGTCCAGTAAGTCTTCACTTAGTAAGTAAGGGCATGCTTAGTCCGGTTTGGTATGTGTTGGGCGTCCCTTGGTCGGGTGCATCGCCTCGGGTCTGTCAGGATGGAAGGCATGGGTCAGCCGGTGGAGCGGGAGAGTGGAGAGGCGGCGCACACCGAGCTTCCGCCGGGGCAGCGACTACAGCGCGGCTGGCCCGTCACGCACTACGGCCCGGTCCCCAAGTTCCGGCCCGAGCGCTGGGAGTTCCGGGTCTTCGGCGCCACCGCGGACGACGAGAAGCACTGCTGGAGCCACGAGGAGTTCACGGCCCTGCCGTACACCACCGTCGTGGGCGACCTGCACTGTGTGACGAAGTTCAGCATGCTCGGCGCCGAGTGGGGCGGCATCCCGGCCCGCACCATCCTGGAGATCGCCCCGCCCGCGCCGACGGTCACCCATGTGATGGTGTGGGCCGAGTACGGCTTCAGTTCCAACCTGCGGCTCGCGGACTTCGCTTCCGAGCGCACCATCTTCGCCACCCACAAGGACGGGGAGCTGCTGACCGCCGAGCACGGGTTCCCGCTCCGGCTGGTCGTCCCCCATCTGTACGCCTGGAAGGGGCCCAAATGGGTCCGTGGCGTGGAGTACATGACCGCCGACCGGCGCGGTTTCTGGGAGGAGCGCGGCTACCACAACGTCGGCGACCCCTGGAAGGAACAGCGCTACTCGTACCAGGAGGAGCCGGGGGACGGCCCCGAGCTGTGAAGCTCAGTGGGCGTGGTGCTGGTGGACCACGGCATGTCCCTTGCCGCGGCCGATCATCCACTTGTTGACCGGCACGGTGACGACGAAGGCGACGGCCAGTGAGATCGCCAGTGACACCCAGAACAGCAGATCGGCCAGTTCCGCGTCCATGGCGTTCGGCCACAGGACGATCACGCCGTTGTCGATCAGCTCCATCACGGCGATGGACAGGGTGTCGGCGGCCAGCGCCACCCGCAGCGCGGCCCGGAAGTCCAGGCCGGCCCTCAGGGCCCCGCGCAAGGTGAGGGAGTAGCCGAAGAAGAAGGCCAGGACGACGGCCAGTACGGTCGTGGCCAGGTTGCTCCAGCCCAGCGCGGTGCCGATGACCATGCCGAGCACCTCGCCGATGGCACAGCCGGTGAGGCAGTGGAGGGTGGCCTGGACGGCGACGGACCATCCGTGCGACTGGTGCTGCATGAGTGCCCCCAAGGTCAGGTGACGGTTCCTGTGTCCAGCAGGAACCGTATACCCCCCAGGGGTATTCCCACCCTCTGGCGCGTTATCCGTCCCGGAGTTTCTTCAGGCGCTCCACGTCCGCCGCGTGGCCCTCCTTGCCGCCGGGCGTCTCGATGATCAGGGGGACTCCCGCGGTGGCGGGATGGGTCATCAGGGCCCGGAACGGGTCCTCGCCGATGTGGCCGGAGCCGATGTTCTCGTGACGGTCCTTGTGGGCGCCGACCACGTCCTTGGAGTCGTTGGCGTGGATCAGCTTCAGCCGGCCCTCGCCGACCGTGTCCACCAGCAGGTCCAGCGTCTGGTGCATACCGCTCGGTCCCGTCAGGTCGTGGCCGGCGGCGAAGATGTGGCAGGTGTCCAGGCAGACGCCCAGCTTCGGGTGGGCGTCCAGGGCCTCGAAGTACGGGCCGAAGTCCCAGGTCCGTGAGCAGAGCGAGAAGCCCTGGCCGGCCGTGGACTCCAGGAGCAGGTACGGGTCGTCGTCGTGGGTGAGCTCGTCGAGGAGCGGCAGCAGGTGCTCGCGCACCTGCTTCAGGGCCACGGAACGGTCCCGGCCGCCTGTCGCGCTGCCGGTGTGCACGACGACACCGAGCGCGCCGATCTCGCGTCCGCGGCGGAGGGAGTGCCGCAGCGAGTCGACCGACCTCGCCACGGTCGCCTCGGTGTGCGAGCCGAAGTTGATCAGGTACGGCGCGTGGACGTACGCCGGGATTCCCTCGTCGGCACACGCCTGGCGGAACGCCTCGTCCTGCTTCGGGTTTCCCGCGGGGGTGGCCCAGCCGCGTGGGTTGGCGACGAAGACCTGCACGGTCTCGGCGTTCAGGTCACGGGCGTAGGAGAGCCCCACGGAGTCCAGGCCGCCGGCCACGGGGACGTGGCCGCCGACGGGGTTGCGCTGTGATGTCACCGGTCAAGGGTGCCATTGCCTGCGGCGCCGGGGTGGCGGCGGGTGCCATTGCCTGCGGCGCCGGGGTGGTGGCGGGTGCGGGTTCGGTGGGGGCGGGCGTTGTGCGCAGTTCCCCGCGCCCCTGGATGCCTGCGGCGGCCCGTGCCGGCTTCGGTGGGGGCTGTGAGCGCGGCGGATGCGGGTTCCGCGCCGTACGCGGCTGACGGTCCGTCGGGGCGGGCGTTCACTGCCACTCCCCAGGGGCGCGGGGAACTGCGCGACCGGCCCCCACCGGACCCGCACACGCCTCACAACCGAACCCCGCACCCCCGCCGCGTGTGCGTCAGCGGATGGTGATCGTGATGGTCGAACCCTTGGGGGCCGTGTCCCCGCCCTTCACCGACTGCTTCTTCACCGTGTCGCCGAACAGGCCCAGCAGACCGCGGTCCTCGTCGACCTGGAAGCCCGCGCTCTCCAGCGCGGCCCTCGCGTCGTCCACGCTGTCGCCCGTGACGTCCGGGACCTCGATCATCTCGGGACCCTTGGAGATCGTCAGCGTGACGGTGTCGCCTTCGGCCGCCTGGCTGTCGGGAGCAAGACTCTGCTTGGCGACCTGGCCCGCGTCGTACTCGGAGTTGACCCGGGCGGTGGCGACCTTGACCTTCAGCCCGGCCTCCGTCAGGTCGGCCCTGGCGTCGGAAAGGTCCTCGCCGGTGACGTCCGGGACGTCGACGGGGGCGCCCTTGCTGACGGTGAACGCGACGGCCGAGCCGGCGCGCAGCGTGGTGCCGCCCTCGGGGTCGGTGCTGATCACGAACCCCTTGGGGACCTCCTCGCTGAACTCCCGGGTGGCCATGCCCGGCTCCAGCCCCTCCTCCTTCAGCCGGGCTCTGGCCTTGCTCAGCACCCACCCGTCCACGTCGGGCACCTTCACCGTCCGCGGGCCCTTGGAGACGGTGATCGACACGGAGTCGTTGTTCCGGATGCGGGCGCCGACGTCCGGGTCCGTGCTGATGACGGTGCCGCGCTTCACGGTGTCGCTGTAGGCGTAGGTGACCTTGCCGGTCTCCAGACCGGCCTGGTCCAGCCGGTCCCTGGCCTGGGCCTCCGTCTTCGCCAGCAGGGCCGGGACCTGGGTGAACTGGCCGGAGTTGATGTACCAGACGCCCGCTCCGAGTCCGAGGGCCAGCAGGACCGCGGCGACGATCAGCAGCGGGCCGCGCCGGGAGCCGCCGGAGGAGCGGCCGCGCCGGGGCGGCGGGGGCGCGGGGCTCTCCAGGACGCTGGTGCGGTGGTACCCCCGCTCGGGCTCGTCCTCGTTGACCGGCAGCGGCTGCGGCACCGTCAGAGTGCGCGGGATCACGCTCGTCCGGTTCTCGGCGCCCGCGTACTCCGCTGTGAGCGCCTGCGGCGGCATCGCGTCCAGTTGGTCGGCGGTCAGCCTGCTGTATGCCTCGCGGGTCTGCGCGAGCAGCGCCACGGCGTCGTACGGGCGCAGGTCCGGCGTGCGGGCGGTGGCGGAGGCGACCAGCTCGTCCAGTTCGTACGGCAGGCCCGGGACCACCGCCGAGGGGGGCGGGACGTCCTCGTGGAGGTGCTTGTAGAGGACTATCGCGGGGGAGTCGCCCTCGTGCGGCTGGCTGCCGGTCAGCATCTCGTACAGCACGACACCGCACGCGTACACGTCGACGCGGGCGTCGGCGGCGCCCGGCTGCTCGACCTGCTCGGGGGAGAGGTAGGACACGGTGCCGAGGACGGCCCCGGTGCTGCTGGTCACGTTGTCGACCGACCGCACCAGACCGAAGTCGGCGACCTTCACCCGGCCGTCGTCGCCGATCAGGACGTTCTCCGGCTTCATGTCGCGGTGCACGAAGCCGGCACGGTGCGCGGCGCCGAGCGCGGCGAGCACCGGCTCCAGGATGTCCAGGGCGGCGCGCGGCTGGAGCGCCCCGCGCTCGCGCAGCACGTCGCGCAGGGTGCAGCCGGCGACGTACTCCATGGCGAGGTACACGTACGACCCGTCGGTGCCCTGGTCGAAGACCTGCACGACGTTGGGGTGGGCGAGCCGGGCGACGGACTTGGCCTCCCGGATGAACCGCTCGACGAAGGTGCCGTCCGCCGCCAGCGCGGGGTGCATCACCTTGAGTGCGAGCACGCGGTCCAGACGGGTGTCCAGGGCCCGGTAGACCGTGGCCATGCCGCCGACCGCGATCCGCGCGTCCACGCGATAGCGGTCGTCGAGCACCTGCCCGACCAGCGGGTCCTGAAGCGTCGTATCCACGCAGGCGAGTGTACGAGCCGTGGCTGACAGTCCCTCCGGTTCGGCGGATCTGGCGGCGGTACTGCAGCTGACCTGTGACGGAGGTCGCACCTGCCCGTGTCCCAAGTCGAACGCGTGTTCAGAATGCTGGGCGTTCCGGATCCAGTACGGCCCTGCCCTCCACGGGGGACGACGCCTCGGCGAAATGCCGCCGCGGGATCCGCCCCGCCCGGTACGCCAGCCGCCCCGCCTCCACCCCGTGCCGCATCGCGTGCGCCATCAGCTCCGGCTCCTGCGCCCGGGTCACCGCCGAGGCGAGCATCACACCCGCGCAGCCCAGTTCCATCGCCAGGGCCGCGTCCGAGGCCGTGCCCGCCCCCGCGTCCAGGATCACCGGCACGCGCGCGTGCTCGACGATCAGCTGGAAGTTGTGCGGGTTGCGGATGCCGAGGCCCGAGCCGATCGGTGAGCCCAGCGGCATGATCGCCGCGCAGCCCACGTCCTCCAGCTTCCGGGCCAGCACCGGGTCGTCGTTCGTGTACGGCAGCACGGTGAAACCGTCGTCCACCAGCGTCTCCGCCGCGTCCAGCAGCTCGACGGGGTCCGGCAGAAGCGTGCGCTCGTCGGCGATGACCTCCAGCTTGACCAGGTCGGTGCCGAGCGCCTCGCGCGCGAGACGGGCCGTCAGGACGGCCTCCCCGGCGGTGAAGCAGCCCGCGGTGTTGGGGAGCACCCGGATGCCGAGCCTCTCCAGCACGGACAGCACCGAGCCGTGCACCGAGGGGTTCACGCGCCGCATCGCGACCGTCGTCAGCTCGGTGCCGGAGGCGACCAGCGCCCGCTCCAGGACGTCCAGGCTGGGCGCCCCGCCCGTGCCCATGATCAGCCGGGACGAGAAGGGCGTACCGCCGATGACGAAGGGATCGTCGGCCATGGGTCAGCCTCCTTGGACGGCGGTGAGGACTTCCACGCGGTCTCCCTCGGCGAGGGACGTCGAGGGCCACTCGGCGCGCGGGACGACGGTCTCGTTGAGCGCGGCGGCCACCCCGGAGGGCGCCGGCGTCAGCGTGCGTACGACGGTGTCGAGAGCCGTGCCGGGAGCGAACTCCCGCGGCTCCCCGTTGACGGAGATGTTCATGCTGGCTGCTCCACGGACTCCAGGAAACGCCTCGGGGTGAACGGGCGGGCCACCTCCGGCAGTTCACCGGTGGTCAGCGCGTGCGCCAGCGCGTCCCCGGTGACCGGCGTCAGCAGCACGCCGTTGCGGTAGTGCCCGGTGGCCAGCAGGAGGCCGGGCAGCTCCGTCGGGCCGAGCAGCGGGGCGTTGTCCGGGGAGCCCGGGCGCAGTCCCGCGCGGGTCTCCGTCAGCGGCAGTTCGGTGATGCCGGGGACGAGTTCGTGCGCGTCCCGCAACAGCTCGTACACCCCGCCCGCGGTCACCGTGGTGTCCCAGCCCAGCTCCTCGCTGGTCGCGCCGATCACCAGCTCACCGCTCTCGCGCGGCACCAGGTAGACCTGGCTGCCGCGCACCACCGCCCGCACGGTACGGCTCAGGAAGGGCGCGTGGCGCGGCGGCACGGTCAGGCGCAGCACCTGCCCCTTCACGGGCCGCACGGGCGGCAGGAGGGCCTCGGGGACCCCTTCCAGGCGGCCGCTGAGGCTTCCGGCGGCGAGCACCACCTGGTCCGCCGCCAGTTCCTCGCCGTCGGTCGTGACGGCCCCGGCCGCCCGGTCCCGCACCACCTGGAGGGACCGGGCCCATGCCCGGTGGAACACCACGCCGGCGCGCTCGCACGCGGCCAGCAACGCGCGCGTGAGGCGGCGCGGATCGATCTGGTGGTCTCCGTCCACCCGCAGCCCGCCCCGCACCCCTGGCGCGAGCATCGGTTCCAGGCGCCGGCACTCCCGGCCCGACAGCCACTCCGACTCCAGCCCCGACTGCCGCTGGAGGGCGTGCAGTTCGCGCAGGTGGGCGCGGTCGTCGGCGTCCAGAGCCACGGCGAGCGTGCCGCACCGCCGGTAACCGAGGTCGTGTCCGGTCAGCTCGGTGAGCTCGGCCGCGAAGTCGGGATACCGGGCGGCGGAGGCGAGGTTCAGGCCCAGCAGGGTCTGCTCGCCGTAGTGCAGTTCGGTGACCGCGGCCAGCATCCCGGCGGCCACCTGGGCGGCCCCGCCGCCCGGTTCGGGGTCCACGACGGCGGTGGCGAACCCGCGCTGCGCGGCCCGCCAGGCCGTGACCAGGCCGATGATGCCGCCCCCGATGACGAGGACGTCTGACGTACGTGAGGACATGGGCGTCCAGCCCCTCCCTTCGCCGGCATGACCCGGATCAGGTTCGTACGGTCGGAGGCCGCCAGCCTCCCTCTCAGCCCGGTGCGTCCGGGCTCCCGCGAGTGCTCTACGTTGGCCACCCTAGCCCGTGCCCGTGCGCCTCTGTAAGGGAGCCTTCCACCATGCCCCGCTCACTCGACGGTCTCGTCCTCGCCCCGGTGGCCGATCAGGCCCCGGGCCAGGTGGGTACGCGGACCCGGTTCGCCTACCACGAGAAGGACGGGGAGATCTGGGCCGAGTACGCGGGCGGCGACGTCGTCCGCGGGCATCTCGTCGGCACGCGCGCGGGGGACCGTCTCGACTTCCGGTACGTCCAGCTCAAGCAGGACGGGACGACCTCCTCCGGGCACTGCGTCTCGACGGTGGTGGAGCTCCCCGACGGCCGGGTGCGGCTGGAGGAGACGTGGGAGTGGGAGTCGCAGCCGGGCAGCGGGACGAGCGTTGTGGAGCAGGTCACTGCGCACGACTCCTGACTGACTGATTGTCAGCTGGCTATGGTGATCAAATGAGCGAGCGGACGCAGGCGCAACGGCGGGTGGTCGTGGTCGGCGCGGGCATGGCGGGGGTCCAGACCGCGGTCGCCCTGCGCGAACAGGGCTTCACGGGCACCGTCACCTTGATCGGCGCGGAACCCCATCAGCCCTACGACCGGCCGCCGCTCTCCAAGGCCGTACTGCTGGGCAAGGCCGAGGGCTCCGCCTTCGACGTCGACTTCGAGGCTCTCGGCATCGAACTGCTGCTCGGCCGCGAGGTGCTGGGCGTCCGCCCCGAGGTGCACGAACTGGACACCGAGGCCGGGCCCTTCCCGTATGACGTCCTGGTCCTCGCCACCGGTGCCGAACCGATCCGGCTGCCCGGCACGGAGGGTGTGCCGGGCGTGCACGTGCTGCGCACCCTGGACGACGCCGAGCGACTGCGCCCGGTGCTCGCCCGGCAGCACGACATCGTGGTCGTCGGGGCGGGCTGGATCGGCGCCGAGTTCGCCACCGCCGCGCGCGAGGCGGGTTGCGCGGTGACGGTCGTGGAGGCCGCCGACCGGCCCCTCGCGGGCGCGCTCCCCGCCGAGGTGGCCGCGCCGATGACCTCCTGGTACGCCGACGCGGGCGCCGAGCTGCGCACCCGCGCGCGCGTGCAGCGTGTCGAGCCGGGCGCGGTCGTCCTGGACGACGGCTCCCGGGTGGCCGCGGGCGCGGTCGTGGTCGGTATCGGCGCCCGGCCGGCCACGGGCTGGCTGGCCGGTTCGGGCATCGAGCTCGGCGCCCACGGAGAGGTCGTCGCCGACGACCGTCTGCGCACCTCCGCTCCGGACGTCTACGCCGTCGGCGACTGCGCCTCCTTCCCCTCGGGGAGGTACGGCGAGCGCCTGCTCGTGCACCACTGGGACAACGCCCTCCAGGGCCCCCGCACGGTGGCCGCCGACATCGTCGGCGAGACGCCCACGGTGTACGACCCGGTGCCGTACTTCTGGTCCGAGCAGTTCGGCCGCTTCGTCCAGTACGCGGGCCACCACGCGTCCGCCGACACCACCCTGTGGCGCGGCGAACCGTCCGGCCCGGCCTGGACGGTCTGCTGGCTGCGGGAGAACCGCCTGGTGGCCCTGCTGGCGGTGGGCCGCCCCCGCGACCTGGCCCAGGGCCGCCGCCTCATCGAGGCCGGCACGGAGATGGACCCGGAGCTGCTGGCGGACCCGGCGAGGCCCCTGAAGGCAGCGACGGCGTAAGGGGGCGGCGCGGGCCACGGGCTCCGCCGAGAGCCGCCGCCCTGCGCCTGCCGGCGCCGGCAGGCCGGGAGCTGCCCTGGTTCGGGCACGTGGGTGGTTGTGCGGGCTGCGGGCGGGTGGCTGGACCCGCCTGCCGCATCCGGCTTGGGACTGGTTGTGGGGGCGGGACCGTGTGGTCCTGGGGGGCGGTCTTTGCCGGGTCCTGAGGGGGCGCGGGTGGCGGCGTGGCCGACGGGTGGATGACCGGGGCCGCCTGCCGGGCTTGGCCGGAGGCCTTGTGGTCCGGGGCCCGTCCGGATTCGGCCGCCGGGCCTGTGGGTGGGGGGTGGGGGTTTGACCCGGTTCCGGCGACCCGTGCTCCGAGTCCTGTGGGGCGGGAGCTGTCTGGTTTCGTCCACAAGGGCCCGACTGGACCGGTGAGCGGGGTCCGGCCGGGATCTGCCTGCTCCCGGCGGCGAGGGCCGACCCGACCCCGACGGCCGGATCCGCCTGGTTCCGTGGCTTCCGTGCCCGGTGACCACGCCCCGTTCCCCCGGTGAGGCGCCCCGGCTTCCGACTGTCAGTGCGGGATGGCACGCTTAATCCCGTGACCGAGATTGACGCAAAGATCGATGCTCTCGTCCCCGCCTGGCTCACCCTCCCCGACATCGCAGAGATGCTCGACGTCGAGGTGACGCGTGTGCGGCAGCTGGTCAAGGAGGGCCAGCTCATCGCCGTACGCCGTGGTGAGAACCGCGCGCTGCACGTCCCCGCCGCCTTCATCGACGGGGCCGAGCAGAAGGTCGTCAAGGGCCTGGTCGGGACCCTGACGCTCCTGAGGGACGACGGCTTCACCGACGAAGAGATGCTGGAGTGGCTCTTCACGCCCGACGACAGCCTGCCCGGCACCCCCGCGCAGGCCCTGAGCGAGAATCGCGGCACGGAGGTGAAGCGCCGGGCCCAGGCGCTCGCCGTCTGATCCGAACCACACCGGCGTACGGGCCGTGACCGCCCAGGCCGCGGCCACGGTCGGGCACGGCCCGTACGCCACCGACCCCGGGGGAGACTCACGCATGCCCGACACCGCCCGCACCCAGCTCGCCGACGCCCGCCTCTACCTGTGCACGGACGCCCGCAGGCGCCAGGGCGACCTCGCCGAGTTCCTGGACGCGGTCCTGGCCGGCGGTGTCGACATCGTGCAGTTGCGGGACAAGGGCATGGAGGCGGCGGAGGAGCTGGAGCACCTCCAGGTCCTCGCCGACGCCTGCGCCCGGCACGGCAGGCTCCTCGCGGTCAACGACCGGGCGGACGTCGCCCACGCGGCCGCCGCCGACGTACTGCACCTGGGTCAGGGGGACCTGCCCGTGCCCGCCGCCCGCGCGATCCTCGGCGACGACATCCTCATAGGCCGGTCCACCCACGCCGAGGAGGAGGCGTCCGCGGCCGCCGTGCAGGACGGCGTGGACTACTTCTGCACCGGCCCCTGCTGGCCGACCCCCACCAAGCCGGGCCGGCACGCCCCCGGCCTCGACCTGGTCCGCCACACCGCCGCGCTCGGCACCGACCGCCCCTGGTTCGCCATCGGCGGCATCGACCTCGGCAACCTCGACGAGGTCCTGGAGGCGGGCGCCCGCCGGGTCGTCGTCGTCCGGGCGATCACCGAGGCGGACGATCCGGGCGCGGCCGCCGCGGAGTTCGCGAAGCGGCTGCGTGACACGCGGTGACGGGCCGCCGCCGGCCGGTCGCATGATCGGCCCGGTGTCCGAGGGGTGGACAACAAGTCGACAAACCGGGCAAATTTCCCTGATCTGGTTGGGTGACCGCTGCCCCCTGGCTAACCTGCCGGTATGGCCCTAGGAACCGCATCCACCAGGACTGACCGCGCACGCACCGTGCGGGACATGCTCGCCGCGGGCAAGACGACGTACTCCTTCGAGTTCTCGGCGCCCAAGACCCCCAAGGGCGAGCGGAACCTGTGGAGCGCGCTCCGGAGGGTCGAGGCGGTCGCCCCGGACTTCGTCTCCGTCACCTACGGCGCCGGCGGTTCCACCCGCGCGGGCACCGTCAAGGAGACCCAGCAGATCGTCGCGGACACCACCCTGACCCCGGTCGCCCACCTCACCGCGGTCAACCACTCCATCGCGGAACTGCGCAACATCATCGGCCAGTACGCCGACGCGGGGATCCGCAACATGCTGGCCGTGCGCGGCGATCCGCCCGGCGACCCCATGGGCGACTGGCTGGCCCATCCGCAGGGCCTGACCTACGCCGCCGAACTCGTCCGGCTCATCAAGGAGTCGGGCGACTTCTGTGTCGGTGTCGCCGCCTTCCCGGAGATGCACCCGCGCTCCGCCGACTGGGACACCGACGTCGCGCACTTCGTCGACAAGTGCCGGGCCGGCGCCGACTACGCCATCACCCAGATGTTCTTCCAGCCGGAGTCCTATCTGCGGCTGCGTGACCGAGTCCACGCGGCCGGCTGCGAGACCCCCGTCATCCCCGAGGTCATGCCCGTGACCAGCGTGCGGATGCTGGAGCGGCTCCCGCAGCTCAGCAACGCGAACATCCCCTCCGTCCTGAAAGAGCGGATCCTCACAGCAAAGGACGATCCGGCCGCTGTACGCTCGATCGGAATCGAGTTCGCCACGGAGTTCTGCGCACGGCTGCTGTCCGAGGGAGTGCCCGGACTGCACTTCATCACGCTCAACAACTCCACGGCGACGCTGGAAATCTACGAAAACCTGGGTCTGCACCATTCACCGCAGGCCTAGACCGGCCGCACTGATATACGACACACTGCGTAGCGGTCACTGGGAGAGGGGCGTACATGGGCTGGACGGTCCTCTACATCGCGTTCGGATTCGTCGCGCTGTGGCTGCTCGGCGAGGTGCTGCTGCAGTACAAGGCGCGACTGCGCTGGCGGCTGCTCGCCTTCGTCGGCTTCCTCGGCGTGGTCCTCGGCGTGCTGATCCCGTCGGTGATCGTCATCGGTCTGGGCGCGATCGCCTTCGCCGTCGGCCAGACCTACGTCACCCTGTCGTTCCGCCGTGGCTTCGAGCAGGGCTGGGCGGTCAACCCGCCTGCCGCTCTGGGCAGTCTGACCGGCGGCAAGAAGGGCCGCAGGGAACGCGGCCGCGAGGAGCCCGCCCTGGAGGTCTCCGGCCTGGAGGCGGGTGACGCGGCCTACGGGGACGAGTCCGGCTACGACCGGGTCCGGCCGGACACCGCCGGCTTCGGCCACGAGGACGACTACGACCGCGACGACGTCTTCACGCCGACGCGCTCCGGCGCTCCGACCGCCGCCGAGACGACCGCGGTCTACGAGCCGCAGCCTCTGCCCGACGACACCGGCTCGTACGGCGTCTACAACGACTCCGGCTACGCCGCCGACCCGTCCTACGCGTCCGCGGGCCAGGCCCAGGACCAGTACGCGACGGCCGCCGCCGACCAGACCTACGGCTACGACGGCTACACCGGCTACGACCAGCAGCAGTACGGCTACGACCCGGCCGGACAGCAGCAGTACGCCGCCTACTCCGACCCGTACATCGGCACCCAGACCTACGGCGCGGGGTCGTACGACGGCTCGTACGGAGGCCAGCAGCAGTTCGTCCAGCAGGGCTACGACCAGTACGGCGGGACGTACGGCGGCGAGACCCCGGCCGGCGGGGTGTGGGTGCCGCAGCAGCGCACCGACGAGACCTACGGCGGCGAACTCCCGCAGGAGCAGCAGTACTACCAGGAGAACGGCGGCCAGGGGCAGCAGAACCAGGGCCACGGGTACGACGAGCAGTACCGCTTCTGACGCTGGGCGGTTCCCTCACTGGGAACCGCGGAACTCCGGTCCCTCCACGATCAGTCCGGCCACCAGCGCGCCCGACATGCCCGCGTGGGCGAGGCCGCCGCCGGGATGCGACCAGCCCCCGGCCGTGAACAGCCCAGGTACCGCTGTGCTGTTGGACGGGTACAGAGTGCCTTCACCGCCGGCCAGGGCGGGCGGTGGGACGGCTCCGCCCATGGCCCCGGTCTCCCGCTCGGTGTGCACCGGCGTCCGCACCTCGCGCCACAGGATCCGCTCGCGCAGGCCCGGTACCGCCCGCTCGGCGGCGGCCACCATCCGGTCCGCGAAGGCCTCGGCGATCTCCGGTGCGGCCCAGTCGTGTCCCCGTCCGCAGGGCACGGTCGCCGTCAGTACCACGGACTCGTGGTCCGCGTCGGGCCGCAGGGCGGGGTCGTCCGGCCGGTCGACCCGGACCGTCGGCTCGGGCGTCCCCCCGTGCCCGAACAGGTCCAACTCGCCCTCCGGATCCGAGCCGTACACCACTGTGCGGTGCACGGCGTCCGGCTCGCGCGCGCCGCGCAGGGCGAGGCACACCACGACCCGGCCCGGGTGCAGGTCCTCGGCGTCGACAGGGACGTCCTTCGGGCCGTGGAGCTCACGCCCAGGTACGAGTGCGCGCAGCCGCCAGGGGCCGGTGCCGACGACGGTGTCCGCCTCCACCACCGTCCCGCCGGACAGCTCAAGTCCCGCCGCCCGGCCGTCCTTCTCCAGAACGCCCGTCACCTCGGCGCCGAAGTGGAACTCGACCTTGCGCCGGACGCACCGCTCGTACACCGCCCGCGCCAACTCCCGTACGCCGCCCCGGACGTACCAGGTCCCGAAGGCGTGCTCCATGTACGGCAGGACGGCCGCGCTCGCCGGGGCGGTGCCGGGGTCGACGCCGTACGCGAGCGCGTGGCCGTACAGCAGGTCCGCGAGGCGGGGGTCCCGCAGCTCCCAGGCGCCGATCTCGGCCAGGGTGCAGGCCCGCCGGGTGCGCAGCAGCCGCTTGTGCGGCACCGCCGGGTAGGGCTCGCGCATCAGCACCTCCCAGTTGGGCCACAGGGGCTCCTCCAGGAGCGGTCTGCGGGTGCGGTCCCAGGCCTCGCGGGCCCGGACGAGGAAGTCGCCCCAGCGGGCGCCCGCGCCCGTGCCGAGGGCCTCGTCGAGCGCGGCCACCACTCCCGCGCGGGAGGCGTTCGGCAGGGACACCTCGGTGCCGTCCGTGAACACGTGCCGTGACGACGGGTCGACCTGGGCCAGCTCGACGACCGACTCCAGCGGCTCCTTGCCGGTCTTGACGAACAGATCGCGGTAGACCGCGGGAAGCGTGAGCAGCCCCGGCCCGGTGTCGAAGGCGAACCCGTCCCGCTCGAAGCGGCGCACCGCACCGCCGTACGTCTCCGTACGCTCGTACACCGCCACCCGGTGGCCCGCGACGGCCAGCCGGGCAGCGGCCGCCATCGCGCCCATCCCGGCGCCGATCACCGCAATCCGTGCCATGCCTGCGACTTTATCGGCCGCCACTGACAGCTCGGTCCGGGCGGGTCTCACCACGGCGGTGGCCGTGGACTGCCGGGTGCGGGTCCGCGGTGGCACGTCGCGCAGTTCCCCGCATCCCTCAGGTGGGTTCCCGTGCCGCCAGGCGTTTCTCCTCGCGGCGCTGGGCCCTGCGTCTGCGGAACCTGCGGATCCGGGAGATCAGGAAGAACAGCACCACCAGGCCCGCCACCAGCAGGGTGCCCGCGATGATCGCCGCCGCTTCCGGGTGGAACACCGCGAACGTGACGATGCCGGCCACGCCGAGGTCCTCCGCCAGGCTCACGACGATGTTGCTGAAGGGCTCCGGTGAGGTGTTGACGGCCATCCTCGTGCCCGCCTTGACGGCGTGGCTCGCCAGCGCCGTCGAGCCGCCCACCAGGCCCGCGACCACGTCGTCGAGCGAACCGCTCTGCCCCGCGAGCAGCGCCCCGACCCAGGCGCCGGCGACCGGGCGGACCACGGTGTGCACGGAGTCCCACGCCGAGTCGACGTACGGGATCTTGTCGGCCACCGCCTCGCACAGGAACAGCACGCCGGCCACGACGAGGACCTCGGGGCGCTGGAGGGTCTCGGGGACGTCGTCGCTCAGCCCCGTCGCGCCGAACACGCCGAGCAGCAGCACCACCGCGTACGCGTTGACGCCGCTGGCCCAGCCGCTGGTGAACACCAAGGGGAGTACGGACACGGACGCGATCGTAACCAGTCCGCCACAGGCCGTCCTGGGGATGAGCGCGCAAGCCTGAGTATCCGTACCTAGGGGCCGAGATGAGTACGCGCGCGGATGGGCCCCGACCTGCGTGAACGAGAGAGTGGAGGCACGGCGAAGGGGAACGGTTCCGGCACCGGCGACACGGGGCGCCGGAACGGAGCCGCCCCGGACCCGCTCCTTCCGCCGGCCGAGGTCGGCGGGAGCGAGGCACGGGGGAACCCGGAAAGCGGGGGAACGACCGGACGGGGGCCCAACGGGGGGACGGGGGAACACACGGGGGGTACGGGGGAGAAGGCGCCGGTTCGCGGTGGCCCGCGGGGGACGCGGCCACAACGGACCGGCGCTTTCGCGTGTCGGCCGGGTCAGCCCCTGCGCCCGCTCACCCGCCCCTGCAACAGCCGCGACAGCGCCGCGTGCACGTCGTCCAGGGAGCGCTCGGGCTGGAAGGACTGCCAGTCCAGGGCGGCCACCAGGACCATGCCGACCAGGGCGGCGGCGGTCAGCGGGACGTCGATCTCGTCGCTGAACTCGCCGTTCTCGACGCCTTCGCGCAGCACGTCCTCCACGACCGCCACGGCTTGCTGACGGACCACCATGAGCGTGGACTGCCAGGCCCTGTTGGTGCGCCACAGCTCGGCCACGTAGAGCTGGGTGAACGCCGGGTAGCGGTCGATGAAGACGAGACCCGCGCGGATCATCGCGTCCAGGGCGTCCACCTTGCCGCCGCCCGCGCGGGCCGTCGCTTCCGCCGCCTCCCTCAGTGAGGCGGTGAGCAGACCCACGCCGTGCCGCAGCAGCTCCTCGAAGAGGACGGACTTGCTCGCGAAGTTGTAGTAGACCGTGCCCTTCGCGACGCCCGCGCGCTCGGCGATCTCGTCGACCGTGGTGGCGGAGAAGCCCTGCTCGGCGATGAGCGTGACGGCCGCCTCGTAGAGCTTCTGCCGGGTGGCCTCGCGGCGTGTGCTGACGCCCGCCGTGGCGCTGCTGCTTTCCATGGTCCTGATTCTCACAGGCGAGACGGTCCCTGAGGTGGCGGAAGGGCTCACAGGGTCAGCTCCGGGTGCAGCCGGTCGAGCGTCCACACCTGCCGCCGGCGGGCCGAGAGGGCGGTCAGCGCGAGGGCGCCCGCGGTGAAGGCGAGGAGCACCACGCACGCGTGCCACACCGGAGTGAGACCACCGCCCGTGATGAGCCTGCGCAGGGCCTCGACGACGTAGCTCATCGGCAGGAAGGGGTGGAGCGCGTTGAAGAAGCCCGGGCTGGTCTGGACGGGGTAGGTGCCGCCCGCGGACGTGAGCTGGAGCATCAGGAGGGCGAGGACGAGGATCCGGCCCGCCGCCCCGAAGCGCGCGTTCAGCCACTGGACGATCGCCGCGAAGCAGGCCGTCACCAGGAACAGGAAGCCCACGGTCCCGGCCGCCCGCACCATCTGGAGGCCGATCGCCCAGTGCAGCACCGACATCAGGGACACGACCTGGAGCACCCCGATCGCCACCACGGGCAGCCAGCCCGCAAGCGCGATCCGCCAGGGCGCGGCACCGGCGGCGAGGGCACGACGGTTCATCGGAGTGATGAGCATGTACGCCACCATCGCGCCGACCCACAGGGACAGCGGGATGAAGTACGGGGCGAACCCGGTGCCGTAGTTCGGTGCCTTGTGGAGGTCCCTGGAGACCAGTTGAACCGGGTCGGACATCACGTCGGTGCGCCGGTCGCGGTCCTTCTTGTCGTAGTCGGGGATCCGCGAGGCGCCGTCGTGCAGACCGTCGGAGAGCTTCCCGGAGCCGTCGGCGAGCTTGTACATGCCGCCGCTGAGGGTGTCGGCGCCGGTCTTGAGCCTGCCGACGCCCTCGTCCAGGTCCTGTGCGCCGGTCCTCGCGGTGCCGAGGCCGGAGTGCAGCGTCCTGGCGCCCGCGGCGACCTCGGCGGCGCCCTGGTTCAGCTCGTTGATCTTCGCCACGGCCTCGTCGAGGTCCTCGGAGAGGCGGGGCGCCCGGTCGGCGAGGGCCCGCGCCTGCCGCTGGAGGGTGGAGAGCCGGCCGTCGAGCTTCTTGAGGTCGCCGTCCTGGTCGGCGACCAGGACGTTGACGTCGTCGGCGACCCTGGCCACGTCGGCGGCCGCCTGCCGGGCCTTCTTCAGGTCGGCGCAGGCCGGGTCCGGCAGCACCGGGTCCGTGCAGCGGGTCCGGTAGACGGCGTTCAGCGCCTCGGAGGCCCGGTGTGCTCCTTCGGCGGCGGCCGGGGCGGTCCTCACCAGGGTGTCGAGGTTGTGGCGCACGGCCCCGGCCGAGTCGGCGACGAGCCGCGCGGTGTCGCCGATGGTCTTCTCGTTCTCCGCCAGGAAGGGGCGCGCCTTGTCCGCGACCCCGTTGACCTTGTCGGCGAGGCTCTGGGTGCCGGCGGCGACCTGCCGGGCGCCGTCCGCGAGGTCGCCGGAGCCGGTGTCGAGCTTCGCCAGCCCGTCGGCGAGCCTGCCGCTGCCCGCGCGGGCCTGCTCCAGGCCCGCGGCGAGGTCCTGGGACCCCTTCTCGGCCTTGCCGATGCCGCCTTCCAGGTCGTCGGCCCCGTTCGCGGCCTTGACCGTGGCGCCGTGGATGTCGGAGAAGGAGATGAAGATCCGGTCCAGGAAGGACCGCGACGCCTTGGTGGACGCGGCCTGGCGCACCTCGGCGAAGACCGTCCGGGAGATCTGCCCGACGATGTAGTTGTTGGAGTCGTTCGTACGGACCTGGAGGGCGCCGGTCTCGGGGGAGTCGCCCGCGCTGGAGGCGATCCGCCGGCTGAAGTCGGCCGGCATGGTGAGCGACAGGTAGTAGGTGCCGTCCTCGACGCCCTCGCGCGCCTCGGCGGAGTCGACCTCGTGCCAGTCGAAGGTGTCGCTCTCGCGCAGCCCCTTGGTGAGGTCGTCGCCCGCGTGCAGTTGCCTGCCGTCGGCGGTGGCGCCCTTGTCGTCGTTCACCAGGGCGACGGGGATGCGGTCCAGGCGGCCGTACGGGTCCCAGAAGGACCACAGGTACAGGGCGCCGTACAGCAAGGGCAGCACGAGCAGGGCCACCAGGGCCGCGCGCGGCAGTTTCCCCCTGCCGAAGCGGCGCAGCTCAAGCGCGGCCAGTCTCGGCGAACGCATCGGTCGTCTCCTCACTGGTCTCGTCCGTCCCGGCCTCCGGCCGCGTGGACACGGTCACGGCGTCCTCCGGGGCCTCGCTGCACACCGCCACGACCGTGGTCCCGGCCGCGGCGAGGGACCTGAGGAGCGCCCAGGCCTCGGTGCGTTCGGCGTCCGACAGCTTCAGGTCGAGGTCGTCGACGGCGAGCAGCCGGGGCCGGCCGATCAGCGCCAGGGCGATCGACAGCCGCAGGGCTTCCAGGCGTTCCAGATCGCGTACGGCGGTCCGCGCCCCCTTGGGCAGCGCCTCCCGGTCGAGCCCGGCGGCCGCCAGCGCGGTGTCGATCCGCAGCCTCGCCGCGGCCGCCCGCTCCTCGCGCGGCCGCAGCAGGGCGCGCACCGAGTCGCCGAACCGGCTCTGCAACAGCGCCCGTTCGCGCAGGTGCTCCCCGACGGTCAGGGCCGGGTCGAGGTCGGTGACCCCGGCGACGTGCGCCGGTGCGCTGAACCGGCGCACCGCCGCGAGCTGCTTCGGCAGTCGGGCCCCGCCCACGGTCGCCGTCCCCTCGGTGGCCTTCATCCGCCCGGTCAGCGCGAGCAGCAGGCTCGTACGACCGGACCCCGAGGGTCCCGTCACGGCGATCAACGCGCCGGGCTCCGCGGTGAGGTCGATCCCGCGGAACGCCCAGCCGCGAGGCCCCTTCAGGCCGAACCCCTCGGCCGTGACAGCGACTCCGTCCACGGCCACCCCCTGATCTTCTTGAATCGCGAACTTTTTGAACTGACTGGTCAGTGCAAAAAGTAACCCGAACCTTCGATCGAAGCAAAAGCCCAGGTCAGAACGGATTGTCAGTGGCATACCTCACGATGGGCACATACGGCACTCCGTAGCGGGAGCTGCCGTCAACCAGACGACAGGAGGTTCGTCATGGCCAGCTACCACGCAGCCGCCGCCCGTCGGCGCCGCGCCACCGGCCCTGCCCCCTCACTGACCGGCCCGGCGAGCGACGTGCACCCCGTGCTGCGCCGGGCGACGGCCCCGCCCGCCGCCCTCGACCTGCTCGCCCAGGCCCGCGCCGGCCTGGACGAGGCCTCGGCGCTGGAGACGCCGAACGAGCGCTATGCCACCGCCCACCTCGCGGCCCTGCGCACCGCGGCCGCCGTGCTCGCCGCGCGGGGGCGCCCGGAGCCCACGCCCCGACGCCGCGCCAAGATCCGGAGCGCCTGGGAAGTGCTCCCCGAGATCGCGCCCGAGCTCACCGAGTGGAGCGCGCTGTTCGCCTCCGGGGCCCGGCGTCGCGCCCGGGCCGAGGCGGGCATCCAGGGTGCGGCCAGCCGCCGGGACGCGGACGACCTCATACGCGACGTGGCGATGTTCCTGCGCCTCGTCGAGCGGATGCTGGTGCTCCAGCCGGTCCTGCCACAGCCGCGCCAGGACGCGGACCAGCCGGAGGACGACGGCCGCGCCGACCGCGGCCGTGACTTCCCGGACGCGGGCTGAGCGGCCCGACGGACGGGGTGATCCGCACCCGGTACCGGGCCGCCGCGACGGCTCGGGCACCGACCCGCAGGGGAGTGCGCAGGCCGGTCCGCGGAGGGCGACGGTTCGGCACGGGCTCCCTCGGCAGAGGGCAAGGGGAGCGGGCCGCGCAGGGCGGTCCGGCGAGGGGGAAGATGCCGCGACGGAGGGGGCTCGACGGAGGGGACACTAGGGCCGGCCCGGACGGGCGAAGGTGCCCGACCGAAGAGGCACGGGGACCGGTTCGCGCGAGGGGCCCTGAAACGGGCGTAGGCGCCTCGGCAGGGAACACGGCGGCCCGTCCGTGCAAGGGCGGTTCTGCCAGGCGACGGCGTCTCGTCGCCCCGGCCCGCCCCGGCCGCACGCAGGCGGCGCCGCCCCGGGCCCGCCTCAGCCGCCTCGCTCCAGGACCCCGCCCGTGGCCGGCGCACCGCGATGACCGGCCGTGGCCTCGGAGGCAATAGGGTGGGGAGCGCCTGAAGCTTCCCCGTCCACGCCCCCCGGGCCGGGGACGCGCCCCGATCGCTCCGCCGTGCAACAGGCGGTGCCGCGCCGAGGAGTCAACTGTCGTGTCGGACCCGCTGCGACCCCGCGCCTCCCTCCGTACCGCCGTGGTCTGGGAGGTCCTCCAGGACGCCCTCGACCGCCGGGTCAAGGCCACGGGACGCCAGGCGCTGGACGTCCTCGACACCGGAGGCGGCAGCGGCAACTTCGCGGTGCCCGTCGCCCGCCTCGGCCACCAGGTCACCGTCGTCGACCCCAGCCCCAACGCGCTGTTCGCCCTGGAGCGCCGTGCCGCCGAGGCCGGAGTCGCCGACCGGGTGCGGGGCGTCCAGGGAGACGCCCACGGCCTCTTCGAGGTGGCAGAGCGCGGCGCCTACGACGTGGTGCTGTGCCACGGCGTCCTGGAGTACGTCGACGACCCGGCCGAGGGCATGCGCAACGTGGTGGCCGCCCTGCGCCCCGAGGGCGTCCTCAGCCTGCTCGCCGCCGGTCTCGGCGGTGCCGTGCTCGCGCGGGCCCTCGCCGGCCACTTCAAGGAGGCCCGGCAGGCCCTCGACGACCCGAACGGCCGCTGGGGCGACGGCGACCCCGTCCCGCGCCGCTTCACCGCCGACCAGCTCACCGCGCTCGTCGAGGGCGCGGGTCTCACCGTGGGCGCCGTGCACGGCGTACGGGTCTTCGCCGACCTCGTGCCCGGCGTGCTCGTGGACACCGAGCCCGGCGCCCTGGAGGCCCTGCTGAAGCTGGAGGAGGCGGCGGCCGAGCTGGCCGCCTTCCACTCCGTGGCCACGCAGCTCCATGTGCTGGGTAAGACACGAGAGACCGCAGGGGCCTGAGCCGCCTCCTGCGCCGGAGTGCTGATCAGGTACTTGACGGCACATGGAGTACGCCACAGCCCCCCCGATCGCGCCCTCAGCGCCGTATGATCGAGGGAGACCGCCCGGCATGACGGGACGGCCGCTGGGGAATGACAAGATTCAGCAGCCGGAGCGTTCATGGCGGAATCCGGTTGGCCAATTGGCGCAGAGGGGCGGGTTTCACGGGGGCGATTCCCTGCCTATCCTGAAGGGACCCCCCGAGTCGCCCCGGCGACTGCACGATGAGGAGGACTCCGTGCCGCTCTCGGAGCACGAGCAGCGCATGCTCGAGCAGATGGAGCGAGCGCTGTACGCCGAAGATCCCAAGTTCGCGTCGGCGCTCGAGGGAAGCGGGCTGCGTACGTACACCCGGCGGCGGGTCTACCAGGCGGTCGCCGGCTTCCTCGTGGGTATCGCGCTCCTCATGGCCGGTATGGTCGCCAAGCAGGTGTGGCTCAGCGTGGTGGGCTTCCTCGTCATGCTGGGGTGCGCGGTGCTCGCCGTGACCGGTTGGCGCAAGGCCCCCAAGCCGGGCGAGCAGCCCGCCGCGGGCGCCCCGCACGCCCGTCGCCAGGGACGCCAGAAGCGCTCGATGATGGACCGGATCGAGCAGCGCTGGCAGAAGCGCCGCGACGAGCAGGGCGGCCAGTAGCAGCGCAGCTCCTACAGACGTTCTGAGGGGGTGAGCACCCGACTGGGTGCTCACCCCCTCACGTATGTCCTCGAGCCGCCGCCGCTTGCCGGGGCGGCGCCTTTCAGCCTTCCTGACCGGACGGCTTGCGCAGCGTCGGCCGGGCCGCCGCCACGCGGGTCCTGACCCCCGCCCACCACTCCGAGACCGCCCACATCGTCCTCGCGGTGGAACGCGGGGCGATCAGCGCACGCACCCGCGTGGTCCGGCTGACCGAACCGCGCAGCCCGCCGATCACCCGGTGGACGTCCTGCACGAGGCCGGCCGTCAGCCGGGGCCGCGGCGCGTAGAGCACCTGCTCCACGGCGTCCGCCACCCGGTGCACCGAGGCCGCGACCGCCGGATCGAGGTGCCCGAGCCGTACGATCCGCGCGGCCGCCTTGCGCGGGGTCTGCGAGTCCTCCGGCGGGATCCCGAAGTCCCACGCCGTGTCGGTCAGCTCCTGCCAGACCGCCAGGGTGTGCGCGGCGGCGTCCGCGTCACTGCGGCCGTGCCCGCCCAGACGTACCGAACGGGTCCGCAGCCGCCACAGCATCGGCGCCAGCGGGACCGAGAGCACGGCCACCCCGACGAGCAGCCAGAACAACAGCTTCAGATACCACCAGGGGCCTTGTACGGCCCACCAGGGGCCACCGCCGCCCTTGGCCGCCGCGGCCGCCGGGGAGGCGCTGTCGCACGCCTCCAGCTTCCGCAACTGCGGCGCGCAGCTCTCGCTCGCGGAAGGCGAGGCGGACGGCGCCGTGGACGTCCCCGCGGAGGGCCGTGCCACACCGGGGTCCACACTGCCGCCGGCGTCCGGGATGGTGTACGAGGGCACCGTGCCCCGGGTCGGGGTGGGCTCGAAGCGGGTCCATCCCACCCCCTCGAAGTACAGCTCGGGCCAGGCGTGGGCGTCCTTGAGCCCCACCGACACCGAGCCGTCCGCCTGCGGGGTGCCCGGCGCGAAGCCCACCGCGACCCGGGCCGGAATCCCCAGGGAGCGGGCCATCGCCGCCATGGCGAAGGAGAAGTGGACGCAGAAGCCCTGCTTGTCCCGGAGGAAGTTGGCGATGGCGTTGGGCCCGTCGCCGACCTCCACCTGGGTGTCGTACTCGAAGCCGCCGTTGATCGCGAAGTAGTCCTGGAGGTCGACCGCCTGCTCGTAGGGGTTCTGCGCGCCCGCGGTGACCTCACGGGCGGTCTTGGCCACCACCGCCGGCAGCGAGTCGGGCAGGTCGGTGTACTCGCGCTCGATGGCCGGGGGCGCGGCCGGTGCCGCGGCGAGCTGCTCGGCCGTCGGCTCCACGTCCAGGCTCTTGACGTCGTACGTCAGCCCGCGCGTGTTCTGCCCGTGGTCGCCGACGAGCGCCATGCCCTCGGGCTCGTAGCGCCAGTTGCCGCGGACCTGGACGCCACTGGGCGGGTACGGCATGGGCAGATAGCTCTGCTCGTACCAGTTCGCCGCCGAGATGGTCGTCTCCACCTCGGTGCGCCGGACGTCGGGGCCGAGGCCGATCGGAGTGGGGAAGTCCTTCGGCACGGCGCCGATGGACCGCTTGGACGGCTTCCAGGTCCGGCCGTCGAAGTCGTCCAGGGAGACGATCCGCAGGTACAGGTCGGCGGTGTCGTTGCTCTGCGTGCGCACGGACAGGACCTGGCGGTCCTCGTCGACGTTCAGGCTGTCGCGCAGCGAGAGCAGCGGGTTCACCGCGGAGATCGTGCCCCCGCTGCCGTTGCCGGCGCCCACGCCCGCCCCGGTGGCGTCCAGGAGGCCGCCGTTCATCGAGGGCAGGGTGGCCGACACCACGAGGGCGATGCCGAGGCTCGCCACCCCGATCCGGCGGCCGGTGCGCACCGGCGCCACCGGGCCGGAGTCGGCGCCCGGGGAACGCGGCGCCCCGCCGAAGACCCGGCCCCACTGCGAGAGCCGGTCGCGTCCCTCGGCCAGGAGCAGCATCAGATAGCCGATCGCCGCGACCAGGAACCAGAACCAGTCGCCGTGGCCCTCCGACAGCCCCGCCGCGACGGAGTACAGAGCGAGCAGCGGCAGACCCGCCGGGGCCGCGCTGCGGAAGGTCACCGCGAGGGTGTCCACGACGAGTCCGACGATCAGGACACCGCCGAAGACCATCAGCTTGATGCCCTCGGAAGCCAGGGGCGCCGGGATCGCGTACCGCGCGATGTCGTCGCCGCCCTGCCGGAGCAGGTCCCCGAAGTGCACGAAGGCGTCCGGGCCGGGGACCAGCCCCAGGAAGGCCTGGTCGCGGGCGAAGATCAGGGTCAGCATCATCAGCGTGACGAGCGCCTGGACCGCCACCGTCAGCGGACGGGCCAGCGGGATCCGCCGGGTCGCCGCACCCACCACCGTCTGCACCCCGAGCAGGAAGGCGGCCTGCACGATCCAGGTGACCGGCTCCACCAGCGGCAGCAGGGCGCACGCGGCCATCAGCGTGGCCGCCCACGCGCACAGCGCCAGTCGTCCCCGGCCGCTCATCACGATGCCTCCCCGGCGGTACCGACGCCCGTGCGCTCGCGGTCCGCGAGGCGCCACAGCGCCTCCAGCGAGGCGCCCCGCGGCACGCCCAGTGCCGTCCAGCCCGCCTCGCGCAGCATCCGCAGGCGTTCCTCGCGCTCCTCCAGCGCGCCGGGCACGTCGGTGGGTTCCCGTACCCAGAGCTCGCTGTCGAGGACGAACGCGAGCGCGCCCCCGCTGCGCCGGCGCATCTTGGCGACCACCGTGGCCTGCTCCTCGTCGAGGTCGCCGAAGAAGGCCACCAGCAGTCCCTCGTTCCCGCGGCGCAGCACGTCGTAGGCGCGCGACAGGCCCGTGCCGTCGGAGTGGTCGATCACCGCGAGGGTGTCCATCATCAGCCCGGCCGCGTCCGCCGTACCCTGGCTCGCCCCCGCGAAGCCGTCGGCGCCCTCGCCGGGCACGGAGTTGCCGGTGTCCGTCAACAGCCTTACGGAGAAGCCCCGTTCGAGCATGTGGACCAGGACGGAGGCGGCGCCCGAGACAGCCCACTCGAAGGCCGAGTCCGGGCCCGCGCCCGCGAAGGCGAGGCCCCGGGTGTCCAGCAGCACCGTGCAGCGGGCGCGCTGGGGCTGCTCCTCGCGACGGACCATCAGCTCGCCGTAGCGGGCGGTGGAGCGCCAGTGGACCCGGCGCAGGTCGTCGCCGTAGCGGTAGCCGCGCGGGATGACGTCGTCCTCGCCGGCCAGGGCCAGCGAGCGCTGGCGTCCCTCGCCGTAGCCCTTGGCCTCGCCGCTGAGCCGCACCGGGGGCAGCGCCTCCACGCGCGGGATCACGGTGAGGGTGTCGTACGTCGAGAAGGAGCGGGTCAGCTCGCACATGCCGAACGGGTCGGTCAGGCGGAGCTGGAGGGGGCCCAGGGGGTAGCGGCCGCGCAGGTCGGAGCGGACCCGGTAGGAGACCTCGCGGCGGCCGCCCGGCTCCACGCGGTCGAGCACGAAGCGGGGGCGCGGGCCGAGGACGTAGGGGACCCGGTCCTGGAGCATCAGCAGGCCGGTGGGCAGACGGGAGACGTTGTCCATCCGCAGGTGGACCCGGGCCTCGCTGCCGGCGGGCACGCGCGCGGGGGAGAGCCTGCGGCTGCCCGCGACCCGGTAGCGGGTGCGGTAGAGGACGGTGGCGCACACCAGGGGCAGCGCGGCCAGCAGCAGGCCGACGCGCAGCAGGTCGGACTGGCCGAGGACGTAGGCGCAGACGGCCGCGGCGATGCCCGCGGCGAAGAAGGAGCGGCCCCTGGTGGTCAGACCGGCCAGTGCCGTGCGGATCCCGCCCTTGTCGCCCCGGTCGGCCTCGGGGCCGCCGGCCGAGGGCACCCCGCCGGACATCACAGGCTCCGCGGCGGCTGCTGCGGATACGCGGGCGCGGTGCGGCCGATCCCGAGGCCGCCCTGCTGGGGGGCGGCGGGGACCGGGGTGCGCTGGAGGATCTCCTGCACGACCTGTTCCGCGGTGCGGCGGTTGAGCTGCGCCTGGGCGGTGGGCAGCAGACGGTGGGCGAGGACGGCCACGGCGAGCGCCTGGATGTCGTCCGGCAGGGCGAACTCGCGGCCGCTGAGGGCGGCGGAGGCCTTGGCGGCGCGCAGCAGGTGCAGGGTCGCGCGCGGGGAGGCCCCGAGTCTGAGGTCGGGGTGGGTGCGCGTGGCGGCGACCAGGTCGACGGCGTACCGCCGGACCGTCTCGGCGACGTGGACGCCGCGGACGGCCTCGATGAGCTTCACGATGTCGTGCGCGTGGGCCACCGGCTGGAGGTCCTCCAGAGGGCTCACCCCGCCGTGGACGTCGAGCATCTGGAGCTCGGCCTCAGCGCTCGGGTAGCCCACCGAGACCCGGACCATGAAACGGTCGCGCTGGGCCTCGGGCAGCGGGTAGGTGCCCTCCATCTCGACCGGGTTCTGCGTGGCGACCACCATGAACGGGCTGGGTAGCTCGTAGGTCTGCCCGTCGATGGTGACCTGGCGCTCCTCCATCGACTCCAGGAGCGCGGACTGGGTCTTCGGCGAGGCACGGTTGATCTCGTCGCCGATCACGATCTGGGCGAAGATCGCACCCGGCTTGAACTCGAAGTCCCTGCGCTGCTGGTCCCAGATGGACACGCCCGTGATGTCCGAGGGCAGCAGGTCGGGTGTGAACTGGATGCGGCGCACCGAGCAGTCGATGGACCGCGCCAGCGCCTTGGCCAGCATGGTCTTGCCGACGCCGGGGACATCCTCGATCAGAAGATGTCCCTCGGCGAGCAGCACGGTCAGCGAAAGCCGGACGACCTCGGGCTTCCCCTCGATCACGCCCTCCACCGAACTGCGT
Source organism: Streptomyces sp. NPDC091972 (assembly GCF_044756385.1). Lineage (NCBI taxonomy): Bacteria > Bacillati > Actinomycetota > Actinomycetes > Kitasatosporales > Streptomycetaceae > Streptomyces > Streptomyces sp. NPDC091972. Next base: position 386,380 of record NZ_JBIVSV010000004.1, on the reverse strand, counting down.
ACCCGCTCCACAACGGCGGTCAGATCAGTGAGGCTCGCTCGATCGTCATAGGTGGTCACCCGGCCCTCCTCGGCCCGAAACTTTCCGGGCCGACGCTCTGTGATGCGTAACCGGCCCACCCCGAATCACGGACACCACGCGTGAAAAGTTCCGCGTGACGCCCCACCCGCATTCTTGCTGCCGTTACCGATTCGTGTCACTCGACTGTGGACAACTGGCTGCACTATGTCCGGCCTGGGGTGTTTTGGGTACCCCGAGCACCGAAATCAACAGCGAAACGACAGCTGCGGCGGATCCTTACGCCGGGTCGACCTCGCGCAGCAGGCCCGTCTTCACGTCGAACACGAACCCGCGGACGTCGTCGGTGTGCAGCAGGAAGGGAGAGGTGCGCACCCGCTGCATGGACTGCCGTACGTCCTGGTCGACGTCGCGGAAGGCCTCCACGGCCCACGCGGGGCGCTGGCCGACCTCCATCTCCAGTTCGGTGCGGAAGTCCTCGGTGATCGCCTCCAGGCCGCAGCCCGTGTGGTGGATGAGGACGATGCTGCGGGTGCCGAGCTTGCGCTGGCTGATGGTGAGGGAGCGGATCACGTCGTCGGTGACCACACCGCCCGCGTTGCGGATGGTGTGGCAGTCGCCGAGCTCGAGACCGAGCGCGGCGTGCAGGTCGAGACGGGCGTCCATGCAGGCCACGACGGCGACGTGCAGGACCGGGCGGGCGTCCATCCCGGGGTCGGTGAACGCGGCGGCGTACCGCTGGTTGGCGTTGACCAGGCGGTCGGTGACACCGCCGTCGCGGGATATGGCGCCTTCGGTGGGAACGGATGCGGAAGTCGTCATAACCATGACGTTACTGGTCACCGCCGCCGCGGTCCTGCCGTGAGATGGGAAAAAGAGCGTCATCACGTCCTGTGTGTGAGGTACCCCACAAGAGGACCGGGTGCGCCCGAACGGGTGTTTTCGGTCCTTTTCGAGCGTCGGCCTCGCGCCGCCGCGCGACGCGCAGGCCGGTTGATTGACCGCGAGACACCGTGGACTAAAGTGACGCGAAGCGGGAGGCGAGGCTTCCCTGCTGACATTTCCCGGAGGCCCCGGCTCACGCCCGGACGGTCTCCCCACGTGCGCGGCGCGTACGTACGGCTCGGCCTCCTCCCGCTCCCGGTCGGCTGACGCTTCCGGCGCCGGCAGGCCTCCCCTTCACTGGGGTCCACCAGCCTGCTGGGGGAGGGCGGGGACCCGGCGGTGCGTACGGCCCGCGCCGGACCTGAGAGGGCCCCTTGAGCCAGAGTCGACACGTCCCGGTGATGCTCCAGCGGTGCCTGGACCTGTTGGCCCCCGCGCTCGAGCGGCCCGGATCGGTGGTCGTCGACTGCACGCTCGGTCTCGGCGGCCACAGCGAGGCCCTGCTCCAGCGGTTCCCGGAGGTCCGGCTCGTCGCCCTCGACCGCGACAAGGAGGCCCTGCGCCTGTCCGGGGAGCGGCTCGCGTCCTTCGGCGAGCGCGCCACCCTCGTCCACGCCGTCTACGACGAGCTCCCGGACGTCCTCGACAGGCTCGGCATCGCGCGCGTGCAGGGCGTCCTCTTCGACCTCGGCGTCTCCTCCATGCAGCTCGACGAGGCCGACCGCGGCTTCGCCTACGCCCAGGACGCCCCGCTCGACATGCGCATGGACCAGACGACCGGCATGAGCGCGGCCGAGGTCCTCAACACCTACCCGGCGGGCGAACTCGTCCGGATCCTGCGGGCCTACGGCGAGGAGAAGCAGGCCAAGCGGATCGTGTCCGCGATCGTGCGCGAGCGCGAGAAGGAGCCGTTCGCCAACAGCGCGCGGCTCGTCGAGCTGATCCGGGACTCCCTGCCGCAGGCCGCCAAGCGCACCGGCGGCAACCCCGCCAAGCGCACCTTCCAGGCGCTGCGCATCGAGGTCAACGGCGAACTCTCCGTCCTGGAGCGGGCGATCCCGGCCGCGGTCGGGGCACTCGCGGTGGGCGGCCGGATCGTCGTGCTGTCGTACCACTCGCTGGAGGACCGGCTGGTCAAGCAGGTCTTCGCGGCCGGCGCCGCCAGCACCGCCCCGCCCGGACTGCCCGTCGTCCCCGAGCAGTACCAGCCGCGGCTCAAGCTGCTCACGCGCGGTGCCGAACTTCCCACCGAGGAAGAGATCGCCGAGAACCGGCGGGCCGCACCGGCGCGTTGCAGAGGCGCCGAGCGAATCAGGGAGTCCATCGAATGATGCGTGAGGCGCGTGAGCCGCGTCCGTGGGTGGGGAAACCGGACTCGCTGGAGGGTGCGTGAGCAGGAAACCCGAACTGAGGGGGAGGGCGGCCCGACTCGCGCGTCTCCTCCCCGGCACGGCGAGCCCCGGACAGGCGGCCCGCACCCCCTTCGTGCTCCTCGTGGTCCTCCTGCTCGGCGGCGGTCTCATCGGGCTGCTGGTGCTGAACTCCGCGGTGAGCGAGGGGTCGTTCAAGCTGGCCGACCTCCAGAAGGACACCAAGGGCCTCACCGACGAGCAGCAGGCCCTGCAACGGGACATCGACGCCTACTCCGCGCCCGACGCCCTGGTGCGGCGCGCCCGTGAACTCGGCATGGTGCCCGGCGGCGACCCGGCCTTCCTCGACCCCGACGGCACCGTCAAGGGCGTCCCGTCCCCCGCCGGGGCCGCCGAACCGCTGTCCTACCGCATGCCGCTCGTCCTCGCGCCCGAGGCGTTCGACGGCACGGCCGTCCCGACGCCGACGGCCAGCCCCACCCCGGCCGAGGACGTCGTACAGACCCCCGAGACCGTCGAACAGGTTCCCGAGACCCTCCCCTCGGACGTCCCGCTCCCCACGACCCCGACCCCCGGCAGGTGACGGAAGTGTCCGACGACTTCGGCAGGCAGCAGCCGCGCCGCCGCGTGCCGGGACCCGCGCGCCCCGAGCGCTCCGCCGGCCGACCGCGCCCGAACCCCGGCGCCCGCCCGGCCCGCCGCCCGTCCGCGCCCCGCCAGGCGGCCCCCAAGACCATCCGCCTGGGCAGCCCCCGCCCCCGGCTGCGCCTGGTCGGGGTCGCGCTGACGCTGGTGCTGGCCGCCTTCGTCGTACGACTGCTCCAGGTGCAGGCCGTCGACGCGAGCACGTACGCCGCCAAGGCCGAGCAGAACCGGTACGTCGGCTACACGCTCGCCGCCGAGCGCGGCGGGATCACCGACCGCGACGGCGTGGCCCTCGCCACCAGCGAGGACGCGTACGACATCACGGCCGACCCCACGCTGTTCACCCGCAAGGAGCTCAGGATCGACGACGGTCCCGAGCAGGCCGCCGCGCTGCTCGCCCCGATCCTGGGGCAGGAGCAGGAGACGATCGTCAAGAAGCTGCGGCCCAAGGACAGGAAGCTCCGTTACGTCCTGCTCGCCAACCGGCAGACCCCGCAGGTCTGGAAGCAGATCAAGGACCTGAAGTCCGCGCTCGCCACCAAGAGCGAGACCGACCCGGGCACGGCCAACGTCCTCGCGGGCGTCCTGTCCGTGCCGACGACCAAGCGCGTGTACCCGAACGGCGACCTCGCCGCCGGGATACTGGGCTGGGTCAACGCCGACGGCAAGGGCGGCGGCGGTGTCGAACAGCAGCTCAACTCCCTGCTGGCCGGCAAGGACGGCAAGGTCCGCTACGCCCAGGCCGGCGGGCGTCAGGTGCCCACCGTGGGCTCCACCGAGACCCCCGCGGTGCCCGGCAGCGACGTCGAGCTCACCATCGACCGCGACATCCAGTGGGCCGCCCAGCAGGCCATCACCGACCAGGTGAAGGAGTCCAAGGCGGACCGCGGGTACGTGATAGTGCAGGACACGCGGACCGGCCAGGTGCTGGCCATGGCCAACTCGCCGGGCTTCGACCCGAACGACCTGTCGAAGGCGAGCTCGGTGAACATGGGCAACGCGGCCCTCCAGGACGCCTACGAGCCCGGTTCCACCGCCAAGGTCATGTCGATGGCCGCCGTGCTGGAACAGGGCGTGGCGACCCCGCTCACGCATGTGATCGTGCCCAACCGGCTGCACCGCGGCGACCGGCTCTTCAAGGACGACATCGACCACGAGACCTGGTACCTCACGCTCAACGGCGTGCTCGCCAAGTCCAGCAACATCGGCACCATCCTGGCCACCGGACAGCTCGGCAAGACCCAGGCGCAGGCCAACCAGGTCCTCTACTCCTACCTGCGCAAGTTCGGCCTCGGCCGCTACTCCGGGCTCGACTTCCCCGGCGAGACCCCGGGCATCCTGGCCAAGCCGGCGGACTGGTCGACCTCGCAGCAGTACACGATTCCTTTCGGCCAGGGCGTGTCCCTCAACGCCATGCAGGCCGCGTCCGTCTACTCGACGATCGCCAACGGCGGCGTCCGGGTCGAACCCACGCTCGTGCGCGGCACCAGGGGGCCCGACGGACGCTTCACACCCGCCGCGAAGCCCAAGGAGACAAGGGTCGTCAGCGCCAGGACGGCCAGGACGCTGGCCCAGATGCTGGAGTCGGTGGTGGACGACGAGGAGGGCACCGGCACCAAGGCGCGCATCCCCGGCTACCGGGTCGCGGGCAAGACCGGCACCGCCAACCGTGTGGATCCGGCCACCGGCAAGTACAAGGGCTACACGTCGTCGTTCGCCGGCTTCGCGCCCGCCGACAAGCCCCGGATCACGGTCTACTGCGCCATCCAGAACGCCACCAGCGGCAGCTACTTCGGCGGCCAGATCTGCGGACCCGTCTACAAGCAGGTCATGGAGTTCGCCCTGAAGACCCTCCAGGTCCCGCCCACGGGAGCGAAGGCCGCGAAGCTGCCCGTGACCTACACGCCCTGACCATCGGGGCGCCCCACCCGCAGGCGGCCCCGGCACACCGTCGGCAGCCCGGCAGCACACCGTCAGCACCTCGGAAAGGCCACCAGGAACCACCTCGTGACGACGATCACCTCCGATTCCGGGAACCAGGGCGGCCACCGCCCCTCACTTCGCTCCGAGGCGGGTGCGCCCGGTACGCTCACCGCCGTGCCACACGCTGATCAGTCCCAAACCACCCAGAAGGGCGCACCCGTGACCCATCCGGGACCGCCCAGGCCGGTCCAGGTCTCCGCCACACCCCTCGCGGAGCTCGCCGGCCAACTGGGTGCCGCCGCGCCGGAGGCATCGAAGGAGCCGGCCGAGATCACGGGCATCACCCATGACTCGCGCGCCGTCCGCCCCGGCGACCTGTACGCCGCCCTGCCCGGAGCCCGTCTGCACGGCGCCGACTTCGTCACCCAGGCCGTCGGCCTCGGCGCGGCCGCGGTGCTGACCGATCCGACGGGCGCCGAGCGGGCCGCCGCGACCGGGCTCCCGGTTCTGGTCGTCGAGGACCCACGCGCACGCATGGGCGAACTGGCGGCCACGATCTACGGCCACCCCGGCGACGACCTGCTCCAGATCGGGATCACCGGCACCTCCGGCAAGACCACCACCGCCTACCTCGTCGAGGGCGGTCTGAAGGGGGTCAGGTCCACCGGCCTGATCGGCACCGTCGAGATGCGCATCGGCGACGAGCGCATCAAGTCCGAGCGCACCACGCCCGAAGCCACCGACCTCCAGGCCCTGTTCGCGGTCATGCGCGAGCGCGGTGTCGAGGCGGTCGCCATGGAGGTCTCCAGCCACGCGCTGGTCCTCGGCCGGGTCGACGGCTGCGTCTTCGACATCGGCGTCTTCACCAACCTCAGCCCGGAGCACATGGAGTTCCACTCCGACATGGAGGACTACTTCCGGGCCAAGGCGCAGCTCTTCACGCCGAAACGCAGCCGTCTCGGCGTCGTCAACCTCGACGACGAGTACGGCCGCAGGCTCGTCAAGGAGGCCACGGTCCCGGTCGTCACCTACTCCGCCGAGGGCCACCCCGACGCCGACTGGCGTGCCGAGGACGTCGAAGTCGGGCCCATGGACTCGACGTTCACCGTGATCGGTCCCAAGGGCGAGCGGATCGCCGCCCGGTCGCCGCTCGCGGGTCCCTTCAACGTGGCGAACACCCTCGCCGCGATCGTCGCCCTCGCCGCGGCCGGCCTCGACCCGCAGACCGCCGCCGACGGCGTCGCCGCGGTGCCGGGGGTGCCGGGCCGCCTGGAGCGCGTGGACGCCGGGCAGCCCTACCTCGCGGTCGTGGACTACGCCCACAAGACCGACGCGGTCGAGTCGGTGCTCAAGGCGCTCCGCAAGGTCACCGAGGGCAAGGTGCACGTCGTGCTCGGCTGCGGCGGCGACCGCGACAGGACCAAGCGCGGGCCCATGGGCGCGGCCGCGGCCCGTCTGGCCGACACCGCAGTACTGACCTCCGACAACCCCCGCTCCGAGGACCCGCTCGCGATCCTCGCCACCATGCTCGAGGGCGCGGCGTCCGTACCGGCGCACGAGCGCGGCGAGGTCCAGGTCTTCGAGGACCGGGCCGCCGCGATCGCCGCGGCCGTGGCCCGCGCGCAGCCCGGTGACACCGTGCTGGTCGCGGGCAAGGGCCACGAGCAGGGCCAGGACATCGCCGGGGTGGTCCGTCCCTTCGACGACCGCCAGGTGCTTCGAGAAGCCATCCAGAAGACCCAGGGATGAACTTGTGATCGCCCTCTCTCTCGCCGAGATCGCCTCAGTCGTCGGCGGGCAGACGCACGACATACCGGATCCGTCGGCGCAGGTGCACGGGCCCGTCGTCATCGACTCCCGGCAGGTGGCGGACGGCAGTCTGTTCGCCGCCTTCGTGGGGGAGCGCGTCGACGGCCACGACTACGCCGAACAGGCCTTCCGGGCGGGCGCGGTGGCCGTGCTGGCCCAGCGCCCCGTCGGCGTGCCCGCGATCGTCGTCGAGGACGTCCAGACGGCACTCGGCGCCCTCGCGCGTCATGTCGTACGACGGCTCGGCGCGACTCTCGTCGGGCTCACCGGCTCGGCCGGCAAGACCAGCACCAAGGACCTCATCGCGCAGGTGCTCCAGCGCAAGGCCCCGACGGTGTTCACGCCCGGCTCGCTCAACAACGAGATCGGGCTGCCGCTGACCGCGCTCACCGCCACCGAGGAGACGAGGTTCCTCGTCCTGGAGATGGGCGCCCGCGGGATCGGCCACATCCGCTACCTCACGGATCTGACGCCCCCGAAGATCGGTCTCGTCCTGAACGTCGGCAGCGCCCACATCGGCGAGTTCGGCGGCCGCGAGCAGATCGCGCAGGCCAAGGGCGAACTCGTGGAGGCCCTCCCGGAGGACGGCACCGCGGTGCTCAACGCCGACGATCCGCTCGTACGGGCCATGGCGTCCCGTACGAAGGCGAAGGTGCTCCTTTTCGGAGAGTCCGACGAAGCGGACGTTCGCGCCGAGAACGTGCGACTCACGGACACCGGACAGCCCGCCTTCAGCCTTCGCACACCCTCCGGTGCAAGCGAAGTGACCATGCGCCTGTACGGTGAGCACCACGTGTCGAACGCGCTCGCCGCGGCCGCCGTCGCCCATGAGCTGGGCATGTCCGCAACCGAGATCGCCACCGCGCTCTCCGAGGCGGGCTCCCTCTCCCGCTGGCGTATGGAGGTCACCGAGCGCCCGGACGGCGTGACCATCGTCAACGACGCCTACAACGCGAACCCCGAGTCCATGCGGGCCGCTCTGCGCGCGCTCGCGGCCATGGGCAAGGGGCGGCGGACCTGGGCGGTGCTCGGCAAGATGGCCGAGCTCGGGGACGAGGCGCTCGCCGAGCACGACGCGGTCGGACGGCTCGCCGTCCGGCTCAATGTCGGCAAGCTCGTCGCGGTCGGGGGCAGGGAAGCGTCCTGGCTGCAACTGGGCGCATATAACGAGGGTTCGTGGGGTGAGGAGTCGGTGCACGTGTCCGACGCACAGGCGGCGGTCGACCTGCTGCGCAGTGAGTTGCGCCCGGGAGACGTCGTCCTCGTGAAGGCGTCCCGGTCGGTCGGCCTGGAGAGCGTCGCCCAGGCGCTGCTCGACGCCGAGGGTGAGGTTTCCGCCCGATGATGAAGCAGATCCTGTTCTCAGGAGTCATCGGCCTCTTTCTGACCCTGGTCGGCACCCCGCTGCTGATCAAGCTGCTCGCGCGCAAGGGTTACGGCCAGTACATCCGCGACGACGGCCCGCGTGAGCACGCCAGCAAGCGCGGTACGCCCACGATGGGCGGTATCGCCTTCATCCTGGCGACCGTCGTCGCCTACTTCCTGTCCAAGATCATCACCGGCTACCCGCCCACCTACTCGGGCCTGCTGGTGCTCGGCCTGATGTGCGGCATGGGCCTGGTCGGCTTCCTCGACGACTACATCAAGATCGTCAAGCGGCGGTCGCTGGGTCTGCGGGCCAAGGCGAAGATGGCGGGCCAGCTCATCGTCGGCATCGGCTTCGCGGTGCTGGCCCTGATGTTCCCGGACGCCCGCGGCAACACCCCGGCCTCCACCAAGCTGTCGTTCATCACGGACTTCGGCTGGAAGATCGGCCCGATCCTGTTCGTGGTCTGGGCGTTGTTCATGATCCTCGCGATGTCGAACGGCGTGAACCTCACCGACGGCCTGGACGGCCTCGCCACCGGCGCCTCGGTCCTCGTCTTCGGCGCCTACACCTTCATCGGCGTCTGGCAGTTCCAGGAGTCCTGCGCCAACTCGGGCACCCTGACCAACCCGAACGCCTGCTACGAGGTGCGCGATCCGCTCGACCTCGCGGTGATCGCCTCCGCGCTGATGGGTGCCTGCCTCGGCTTCCTGTGGTGGAACACCTCGCCGGCCAAGATCTTCATGGGCGACACCGGTTCGCTCGCCCTCGGCGGTGTCCTCACCGGTCTCGCGATCCTGTCCCGCACCGAGCTCCTGGTCGCCATCATGGGCGGTCTGTTCGTCCTCATCACCATGTCGGTGGTCATCCAGGTCGGCTCCTTCCGGCTCACCGGGAAGCGCGTCTTCCGCATGGCACCGCTCCAGCACCACTTCGAACTCAAGGGCTGGTCCGAAGTCCTCGTGGTGGTCCGTTTCTGGATCATCCAGGGCATCTGTGTCATCGTCGGCCTGGGTCTCTTCTACGCGGGATGGGCAGCAGAGAAGTGATCGACCTGCAGGGTACGCACGTCACCGTCGCCGGGCTCGGTGTCTCCGGCATCCCGGCGGCCAAGGTGCTGCACGCGCGCGGGGCGCACGTCACGGTCGTCAACGACGGCGACGACGCACGCGCGCGTGAGCAGGCCGCCGAGCTGGAGGCACTGGGCGTCACCGTGCGCCTCGGCGACGGTGCGACCCTGCCCGAGGGCACCGAGCTCGTCGTCACCGCCCCGGGCTGGAAGCCGGACAAGCCGCTCTTCACGGCGGCCCGTGCGGCCGGCGTCGAGATCTGGGGCGACGTGGAACTCGCCTGGCGGCTGCGCGGCCCCGACGCGGCCCCCTGGCTCGCCATCACCGGCACCAACGGCAAGACGACCACCACCCAGATGCTGGCGTCGATCCTGAAGGCCGCGGGGCTGCGCACGGCCGCCGTCGGCAACATCGGCGTCTCCGTCCTGGACGCGGTGCTCGGCGACGAGCAGTACGACGTCCTGGCCGTGGAGTTGTCGAGCTATCAGCTCCACTGGGCGCCCTCGCTGCGCGCCCACTCCGCCGCCGTGCTCAACCTCGCCCCCGACCATCTCGACTGGCACGGCTCCATGGAGGCGTACGCCGCCGACAAGGGCCGTGTCTACGAGGGCAATCGGGTCGCCTGCGTCTACAACGTCGCCGACAAGGCCACCGAGGACCTGGTGCGCGAGGCGGACGTCGAGGAGGGCTGCCGGGCCGTCGGCTTCACCCTCGGCACCCCGGGCCCCTCCCAACTCGGCGTCGTCGAGGGCATCCTGGTCGACCGGGCCTTCGTGGAGGACCGGCACAGGAACGCCCAGGAGCTCGCCGAGGTCTCCGACGTCAACCCGCCCGCCCCGCACAACATCGCCAACGCCCTTGCCGCCGCGGCCCTCGCACGGGCATTCGGGGTGCCGGCAAGGGCCGTACGGGACGGACTGCGGGACTTCACCCCGGACGCGCACCGCATCGCCCACGTGGCAGACGTCGGCGGGGTCGCCTACGTCGACGACTCCAAGGCCACCAACACCCACGCCGCGGAAGCCTCGTTGGCGGCCTACGAGTCGATCGTGTGGATCGCGGGCGGGCTCGCCAAGGGCGCCACCTTCGACGAACTGGTCGCCAAGTCGGCGAAGCGGCTGCGCGGGGCCGTGCTCATCGGCCAGGACCGCGCGCTGATCCGTGAAGCCCTCGCGCGACACGCCCCGGAAGTACCCGTGGTGGACCTCGACCGGACCGACACTGGGGCGATGCTCGCGGCTGTCCAGGAGGCCTCACGCCTCGCCGTCGCAGGTGACACGGTGCTGCTGGCCCCGGCCTGTGCCTCGATGGACATGTTCGCCAACTACAACAAGCGCGGTGACGCGTTCGCGGAGGCGGTTCGCGAACTCGGCTCCTGACCGACGTAGCGGAGGCGTTGATGCCCAGTAGCCGTACCGGCAGGCCGCCCGTGCAGCGGGCATCCCGGCGCCCCGCCGTTCCCCGGCCCTCGCCCGAGAACGCCGTACAGCGGCTCTACACGCGCGCGCGGAAGGCCTGGGACCGGCCGCTGACCGCGTACTACCTGATCCTCGGCGGCAGCCTGCTGATCACCGTGCTCGGTCTGGTGATGGTGTACTCGGCCTCCCAGATCACCGCCCTGCAGATGTCGCTGCCGGGATCCTTCTTCTTCCGCAAGCAGTTCCTGGCCGCCGTCATCGGGACCGTCCTGCTGCTGGTGGCCTCCCGGATGCCGGTCAAGCTGCACCGGGCCCTCGCCTACCCGATCCTCGCGGGCGCGGTCTTCCTGATGGCCCTGGTGCAGGTGCCGGGGATAGGGATGTCGGTCAACGGCAACCAGAACTGGATCTCGCTCGGCGGCTCCTTCCAGATCCAGCCCAGCGAGTTCGGCAAGCTCGCGCTCGTGCTGTGGGCGGCCGACCTGCTCGCCCGCAAGCAGGACAAGAAGCTGCTGACCCAGTGGAAGCACATGCTGGTGCCGCTCGTCCCGGTCGCCTTCCTGCTGCTCGGGCTGATCATGCTCGGCGGCGACATGGGCACCGCGATCATCCTGACGGCGATCCTGTTCGGCCTGCTGTGGCTCGCGGGGGCCCCGACCCGGCTGTTCGTCGGGGTGCTGTCGGTCGCCGCGTTCATCGGGTTCGTCCTCATCAAGACGAGCCCCAACCGCATGGCCCGGCTCGCCTGCATCGGCGCCACCGAGCCCAAGGCGGGGGCCGCCGACTGCTGGCAGGCCGTGCACGGCATCTACGCCCTCGCCTCCGGCGGGATCTTCGGCTCCGGGCTCGGTGCGAGTGTGGAAAAATGGGGCCAACTACCCGAAGCCCACACCGACTTCATCTTCGCCGTCACCGGTGAGGAACTGGGCCTGGCGGGGACGCTGTCGGTACTCGCTCTCTTCGCGGCTCTAGGCTATGCGGGTATCCGCGTGGCCGGACGCACGGAGGACCCCTTCGTGAGGTATGCCGCGGGAGGCGTGACCACCTGGATCACCGCTCAGGCGGTGATCAACATCGGTGCGGTGCTCGGTCTGCTGCCGATCGCCGGCGTCCCGCTCCCGCTGTTCTCCTACGGAGGGTCCGCCCTGCTGCCGACCATGTTCGCCATCGGGCTGCTGATCGCGTTCGCGCGTGACGATCCCGCTGCGCGGATGGCGCTTTCGATGCGGCAACCCCGCTTTGGTAGAAAGCGGGCGGGAGGCGCCGTGCCGGCACGGGGGCCTCGGAGATGGAACACGATGCGACGGCGCGCCCCAACGGCGCGCTCGTCCGGAGAGCGGTGAATTTCGGTGCATGTCGTACTCGCCGGCGGGGGGACCGCCGGCCACATCGAGCCCGCGCTCGCCCTCGCGGACGCCCTGCGCAGGCAGGACCCGACCGTGGGGATCACGGCCCTGGGCACGGAACGCGGCCTGGAGACCAAGCTCGTCCCGCAGCGCGGCTACGAGCTGGCGCTCATCCCGGCCGTCCCGCTGCCCCGTAAGCCCACCCCCGAGCTGATCACCGTCCCGGGACGGCTGCGCGGCACGATCAAGGCCACCGAGCAGATCCTGGAGCGCACCAAGGCCGACGCCGTCGTCGGCTTCGGCGGCTACGTGGCGCTGCCCGGCTACCTCGCCGCCAAGCGCCTCGGGGTGCCGATCGTGATCCACGAGGCGAACGCCCGCCCCGGCCTCGCCAACAAGATCGGCTCCCGGTACGCCGCCCAGGTCGCCGTCGCGACGCCGGACAGCAAGCTGCGCAACTCCCGGTACATCGGCATCCCGCTGCGCCACACCATCGCCACCCTGGACCGGGCCGCCGCCCGCCCCGAGGCCCGCGCGATGTTCGGCCTCGACCCCAACCTGCCGACGCTGCTGGTCTCCGGCGGCTCGCAGGGCGCCCGGCGCCTCAACGAGGTCGTCCAGCAGGTCGCGCCCTGGCTCCAGCAGGCCGGGATCCAGATCCTGCACGCGGTCGGTCCGAAGAACGAACTGCCGCACGTGCAGCAGATGCCGGGAATGCCCCCATACATCCCGGTAAGTTACCTGGACCGGATGGACCTCGCGTACGCCGCGGCCGACATGATGCTCTGCCGCGCGGGCGCGATGACCGTCGCCGAACTCTCCGCCGTCGGGCTCCCGGCCGCCTACGTCCCGCTGCCCATCGGCAACGGCGAACAGCGGCTGAACGCCCAGCCGGTGGTCAAGGCCGGCGGCGGACTGCTGGTCGACGACGCGGAACTGACGCCCGACTGGGTACGGGCGAACGTCCTGCCCGTGCTCGCCGATCCGCACCGGCTGTACGAGATGTCCCGCGCCGCCGCCGAGTTCGGCCGCCGGGACGCCGACGACCTGCTCGTCGGCATGGTGTACGAGGCGATCGCCTCGCACCGACGCCAGTAGCCAGGAAGAGGGAGTGCGCGTGGCCGGATCGACGACCGCCGAGCGCGGTGAACGCCAGCAGGAGTCGTCCGGCCCGCCTCACGCCCGGCGGTTGAGGGTGCGTCGGCTTCGTACGATCATCATCCTCGCCGTGGCGCTCGTGTTTCTCTCCACGGGCGCCGTCTGGCTGTTGTACGGCTCCCAGTGGCTGCGCGTCGAACGCGTCTCGGTCTCGGGAACCCTGGTGCTGACCCCGGAACAGGTCCGGGAGGCCGCCGACGTCCCGGTGGGATCGCCGCTGATTTCCGTCGACACCGATGCGATCGAGGGACGACTTCGCCGAAAACTGCCCCGAATCGACACAGTTGACGTCACTCGGTCCTGGCCCCACGGAATCGGGCTGAAAGTGACCGAGCGTACTCCGGTTCTGCTTGTCCAAAAGGGCGGAAAGTTTGTCGAAGTGGACGATGAAGGTGTCCGATTCGCCACGGTTTCCGAGGCGCCGAAAGGTGTCCCCGCACTGGAATTGGCGCTCTCCCGGCCGGACACCCGCGCCGCGAGCCTGCGCCGCTTCGGCGAGGCCCGGCTGGTGCGCGAGGCGGTGCTGGTGGCGGCGGACATCCCGGTCGACGTCGCCCGTGCGACCCGGTCCGTCAAGGTGCGTTCCTATGACGACATCTCGCTGGAGTTGAGGGGCGGTCGGACCGTCTCCTGGGGGAGCAGCGAGAAGGGCGCCGCGAAGGCCCGTACGCTCACCGCTCTCATGAAAGCAGCTCCCGGCGCGCGGCACTTCGACGTCAGCGTTCCCACCGCCCCTGCGTCAGCGGGGAGTTGACGCACATCAGCGCAGGCCAGCACCCTGGTTGGGCACTGCTACGGCTGATCACATAGGGTGAAAAGAAAAACGGGAGGTTCGGCGTGTTCGTTGAACGTGCGCCACTTGTCGACTTAGTGTCCTGTTCAGAAGACTCCAGGGAACAGACACACTGGTAACCCTAAACTTCAGCGTTAGGGTTCGGGTCGGCGCTACGGACCGTCCCATTCGGCATCAGTCGGCGGATCGCGAGGCAGCAGTTGCCTCACCGGTCCGGCGACACGTAACTCGAGGCGAGAGGCCTTCGACGTGGCAGCACCGCAGAACTACCTCGCAGTCATCAAAGTCATCGGTGTCGGCGGCGGTGGTGTCAATGCCATCAACCGGATGATCGAGGTCGGTCTCAAGGGCGTCGAGTTCATCGCCATCAACACCGACGCGCAGGCGCTGTTGATGAGCGACGCCGACGTCAAGCTCGACGTCGGCCGCGAACTCACCCGCGGACTCGGCGCCGGCGCCAACCCGGCCGTCGGCCGCAAGGCCGCCGAGGACCACCGCGAGGAGATCGAGGAGGTCCTCAAGGGGGCCGACATGGTCTTCGTGACGGCCGGTGAAGGCGGCGGCACCGGCACCGGCGGCGCGCCCGTCGTGGCCAACATCGCCCGCTCACTCGGCGCCCTCACCATCGGCGTGGTCACCCGCCCGTTCACCTTCGAGGGCCGGCGCCGCGCCAACCAGGCCGAGGACGGCATCGCGGAACTCCGCGAAGAGGTCGACACCCTCATCGTCATCCCCAACGACCGGCTGCTGTCCATCTCGGACCGCCAGGTCTCGGTGCTCGACGCCTTCAAGTCGGCCGACCAGGTCCTGCTCTCCGGTGTCCAGGGCATCACCGACCTCATCACCACGCCCGGTCTGATCAACCTCGACTTCGCCGACGTCAAGTCGGTCATGTCCGAGGCCGGTTCGGCCCTCATGGGCATCGGCTCGGCCCGCGGCGACGACCGCGCGGTGGCCGCCGCCGAGATGGCGATCTCCTCGCCGCTCCTGGAGGCGTCCATCGACGGCGCCCGGGGCGTGCTGCTCTCCATCTCCGGCGGCTCCGACCTCGGCCTGTTCGAGATCAACGAAGCCGCCCAGCTGGTCAGCGAGGCCGCCCACCCCGAGGCCAACATCATCTTCGGCGCGGTCATCGACGACGCCCTCGGCGACGAGGTCCGCGTCACCGTGATCGCCGCCGGCTTCGACGGGGGCCAGCCGCCCGCCCGTCGCGAGACGGTCATGGGTTCCTCCTCGGCGGCACCCCGCCGCGAGGAGCCCGCTCCGGCCCGGCCCGCCGAGAGCCGTCCGTCCTTCGGCTCGCTCGGCAGTGTCACGCCGAAGGAGGACCCGGAGCCCGCGCCCGAGCCGGCCGCCGACCTCCCGGTCGCGCCGCCGGTCCCGCCGTCGCGGAGCTACTCCGACAGCGCGGCCGAAGAGCTGGACGTGCCGGACTTCCTGAAGTGATAGGACAGCGCGAGAGCGTGAGCGGCGCGCACTTCGCCTTCACCGACCGGTGGGGCGGGGTGAGCGCCGCTCCGTATGAGGAGCTCAACCTCGGCGGGGCGGTCGGCGACGACCCCGAGGCCGTGCGCACCAACCGTGAACTGGCCGCCAAGTCACTCGGTCTCGACCCGGCCCGGGTGGTCTGGATGAACCAGGTGCACGGGGCGGACGCCG
Organism: Streptomyces sp. NPDC091972; assembly: GCF_044756385.1. Classification (NCBI taxonomy): domain Bacteria; kingdom Bacillati; phylum Actinomycetota; class Actinomycetes; order Kitasatosporales; family Streptomycetaceae; genus Streptomyces; species Streptomyces sp. NPDC091972. The sequence goes on along the minus strand of NZ_JBIVSV010000004.1, from coordinate 370,920 downwards.
TGGTGGTCTCGGAACCGTGGGGCGACAAGCCGGTGCCCCGGGTCGACGCGATCGTCACCGCCGAACGCGGTCTCGCCCTCGCCGTCCTCACCGCCGACTGCACCCCGGTGCTGCTCGCCGACCCGGTCGCCGGGATCGTCGCGGCGGCCCACGCCGGCCGACCCGGCATGGTGGCCGGAGTCGTCCCGGCCGCGCTACGCGCTATGACCGGACTCGGCGCCGATCCCGCCCGGATCGTCGCCCGCACCGGACCCGCCGTGTGCGGCCGGTGCTACGAAGTGCCCGAGGAGATGCGCGCCGAGGTCGCCGCCGTCGAACCCGCGGCGCACGCCGAGACGAGTTGGGGCACTCCGGCGGTCGACGTGACCGCCGGAGTGCACGCTCAGCTCGACCGGCTCGGGGTGCGCGACCGGCGGCAGTCGCCGGAGTGCACGCTGGAGTCGGGCGACCACTTCTCGTACCGCCGCGAGCGCACCACGGGGCGACTCGCGGGATATGTCTGGCTGGACTGATGGGGCATGACGGACCGTAAGGACGAACTCGCCGCGAATCTGGCGAAGGTGGAGGAGCGCATCGCCGCCGCGTGTGCGGCCGCCGGGCGCGGGCGGGAGGAGGTGACCCTCATCGTGGTCACCAAGACCTACCCCGCGAGCGATGTGCGGATTCTCTCCGAGCTCGGTGTACGCCACGTCGCGGAGAACAAGGACCAGGACGCGGCTCCCAAGGCCGCCGAATGCGCGGATCTGCCCCTCACTTGGCACTTCGTTGGTCAATTGCAGACCAACAAAGTGCGATCTGTGGTGGGTTACGCGGATCTCGTGCAGTCCGTCGATCGTTCGAAGTTGGTGACGGCTCTCTCCAAGGAGGCCGTGAAGGCCGGGCGTGAGGTGGGCTGCCTGATCCAGGTCGCTCTCGACGCCGGTTCGAGCGAGCGAGGGGAGCGGGGTGGCGTGGCGCCGGGCGGAATCGAGGAGTTGGCCGATCTGGTGACCCGGGCTCCGGGACTGCGGCTCGACGGGCTGATGACCGTCGCTCCGCTCACCGGGGAGTACGCGGGGCGCGAACAGGCGGCGTTCGAGCGGTTGATGGATTTGTCGACCGACCTGCGCCGAGCCCATCCGGCTGCGAACATGGTCTCGGCAGGGATGAGCGCGGACCTCGAGCAGGCCGTGGCGGCGGGAGCGACACATGTGCGCGTCGGCACCGCGGTACTCGGAGTCCGCCCCAGGCTCGGGTAACGTCGCCAGGAAGTCGGACCACAGCAGAAAATATGGTCATTACCGCCGAGAGGCGGTCATAACGACCTCGTGGATCGCGGGCACTTGGCAGTCGTCAGCCGATCCACCACAGAGCGGAGGACTCAGAGAATGGCCGGCGCGATGCGCAAGATGGCGGTCTACCTCGGCCTCGTGGAGGACGATGGGTACGACGGCCGCGGTTTCGACCCCGACGACGACTTCGAACCGGAACTCGACCCGGAGCCCGAGCGGGACCGCCGACGGCACGAGCCGTCTCATCAGTCACATCAGGCACTTCAGCCTGAAAGGGACGAATCGGCCAGAGTGGTGCAGTCCTCGGTGCCGCGCGACCCGGTGCCCCGATCCTCTTCGCTCGCCGCGGAATCGGTGCGTCCCGCGCGCATCGCGCCCGTGGCATCCATCACACAAGAGCGCGCAAGCCTGGAGAAGAACGCACCGGTGATCATGCCCAAGGTCGTGTCGGAACGAGAGCCTTACCGGATCACCACACTTCACCCCCGGACCTACAACGAGGCCCGTACCATCGGGGAACACTTCCGTGAGGGCACCCCGGTGATCATGAATCTGACTGAGATGGATGACACAGACGCCAAGCGACTTGTCGACTTTGCGGCAGGTTTGGTGTTTGGTCTTCACGGCAGCATCGAGCGGGTGACGCAGAAGGTGTTCCTGTTGTCGCCTGCTAACGTCGATGTCACGGCGGAGGACAAGGCCCGCATCGCAGAGGGCGGGTTCTTCAACCAGAGCTGAGAAGCAACAACCGGAACGAAGTACGAACAGGGGAGAGGGAAAGACAGACCATGAGCGTGTTCGCGCAGGTGATCTACATCGCGCTGATGGTGTTCCTCATCGTGCTCATCTTCCGGTTGGTCATGGACTACGTCTTCCAGTTCGCCCGCTCGTGGCAACCCGGCAAGGCGATGGTGGTCGTTCTGGAGGCCACCTACACTGTCACCGATCCACCGTTGAAGCTTCTGCGGCGGTTCATCCCGCCGCTGCGTCTCGGGGGCGTGGCGCTCGACCTGTCCTTCTTCGTGCTGATGATCATCGTTTACATCCTCATCTCCATCATGGGAAACCTGGCGAGGTGACTGTGGACGATACGGTCTTGCCGACTGCCGATGACTACGTTGAGGTGAAGAGATGCCGTTGACCCCCGAGGACGTGCGGAACAAGCAGTTCACGACCGTCCGCCTCCGAGAAGGCTATGACGAGGACGAGGTCGATGCCTTCCTCGACGAGGTCGAAGCCGAACTGACGCGCCTGCTGCGCGAGAACGAGGACCTGCGCGCCAAGCTGGCCGCGGCGACGCGTGCTGCTGCCCAGAACCAGCAGAACATGCGCAAGCCCCCGGAGCAGGACCAGCAGCAGGGTGGCATGCCCGGACAGGGCATGCCGCAGCAGGGCATGCGTGGGCCCGGTCCCGGCGCTCCCGTTCCGGCCGGCATATCCGGTCCCCCGCAGCAGCAGATGGGCGGCCCCATGGGTGGCCCGCCCCAGCTGCCGAGCGGTGCGCCGCAGCTGCCCGCCGGTCCCGGCGGTGGCCAGGGCGGCCCGCAGGGTCCCGGCCCGATGGGCCAGGGTCCGATGGGTCAGGGCCCGATGGGTCAGGGCACCATGGGCGGTCAGCCGCCCATGCAGCAGCAGATGGGTGGCCCGATGGGCGGCCCCATGGGCGGTCCGATGGGCGGCCCCGGTCAGGGCCCCGGTGGCGACAGCGCCGCCCGTGTCCTCTCGCTGGCCCAGCAGACCGCCGACCAGGCGATCGCCGAGGCCCGTTCCGAGGCCAACAAGATCGTCGGCGAGGCGCGTTCGCGTGCCGAGGGTCTTGAGCGCGACGCCCGGGCCAAGGCCGACGCCCTGGAGCGGGACGCGCAGGAGAAGCACCGCGTCGCGATGGGCTCCCTGGAGTCCGCCCGCGCCACGCTGGAGCGCAAGGTCGAGGACCTGCGCGGCTTCGAGCGCGAGTACCGCACGCGTCTGAAGTCGTACCTCGAGTCGCAGCTGCGTCAGCTGGAGACCCAGGCCGACGACTCGCTGGCGCCGCCGCGCACCCCGGCGACCGCGTCGCTGCCGCCGTCCCCGGCGCCCTCCATGGCTCCGGCCGGTGCGAGCGCGCCGTCGTACGGTGGCAACCAGGGCATGGGCGGCGGTCCTTCGCCGGCCGCTCCGTCCTACGGCGGCCAGCAGCAGATGTCGCCCGCGATGACCCAGCCGATGGCACCGGTCCGGCCGCAGGGTCCCGGTCCGATGGGGCAGGCTCCCTCGCCCATGCGTGGCTTCCTCATCGACGAGGACGACAACTGACGGCCTCCAGTACGCCTTAGGCGTCGGCAGCGTTCAGGGCGAGACCCCGGATTCCGGTCCGGGGTCTCGCCCTTTTACGCGGGTTGATCACCGTCTCACCGGCACGGAGAAGGCCCGGTCCCCACACGGGACCGGGCCTTCTCCGTCGGTGCTGCGGGCTACGCCTTGCGCAGACGGAACGTCAGCGACAGACCCTCGTCGGTGAACGGGGCGCCGTAGCTGTCGTCCGCCTCTCCCTGCGCGAAGTCCGTGGCCAGGACCTCGTCGGAGATCAGCCCCGCGTGCTCGCTGAGCGCCGCGATCACCGCCGGGTCCGTGGCCGTCCAGCGCAGGGCGATGCGGTCGGCCACGTCGAGGCCGCTGTTCTTGCGGGCCTCCTGGATCAGACGGATCGCGTCACGGGCCAGGCCCGCCCGACGGAGCTCCTCGGTGATCTCCAGGTCCAGGGCCACCGTCGCACCGGAGTCCGACGCCACCGACCAGCCCTCGCGCGGGGTCTCCGTGATGATCACCTCGTCGGGGGCGAGGGTGACCGTCTCGCCGTCGACCTCGACCGACGCCGTGCCCTCGCGCAGGGCGAGGGAGAGCGCGGCCGCGTCGGCGTTCGCGACGGCCTTGGCCACGTCCTGGACGCGCTTGCCGAACCGCTTGCCCAGGGCGCGGAAGTTGGCCTTCGCGGTGGTGTCGACCAGGCTGCCGCCGACCTCGCTGAGGGAGGCGAGCGCGCTCACGTTGATCTCTTCCGTGATCTGCGCGTGCAGTTCGCGGTCGAGGGCGTCGAAGCCGGTCGCGGCGATGAGCGCCCGGGACAGCGGCTGACGGGTCTTGACGCCCGACTCCGCGCGCGTGGCCCGGCCCAGCTCGACGAGCCGGCGCACCAGGACCATCTGCCGGGACAGCTCCGGGTCGATGGCGGACAGGTCCGCCTCCGGCCACGAGGCCAGGTGCACCGACTCGGGGGCGCCCGGGGTGACCGGCACCACCAGGTCCTGCCAGACCCGCTCGGTGATGAACGGGGTCAGCGGGGCCATCAGCTTGGTGACCGTCTCGACCACCTCGTGCAGGGTGCGCAGCGCGGCCTTGTCGCCCTGCCAGAAGCGGCGCCGGGAGCGGCGGACGTACCAGTTGGACAGGTCGTCGACGAACGCCGACAGGAGCTTGCCGGCGCGCTGGGTGTCGTACGCCTCCAGAGACTGGGTCACCTGGTCGGTCAGCGCGTGCAGTTCGGACAGCAGCCAGCGGTCCAGGACCGGGCGGTCGGCCGGGGCCGGGTCCGCCTCGCTGGGCGCCCAGTTCGACGTACGGGCGTACAGGGCCTGGAAGGCGACCGTGTTCCAGTACGTCAGGAGCGTCTTGCGGACGACCTCCTGGATGGTGCCGTGGCCCACCCGGCGGGCAGCCCAGGGGGAGCCGCCGGCCGCCATGAACCAGCGCACCGCGTCCGCGCCGTGCCGGTCCATCAGCGGGATGGGCTCCAGGGTGTTGCCCAGGTGCTTGGACATCTTGCGGCCGTCCTCTGCCAGGATGTGGCCGAGGCAGACGACGTTCTCGTACGACGACTTGTCGAAGACCAGGGTGCCGACGGCCATCAGCGTGTAGAACCAGCCGCGCGTCTGGTCGATGGCCTCGGAGATGAACTGCGCCGGGTAGCGGGACTCGAAGAGCTCCTTGTTCTTGTACGGGTAGCCCCACTGCGCGAACGGCATCGAACCCGAGTCGTACCAGGCGTCGATGACCTCCGGCACGCGCGTGGCCGTCTTCTGGCAATGGGGGCAGGCGAAGGTGACCTCGTCGATGAACGGGCGGTGCGGGTCCAGCTCGGAGTGGTCCGTGCCGGTCAGCTCGGTGAGCTCGGCGCGGGAGCCGACGACCGTGAGGTGGTCGTCCTCGCAGCGCCAGATCGGCAGCGGGGTGCCCCAGTAGCGGTTGCGGGACAGCGCCCAGTCGATGTTGTTGGTCAGCCAGTCGCCGTACCGGCCGTGCTTGACGGTGTCCGGGAACCAGTTGGTGTTCTCGTTCTCCTGGAGGAGGCGGTCCTTGATGGCCGTGGTGCGGATGTACCAGGACGGCTGCGCGTAGTAGAGGAGCGCGGTGTGGCAGCGCCAGCAGTGCGGGTAGCTGTGCTCGTACGGGATGTGCCGGAAGAGGAGGCCGCGCTGCTGGAGGTCCTCGGTGAGCTTTTCGTCCGCCTTCTTGAAGAAGACGCCGCCGACGAGGGGGACGTCCTCCTGGAAGGTGCCGTCGGGGCGGACCGGGTTCACCACGGGCAGGCCGTAGGCGCGGCAGACCTTGAGGTCGTCCTCACCGAAGGCGGGGGACTGGTGGACCAGACCGGTACCGTCCTCGGTCGTGACGTACTCGGCGTTGACCACGTAGTGGGCCGGCTCCGGGAACTCCACGAGCTCGAACGGACGTTGATAGGTCCAGCGCTCCATCTCGGCGCCGGTGAAGGACTGGCCGGTGGTCTCCCAGCCCTCGCCGAGCGCCTTGGCGAGCAGCGGCTCGGCCACGACGAGCTTCTCCTCGCCGTCGGTCGCGACGACGTAGGTGACCTCCGGGTGCGCGGCGACCGCAGTGTTGGACACCAGGGTCCAGGGGGTCGTCGTCCACACCAGGAGCGCTGCCTCGCCGGCGAGCGGACCGGAGGTGAGCGGGAAACGGACGTACACGGACGGGTCCACGACCGTCTCGTAGCCCTGCGCCAGCTCGTGGTCCGAGAGGCCGGTGCCGCAGCGCGGACACCAGGGGGCGACGCGGTGGTCCTGGACCAGCAGGCCCTTGTTGAAGATCTCCTTCAGCGACCACCAGACGGACTCGATGTACTCCGGGTCCATCGTGCGGTACGGGTCCTGGAGGTCGGTCCAGTAGCCCATGCGGGTCGTGAGCGCCTCGAAGGCGTCGGTGTGGCGGGTCACGGACTCGCGGCACTTGGCGTTGAACTCGGCGATGCCGTACGCCTCGATGTCCTTCTTGCCGCTGAAGCCGAGCTCCTTCTCGACCGCCAGCTCCACCGGGAGGCCGTGGCAGTCCCAGCCCGCCTTGCGCGCCACGTGGTAGCCGCGCATGGTGCGGAAGCGGGGGAAGACGTCCTTGAAGACGCGGGCCTCGATGTGGTGGGCGCCCGGCATGCCGTTGGCGGTGGGTGGACCCTCGTAGAACACCCACTCGGGGCGGCCCTCGGACTGCTCCAGGGTCTTGGCGAAGATCTTCTGCTCGCGCCAGAAGTCGAGCACCGCGTGCTCGAGCGCGGGCAGGTCGACCTGGGCGGGCACCTGGCGGTACTGCGTCATCAGTCTTCCTCCGGCGGATGTGCTGCCTTCCGTCCGGAGGGACGAGAGCCGTGTCTTTCCGTACGCCGGTTTCGGCGCGCTCCCGCGGTACCACCCTCCTTGGCCCGCCGACGCGTGGTGTGCGTCGGTGGACCCCCTCATTGGGGTCGCGATGCCGGGTCTACGCCCCCTGCCGGGGGTTCTTCCGGCGGCTCCGGGGTGATCTTCACGTCGCGCTCGCCCCCGGGCTTCCACCGTCCCCGGGTCGCTCTGGGCTGCGTACGCCGCTACTCGTCCCCATCCACGCTTTTCGCTCCGCCCAGTGTACGGCGCCCCGGGGACAGCGGCCGACCGGTTTTCCCGGGCCCGGTGCGGTGGCTGTCGCAGGGTCGGGGGTGACCCGAATGGAGCGGCACGGCTGTTCGGATTCCGGGACGGACGGTCCGGCGGATTACCCGGCGGGGAGCTGGGCACAACGCATGCATGCTTCCCGCCCCGCGCGCGTGGGGCGGGCGGATCGGGCGGCGTGCCCCGTTGCCGCGGGACTCAAGTCGATTTATCGTCCCAGCACGATTCGCGAGCAAGATCACAATATGTGAAGGGGCCGCGGCATGGTGGCTAAGAAGACCGCCGTACAGCAGTCGGCGTCGGGCCGGTCCACCCATGCCCGTGCCTCCGGCGGCGAGGCCAAGGGCGCGGGCGGGAAGAAGAGCACGCGCGGGGTGTCGTCCGCGTCCTCCGCGTCCGCCACGTCCTCCGGCAAGGGGGTGGCGGCCAAGGCCGTGAAGGCGGTCGGCGCGGCGGCGAAGAACGTGGCGAAGAAGGCCGCCGTCAAGAGCACCAGGAGCACGCGGGCGGGGGCCGGGGCGGAGGGCACGCGTGCGGGTGCCGGTGCCGGTGGCGGGCGGGCGGGTGCCGAGAAGGTCGCGGCGAAGAAGGGGGCGGCGCGGAAGGAGAGCGGCACCGGTGGGGCCGCCGCTTCCAGGGCCGCTCCTGGCGGACGGGCGGCCGCGGAGGAGGGGGCCTCGGCCGGGAGACCGGCGGGCGAGACCCAGGCGGGCGGGGCGGAGACCACCAAGGGTGTCGGCAAGGCCTCGGTCACGAAGCAGACCTCGGGAGCGAAGAAAGCGGCCGCCAAGAAGGTGGCTGCCAAGAAGACGGCCGCCAAGAAGGCGGTGGGCGAGAAGGCCGCGGTGGCCAAGAAGGCGGTCGGTGACAAGGCCGGGGTCGCCAAGAGGACGGGGCGGAAAGCTGGGGTCGCGCAGTCGGCGGCTGCCGAGAAGCCGGTCGCCGAGAAGGCCGCGGGTGCCCGGAAGGCGGGGAACGAGGCCGGGGGCGCCGGGACGGCGGCTGACGGGAAGCCCGCCGTCGAGCAGCCGGTCGTCGGGAAGGCCGCCGTCGGCAAGAAGACCGCGGCCACGAAGAAGAAGGCGGTCACGAGGAAGAGCGCGGCCAAGAGCACGGCCGCGACGAAGACCACGGCCAAGGGCGCAGCCAGGAGCACGGCTGCGACGAAGGCCGCGGGGAAGAAGACGGCCGTGAAGGACACCGCGGTCGAGGAGACGGTCGCCACGGAGGCCGGTGTCCCGCAGGGGGACGCCGGGCAGGGCGCCTCCGGGAAGAACACCCCCACGAAGAGGGCGGCCGGCAAGAGCACGGCCCACAAGGCGGGCGCGGCCGAGGCCGCGAAGCAGACGGGAGCCACGACGGTGGTTGCGAAGAAGACCCCTGGCACGGCCACAGCGGCGAAGACCGCCCTACCCAACGCGCGTGTCGCCGCGGCGGAGCCCGGCGAACTGGCGGTGCGCCCGGGTGAGGACCCGTGGACGCCCGAAGAGGTCGCGGAGGCCCGCGCGGAGCTCACGGCCGAGGCTCTGCGGCTGCGCACCGAGATCTCCACGTCCGAGGAGTCCCTGGTGGGGCTCATGCGGGACTCCGGGGACGGCGCGGGCGACGACCAGGCCGACACCGGCACGAAGAACATCACGCGCGAGCACGAGATGGCCCTCGCGGCCAACGCGCGCGAGATGCTCCTCCAGACCGAGCGCGCCCTGGGACGCCTCGACGCCGGCACCTACGGACTGTGCGAGAACTGCGGCAACCCCATCGGCAAGGCACGCATGCAGGCCTTCCCGCGCGCGACCCTGTGCGTGGAGTGCAAGCAGAAGCAGGAACGCCGGTACTGAGGGTGCCCGGCGGCGTGTCGTACCCTCGTCCTCAGTCAGGTACCTAGGTCGAGGGACTCACGTGGCAGAGGCGGAGCGCATCATCGGTACGCCGGACACCCCAGAGGCGGGGGCCGAGCCGGAGCAGGACCGGACGGCGAGGCCCCGGGGCAGGCGGCGTATCGCCGTGCTGTTCACGGTGGCGGCCTTCGCCTACGCCCTCGACCTGGTCAGCAAGATGATCGTGGTCGCCAAGCTGGAGCACCACGAACCGATCGAGATCATCGGGGACTGGCTGAAGTTCGAGGCGATCCGCAACGCGGGCGCGGCCTTCGGCTTCGGCGAGGCCTTCACGGTGATCTTCACGGTGATCGCGGCGGCGGTGATCGTGGTCATCGCCCGGCTCGCCCGCAAGCTCTACAGCCTCCCCTGGGCGATCGCGCTCGGGCTGCTGCTCGGCGGCGCGCTCGGCAATCTCACCGACCGGCTCTTCCGGTCGCCCGGCGTCTTCGAGGGCGCGGTCGTCGACTTCATCGCGCCCAAGCACTTCGCGGTCTTCAACCTCGCCGACTCGGCGATCGTGTGCGGCGGCATCCTGATCGTGCTGCTGTCGTTCAGGGGCCTGGACCCGGACGGGACCGTCCACAAGGACTGAGCCCGGGTTTTCCACAGGCTCGTTCGGGGCTGTGTCACCGGTCCGGCATACTCGACGGGTGAGCACCATTCCCGAGATCCGTACCCTGCCCGTGCCCGACGGCCTGGAGGGCGAGCGCGTCGACGCCGCCATCTCCCGCATGTTCGGCTTCTCCCGCACCAAGGCGGCCGAGCTCGCCGCCTCGGGGAAGGTCACGGTCGACGGGTCGGTGGTCGGGAAGTCCGAGCGGGTGCACGGCGGGGCCTGGCTGGAGGTCGAGATGCCGCAGGCGCCCGCGCCCGTGCAGATCGTCGCCGAGCCGGTCGAGGGCATGGAGATCGTCCATGACGACGACGACGTGGTCGTGATCGTCAAGCCGGTCGGCGTGGCCGCCCACCCCTCGCCGGGCTGGACCGGGACCACCGTGATCGGTGGGCTCGCCGCCGCCGGGTACCGCATCTCCACCTCCGGTGCCGCCGAGCGCCAGGGCATCGTGCACCGGCTCGACGTGGGCACGTCGGGGCTGATGGTCGTGGCCAAGTCGGAGCGGGCGTACACCTCGCTCAAGCGCCAGTTCAAGGAGCGCACGGTCGACAAGCGGTACCACACGCTCGTCCAGGGCCACCCGGACCCGACCAGCGGCACCATCGACGCGCCCATCGGCCGGCACCCGAACCACGACTACAAGTGGGCGGTCACCGCCGAGGGCAAGCCGTCCGTCACGCACTACGACCTCATCGAGGCGTTCCGCGCGGCCTCCCTGCTCGACGTGAAGCTGGAGACCGGGCGCACCCACCAGATCCGCGTCCACATGGCGGCCCACCGCCACCCCTGCGTCGGCGACCTGACGTACGGCGCCGACCCCACGCTCGCCAAACGGCTGCGGCTGACCCGACAGTGGCTGCACGCGGTGCGGCTCGGCTTCGAGCACCCCGGGGACGGCGAGTGGGTCGAGTTCGCGAGCGACTACCCGGACGACCTCCAGCAGGCCCTGGACCTGGTGCGTGAGGAGACCTACGGGTGAGCGGGCACGCGTACGAGGTGCGGGTCGCCGAGGACCCCGCCGACCGTGAGGCGTGCTTCACGGTGCGCAAGGAGGTCTTCGTCGTCGAGCAGGGCGTGCCCGAGGACATCGAGTACGACGCCTACGACGCCGTGGCCGTGCATGTGCTCGCCGTGCGGGAGGACGGGGTGCCGCTCGGGACCGGGCGGCTGCTGTCCGGTGACGCGGCGGCCGGGAAGACCGGCGGTGACCCGTCGGTGGGGTCGCTGGGGCGGCTCGCGGTGACGCAGGCCGCGCGGGGGCTCGGGGTGGGGGCCGCGCTGGTCCGGGCCATCGAGGACGCGGCACGTGCGCGTGGTCTGGCCGCCGTGGACCTGCACGCCCAGACACACGCGCTGGGGTTCTACGAGCGGCTCGGGTACGTGGCGTACGGGCCGGAGTTCCCGGACGCGGGGATACCGCACCGGGCCATGCGGCGCGTTCTCTGAGGCTCGGCGGGAGCGGCGGTCGGCAGGGTCCGGGCGTTTTGCGGGCAGACTGAAGGGGCCGTTGGTTCGTCGATCTGCCCGGAGTTCTGCCCGTGGATCAGTTGGCCCTGTTGTTCGTGTTGTTGCTGGGGGCTCTGATCAGTGTCCCGGTGGGAGACCGGTTCGGGTTGCCGGCGCCGGTGCTGATGACGCTGCTCGGCATAGTGCTCGCGGTGCTCGACTTCGTACCGAACGTCGACATCCCGCCGGACCTGATCCTGCCCATCCTGCTGCCGCCGCTTCTCTACGCGGCGGTGCGGCGCACGTCCTGGCGGCAGTTCGCGGCCAACAAGCGGCCCATCTTCCTGCTCGCCGTCGCGCTCGTGTTCGTGACGACCCTGTGCGTCGCCGTCGTCGCCCACGCGATCGTGCCGGGGCTGCCGATCGCCGCGGCCGTCGCGCTCGGCGCGCTGGTCGCACCGCCCGACCCGGTCGCCGCGACCGCGGTGGCGGGCCAGCTCGGGCTGCCCCGCAGGCTCGTGTCCATCCTGGAGGGCGAGGGGCTCTTCAACGACGTCACGGCGATCGTGCTCTACCACGTGGCCGTCGCCGCGGCCGTCAGCGGTTCGTTCACGGCCGGAGAGGCGGCCCTGGAGCTCGTGCTCTCCGCGGTGGTCGCCGTCGCCGTGGGGCTCGCGCTGGGCTGGGGCGCCAACAAGCTGATGGACCTGCTGGGCGACGCCACCCTCCAGATCGGGCTGACGGTCCTCGTGCCGTACGCCTCCTACGTGCTCGCCGAGGAGCTGCACGGCTCCGGCGTGCTCGCCGTGCTGACCACCGCCCTGTTCCTCGCCGAGTACGGCACCGACGCCGACGACGTGATGACCCGGCTGGCCGGGCACACCTTCTGGGACATCGTCGACACCCTCGTCACCGGCGTGGCCTTCGGGCTCATCGGGCTCGAACTGCACAACGCGATCCGGACCGCCTCCGGGCGCTGGGGCGAGATGCTCGGCTGGGCCGCGGCGATCGTCGCCGTCGTCGTCCTCGTCCGGCTGGCGTGGCTGATGCCGGCCACCTGGCTGACCAAGCGGATGCACGCGAAACGGGACTACGACGAGGAGATCCCGACCAGTTGGCGGGAGACCGTCATCATGTGGTGGTCCGGGATGCGGGGGGTGGCGTCGGTGGCGCTGGCGCTGGCCATCCCGCTGGAGACCGAGTCCGGGGCGGGCTTCCCCGACCGGGACGAGATCGTCTTCATCGCCTTCGGTGTGATCATGGCCACGCTGGTGCTCCAGGGGCTGACCCTGCCGTGGCTGGTGAAGCGGCTGGGGGTGCGGGCCGACACCGAGCGGGAGAAGGAGTTCGAGAAGGCCCTCGCCGTCCGGGCGGCGAAGGCGGCCAAGCGGCGGCTGCGGGAGATCGAGACCGTCGAGGAGCTGCCGGAGGAGCTGTCCGAGCAGATGCTGCGGCGGGCGTTCGAGATCGGCGTGCGGATCCATCCCGAGATGGGGGACGAGGAGCGGCGCGAGGCCAGGCGGCGGCTCAAGCGGGTGCGGCGGATCCAGGGCGAGCTGCTGAGTGCGGCGCGGCACGAGGTGCTGGCGGCGCGCAGTGAGCCGGGGGCCGATCCGGAGGTCGTGGACCGGGTGCTGCGGCACCTGGACGTGCGCAGTCTGCGGTGAGTCCGTCTGCGCCGGGTCTGGGTGCGCCGGGTCTGCGTTCGCCGCGTCTGGGGGAAACCGGGGTGCTCTCGCCAAGCCTGTGTTTGTAGGCTCCAGCTATGGCTCGCAACGTAGTGATCAGCGGTGGCGGTACGGGAATCGGGCTCGCGGCGGCGCAGGTGTTCGCCGCGGACGGGGACCGGGTGCTGTTGCTCGGGCGGCGCGCCGAGGTGCTGGAGAAGGCCGGCGTGCCGGGGGCGCTGACGTACGCCGCCGATCTCGCCGACGCCGAGCAGGTGCGCGGGGTCGTCGGGTTCGTGCAGCGGGAGCTCGGGGCCGTGGACGTGCTGATCCACAGCGCCGGGGGCACCGGGCAGCTCGAACCTCCCGCCGACAGCTCCGATCCGCTCGACGCCGTCGTGCACAACTGGACCGTGAACTTCCGGCTCAATCTCCTGACCGCGGCGCTGCTCACCGAGGGGCTGAAGGACCGGCTCGCCTCACCGGGCGGCCGGGTCCTGTTCGTCAGCTCCATCGCCGCCTACCGGGGGTCCGGCAGCGGGGCCTACGGGGCGGCGAAGGCCGGGCTGCATCCGTACGCCCATGATCTCGCGCGGGAGTTGGGGCCGCGGGGGATCACGGCGAACGTGGTCGCGCCGGGGTACGTCGAGGACACGGAGTTCTTCGGTCCGGCCATTGATCCCGCTCGGCGGGAGCGGCTTGTCGGTGACACGTTGAACGGGCGGGCCGGGACGCCGGGGGACGTCGCCGCCACGCTTCACTGGCTGGCTTCGCCTGGGGCGGGGCACGTGACTTCGCAGGTTGTGCAGGTCAATGGCGGGGCGGAGAGGGGGCATTGACCCCGGTCGGTGGGCGGGTGCGGGTTCGTGGGGGTTGGTCGCGCAGTTCCCCGCGCCCCTGAGTGGGTGTGGGCGGGCGGTATTGCGACGGGCTCTTTGCCGGGCGGGGCCGTGACGGCGCTCCCTGACGCGGGGCCACCCAATCCGCGCCACGCGGCGCCGCGCCGGGCTCTTCGCCGGGCGGCGCCCACGACTCGCTCTCGTTTTGCGGCGCCTTGAGGGGCGCTCCGCGACGCGGCGCTACCGACCCTGCGCCACCCGGCGAGGTTTCCCAGGCCGGGTGGCGGTCGTTGTGCGGTTGTTGTGTGGCGGTCAGCCGCGGCCCGTTCTAGGGGGCTCCTGGGATGCGCCGACGGTCACGCCGTCGGCGTGGTGGCCGTTCCGGCGGTCGCCGTCCCGCTGGCGGCGGAAACCGGGCGCCAGCGTCGCGTCCGCCGTGTTGACCCGCGGCAGGGCGTACGGGTGGTTGTCGGTGAGCCAGCGGATCATCTGCTCGCGGACCGTGACCCGGACCGTCCAGATGTCGTCGGCGTCCTTGGCGGTCACCAGCGCCCGCACCTGCATGGTGTTCGGGGTGGTGTCGGTGACGGCGAGCCCGTAGTCGCGGCCGTCCCAGGCGGGGCACTCGCGCAGGATGTCCCGCAGCCGCTCGCGCATCAGCTCGACCGGGGCCGTGTGGTCGACGTGCCAGTAGACGATGCCGGTCATCTGCGGGGTGCCACGCGACCAGTTCTCGAACGGCTTCGACGTGAAATACGACACCGGCATGGTGATCCGGCGCTCGTCCCACGTGCGAACCGTCAGGAAGGTCAGCGTGATCTCGTCGACGGTGCCCCACTCGCCGTCCACGACCACGGTGTCGCCGATGCGCACCATGTCACCGAAGGCGATCTGAAGCCCGGCGAACATGTTGCTCAGCGTCGACTGGGCGGCCACACCGGCGACGATGCCGAGGATTCCGGCCGAGGCCAGCAGTGAGGCACCCGCCGCGCGCATCGCCGGGAACGTCAGCAGCATCGCGGCCACCGCCATCACCCCGACGACCGCGGCGACCACCCTTGTGATCAGCGTCACCTGGGTGCGCACCCGGCGGACCCGGGCCGCGTCGTGGTGGGCGCGGGCGTATCGGGTGTAGGTCGTCTCCACTATGGCCGCCGCGATCCGGATCACCAGCCAGGCGGTCGCCCCGATCAGGACCAGCGTCAGTGTCTGCCCGATGCCGGCGCTGTGCCTCTCCAGCACCCTCGCCTCGTCGTACGCTCCTCTCAGCATCGCCGCGCACAGCACGAGCATGTAGGGGATGCGGCCCCGGCGCAGCAGCCCCCACAGCGGGGTCTCGCTGTGGCGGTCGTCGGCCTTGCGCAGCAGACGGTCGGTGGCCCAGCCGATCAGCAACGTGAGCAGCACGGAGCCGCCGACCACGATCAGTGGGCGGAGTACGTTCTCCATGACCCCGAACCTAACCGGCCCGGGCGGGGCATGAACATGTGACTTCCGCCGAGAAGTGGGTACGGCCGCCGCCACGCCCGCGGCGGGGCGCTGTCGGTGCGGGCTGGCACCATGGCCTCATGAACATCATGCTCTTTCACTCGACGTACGGCCTCAGGCCCGCCGTCCGTCAGGCCGCCGACCGGCTGCGGGAGGCCGGGCACGAGGTGTGGACGCCGGACCTCTTCGAGGGCCGCACGTTCGACACGGTCGAGGAGGGCATGGCCTTCAACGAGGATATCGGCAAGGACGAACTGCTCAAGCGGGCCGTCCTGGCCGCCGCACCCTACTCCGAGCGCGGTCTCGTCTACGCCGGGTTCTCGCTCGGCGCCTCCGTCGCGCAGACCCTCGCCCTCGGCGACGAGAAGGCCCGCGGACTGCTGCTCCTGCACGGCACGTCGGACATCGCGCCGAACGCGACCGCGGACGACCTGCCGGTCCAGTTGCACGTGGCCGAGCCCGACCCCTTCGAGACGGACGACTGGCTGAGCGCCTGGTACCTCCAGATGGGCCGCACCGGCGCCGACGTGGAGATCTACCGGTACGCCGGGGCCGGTCACCTCTACACCGACCCCGATCTGCCGGACTACGACGAGGAGGCCGCCGAGGCCACCTGGCGGGTGGCCCTCGGCTTCCTGGAGACCCTGTAGACGCGGTCGGCGCCTAGACGGGGGTGTACGTCCGCTCGACTTTCTGGGTGCCGGTCCGCGTGCGGTACGAACGCGCCCAGGTGGCGGTCGCGTCCCGCTTGGTCTTGTCGGACAGCACGTAGTAGTCCATCTGCGCCCGGTCGGCGGTGATGTCCAGGACGCCGTACCCGTGGCGGTCGGTGTCCACCCAGTGGACGTGCCGGTTGGCGAGGCGGATGACCGGGGCGGCGAGCGCGGTGACCGTGCCCTCGGGGACCTTCAGGATGTCGTCGAGGTTGTCGGAGGTCACCGAGGTGACGACGAACTCCGTGGCGGCCGAGGGCGACAGCGGGTAGGTACCGGCGTCCACGGGCACGTCGTTGGCCCACGCCATGTGGATGTCGCCGGTCAGGAAGACGGTGTTGCGGATGGCGTTGGAGCGCAGGTGGGCGAGGAGTTCGCGGCGGTCGTCCGTGTAGCCGTCCCACTGGTCGGGGTTGAGGGCGAGGCCCTCCTTCGGCAGTCCGAGCAGCTCCGCGAGCGGCTTGAGCAGGTCGGCGGAGAGCGAGCCGATCGCGAACGGCGAGATCATCACGGAGTTGCCGACCAGCCGCCAGGTGGTGTCGGAGGACTTGAGCCCCGCCTTGAGCCAGTCCAGTTGGGCCCGGCCGGTGATGGTGCGCTCCGGGTCGTCGACCGAGCCGTCGCCCACGCCGGCCTGCTGCGAGCGGTAGGACCGCAGGTCGAGCAGCGAGAGGTCGGCGAGCTTGCCGAAGCGCAGCCGCCGGTAGGTGGTGCCGGCGGTCGCCGTGCGCACCGGCATCCACTCGAAGTAGGCCTGCTTGGCGGCGGCCTGACGGGCCGACCAGGCGCCCTCCGCGCCCTCGGTGTGGTTCTCGGCGCCGCCCGACCAGGCGTCGTTGGCGAACTCGTGGTCGTCCCAGATCGCGATCACCGGGGCGACCGCGTGCAGCGCCTGGAGGTCCGGGTCCGTCTTGTACCTGCCGTGCCGGATCCGGTAGTCGGCGAGGGTGAGGATCTCGTGGGCCGGCGCGTGCTGCCGCACGACGGTGTCGCGGGTGCCGTACTCGCCGGTGCCGTACTCGTAGACGTAGTCGCCCAGGTGCAGCCAGGCGTCCAGGTCGCCGCGGGCCGCGAGGTGGCGGTACGAGGAGAAGTAACCGGCCTCCCAGTTGGCGCAGGAGACCACGCCGAAGCGGAGGTTCGCGACGGCCGCGTCCGCCGCCGGCGCGGTGCGGGTGTGCGCCGCCGGTGAGTCGGTGCCGCCCGCCGAGAAGTGGAACCAGTAGTCGGTCGCGGGCGTGAGACCGCGCACGTCCGCCTTGACCGTGTGGTCGGAGGCGGCGGTCGCGGTGACGGAACCCTTGGCGACGATGTTCGTGAAGGCCTTGTCCGTGGCGACGACCCAGCCGACCTCGGTGTCCGGGCCGACGCCGGAACCGGGTACGGCCTCGCCGGTCGGGGTGACCCGGGTCCACAGCAGGATGCCGTCCGGAAGCGGGTCGCCGGAGGCCACGCCGTGCAGGAAGGCGGGGGCCTCGACCGCTCCGGCCGGGAACGCGGCGGCGAGGGGAGCGGCCAGGACGGCGGTGGCCGCCGCGGCCTTGACGACCGTACGGCGGCGCGGGGACAGGGAGTTGCTCTCGGCTGTTCTCTGTCTACTAGTCACGGCCGATCAGGTTACTGATCGGTATGAACGAGAGCGGGCGAACTCGTGAAAGTTCGCCCGCTCTTTGCCCGAAGAGTGTGGGGATCAGCCCTTCAGGGCCCCCTCCAGCGCCGTGTTGAAGTCGGCGACCGTCATCGGGGCGCTCTGGCCGTCGGAACCGGTCAGCGTCTTGCCGTCCATCTTCAGCGTCGGGGTACCGGTCACACCGTCCTTGTTGAACTTCTCGGACATGACCAGGGCCCACTTGTCGTAGGTGCCGTTCTTCACGGCGTTCTGGAAGGTCTTGTTGTCCTTCAGCTCCGGGACGGTCTGCGCGATCTTGATGAGGTAGGCGTCGTCCTTGAACTTGTCGGTGTCCTCGGACGGGTGCCACTTCTTGGAGTACATCGCGCTCTTGTACTTCAGGAACGCCTCGGGGCTGACGTTGAGCGCCGCGCCCAGGGCGCTGAGGCCGTTCTTGGAGCCCTCGCCGCCGAGGTTGCCGTCGAGGAAGGTGGCGCCGACGTACTGGAGCTTGAACTTGCCGTCCTCGACGTCCTTGTCGACGGTCGTGCCGACGGTCTCCTCGAACTGCGCGCACACGGGGCAGCGCGGGTCCTCGTACATGACCAGGGTCTTCTTGGCGGTGCTCTTGCCGATCACGACGGTCGTGCCGTTGGCGCCCGTGCTGTTGGCCGGCTTGACGAGCTTGTCGTCCTTGGCCTCCTCCCAGTAACCGGGCTTGTTGCTCTGGACGACCGCGTAGCTGATGCCGCCGGCTATCGCCAGGACGCCGAGGACCGAGCAGGCCACGATGACCTGCCGCTTGACCTTGTCGCGCTTGGCCTGGCGCTCGCGCTCCTGCCGCAGCCGCTCGCGGGCGGCGGTCTTCGCGGCCTGGCTGTTCCGCTTGCTCATGGTGGTGTTCTCCATCGAGGGGACGCGCACACGTCGTGTGCGGGGATACGTCGGTCGGGACTGGTGGTGCTCGGGTGCCGGCCGGTTCAGGCGGCAGCGGGCGAGCACGGCGGTCCACGCCGTCCCAGGGAGTGCACGAGGATCTCGTCGAGCACGGCGGCCGCACGGCGGCCGGGGCGCACCGGACGGGCCGGTTCCGGCGCCGACCGCACGGTCAGCGCGGCGGCCGCGAGGAGCAGCGGCCGGAAGGTGGTGGCGGCCACGGCCCTCAGCAACTGGGCCAGGGCCCGCTCGCCGCGGCGCAGCCAGCCGGCCGCGAGGAGCCCGACGAGGACATGGGCGCCCAGCAGCAGCCAGGCGGTCCGCGGGTCGGCGTGGGCGAGCAGGCCGCCGAGCCGGTCGGGGTCGGTGCCCGTCATCCGGGCCAGCGGCGAGCCGACGCTGGTGCCGTCGCCGCAGAACACGTCCCAGCCGACCGAGCGCAGCGGGCCCGCCACCGGGCCGCCCGCGGCTCCGTAGCAGACGTGCTGCCCGGTGGTGAAGACGGTGTCGGCGGCGAGCTCCAGCGGGATCAGCACGGCGGCGATGCGCCCGTAGCCGCGCTCCCGGCCGGCCAGCGCGAAGCTGAGCGCGAACACGGCGGCGGCGACCACCGCCACCGTGTTGAGCGGCAGGGGAGCCCGGGACAGCAGCACGTGCGACGCGGTGCTGAGCGTCACGACGAGTGCCGTGAACAGCGCCGCGCGGAGCGCTCGTAGCTGGGTCCCGGATATGTCCATAGCGTGGAGAGTGTGTCACGTGGGCCTGTAAGGGACCCCTAAAGGATCCCTGTGCGCGGCCCTATCGTTATCGACAGCGGCAGCGGGCCTGTCACAGGCCCGGGATGCGGCCGTTGCGGAACAGGTCCACGAAGGTCTGGTGGTCGGCACGCGCGCGTGCGCCGTAGCTGTGCGCGAAGTCGACCAGCAGCGGCGCGAAGCCGTCCTCGTCGGCCGCGATCGCCGCGTCGATGGCCCGCTCGGTGGAGAAGGGCACCAGGGACTCGCCCGAGGTGTCGTCCGCCGCCGCGTGCATGGTCGCCGTGGCCCGGCCGAGGTCGGCGACGACCCCCGCGATCTCCTCCGGGTCGTCGATGTCACCCCAGTCCAGGTCCACCGCGTACGGCGAGATCTCCGCGACCAGCTGGCCCGCGCCGCCCAGCTCGGTCCAGCCCAGCCACGGGTCCGCGTGCTGCTGGAGGGCGCGCTGGGAGATCACCGTGCGGTGCCCCTCGTGCTGGAAGTAGTCGCGGATCGCCGGGTCGGTGATGTGCCGGGAGACGGCCGGCGTCTGGGCCTGCTTGATGTAGATCACGACGTCGTTCTCCAGGGCGTCGGTGTGCCCCTCCAGCAGGATGTTGTACGACGGCAGCCCGGCCGATCCGATGCCGATGCCGCGGCGGCCCACGACGTCCTTGACGCGGTAGGAGTCCGGCCGGGCCAGGGACGCCTCCGGGAGGGTCTCCAGATAGCCGTCGAAGGCCGCGAGCACCTTGTAGCGGGTGGCGGCGTCCAGCTCGATGGAGCCGCCGCCCGGTGCGAAGCGGCGCTCGAAGTCGCGGATCTCCGTCATCGACTCCAGGAGGCCGAAGCGGGTCAGCGAGCGGGCGTCGCGCAGCGCGTCCAGGAGGGGGCCCTGGGCGGTGTCCAGGGTGAAGGGCGGCACCTCGTCGCTCTTGGCGCCGGTGGCCAGGGCGTGGATACGCTCGCGGTACGCGCCCGCGTACACCTCCACCAGCTCGGTGATCTGCTCGTCGGCCAGCGCCTTGGCGTACCCGATCAGCGCCACGGAGGCGGCGAAGCGCTTGAGGTCCCAGGTGAAGGGGCCGACGTAGGCCTCGTCGAAGTCGTTGACGTTGAAGATCAGCCGGCCGTTGGCGTCCAGGTACGTGCCGAAGTTCTCCGCGTGCAGGTCGCCGTGGATCCACACGCGCGAGGTGCGCTCGTCCAGGTACGGGCCGCCCTTCTTCTCCTCGTCGAGGTCGTGGTAGAAGAGGCACGCCGTACCCCGGTAGAACGCGAACGCCGAGGCCGCCATCTTGCGGAACTTCACGCGGAACGCGGCCGGATCGGCGGCCAGGAGCTCGCCGAAGGCGGTGTCGAAGACAGCGAGGATCTCCTCGCCGCGGTGCTCGTCGCTGAGCTGCGGTACCGACATCGCGGGGTGCCTCCTGGTGCATGTGTACGACAGCGTTTCTGTCGTCTCTCCAACGGGCGGGCCCCGGTGAAAGTGCCCGCGACCCTCGTTGTGAAGGTACGCGGGGCGGCCCCCGGAGTGTCAGTCCCGAGGCATAGACTTCGACGCTGTCCCCCCACTGTCCGTCCGCCTGTCGTCGAGTGTTTTCCATGGAGGCCACGCCGTGTCAAAGCCGCCGTTCACGCACCTGCACGTCCACACCCAGTACTCCCTGCTGGACGGTGCCGCGCGGCTGAAGGACATGTTCAACGCGTGCAACGAGATGGGCATGACCCACATCGCCATGTCCGACCACGGCAACCTCCACGGGGCGTACGACTTCTTCCACAGCGCCAAGAAGGCCGGGGTCACCCCGATCATCGGGATCGAGGCGTACGTCGCCCCCGAGTCCCGGCGCAACAAGCGCAAGATCCAGTGGGGCCAGCCGCACCAGAAGCGGGACGACGTCTCCGGTTCGGGTGGTTACACCCACAAGACGATGTGGGCGGTGAACTCGACCGGCCTGCACAACCTCTTCCGGCTCTCCTCGGACGCCTACGCCGAGGGCTGGCTCCAGAAGTGGCCCCGGATGGACAAGGAGACGATCTCCCAGTGGTCCGAGGGGATCGTCGCCTCCACCGGCTGCCCCTCCGGTGAGGTGCAGACCCGGCTGCGGCTGGGGCAGTTCGACGAGGCCCTCAAGGCCGCCGCCGACTACCAGGACATCTTCGGCAAGGACCGCTACTTCCTGGAGCTGATGGACCACGGCATCGAGATCGAGCACCGGGTCCGCGACGGCCTCCTGGAGATCGGCAAGAAGCTCGGCATCCCCCCGCTGGTCACCAACGACTCGCACTACACGTACGCGCACGAGGCGACCGCCCACGACGCCCTGCTGTGCATCCAGACCGGCAAGAACCTCTCCGACCCGGACCGCTTCAAGTTCGACGGCACCGGCTACTACCTGAAGTCCACGGAGGAGATGTACGCCATCGACTCCTCGGACGCCTGGCAGGAGGGCTGCGCCAACACCCTCCTGGTGGCCGAGATGGTCGACACCACCGGCATGTTCGAGGCCAAGAACCTCATGCCGAAGTTCGACATCCCCGAGGGCTACACCGAGGTCACCTGGTTCAAGGAGGAGGTCCGCCGCGGCATGGAGCGGCGCTTCCCCGGCGGCATCCCCGAGGACCGCCAGAAGCAGGTCGAGTACGAGATGGACGTCATCATCCAGATGGGGTTCCCGGGCTACTTCCTCGTGGTCGCCGACTTCATCATGTGGGCCAAGAACAACGGCATCGCGGTCGGCCCCGGCCGAGGCTCCGCGGCCGGTTCGATCGTCGCCTACGCCATGGGCATCACCGACCTCGACCCGATCCCGCACGGCCTGATCTTCGAGCGGTTCCTCAACCCCGAGCGCGTCTCCATGCCCGACGTCGACATCGACTTCGACGAGCGCAGGCGCGTCGAGGTGATCCGGTACGTGACCGAGAAGTACGGCGCCGACAAGGTCGCCATGATCGGCACCTACGGCAAGATCAAGGCCAAGAACGCGATCAAGGACTCCGCGCGCGTGCTGGGCTACCCGTACGCGATGGGCGACCGCATCACCAAGGCCATGCCCGCCGACGTCCTCGGCAAGGGCATCGACCTCAACGGCATCACCGACCCCTCGCACCCCCGCTACTCGGAGGCCGGCGAGGTCCGCGGGATGTACGAGAACGAACCGGACGTGAAGAAGGTCATCGACACCGCCAAGGGCGTCGAGGGCCTCGTTCGGCAGATGGGCGTGCACGCCGCCGGCGTGATCATGTCCAGCGAGACCATCACCGAGCACGTGCCCGTCTGGGTCCGGCACACCGACGGCGTGACCATCACGCAGTGGGACTACCCGAGCTGCGAGTCGCTCGGCCTGCTGAAGATGGACTTCCTCGGCCTGCGCAACCTGACGATCATGGACGACGCCGTCAAGATGGTGAAGTCCAACAAGGGCATCGACCTGGAGCTGCTGAGCCTCCCGCTGGATGACCCGAAGACCTTCGAACTCCTCCAGCGCGGTGAGACCCTCGGCGTCTTCCAGTTCGACGGCGGCCCCATGCGCTCCCTGCTGCGCCTGATGAAGCCGGACAACTTCGAGGACATCTCCGCCGTCTCCGCGCTCTACCGTCCGGGCCCGATGGGCATGGACTCGCACACCAATTACGCGCTGCGCAAGAACAAGCTCCAGGAGATCACTCCCATCCACCCGGAGCTCGAAGAGCCCCTCAGGGAGGTCCTGGACGTCACCTACGGCCTGATCGTCTACCAGGAGCAGGTGCAGAAGGCCGCCCAGATCATCGCCGGCTATTCGCTCGGCGAGGCCGACATCCTGCGCCGCGTGATGGGCAAGAAGAAGCCCGACGAACTGGCGAAGAACTTCACCATCTTCCAGGCCGGCGCCCAGAAGAACGGCTACAGCGACGAGGCGATCCAGGCCCTGTGGGACGTGCTGGTCCCCTTCGCCGGATACGCCTTCAACAAGGCGCACTCCGCCGCGTACGGACTGGTGTCGTACTGGACCGCCTACCTGAAGGCCAACTACCCGGCCGAGTACATGGCCGCCCTGCTGACCTCGGTCAAGGACGACAAGGACAAGTCGGCCGTCTACCTCAACGAGTGCCGGCGCATGGGCATCAAGGTGCTCCCGCCGAACGTCAACGAGTCGGTGCACAACTTCGCCGCGCAGGGCGACGACGTGATCCTCTTCGGCCTGGAGGCGGTGCGCAACGTCGGCACCAACGTCGTCGAGTCGATCATCAAGAGCCGCAAGGCCAAGGGGAAGTACGTCTCCTTCCCCGACTACCTCGACAAGGTCGAGGCGGTCGCCTGCAACAAGCGCACCACGGAGTCGCTGATCAAGGCGGGTGCCTTCGACACCCTCGGACACACCCGCAAGGGCCTCACCGCGCAGTACGAACCGATGATCGACAACGTGGTCGCGGTCAAGCGCAAGGAGGCCGAGGGCCAGTTCGACCTCTTCGGCGGGATGGGCGAGGAGGAGAGCAGCGAACCCGGCTTCGGGCTCGACGTGCAGTTCACCGAGGACGAGTGGGACAAGACCTATCTGCTCGCCCAGGAGCGGGAGATGCTCGGTCTGTACGTCTCCGACCACCCGCTCTTCGGCCTGGAGCACGTGCTGTCCGACAAGGCCGACGCGGGCATCGCCCAGCTCACCGGCGGTGAGCACGCGGACGGCGCGGTCGTCACCATCGGCGGCATCATCTCGGGTCTCCAGCGCAAGATGACCAAGCAGGGAAACGCCTGGGCGATCGCCACCGTCGAGGACCTCGCCGGCTCCATCGAGTGCATGTTCTTCCCGGCGACCTACCAGCTGGTGTCGACCCAACTCGTCGAGGACGCCGTGGTGTTCGTCAAGGGCCGCCTCGACAAGCGCGAGGACGTGCCCCGGCTGGTGGCGATGGAACTCCAGGTACCCGACCTGTCCAACGCGGGCACCAACGCGCCCGTGATCCTCACCATCCCGGCCACCAGGGTCACCCCGCCGATGGTCAACCGCCTCGGCGAGATCCTCAGTCACCACAAGGGCGACAGCGAGGTCCGCATCAAGCTCCAGGGCCCGACCAAGACGACCGTCCTGCGCCTTGACCGGCACCGGGTGAAGCCGGACCCGGCGCTCTTCGGTGATCTGAAGGTGCTGCTCGGCCCGTCCTGCCTGGCGGGCTGAGCGGCCCGGGCGGAACCGGACATGCGGAGGGGCGCACTCCTGAGGGGGTGCGCCCTTCCACGTGTCCGGGTCTCAACAACCCTTTATGCAGATGTCAGTTGTGGCCGAAGCTTTTCTGCCGGCCCTTGCGGGCCACGTCGCCGGGAGTCATCTGCGGGCCGTGCTGCTCGGTCGTTGTCTCCATCGAGGAGTTCTGGGGCTCCTGCCCGGCGCGCTCGGACTGCGACGGCTTGCGGTTCTGCTTCTTGTTCTTGGCCATGGTGGTGCCTCCTGTGGGGATCTAGGGGCCAGGGCCGGGACCAGATTCACATAGGCTGACAACAGGCGCATTTCGGATAATTACCGTGCGTGACAGGGGATGTCGCCGGGCAATGCCCCGAAACGCCACGCCGAAGATCGAGTTCGGGCCGTTAACCCTCTCGTGGTCGGGCAGACTCGAAGGAAGCCCGAAGCAAACCTCCCGGAAAGAGGGTGGATCGCGTGGACCGCTGCATCGTCCTGGTGGACGCCGGGTATCTGCTGGGGGCCGCCGCCAGTCTCCTTGCCGGGGAGCCCTCCCGTTCCCGCATCACCGTCGACCACGCCGCCCTCGTCCAAGGGCTGCGCGACCGGGCCGAGTCCGACACGGAACGGCCCCTGCTGCGCATCTACTGGTTCGACGGCGCCCCCGACCGCGTCCCGCAGCCAGAGCACCGCAGACTGCGGGTCATGCCCCGGGTCACCGTCCGGCTGGGCGCCCTGACCCGCAGCGACGGACGCTGGGCCCAGAAGGGCGTGGACGCCGCCATGCACGCCGAGCTGACCGAGCTGGCCCGCAACCGCGCCTGCTCCGACATCGTGCTCGTGACCGGCGACGGCGACCTGCTGCCGGGCATGATGGCCGCCAAGGAGCACGGGGTCGCCGTGCACCTGTGGGCCGTGCAGGCCGCCGACGGGGACTACAACCAGTCGGAGGACCTGGTCGCCGAGGCGGACGAGCGGCGGGTGCTGGACCGCGCGTGGATCACCAAGGCCGTCCGCGCCAAGGACCTCGGCGGGATCTGCGCGCCGCCGCCGGTGCCGCGGCCCGAGATCGCCGCGATCCTCTCGGCGCCGCTGCCCGAGTCGGCGCTCTCGCAGGCACCCGAGCGGACCTCCGAGGAGAGCGAGCACGCCCCGGCGGCCGCCTCGGACAACGGCACGCAGGAGCGGGTGCCGGCGCCCAAGGGAGTGCCGACGCCCAAGGACCTCGCCGCACTGCGGTCGCCCGGCGCGCAGCCCGCCCAGCACCCCGCGAGCGCGACCCTGCGCTGGTCCTCCGACAAGGGCTGGGTCGACCGGCCCGGCGGTGCCGCCGAGCCGCCCGAGGTCGCCTCCATGCCCACGCTCGCGCAGCTCACCACGGCCGAGCAGCGGTGGGCCGACCGGGAGGAGGACATCACCACGGTCGGCGGCGACCCGTACGAGGTCGGGCAGGTCTTCGCGCGGCGGTGGATGGAGCGGCTGGGGGACCAGGCGCACCTCCAGCGGCTGGCCGGTATGTACCCGCGGGTGCCGCACCGGATCGACGGGGAGCTGCTCAGGTACGCGGCCCGGTTCGGTCTGCTCGCGCACAAGGACGACCAGATCGACGAGCACGACCGCTACGCGATCCGCGCCGGGTTCTGGCGGGAGATCGACGTGCGGACCGCGGCGGAGCACGCCCCCGCCGGGGAGTGAACCGGCACATACCCCGCCCCAAGGGCGAGCAAAGCTGTCCGACCCCGTAGTCTCGTCCCTTGTGAGTACGCGCGCTGCACCGGCACTTCGACACAGTGGGGATGTCGTGTGTGCGGTGCGCGGACTGACCAAGACCTATCCCGCGGTGCGCGGGCGGCGCGGGACACCGGCGACCCCCGAGGTCCGGGCCACCGACGACGTGCGCCTGGACATCCGGCGGGGCGAGATCTTCGGGCTGCTCGGGCCGAACGGCGCCGGGAAGACCACGCTGGTACGCCAGCTCACCGGGCTGATGCGGCCCGACAGCGGCAGCGTCGAGATCCTCGGGCACGACATCGTGCGCCACCCGGACCGGGCCTCGCGGATCCTCGCCTACCTCGGCCAGGAGTCCAGCGCCCTCGACGAGCTCACCGTCTCCCTCGCCGCCGAGACCACCGGCCGGCTGCGCGGTCTGGAGGCCAGGCGGGCGCGGGCCGAGCGGGACGCCGTACTCGAGGAGCTGGGGCTCACGCCGATCGCCGGACGGCCGCTGAAGAAGCTGTCCGGCGGGCAGCGGCGGCTCGCCTGTCTCGCGTCCGCGCTGGTGGGGGAGCGGCCACTGCTCGTGCTCGACGAGCCGACCACCGCGATGGACCCCGTGGCGCGGCGCGCTGTGTGGTCCGCCGTGGACCGGCGGCGGGCCGAGCGGGGCACCACCGTGCTGCTCGTCACCCACAACGTCATCGAGGCGGAGACCGTCCTCGACCGGGTCGCCGTGCTCGACCAGGGGCGGGTCATCGCCTGCGACACGCCTGCCGGGCTCAAGGAGCAGGTCGCCGGGGAGGTCCGCGTCGACCTGGTCTGGCGCGAGGCGGCCCCGCTGCACGTCCCCGAGGTCGCCGCACTCCGGGACCGGGCCGTGGCCGCCGGACGCCGCTGGACGCTGCGGCTGGCCCCCGAGGAAGCCCGCGCGGTCGTGGCCACCGTCACCGGCGGGGCCGCGTTCGCCGCGCTGGACGACTTCACGCTCGCCACGCCCAGCCTGGAGGACGTGTACCTCGCGCTGGGCGGGGCCGCGCAGCAGGGGCTGGTGAAGGCGTGAGCACGTTGAGTACGCGGACGGCCGTGTCCGTACGTCACAGGGCGACCGTCGGAGCGAAGAGGAGCCGAGCCACGTGAGTGTCGTACCCGCCGAGGTGCTGCCGGGCGGCGCGCAGGCCGTCGTGGAGACGGGCCGAGGCGCGGCCGCCGAGCTCGGGCCCCGCGCGCGGCTGTGGCCGTCGCTGGTGGCCGTGTACCGGGCGCAGTTGTCCCGTGCCCGGGTCGCCCGCATCCCGCTGCTGTTCGTGGCGACCTTCCAGTCGATCGGGATCATGATCCTGATGCGCGGGGTCGTGGACGGCGGCGGCGAGGCGCAGTCCGTGGTCGCCGGGGCGTCCGTGCTGGTCGTGGCCTTCGTCGCGCTCAACCTGCTCGCGCAGTACTTCGGGCAGCTGCGGGCCAGCGGCGGGCTCGACCACTACGCCACGCTGCCGGTGCCGCCCGCCGCCGTGGTGCTCGGCGCGGCCGGGGCGTACGCCTCCTTCACCGTGCCCGGGACCGTCGTGACCGCCGTCTTCGGCTGTGTGCTGTTCGGGCTGCCGCTGACGCACCTGTGGGTGCTGGCGGCCGTGATCCCGCTGGCCGGAGCCGCCCTGGCGGGCCTCGGCGCGGCCCTCGGACTGCTCGCGCCCCGGCCGGAACTGGCCACCCTGCTGGGCCAGCTCGGCATGTCCGCCGCGCTGCTGCTCGGAGTGCTGCCCGCCGACCGGATGCCCGAGGCGGTGCGGTTCGCCCGGGACCTGCTGCCCTCGACCTACGGCGTCGAGGCCTTCGCCCGCACCTTCGGACCGCATCCCGACTGGGCCTTCGTGCTCGGCGACCTCGCCGTGTGCGGCTGCGTGGGCGTGGTCTCGCTGGCCGTCGCCACCTGGGCCTACCGTCGGGCCGCCGTCCGGTGACGCGCCGCACAGGCGGGCCTGGCACGATGTCAGGGTGACCGCTCCGTTGACGCCTCCTCCGCCGCCCCACGAACCGTCCCCGCACGATGCGTGGCAGGCCCCTGCCGCCGGCTACGCGGCCCCTGCCGAAGTCCGGTACGGGCAGGGCGGGCCCGGGATGAAGACCGAGCTGATCGAGGGCGCGGTGATCACGGTCGCCGTGGCGCTCGGCGGGGTGCTGCTCGGGGTGCTGTGGTGGTGGCTAGCGCCGCACGTACCGCTGGTCGGGGACGTGGACGGGCAGGGGAACTGGGCCGTCTACCTCAAGGACACTGAGGGGGAGCAGGCGGTCGGGGCCGACGGGACGCTGACGCTGCTGGCGCTGGCCTTCGGCCTGGTGAGCGCGCTCGTCGTGTTCCTGTGGCGGCGCCGCGGCGGGGTGCCGCTGGTGGTGGGGCTGGCCGTCGGGGGAGTGCTGGGGTCCCTGATCGCGTGGCGCGTGGGGATGTGGCTCGGGCCCTCGTCCGACGTGCTCGCCCACGCCAAGGCCGTGGGCAAGGGGGTCACGTTCTCCGCGCCGCTGAAGCTGGGGGCGAAGGGGGCGCTGCTCGCCTGGTCGCTGGCCGCGCTCGTCGTGCATCTGGGGCTCACGGGGCTGTTCGGGCCGCGTGATCCCGAGCCGGGGTACGGGGCGGCGGTTCCGGGGGACGGGTACGGTCCGCCCGTGCCGTAGGGCTTCTTCGCCCCCGCCCCTACCCGTCCCGTCCCAGGGGCGCTGCCCCTTCGACCCCGCCCCAGGGGCTGCGCCCCCGGACCCCCACCGGCCCTGAAGGGGCCTTGTCCTCAAACGCCGGACGGGCTGGGTCTGCGGTGGCGGACCCTGTTCTCAAGCACGGTGCGGGCGGGGGAGGTGCGGGTCGGGGGCCGCCCGCGCCTGGATGGGCTGGGATCGCGGTGACGGGTCCTGTGCTCAGACGCCGGACGGGCCGGGATGGCGCTGACGGGGCCTTGTCCTGGAACGCCTGGACGGGCTGGGTTTGCCGTGTCAGGTCCTGCCCTCAAACGCGGTGCGGGCGAGGAGGTGCGGGTCGGGGGCCGCCCGCGCCTGGACGGGCTGGGATTGCCGTGACGGGTCCTGTACTCAAGCGCCGGCCAGGCTGGGATTGTCGTGGTGGGGTCTGTTCTCAGACGCCCGGTCGGGCCGGGGGCCTGTGGTCGGCTTCTAGGCGGGGCGTCGGCCGTGGTTGGAACGGCCCTTTTTCGTACGCCACTTGCGCTTGCGGGTTCTCTTCGACATGCCCCTTCTGCTTAGTCCACGAAGGGGCCTTCGTCGAGGGGTCACGCACGGGCGACGGGCGCCAGGACCGCGTTCGTGAGGTCGGCCAGGTCCTGCGGCGCGAGTTCCACCTCCAGGCCCCGGCGGCCGGCCGAGACACAGATGGTCTCGTGGGCGGACGCGGAGGCGTCCAGGACCGTGGGGAGCTTCTTGCGCTGGCCCAGCGGGGAGATGCCGCCCCGGACGTAGCCCGTGGTGCGTTCCGCGAGGGTCGGGTCGGCCATCGCCGCCCGCTTGCCGCCCGCGGCCGCCGCAAGGGCCTTCAGGTCCAGGGAGCCCGCCACCGGCACCACCGCCACCGTCAGGGTGCCGTCCACGTCCGCCACCAGCGTCTTGAAGACGCGGTCCGGGGAGACTCCCATCGCCTCGGCCGCCTCCTCGCCGTAGGACGGGTGCGCGGGGTCGTGGTCGTAGGCGTGCACGGTGAAGGGCACGCCCGCCGACGTCAGGGCCACCGTCGCCGGGGTGCCTCCGGACTGCTGCTGCTTCTTCGACTTCTTCGCCATCTGACGGGTTCCGGCCTCAGTTCAGACTCGTCGGGCCGCGCGTCAGGTCCGACGCCGGCAACGACGGAAGATTACGGATGATCGCCGTCTCCGCGCGCAGGAGTTTCAGTTCGTCGCGGAGCCGGGACGCGGTGTCGGGGGCCTGGAGCAGACGCTGCTTGGTGGGGGTGTCCAGCATCATCGCGGCCGCCACCAGGTACGAGACCACCGACGGCTCGTCCGGGAGGTCCGTCCCGGACGACAGGGAGCGTTCCCTGGCTCCCGCGAGGCGCTTCTGGTACTGCTGGAAGGCCCGCAGGACCCCTTCCGCCAGGGGTCCTGACTCGTCGCCCGCCTCCTCCGGCAGTTCCTCCAGTTCGGCCGTCAGATACGGGCCGGAGGCGTCGACGGACAGGAGCCGGACGCGGGTCGTCCCGGTCGCCAGGACCTCGAAGGTGCCGTCGGCCCGTTCCCGTACCGTCGCCGCGTCCGCGATGCAGCCGACGCCGTGGAACGCCTTGACGGGGTCGTCGCCGAAGCCGGCCGCGGGGCCGGAGTCGGGCACGGCCGTGGGGTCCGGCAGGCCGGGGGCGCTGGGCGCCACCTCGTGGCCGTCGCGGATCGCCACGACGGCGAACCGGCGCGGTTCCTCCTCGGGGGTCTTCAGCAGTTCGCGCATCATGGCGCGATAGCGCTCCTCGAAGACGTTGAGAGGAAGCACGAGCCCCGGGAACAGCACAGAGTTCAGGGGGAAGAGCGGGAGCCGCACGGTGGTCACGGCGCCAAAGCCTAATGGCCCCGGGAGCGGACCCGTCCCCCGTGCCCACTCCGTGGATGGATCAGGGCGTGCCGGCGGACCTCCTCACGCACCTCCAGAAAGCGGCTCAGCGGGTCCTCCGACTCCCGGCCCCACGGGAACGAGGTGGCGTAGGGGCCGAGCATGCGCAGTTGCTCCAGGGCGTCCGTCCAGCGGCCGAGGCGGACCAGGACGTACACCAGCTTGTTGCGGATCTCGGCCGGCCAGGGGTCGGCCGGCGCGAAGGTGGCCGACAGCTCGACCGCCCGGTCGGCCGCGGCGTCCAGCCGCTCGCGCGGCACCGCGTCGCCGCCGGGCCCGGTCAGACAGGCCAGGGCCGCCCGCGCGGGCAGGGCCTGCACGAGGGAGCCGGAGGGGGCGTCCTGGGCGGCCCGGTCGGCGAAGTCGAAGCACTCGCGGTACGAGCCGCGCCACGAGGTCGCCAGATAGCGCAGGGCTGCGACATGGCAGCCGTAGTGCACCGGGGCGCGCCTGAGTGCCGCCTCCCACAGCTCCCCGAAGTAGGTGGGGCCGGCCTGCGAGCCGCGTGCGTGGTCCAGTGCGATCCGCCACGGCACCGGGTCGCGGTCCTCGCCGCGCGCCGCGGCCGTGATCAGCGGACTCACCTCGCGCAGCAGCTCCGCGCGGGCCGGTGACTCCCACGCGCGGTCCACCGCGAGCTGCGCGCCCAGCAGGAGCTGGTCGGGGTCGTACGGGAAGTCGGCGCGCCAGGCGTCGTACCACTCGGGGCGCGAGCGGGCGAAGGCGGACAGCCGCCGCACGTACCGGTCGCGCAGTTCCCAGGCGGAGCTCTCGCGGGTCGCGGCGAGCAGTTCGGCCGCGCGCCCGTACGTCCCCTGTCCGGCGGCGACGAGCGCGGGGCCGAGTCGCTCGTCGGGCGCGTCGAGCAGTACCTCGTCGTCGGCGGGCAGTCCGCCGGCGAGGTACGGGGGCACCCGCGAGGCGCGGATGAAGGGGGGCAGCAGAGCCATGGTGTCGACCATTGAAAGACCGGGGCCGAGCCTCGCGCCAGTGCGCACGTGCAACTCGCACAAAGTTGTACGGCGGAAGGTCAAGGCGGGGTAAAGACGTGACCGACGTTCACCTTCCGCCCCACGAACCTCCCTAATTCCGCCGCAACAACCGGGTGGCGCCCGCCGCCACGGTGGTGGCGAGGATCCAGCCGAGGAGGACCATCACCGCCGCCAGCCACTGCCAGCCGCCGTGCAACCGCCAGAACCCGACCTGGCCCAGGTCGATCACCGGAAGCAGCAGATCCAGGGCGAACAGGGCGGGATTCCAGGCCGGATGGTCGCCGCCCTTGAGCGGCGGATGGCTCGCGTGTGCGAATGCCACGGAGCCCGCGGCCCACAGCACCGCCATCCACACGGCGGCCCGGCCGGGCCGGTACCCGTAGGCGACCGTCCAGTCCTGGACGTACCCCCACAGCTTGGCGGCCGGCGGCAGGCTCTCGCGGCGCCGGCGCTGTTTGGCGAGCAGCACCTCGCGCGCGTCCTCGTCCTCCCCGCCGGCCCGCAGCACGGCGGCGAGCCTCTCGTACGGCTCCGGGTTGTACTCGGCGGTCGCGGCCGCCACCCACTCCAGCCGCTCGGCCAGCGGGAAGGGGCCGTGCGGCACCAGGTTCTCGTAGGCGAAGCCGCCCATGTGCAGGTTGCCCGGCCCCGGCCAGGCGCTCGCCCGGTCCACCAGGTTGCCGACCCGCGCGCCCGACAGCACCACCTTGCCGCGCTGCGGTCTCTCGCCGAGGAAGCGCAGTTCGGGCGCCTGGATGCGGCGCAGCGACAGCTCCTGCTCGTCGGTGAAGGTGAAGCGGGCCCGCTCCAGGTCCAGGGCGTCCCCGAACCGCCCGTCGTCCAGCCGCACCCCGCCCTGGCACTCGAAGCGCTGGATGCGCGTCCCGCGCGCGGGAGTGGCCCCGCTCAGCATGGACGCGCCGACGCCCGCCGGGGTCAGGTACAGGGTGCGCTCGACGGTGAGCTGCGGGGCGTTCAGCGCGAGCCGGGTGTACGGGTTGTTCAGCCGGGCGCCGCGCAGGCTCAACGAGACGCCGATGGTCGCGCTGCGCAGGCTCAGCTCGCCGTGCGACTCCAGCAGCTCGGCCTGGAGGTCCTGGCCCACGGTCATGCCGTCGGCGGCGATGGAACGGCCGCTGCGGTCGCGGTAGACGATCGCCTGGTTCATCAGCAGGTCCGTGCCGATGTGCGCGTCGGTCAGCCGGACGCCGTTGTGGAAGCGGCAGCGCGGCAGGTGCAGATCGCCCTCGGTGTGCACCCGGGCGGCCTCCAGGCGCGGCACCGAGCAGTCCACGAACCGCACGGTGGTGAAGCGGGCCTCCGGCAGCAGGATCTCCCGCTCGAAGCGGCAGCCCTTCATCTCCACGTACGGCGTCACCGTGCCGCCCGCGAGGTCGAGGGTGCCGCTGATCTGCACGCCGGTGAGCTTCAGGGACGACACCCGGCCCGCGAGCGCGGGCGGGCCGTCCAGGAGCAGCCAGCACACGATCCGCGCGCGCACCGTCCGCTCGGGGCCCCAGGGGTGCCCGCCGTGCGGATCGTCGACGACGGTGTCGCCGCTGCTCAGGTCGTACACGCTGCCGTTGCGGAAGGCCTGCCACATGCCGGCCTCGGCGGCGGTCAGATCGTCCGGCAGGTCTCCGTCCCGGATGCCGGCCCCCTCGGTCACGGTTCGTCCAGCTCCTTGCGGCTCGTGGGATTCGTACAACCGTTCATGCCCGCTGAGTAACCCCTCGAACGCTAGACGTGAAGGGGATCTTCCGGGTTGCGTATCAGCCATTGGAATGCGCGGACGAGCCCTGATGCGGGTCTGAGAGAATTGGGAACGTGATCTCCCGAATCGATCTGCGCGGCGACGCCCTCCCCGAGGGCCCCGCCCTGCGCGACCTGCTGCCCCGAGCCGACTTCGACGTCTCGGCCGCCCTGGAGAAGGTGCGTCCGATCTGCGAGGCCGTGCATCATCGGGGCGACGCGGCGCTGATCGACTTCGCCGAGAAGTTCGACGGCGTGCGGCTGGAGCGGGTGCGGGTGCCCGCGGAGGCTCTCACGCGCGCGCTGGAGGAGCTCGACCCGGAGGTGCGGGCGGCCCTGGAGGAGTCCATCCGCCGCGCCCGTCTCGTCCACCGCGAACAGCGCCGCACGCCCCACACCACCCAGGTGGTGCCGGGCGGCAGCGTGACCGAGAAGTGGGTGCCGGTCGACCGGGTCGGGCTGTACGTGCCGGGCGGCCGGTCCGTGTACCCGTCCTCCGTGATCATGAACGCGGTGCCCGCCCAGGAGGCGGGAGTGGAGTCGGTCGCGCTCGCCTCGCCCGCCCAGGCCGACTTCGGCGGCCTTCCGCACCCGACGATCCTCGCCGCCTGCGCCCTGCTCGGCATCGACGAGGTCTACGCCGCCGGTGGCGCGACCGCCGTCGCGATGTTCGCGTACGGCACCGAGTCCTGCCCGCCCGCCAACATGGTCACCGGCCCCGGCAACATCTGGGTCGCCGCCGCCAAGCGCTACTTCACCGGCCGGATCGGCATCGACGCCGAGGCGGGCCCGACGGAGATCGCGGTCCTCGCGGACTCCACCGCCGACCCGGTGCACGTGGCGTCGGACCTGATCAGCCAGGCCGAGCACGACCCGCTGGCCGCCGCCGTCCTGGTCACCGACTCCGTCGAGCTCGCGGACGCCGTCGAGAAGGAGCTGGAGCCGCAGGTCGCGGCCACCCGGCACATCGAGGACCGGATCGTGCCCGCCCTCAAGGGCAGGCAGTCCGCGATCGTCCTCGTCGACGGCATCGACGAGGGCCTCCGGGTCGTCGACGCGTACGGCGCCGAGCACCTGGAGATCCAGACCGCCGACGCCGCCGCGGTGGCCGACCGGGTGCGCAACGCCGGGGCGGTCTTCGTCGGCCCCTGGGCCCCCGTGTCCCTCGGCGACTACGCCGCGGGGTCCAACCACGTCCTGCCCACCGGCGGCTGCGCCTGCCACTCCTCGGGCCTGTCCGTCCAGTCCTTCCTGCGCGGCATCCACATCGTGGACTACACGAAGGACGCGCTCGCGGACGTGGCGCACCACGTGGTCACGCTGGCGGAGGCGGAGGACCTGCCGGCCCACGGGGCGGCGATCAAGGCCAGGTTCGGTTGGAAGGTGCCCGGCAAGTGACTTTCGGAATCGACGACCTCCCCGTACGGGACGAGCTGCGCGGCAAGTCCCCCTACGGCGCTCCCCAGCTGGACGTCCCCGTACGGCTGAACACCAACGAGAACCCCTACCCGCTGCCCGAGCCGCTGGTCGAGCGGATCGCCGAGCGCGTCCGCGAGGTCGCCCGCGACCTCAACCGCTACCCGGACCGGGACGCCGTCGAGCTGCGCACCCGGCTCGCCGAGTACCTGACGGACACGTCCGGCCACGAGGTCGGCCTCGCCAACGTCTGGGCGGCCAACGGCTCCAACGAGGTCATCCAGCAGCTCCTCCAGACCTTCGGCGGACCCGGCCGCACGGCGATCGGCTTCGAGCCGTCGTACTCGATGCACGCGCTCATCGCGCGCGGCACCGGCACGGGCTGGATCCCGGGTCCGCGGAACGAGGACTTCACCATCGACGTCGAGGAGGCCGTGCGCGCGATCGCCTCGCACCGGCCCGACGTCGTCTTCGTCACCACCCCCAACAACCCCACCGGCAACGCGGTCCCGCCCGAGACGGTCCTCGCCCTCTACGAGGCCGCGCAGGCCGCCAAGCCCTCCATGGTCGTGGTCGACGAGGCGTACATCGAGTTCAGCCACGGCGCCTCCCTGCTGCCGCTCCTCGAAGGACGGCCGAATCTCGTCGTCTCCAGGACGATGTCGAAGGCGTTCGGTGCGGCGGGTCTGCGCCTCGGCTACCTCGCCGCGCACCCGGCGGTCGTGGACGCCGTGCAGCTCGTACGGCTGCCCTACCACCTGTCGGCCGTCACCCAGGCGACCGCGCTGGCCGCCCTGGAGCACACCGACACGCTGCTCGGTTACGTCGAGCAGCTCAAGGCCGAGCGGGACCGGCTGGTGAGCGAGCTGCGCGCGCTCGGCTTCGAGGTCGTGGAGTCGGACGCCAACTTCGTGCAGTTCGGGCGGTTCGACGGCGCGGGCGGCTCGCACGCGGCCTGGCAGAAGATCCTCGACCGGGGCGTCCTGGTCCGGGACAACGGCATCCCGGGGTGGCTGCGGGTCTCCGCCGGAACCCCGCAGGAGAACGACGCGTTCCTCGACGCGGTCCGTGAGTTGAAGAAGGAGCAGAGTTCATGAGCCGCGTAGGACGCGTGGAGCGAGTCACCAAGGAGACCTCGGTGCTCGTCGAGATCGATCTCGACGGCACCGGGAAGGTCGAGGTGTCGACAGGCGTCGGCTTCTACGACCACATGCTCGACCAGCTCGGCCGGCACGGCCTGTTCGACCTCACCGTGAAGACCGAGGGCGACCTGCACATCGACTCCCACCACACCATCGAGGACACCGCCCTCGCGCTCGGCGCCGCCTTCAAGCAGGCGCTCGGCGACAAGGTGGGTATCTACCGCTTCGGCAACTGCACGGTCCCGCTGGACGAGTCCCTCGCCCAGGTCACCGTCGACCTGTCCGGCCGCCCGTACCTCGTGCACACCGAGCCCGAGAACATGGCGCCGATGATCGGCGAGTACGACACCACGATGACCCGGCACATCCTGGAGTCCTTCGTCGCCCAGGCCCAGATCGCCCTGCACGTGCACGTGCCCTACGGGCGCAACGCCCACCACATCGTGGAGTGCCAGTTCAAGGCGCTGGCCCGGGCCCTCAGGTACGCGAGCGAGCGCGACCCCCGCGCGGCCGGCATCCTCCCCTCCACGAAGGGCGCGCTGTGAACGGCCTGTCGACCCTCCTGATCGTCGTCGGCCTCTTCCTGGCCGGCGGCATCTACTCCTTCGTCAAGCAGCAGATGCCCAAGGGCCTGATCGTGCTGCTCTCCATCGCCGCCGGCATGTGTCTGGTCGCCGGCGTCCTGAGGCTGGAGGTGTGGAATTGAGCGCTTCTCCCGCGAAGAAGGTCGTCGTCTTCGACTACGGCTTCGGCAACGTCCGCTCCGCCGAGCGCGCCCTCGCGCGCGCGGGCGCCGACGTCGAGATAACCCGCGACTACGACAAGGCCATGAACGCCGACGGCCTGCTGGTGCCGGGCGTCGGAGCCTTCGCCGCCTGCATGAAGGGCCTGCACGAGGCCCGCGGTGACTGGATCATCGACCGCCGGCTGTCCGGCGGCCGCCCCGTCATGGGCATCTGCGTCGGCATGCAGATCCTCTTCGCGCGCGGCATCGAGCACGGCGTGGAGACCGAGGGACTCGACGAGTGGCCCGGCTCGGTCGAGCCGCTCCAGGCCGACGTCGTGCCCCACATGGGCTGGAACACCGTCGACGCGCCGGCCGACTCCCGGCTGTTCGCCGGCCTGGACGCCGACGCCCGCTTCTACTTCGTGCACTCCTACGCCGTCCACGACTGGACCCTGGAGACGCACAACAAGGCGATGACCGCCCCCAAGGTGACCTGGTCGACGCACGGCAAGCCCTTCGTGGCCGCCGTGGAGAACGGCGCCCTGTGGGCCACGCAGTTCCACCCCGAGAAGTCCGGCGACGCCGGTGCGCAGCTTCTGAACAACTGGATCGGAACCCTCTGATGCCTTCCAAGCTCGAACTCCTCCCCGCCGTGGACGTCCGCGACGGTCAGGCGGTCCGGCTCGTGCACGGCGAGTCCGGCACGGAGACCTCGTACGGCTCCCCGCTGGAGGCCGCCCTGTCCTGGCAGCGGTCGGGCGCCGAATGGCTGCACCTGGTCGACCTGGACGCGGCCTTCGGCACCGGCGACAACCGGGAGCTGGTCCGCCAGGTCACCGAGGCCATGGACATCAAGGTCGAGCTGTCCGGCGGCATCCGCGACGACGCCTCCCTCGCGGCCGCCCTCGCCACCGGCTGCACGCGCGTGAACCTCGGCACGGCCGCCCTGGAGAGCCCGGAGTGGGTCGCCAAGGTCATCGCCGAGCACGGCGACCGGATCGCGGTGGGCCTGGACGTGCGCGGCACGACCCTCAAGGGCCGTGGCTGGACCAGCGAGGGCGGCGACCTCTACGAGGCACTGGAGCGCCTCGACAAGGAGGGCTGCGCCCGGTACGTCGTCACCGACATCGCCAAGGACGGCACGCTTCAGGGCCCCAACCTGGAGCTGCTGAGGAACGTCTGCGCGGCGACCGACCGCCCGGTGGTGGCCTCCGGCGGGGTGTCCTCGCTGGACGACCTGCGGGCCATCGCCGAGCTGGTGCCGCTCGGTGTCGAGGGCTCCATCGTCGGGAAGGCGCTCTACGCGAAGGCGTTCACCCTGGAAGAGGCCTTGGAGGCGGTGGCTCAGTGAGCGATCTGCGACGCGTCACGACCGGTGCGCCCTGGGAGGAGACCTTCGGGTACTCCCGCGCGGTGGAACTCCCCAACGGACTGGTACTGGTCTCCGGCTGCACCTCGGTGGTCGACGGGCAGATCGTCGCGGGCGACCCGTACGAGCAGACGGTCAACTCCTTCAACGTCGCCTTCGGGGCGCTGAAGGAGCTGGGGCTCGGCCGGGACGACGTGGTGCGCACGCGCCTGTACATCACCCACGCCCGGGACGTGGAGGAGGTCGGGCGCGCCCACAAGGAGCTGTTCGACACCGTCCGGCCCGCCGCATCCATGATCATCGTCTCCGGCTTCGTGGACCCCAGCCTGGTCGTCGAGGTCGAGGTGGAGGCGTTCCGAGGAGTGTCCGCAGCATGACCCTCGCCGTACGAGTCATCCCCTGCCTGGACGTGGACAACGGCCGGGTCGTCAAGGGCGTCAACTTCCAGAACCTGCGCGACGCGGGCGACCCCGTCGAGATGGCCAAGGTCTACGACACCGAGGGCGCCGACGAGTTGACGTTCCTGGACATCACTGCCTCCTCCGGCAACCGCGAGACGACCTACGACGTGGTGCGCCGCACCGCCGAGCAGGTGTTCATCCCGCTGACCGTCGGCGGCGGCGTGCGCACGGCCGAGGACGTGGACAAGCTGCTGCGGGCCGGGGCGGACAAGGTGGGCGTGAACACCGCGGCCATCGCCCGTCCCGACCTGATCCGCGAGATCGCCGAGCGGTTCGGCCGCCAGGTGCTGGTGCTGTCCGTGGACGCGCGCCGCACCGAGACGGGCTCCTTCGAGGTCACCACCCACGGCGGCCGCAAGGGCACCGGCATCGACGCCGTCGAGTGGGCGCACCGGGCCGCCGAGCTGGGCGCCGGTGAGATCCTGCTCAACTCGATGGACGCGGACGGCACCAAGGACGGCTACGACCTTGAGATGATCCAGGCCGTCCGCAAGCACGTCACCGTCCCGCTGATCGCCTCCGGCGGCGCGGGCCGGCTCGACCACTTCCCGCCGGCCGTCGGCGCGGGCGCGGACGCGGTGCTGGCGGCCTCGGTGTTCCACTTCGGCGATCTGCGGATCGGCGAGGTCAAGGAGACGCTGCGGGGGGCGGGGCACCCCGTCAGGTAGCAGGGCTGCCGAGCCCCGGTCACCGTCACCGGTGACCGGGGCTTCTCAGATCCCGAGCTCCTTCGCCTCGTGCAGCCTGGCGATCGCCTCCTTGTCGCCGTCCAGCTCCACCTTGGCCGCGCTCTGCCGGCCGTACAGGAACAGCAGCAATTCCGACGGCTCGCCGGTCACCGTCACGACCGGAGTGCCCCGGTGCGCCACCGCCGTCTGGCCGTCCGGGCGGCGCAGCACCAGACCGGTCGGGACACCGCGGCCCATCAGCCGGGCGGTGCGCTCCAGCCGGGACCACAGGGCGTCCTGGAAGACCGGGTCCAGCTCGCGCGGCGTCCAGTCGGGGCGGGCCCGGCGGACGTCCTCCGTGTGGACGTAGAACTCCACCGTGTTCGACAGCTCCTCGACCTGCTTGAGCTGGAACGGCGAGAAACGCGGCGGGCCCGTGCGGATGAGCTGGATCAGCTCCTCGTAGGGCTTCTCGGAGAACTCGGCCATCACCCGGTCCAGGCGGGACGCGAGCTGCTTGATCAGCAGACCGCCGGCGGCGTCGGGACGCCGCTCGCGCACCACCACGTGCGCCGCGAGGTCGCGGGTGAGCCAGCCCTCGCAGAGGGTCGGGGCCTCCGGGCCCTCGGCCTCCAACAGGTCGGCGAGGAGAAGTCGTTCACGCTTGGCGAAAGTCGACATGCAGTCAGCCTACGACCGCACCCCGGGTCCGCCCAGTGGACAGCACGCCGGGCTTGTCGGTGGCGCGCGGCACAATGGCTCCCATGACCAGCACGCCCCCGCCCGCCCGCCACCCGGCCACCGCCCCTCATGGAAGCGCTTCGCGCCACAGTGCTCCTTCCAGTCGCCTCGACCCCGAGATCGCCGCACGCCTCAAGCGCAGCGCCGACGGGCTCGTCCCCGCCATCGCCCAGCAGTACGACACCGGTGAGGTGCTCATGCTCGGCTGGATGGACGACGAGGCGCTGCACCGCACGCTGACCACCGGCCGCTGCACCTACTGGTCGCGCAGCCGCCGGGAGTACTGGGTCAAGGGCGACACCTCGGGCCACTTCCAGTGGGTCAAGTCCGTCGCCCTCGACTGCGACGCCGACACCGTGCTCGTCAAGGTCGACCAGGTCGGCGCCGCCTGCCACACCGGTACGCGGACCTGCTTCGACGAGGACGTGCTCCTCAAGGACGGCGCCGGTTCCGGCACCGCCGCCCCGGGTCAGTAAGGTCAGCCGCCATGGACCTCGAGACCTTCCGCAAGCTGGCCACCGACCGCCGCGTCATCCCCGTCACGCGCAAGCTCCTGGCCGACGGCGACACCCCGGTTGCCCTCTACCGCAAGCTCGCCGCCGAGCGCCCCGGCACCTTCCTGCTGGAGTCCGCGGAGAACGGCCGCTCGTGGTCCCGGTACTCCTTCGTCGGCGTCCGCTCCGCCGCCACCCTGACGGCGCGCGGCGGCCAGGCCCACTGGCTCGGCACCCCACCGGTCGGCGTCCCCGTCGACGGCGACCCGCTGGCCGCCCTGCGCGCCACCATCGAGGCCCTGCACACCCCGCACCAGGAGGGCCTGCCGCCCTTCACCGGCGGCATGGTCGGCTACCTCGGCTACGACATCGTCCGCCGCCTGGAGAAGATCGGCCCCGGCGAGCGCGACGACCTGAAGCTGCCCGAGCTGACCATGCTCCTGACCAGCGACCTCGCCGTCATGGACCACTGGGAGGGCTCGGTCCTGCTGATCGCCAACGCGATCAACCACAACGACCTCGACACCGGCGTCGACGAGGCCCACGCGGACGCGGTGGCCCGCCTGGACGCCATGGAGGCGGACCTGTCCCGCGCGGTGGCCCAGCCCCCGGCGGTCCTGCCGCCCTCCGAACTGCCCGAGTACACCGCGCGGTGGGGCGGCCCCGACTTCCAGGCGGCCGTCGAGGACATCAAGGAGCGCATCCGGGCCGGCGAGGCCTTCCAGGTCGTCCCCTCGCAGCGCTTCGAGACGCCCTGCACGGCGAGCGCGCTGGACGTCTACCGGGTCCTCAGGGCCACCAACCCCTCCCCGTACATGTACCTGTTCCGCTTCGACGGCTTCGACGTCGTGGGCTCGTCCCCCGAGGCCCTGGTCAAGGTCGAGGACGGGCACGCCATGGTCCACCCCATCGCCGGCACCCGGTGGCGCGGGGCGACCCCGCAGGAGGACCAGGCCCTCGCCGACGAACTCCTCGCCGACCCGAAGGAGCGCGCCGAGCACCTCATGCTCGTCGACCTGGGACGCAACGACCTCGGGCGGGTCTGCGAGCCCGGCTCGGTGGAGGTCGTCGACTTCATGTCCGTCGAGCGGTACTCCCACGTGATGCACATCGTCTCGACGGTCACCGGCAAGGTCGCCCAGGGCCGTACCGCCTTCGACGTCCTGACCGCCTGCTTCCCGGCGGGCACCCTCTCCGGCGCCCCCAAGCCCCGCGCGATGCAGATCATCGACGAACTGGAGCCGTCCCGGCGCGGGTTGTACGGCGGCTGCGTCGGCTACCTCGACTTCGCGGGCGACTCCGACACCGCGATCGCCATCCGTACGGCACTGCTCAGGAACGGCACGGCGTACGTCCAGGCCGGGGCCGGAGTCGTCGCCGACTCCGACCCGGTCGCCGAGGACACCGAGTGCCGCAACAAGGCGGCGGCGGTCCTCCGGGCGGTCCACACGGCGAACCGACTGGGCGAGTAGGGCGATTCTCACGGAGCCCCGGGTGACCGTTCGCCCCCGGTTCGGGTGATAGTGGGGTACGTGACTGCCGTACCTCACCCCCGTTCAGAAGCCGCAGGACCCGCCAGGGCCGGCCGCCTCAGTCTCGCCACAGCTCTGCTGTCCGGTGCGCTCGGCGCGGCCGTGGCGTTGCTCGCGACCCGTCAGCGCTGGTCGGAGGGGACCGCGACGGTGGCCGGCGGCGCGTTCCCCCTGACCGCCAAGGGCAGCGACGTGACCGGCGTGCCGGCCGCGCTGGCCATAGTGGGCCTCGCCGCGCTCGTCGCCGTCTTCGCCGTGCGCAAGGCGGGACGGCTGCTGGTCGCCGGGGTGCTGGCCCTCTCCGGCGCGGGGATCGTGGTGGCGGCCCTGATCGGCGCGGGCGACTCGTCGGCGCTGGACGAGCAGGCCGCGAAGGCGTCCGGGGACACGTCGGCGACGGTCTCCGAGCTCTCCCACACCGCCTGGCCCTACGCGGCCGTGGCCGGGGGCGCGCTCATCCTGCTGTCCGGGCTGCTCGCTCTCCGGTACGGGCGGTTGTGGCCGGCGATGTCGGGGCGGTACGAGCGGGACGGGGCGCCGCGGGTACGGCGCAAGGCCGTCCCCGTGGACCCTGACCGGCCCGAGGACATCTGGAAGGCGCTCGACCGCGGGGAGGATCCGACCGGGGCGTGACGGTCGTCCCCGCAGCTCGGTCCGTATGCGGCCGGTCGCGCACTTCCCCGCGCCCCTGACGGGGCGCGTCAGGTGACCCCCGGACACATCGCGGCCTCGCGTACGGAAGAATGGGCCCCGAGCGTCCGGCTCAGTCATCACGTACTTAGCACCTAGGAGCAAGCAATGGCGGGCAGCAGCCACGGTCACACCCCGGCCGCCTGGACCGGTGTC
Source organism: Streptomyces sp. NPDC091972 (assembly GCF_044756385.1). NCBI lineage: Bacteria > Bacillati > Actinomycetota > Actinomycetes > Kitasatosporales > Streptomycetaceae > Streptomyces > Streptomyces sp. NPDC091972. Next base: position 328,192 of record NZ_JBIVSV010000004.1, on the reverse strand, counting down.
ACTATCGCCTTCATCGGTTTCTGCGTCGCGGGCGCCTTCATGGTGATGGCCCAGCCGGCGGGCTTCTGGGCCGGTATGGCGATCGTGGTCGTCGGCGGAATCGTCGGCTGGATCATGAGCGCGATGGGGATGGGCATGCCGAAGGACCGCCACAAGCCGCTCGCCACCGCACAGCCCGAGTCGGCGGACGCCAAGAGCTGACCCGCGCACCGCGTGAAGGGGCGGCCCGGCGAAAGTGCCGGGGCCGCCCCTCACGCGTTCGACGGCAGGACGGGGGAGAATGCCGGACGTGAACGCCGACACCGAGCGCCTGCCGTCCCGGACCGGCCTGCCCGGACGCCTGGCCGTCCCGGGCGGGATCCTCGCAGCCGTCGCCGGGGCCTTCGCCTACGTGGGGACCGTGGACCCCAACCAGCCCGGCCACTACCCCGTCTGCCCGCTCTACCGCATCACCGGCCTGTACTGCCCCGGCTGCGGCGGCCTGCGCAGCGCGCACGCCTTCGTCCACGGCGACTTCCCGGCCGCCCTCCAGGACAACGCGCTCGCCGTCGTGGGCTATCTGGGCTTCGCCGTGCTGTGGACCGTCTGGGTGGTCCGGGCGGCGCGCGGGCGGCCGCTGAGCCTCCGTCTCGGTCCGGTGCACCTCTGGGCGGCGGGGGCGTTGCTGCTGGTCTTCACGGTTGTCCGGAACCTGCCCTTCGGTGGCTGGCTACATCCTTGATCACTGGTGAACGTCCAGGTACTGGGACCGGCGTCAACCGGATGCGAGGGCTACGCCCTCCTGCGGATACCATCGCAGTGACCACCTGTTTTCACCGGTCGCTGGAACTGTCAACCGTCTGGAAGGGGGCCGCTCGCGTGAGTGTGCTCGACGAGATCATCGACGGAGTCCGTGCCGACCTCGCGGAACGGCAGGCGCGCGTCAGCCTCGACGAGCTCAAGGAGCGCGCGGCGAAGGCTCCCGCGGCCAAGGACGGCGTGGCCGCACTGCGCGGCGACGGCGTCAAGGTCATCTGCGAGGTCAAGCGCTCCAGCCCCTCCAAGGGCGCGCTGGCCGCGATCGCCGACCCGGCGGGCCTCGCCGCCGACTACGAGGCGGGCGGCGCGGCCGTCATCTCCGTCCTCACCGAACAGCGCCGCTTCGGCGGCTCGCTCGCCGACCTGGAGGCCGTCCGCGCGCGCGTGGACATCCCGGTCCTGCGCAAGGACTTCATCGTCACGTCGTACCAGCTCTGGGAGGCCCGGGCCTACGGCGCCGACCTCGCGCTGCTCATCGTGGCGGCCCTGGAGCAGCCCGCCCTGGAGTCCCTGATCGAGCGCGCCGAGTCCATCGGGCTCACCCCGCTCGTCGAGGTCCACGACGAGGACGAGATCGAGCGCGCGGTGGACGCCAGCGCGAAGATCATCGGAGTCAACGCGCGCAACCTCAAGACCCTCGAGGTCGACCGCGGCACCTTCGAGCGCATCGCCCCGGAGATCCCCGCCCACCTGGTCAAGGTCGCCGAGTCCGGCGTCCGCGGGCCGCACGACCTGATCGCCTACGCCAACGCCGGCGCCGACGCGGTCCTGGTGGGCGAGTCCCTGGTCACCGGCAAGGACCCGAAGACGGCGGTCGCGGACCTGGTCGCGGCGGGCGAGCACCCGGCTCTGCGCCACGGGCGCGGCTGATCACCGGTTAGAGTTGGCCCGATGACTGTCACCATGACCACCGCGGACCGGCACGCGCGCCTCGCGCGCGGCTGCCGTCCGCGCGGCTGCCGCGCGCCCGCCCGCAGGGTGCACGGGCGCAGGGTCAGGTACGTCATCGGCGACGAACCCGGGCAGGTGAACGGCCGTCGATGGCAGCGCCCCCTCTAGGGGCGCGGGACAGTGCCTGATATGCGGCTCCGCCGCGCGGGCGCGACAAGCCACGGACGGCCCGCAGCCGTCGGACCGAACCCCGCCCCCACGGCGATCAGGTAGTTCCCAAACTCACCGTGAGGTTCAGCCATGCCCAGCGAGTTCTTCATCCCTGACCCGGAGGGTCAGGTCCCGAGCCCCGAAGGCTACTTCGGCAGCTTCGGCGGCAAGTTCATCCCGGAGGCCCTCGTCGCCGCCGTGGACGAGGTCGCCGTCGAGTACGACAAGGCCAAGCACGACCCCGAGTTCGCCCGCGAGCTCGACGACCTGCTCGTGAACTACACCGGCCGCCCCTCGGCGCTCACCGAGGTGCCGAGGTTCGCCGAGCACGCCGGCGGGGCCACGGTCTTCCTGAAGCGGGAGGACCTCAACCACACCGGCTCCCACAAGATCAACAACGTGCTCGGGCAGGCCCTGCTCACCAAACGCATGGGCAAGACCCGGGTGATCGCGGAGACCGGCGCCGGCCAGCACGGCGTCGCCACCGCCACCGCCTGCGCGCTGTTCGGCCTCGAGTGCACGATCTACATGGGCGAGATCGACACCCGGCGCCAGGCCCTCAACGTGGCCCGGATGCGCATGCTCGGCGCCGAGGTCATCGCCGTGAAGTCCGGCAGCCGCACCCTGAAGGACGCCATCAACGAGGCGTTCCGCGACTGGGTCGCCAACGTCGACCGCACGCACTACCTGTTCGGCACGGTCGCCGGACCGCACCCCTTCCCGGCCATGGTCCGCGACTTCCACCGGGTCATCGGCGTCGAGGCCCGCCGCCAGCTCCTGGAGCGGACCGGCCGGCTGCCCGACGCGGCCATCGCCTGCGTGGGCGGCGGCTCCAACGCCATCGGCCTCTTCCACGCCTTCATCCCCGACACCGGCGTACGCCTCATCGGCTGCGAGCCCGCCGGGCACGGTGTGGAGACCGGCGAGCACGCGGCGACCCTCACCGCGGGCGAGCCCGGCATCCTGCACGGCTCCCGCTCCTACGTCCTCCAGGACGAGGAGGGCCAGATCACCGAGCCGTACTCCATCTCGGCCGGCCTGGACTACCCGGGCATCGGCCCCGAGCACTCCTACCTCAAGGACTCCGGCCGCGGCGAGTACCGCGCGGTCACCGACGACGCGGCCATGCAGGCGTTGCGCCTGCTCTCGCGCACCGAGGGCATCATCCCGGCCATCGAGAGCGCCCACGCGCTGGCCGGTGCCCTGGAGGTCGGCAGGGAGCTCGGCAAGGACGGGCTGATCGTCGTCAACCTGTCCGGCCGCGGCGACAAGGACATGGACACGGCCGCGCGCTACTTCGGCCTGTACGACACCGACGCCGCCGTCGCGGCGGACGAGGCCGGCACCGGCGCGGAGATCGAGGGGGACGCCAAGTGAGCGGGAACATCCAGCTGTTGACCGACACCCTCGCCGCCGCCAGGGCCGAGGGCCGGTCCGCCCTGATCGCCTACCTCCCCGCCGGGTTCCCGACCGTGGACGGCGGCATCGAGGCGATCAAGGCCGCCTTCGACGGCGGCGCGGACGTCGTCGAGGTCGGTCTGCCGCACAGCGACCCCGTCCTCGACGGCCCCGTCATCCAGACCGCCGACGACATCGCCCTGCGCGGCGGCGTCAAGATCGCCGACGTGATGCGGACGGTCAAGGAGACCTACGAGGCCACCGGCAAGCCCGTGCTCGTCATGACGTACTGGAACCCCATCGACCGCTACGGCGTCGAGCGCTTCACCGCCGAGCTCGCCGAGGCGGGTGGCGCGGGCTGCATCCTGCCCGACCTGCCCGTGCAGGAGTCGGCGCTGTGGCGGGAGCACGCCCGGAAGCACGGGCTCGCCACGGTCTTCGTGGTCGCGCCCAGCAGCAAGGACGCACGGCTCGCCGAGATCACCGCGGCCGGCAGCGGATTCGTGTACGCCGCCTCCCTGATGGGCGTCACGGGCACCCGGGAGTCGGTCGGGGCACAGGCCCAGGACCTGGTCGAGCGCACCCGGGCCGCCCGTGCCGGGCTGCCCGTCTGCGTCGGGCTCGGTGTCTCCAACGCCGAGCAGGCCGCGGAGGTGGCAGGCTTCGCCGACGGCGTGATCGTCGGCTCGGCCTTCGTGAAGCGGATGCTGGACGCGCCGGACGACAAGGCCGGCGTCGAGGGCGTCCGCGCCCTCGCGGGCGAGCTGGCGAAGGGCGTGCGCCGACAGGCGTAGGCCGACCGCACGCCTGTCAGGGCAGAACGGAAAATTCGGTCACTCGAACGGGTGGACCTGGGGCCGGGGAGGCGCGGTGCGCCTCCCCGGTTCGTTCTGCGGGTGTGAGCGAGAAGAACCGTGAGGGAAAGCGCACCGCCCGCGAGCGGCTGGCGGAGGAGCGCGCGAAGCAGAAGACCGCGGAGAAGCGGCGCCGGGTGCTGATCGTGGCCGCGAGTGTCGTGTGCGTCCTCGGCCTCGCCGCGGTGGTCGGCGTCGTCGCGGCCAACTCCGGCAAGGACAAGGACAGCTCCTCGGGACCGGTCGTGGTGCCGTCGGGAGCCGAGGGCCAGGACAGTCTCGCCATCCCGGTCGGCAAGGAGGGGGCCCGGTCGACGCTCGTCGTCTGGGAGGACTTCCGCTGCCCGGCCTGCAAGGCGTTCGAGACGGCGTACCGGCCGACGATCCACGAGCTCACCGGCTCCGGGAAGCTCAAGGTCGAGTACCACCTGGCCACCATCATCGACGGCAACATGGGCGGCACCGGCTCCCGCAACGCGGCCAACGCCGCGGCCTGCGCCCAGGACGCCGGGAAGTTCCCGGGGTACCACGACGTGCTGTTCGAGAACCAGCCCGCGGAGACCAGCGACGACTACGCCGAGACCGGGAAGCTGCTCGAACTGGCGAAGAAGGTCGACGGCCTCGACACGCCCGCGTTCCGCACCTGTGTCGAGAAGGGCACCCACAACGGCTGGGTGGAGAAGTCCGCGGCCGCCTTCCGCAACGGCGGCTTCTCCGGCACCCCGACCGTGCTGCTCGACGGCAAGAACATCTACCAGGACCAGTCCATGACTCCGGCGAAGCTGAAGCAGCAGGTGGAGGCCGCCAACAAGGGCTGACGGCCGGTAAGCCGGCGGCCGGTGCCTCTCACCCGCCTGTTATGGACCCGTTGCCGGGCCGCCTGCCGTGGGCCCGGCCCGGCAGGGTAGCGTCGACCCTGCCATGGAACTTGCCTACATTCCCAGCCCGTCGCGCGGGGTGATCCACCTCGGTCCCATCCCGCTGCGTGGCTATGCGTTCTGCATCATCATCGGCGTCTTCGTTGCCGTCTGGCTCGGCAACAAGCGCTGGATCGCCCGTGGCGGGCGGGCCGGCACGGTGGCCGACATCGCGGTCTGGGCCGTGCCGTTCGGACTGCTCGGCGGCCGCCTCTACCACGTGATCACGGACTACGAGCTGTACTTCAGCGAGGGCCGTGACTGGGTGGACGCCTTCAAGGTCTGGGAGGGCGGCCTCGGTATCTGGGGCGCGATCGCGCTCGGCGCGGTGGGCGCGTGGATCGGCTGCCGCCGCCGGGGCATCCCGCTGCCGGCCTACGCCGACGCCATCGCCCCCGGCATCGCCCTCGCGCAGGCCGTCGGCCGCTGGGGCAACTGGTTCAACCAGGAGCTGTACGGCAAGCCGACCGACCTGCCGTGGGCCCTGCACATCACGTCCTCCACGGACGGGCGGGTGCCGGGCTACTACCACCCGACGTTCCTGTACGAGTCGCTGTGGTGCATCGGGGTCGCGCTCCTCGTCATCTGGGCCGACCGCCGCTTCAAGCTGGGTCACGGACGCGCGTTCGCGCTGTACGTCGCCGCGTACTGCACGGGCCGCGGCTGGATCGAGTACATGCGCATCGACGACGCCCACCACATCCTCGGGCTCCGGCTCAACGTCTGGACCGCGATCGTCGTGTTCCTGCTCGCCGTCACGTACATCGTGGTGTCGGCGAAGAAGCGGCCCGGCCGCGAGGAGGTCGTCGAGCCCGGCGCGGACACCGTCGACGGTGAGCCCGAAGAGGGCGGGAAGGCCGACACCGACGAGCACGCCGAGGCCGGTGAGAAGGCCGACGACGGTGAGAAGGCCGAGGCCGACATCGCCGGCGAGGCCGAGTCGGCCAAGAAGAGCTGACGGCCGGTCGTACGTACGTCGACGAGGGTGCCCCGAGTTCGTCGGGGCGCCCTCGTCGTGTGTCAGCCGCGGCGGGCCAGGGAGAGGGTGCGGTGGGCCTGGGCCACCACCGCCGCGTCGACGAAGGTGCCGTCCGGGAGGGCCTGGGCCCCCTGGTCGGCCTCGGCCGCCTTCAGGACCGTCTCCGCCTGCTCGATCTCCTCCTCCGTGGGGAGGTAGGCGCGCTCGATCACCGGGAGCTGGCGGGGGTGGATGGCCGCCCGGCCCAGGAAGCCCAGGGCGCGGCCGTGGGCGCAGGAGGCCCGCAGGCCCTCCAGGTCCCGGATGTCCGGGTGGACCGACTGAGGTGGCGGAGGAAGGGCCGCCGCGCGTGCCGCCACGACCACCCGGGAGCGGCACCAGTCCAGACCCCCATCGTGCCGTACGCCCAGGTCGGCACGTAGGTCCGCCTCGCCGAGGGCGATGCCGCGCAGGCTGGGGTGGGCGGTGGCGATGGCGTGCGCGTGCTCGATGCCCAGGGCCGATTCGAGGAGGGCGCACAGGGGTGGGACGCCTCCGTCGGGCCGGGCCGCCGTCCCCGCGACGCGGGTGATCTGGGCCGGGGTGGTGACCTTGGGCAGGCGCAGGCCGGCGAGGCCGGGGAGGGCGGCGACGGCCGCCAGGTCCGCGGCCGCCAGAGGGCCGGCCAGGGAGTTCACCCGGACGTGGACCGGGATCGGCTGGGGGTCGCCGAGGCGTTCGGCGGTGGCCTCGCGGGCGTAGCGCTTGCGCTCGGGAGCGACCGCGTCCTCCAGGTCGACGATCACGACGTCGGCGCCGGCGACGAGGGCCTTGGTGACGGTGTCCGGACGGTCGCCTGGCACGTAGAGCCAGGTCAGGGGGTACGGCCTCACAGGGCGCCCTCCGCGCGCAGTGCTGCCAACTCGGCTGGGGTCAGGCCCAGTTCGGTGAGGATCTCGTCCGTGTCCGCGCCGTGCGGGCGGCCCGCCCAGCGGATCGCGCCGGGCGTCGAGGAGAGCCGGAACAGGACGTTCTGCATGCGCAGGGGGCCGAGCTCGGGGTCGTCGACCGTGGTGACGGTGTCGAGCGCCTGGTACTGCGGGTCGGCCATGACGTCCCGCACGTCCTGGATCGGGGCGATCGCGGCCTCCGCCTTCTCGAAGGCCGCGAGCACGTCGGTGCGGGTGCGGGCGGCGATCCACGAGCCGACCGCCGCGTCCAGGACGTCGGAGTGCGCGGCCCGCTGGGCGCCGGTCGCGAACCACGGCTCGTCGATCAGCTCCGGACGGCCCACCAGGTGCATCACGCGCTCCGCGACGGACTGCGCCGACGTGGAGACGGCGACCCAGGTGCCGTCGGCCGTGCGGTAGGTGTTGCGGGGGGCGTTGTTCGCGGAGCGGTTGCCGGTGCGCTCCTGGACGTGGCCGAGCTGGTCGTACCAGGTCGGCTGGGGGCCCAGGACCGTCAGGATCGGCTCGATGAGGGCCATGTCGACGACCTGGCCCTCGCCGGTGCGCTCCCGGGCCGCGAGCGCCGTCATCACCGCGTACGCCGTGGCCAGGCCCGCGATGGAGTCGGCCAGGCCGAAGGGCGGCAGGACCGGGGGCGCGTCCGGTTCGCCGGTGATCGCCGCGAAGCCGCTCATCGCCTCGGCGAGGGTGCCGAAGCCGGGGCGGTGGGCGTAGGGGCCGAACTGTCCGAAGCCGGTGACGCGGGTGAGGACCAGGCGGGGGTTGACGGCGGACAGCTCGGGCCAGCCGAGATCCCACTTCTCCAGGGTGCCGGGGCGGAAGTTCTCGATGACCACGTCCGCGGTGGCGGCCAGCCGGAGGAAGGTGGCCCGGCCGCCCGCCCTGGACAGGTCCAGCGTGAGGGTGCGCTTGTTGCGGCCCAGGACCTTCCACCACAGGCCGATGCCGTCCTTCGAGGGGCCGTGGCCGCGGGAGGGGTCCGGCTTGGCGGGGTGCTCGATCTTGAGGACCTCGGCGCCGAAGTCGCCGAGCAGGGTGGCGGCGAGGGGGCCGGCGAAGAGGGTGGCCGTGTCGAGCACGCGCAGGCCGTGCAGGGGGGTCTGGTTCATGACGTGTACCGGGCCTCGATCTCGGAGCGGTAGGGCATCGACGCCGAGGCGCCTTCCCGCTGGACGGACAGCGCGGCGGCCGCGGCGGCCCAGGCCATCGCCTCCCGGATCGGCCGCTCCTCGCCGAGGGCGACGGCGAGGGTGCCCACGTACGTGTCGCCGGCACCGGTGGAGTCCACCGCGGTGACCCGCGGGGCGGGGACGACGAGGGGTTCGGCGTCCCGGGTCAGGTACAGGCTGCCCGCCTCGCCCAGGGTGATCACCACGCGGGGGACCCGGTCGAGGAGGGCGGCGCCCGCGGCGAACGGGTCGGCGTGGCCGGTGAGGGTGGCCGCCTCGTGCTCGTTGGGCACCAACAGGTCGGTGCAGGCGAGGAGTTCGGGAGGCAGAGGCTGGACCGGGGCGGGGGTGAGGATCGTCCGGACGCCGTGGGCGCGGGCCGTCCGCGCGCCCGCGAGGACGGCTGCCAGGGGGATCTCCAGTTGGAGGAGGAGGGCGTCGGCCGAGGCGATCAGGCCCTCGTCGCCGGGGGCGAGGTGGTCCACGGTGCCGTTCGCGCCCGGGATGACGACGATCGCGTTGCCGCCCTCGTCGTCCACGACGATGTGCGCGGTGCCGGAGGGGCCGTCGATCGTGCGCAGGTGGTCGGTGGTGACGCCGGAGTGTTCGAGGGTGGAGCGCAGCCGGGCGCCGAAACCGTCGTTGCCGACCGCGCCGATCATCGAGACGGTGGCGCCGGCGCGGGCCGCGGCGATCGCCTGGTTGGCGCCCTTGCCGCCGGGGATCGTACGGAACTCCCTGCCGGTGACGGTCTCCCCGCGCCGGGGTGCCTTCTCGACGTAGGCGACCAGGTCCATGTTCGTGCTGCCGAGCACGGCGATGTGGGTCATGGGCGAGCAGCCTCCCGGTGGGTGAGACGGGCCAGGGTGTCGAAGCCGGTGCCGTCGAAGTCGGCCACGGAGGTGGCCAGACGGTTCTTCAACGGGGCGGTCCAGTGGTCGGGGAGGCGGTCCGGGGCGCCGGCCAGGAGGGCGGCGACGCTGCCGGCCGTGGCGCCGTTGGAGTCGGTGTCCCAGCCGCCTCCGACGGCCCGGCGGACGGAGCCGGTGAAGTCGCCGTCCGCGTGGGTGAGGGCGGCGGCGATCAGCGCGGTGTTCGGGATCGCGTGGACCCAGTGGTGGGTCGCCGCGTACGTGGCGTGGAGTTCGTCCACGACCGTGTCGAAGTCCTCGTGCCGCTCGGCCAGTCGGACGGCGTGGCTGATCGCCCTCGCCAGCCGGGAATTCGGGGGGACCACGCCGAGGCCGGTGCGCAGGCAGGTGCGGATGTCGGGGGTCGCCGCCGCCTGGGCGATCACGGCGGCCGTGAACATCGCCGCGTAGACGCCGTTCGCCGTGTGGGTGAGGGTGGCGTCCCGGTGGGCCTGTTCGGCCGCGGCGGCCGGGTCGCCGGGGTTGGTCCAGCCGTGCACGTCCGCGCGGATCAGGGCGCCGATCCATTCGCGGAAGGGGTTGCGCCGGCGGGCCGTTCCGGGGGGTTCCACGCCCTGGAGGAGGTTGCGGTAGGCGATCCGTTCGGCGGTGAAGGTGCGGCCGGCGGGGAGCTCGTCGAGCCAGAGCCGCGCCACGTCCGAGGTGGTGAAGTCCTTGCCGTGGCGTTGCAGCAACAGCAGGTTCAGCAGCGGGTAGTTGAGGTCGTCGTCCTCGGGCATGCCGTCGATGTTCTCGGCGAGGGAGGTGGCGGCGGAGCGGCGGTTCCAGGGGTGGGCGGCGAGGAGTTCGGCGGGGACGCCCTTCGCCGTGAAGTAGGTGCGCAGGGGCCAGTTGCCGGTGGCGCGGGCGAGTTGGCGGATGGCTTCGAGGGGGAGCTTCTCCACGGGTTTGCCCAGGAGGCAGCCCACCGCCCGGCCCAGCCAGGCCGCTTCCAGGGCGCCCTGGGTGACGGTGGCCGGGGAGGCGTCGGCCGGCCACGTCCGGCAGCTTGCCTTGATTCGCGCGAGGTCGGTGGGCTCGTCGTCCGCCAACGTGCTCGGCAGGTCCGCCAGTTCGTCCAGCAGGTCCTTCGCGAGCTGCCGCAGATACCTGGACGCGGGCTCCGCCGAGGCGCCCGCCCGGGCAGGTGCCTGGCCGCCGCCGGCCGCTCGCCACCGCGCCGCGATCGCCGACGGCTCCCTGCCGTCCTGGGCCGCCTGGCGGAGCTCGTGGCCGATGAGGTCCTCCGGCTGGACCCAGGTCAGTCGGAGCATCTCGGGCCTCCGAGCTCCGCGAAGGCCGCCTCGTGCGTCCTGCGCCTGGCCAGGTCCCGCTCGAAGACCTCCCGGGTGACCGCCGTCAGGGTCGCCGCCGGTTCCCACAGGTCCAGCCGGCTCGCCTCCGAGACCGTCTTCGACCAGTCGTCCGGGACCGGGGAGCCCAGCGCGCCCGCCATCGCACCGGCCATCGTGGCGATCGAGTCGCAGTCCCTGCCGTAGTTCACCGCGCCGAGCACGGCGTGCCGGTAGTCGCCGGCTGCCACCAGCAACATCCCGAGCGCGACGGGCAGTTCCTCGATCGTGTGCAGGCGGGAGGGGCGGCGGGCGCCGAGGGAGGGGGCGCGGTAGTCGGGGCCGACCGTGTCGTAGGGAGCCACCGCGTCCCGCAGGGGCCGCAGGGCCGATTCGAAGTCCGTGTGGGGGGCGGCCGCTTCGCAGACCTTCTCGATCGCCGTCCGTGTGCCGTCCTTCGCCAGCCGCAGACAGGCCGTCACGACCGAGTCCGGGCTCGCGCCCGGTGCGCACGCCGCCGCCACCGCCGCCGCGAAGACCGCCGCCGCCTCGCGGCCGTACGACGACTGGTGGGCGCCCGCGACGTCCAGGGCCTCGGTGTAGGCGGCCCGCGGGTTCGCCGCGTTGACCAGGCCGACCGGGGCCATGTACATCGCCGCACCGCAGTTGACGATGTTGCCGACGCCCGCCTCCCGCGGGTCGGCGTGACCGTAGTGGAGGCGGGCGACCAGCCACTTCTCCGCGAGGAAGATCCGGTGCAGGGGGAGGGCCTCCGTCTCCAGCTCCGGGATCCAGCGCGGGTTCGTCATCAGGTCGGGGACCAGGTGGTCGGCGATCGCGTAGGCGTCGAGGTGGTCCCTGACCCGGTCGTAGACGCGGATCAGCGCGTGGGTCATCAAGGTGTCGTCGGTGACGTGGCCGTCCCCCTTGTGGTACGGGGCGATGGGGCGGGCGGTGCGCCAGGCGTCGCCGTTCCAGGGGCCGACGATGCCGTGGACGCGGCCGGCGTGCCGTTCGAGGATCTGGTCGGGGGAGTAGCCCTCGACCGGGCCGCCGAGGGCGTCGCCCACCGCCGCGCCCACGAGGGCTCCGGTGATCCGGTCCTCAAGGCTGTTGTCTGAGCTTTTGGGCGTCATGCCCGAATCATCCTCCCGGGAGGGGGGGTTGTGCGGTTTCCAGCAGTCCGGCGAGTTCCACGAGGTCCGTGCCGGTGAGGCGGGGCAGTGCGCAGCCGGAGAGGGTGCGGCAGGCGTCCCGCCAGGCGGAGGGGATCGTGCCGGCGCCGCCGAGGGCGCCGGTCAGGGCGCCCGCCAGGGCCGGGGCCGAGTCGGCCACCCGGGAAAGGCAGGCGGCGGCGGGGATCGCCTCGGCGATGCGGCCCTGGGCGGCAGTGGCCAGGGCGAGCGCCACGGGGACGGTTTCGGCGGCCGCGATGCCGTAGCTGTAGACGTGGTCGACGATCTCGTGCTCCAGGGCGGGGATCAGGGCGAACGTACTGCCGGCGGTCCGGGCGAGGCGCAGGGCGTGGCGGGCGTTGCGGCCGATCTCCGTCTCCTCGGGGAGTTCGGCGAGGGCCGCGGTCACGCAGGCGTCCACGGGGGCGCCGGTCAGGGCCAGAGCGACGGCCGCGGCCATCGCCCTGGCTCCGTGCACTCCGTCGCCGTCCTGGGTGTAACGGGCGTCGAACTCGGCGAGGTCCGCGGCGGGTCCGGGGTCACCGGGGTGGGCCACGGCGAGGACGCAGGCCCTCACGCAGGCCGCGTCGTCGAAGTAGTGCGGGTTGTCGTGGCCGGTCGCGGGAGGGCGCAGGCCGGTGGCGAGGTTGCCGAGTCCCGCCCGTACGGAGATGCGGGCGCGCAGGGGGAGGACGGCGGACTCGATCTCGGGGGCGCGGTCCGCCGCCGCGGCGACCTCGGCGGCGAGGGCGTTCCAGGCGAGGTCGATGGCGGCCCTCGTACGGCGTTCTCTCGTCAGGTCGCCCAGGGCCGTGTCGTCGCCCGCTCTGAGGAGGGCTTCCGCGGTGAACGCCGCCCATTCGGCGTCGTCGGAGGGGCCCAGGCGGAGGGGCTCGGGGGGTTGGTTCAGGGCGATGGGGACGGGGAGGGTGGTGGTGGCGTTCTGCTCGGCGAAGGTGTCCAGTTCGCGGGTGAGGCGGCGGGTCCAGTCGGGCATGCGGGCGGCTCTGTGGCGGGCGGCGGGCCAGCCGGCGGCGTCGCCCGCGGCCAGGCCCAGGAGCAGGCCGTGGATTCTCTGGCCGGGGGCTGCCTGCGGGACCGGGGACGGGGTGGTGACCTCGGCTTCGCCTTCGGTCCGGTCGCTCCCACCCGCACCACCCGTACCACTCTCGTCGTCGGGTGCGGGTGGCCCCTGTGGGGTGGTCTCGCCGTCGGCGGCTGCGGGTGTGTTCGGTTGTGGTGGGGGAGCCGGGGCGGCTGTGTCCGATTCCTGGGTCGTGCCTCCGTCCCATGGGCCCGGGGGCCTCACCGGTCCGCTCCCGCGTCGTTGCCGGCTGCCAGGGTGAAGGCGTCCGGGTCGGGTGGGGGCCACTCCTGGGCGAGGCCGGTCGTCGCCCACTTGCCGTCCTCGCCCGACACCAGCAACTCGGCCACGTCCAGCACGTGGTGGCCCGCCATCGACGGCAGGCAACTGCCCTTCGCCGGGCCGATCGCCGCGGCCCACTCGGCCGGGATCGCCGACGCGCCCCTCGTCGCTCCCGCCAGCGCCCCCGCCACCGCCGCCGTCGTGTCCGCGTCCCGGCCCATGTTCACGGCCGTCAGCACCGCCTCCCGGAAGTCGCCGTCCGCCGCCGCGTACGCGCCGAAGGCGAGGGCCACCGCCTCCGGGGCCAGGTCGGTCCAGGGGTAGCCCCCGATGACGACGGAGGAGCGGACCGCGCGTTCGCCCCGGTGGGCCACCGCCACCGCCCTCCTCAAGGACCTCGCCGTCCAGCTGTCGTCCGGGATCACCGCGAGCGCGGAGGTGACGACGGCGATCGTGGGGGCGCCCGCCATCGCCGCCGCCACTCCCGCCGCGACCGCCTGGCCGCCGTAGATGCCCTCGCCGTCGTGGCTCACCGAGCCGTCGACGGCCACCAGGCGGGCGGCCTCCGCGGGACGGCCCGCCGCGAAGACCCCGAAGGGGGCCGCCCGCATGGCCAGGCCGTCGCTCCAGGCGTGGCGGTGCTGGGCGGAGATGGGGGCGGCCAGGCCCCGGCGGAGGTTCTCCAGGGTGCCGCGTTCGCTGAAACCGGCCCCGCGGAACGGGCCCTCGTCGCGGTCCGCGATCCACTCGTGCCAGGCGGCCTCCACATGGGCGGGGGTGAGGGCCGAGCCGTGGCGGGCGAGGAGCAGGCCCGAGAAGATCGCGTACTCGGTGTCGTCCGTGCCGGCCGGCTCGTCCGTCACGTAGCCCTCGATACGGCCCCAGCGGGCCCGGATCTGCGACGGCTTCATGTTCTCGGCGGGGGCCCCGAGGGCGTCCCCGACCGCCAGGCCCAGCAGGGCACCGCGGGCCCGCTCGCGGAGTTCGGCGGTGTCCTGGGGTGCCGGGACCGAGGGAACGCGGGCGATCGATGTCATGCGCGGCCTCTCCACAACGGGGAGCAGGGAAGGTTCGCGCCGGGCGCGGAACCTTTTGCCGCATATGTCCCACCATCGGCGGTTGACCTCAGCCTCCCTGCCCCCAACGTCACCCGGTCGACATCTGAGCAGGACCATGATCGTCTGCGCATCCGAACGGTAAAGCCGCAGGTTAGCCCAGCCTTTCCTTGCTGGCGGTCCGGGAATGGGCCGACGTACTGTGGGCGTTGTTAAGAATTAGAACGTGTCCAAAGTTAGCTTTGGCTTAGCTTCCCTGGGGGAACCGGAATGGCCGTGATCGACATCGAAGCGCCCCTCCACGAGGCGCACCGCGACAACCACACGCACCGGGACGTCAACGGCGGCTGGCTCAGGCCCGCCGTCTTCGGCGCCATGGACGGGCTGGTCTCCAACCTCGCCCTGATGTCCGGGGTCGCGGGCGGCGCCGTCGGTCAGCACACCATCGTGCTGACCGGGCTGGCCGGGCTCGCCGCGGGTGCCTTCTCCATGGCCGCCGGTGAGTACACCTCCGTCGCCTCCCAGCGCGAGCTGGTCGAGGCCGAGCTGGACGTGGAGCGCCGGGAGCTGCGGAAGCACCCGCAGGACGAGGAGGCGGAGCTGGCCGCCCTGTACGAGGGTCGCGGTGTCGAACCCGAGCTGGCCAGGGAGGTCGCCCGGCAGCTGTCGAAGGACCCCGAGCAGGCCCTTGAGATCCACGCCCGGGAGGAGCTGGGGATCGACCCGGGCGATCTGCCCTCGCCGCTGGTCGCGGCCGGGTCCAGCTTCGGTTCCTTCGCCCTGGGCGCCCTGCTCCCCGTCCTGCCCTATCTGCTCGGCGCGACCGCGCTGTGGCCCGCCGTGCTGCTCGCCCTCGCCGGGCTGTTCGCGTGCGGTGCCGTCGTGGCCAGGGTGACCGCGCGGACCTGGTGGTACAGCGGACTGCGGCAGCTCGCCCTGGGAGGCGCGGCGGCCGGTGTGACGTACGCCCTGGGCAGTTTGTTCGGAACGGCCGTAGGATAGTGCGACTGCTACTTATGCGTGGGGCCGCATAAGTAGCCGTTACTCGCTGGTTTCGGCGGCATCACCGTTGGGAATGAGCCGTAAGCGCTGTGGGCAATGACGCTTGCGGCGCACTCGCGGGGTCGGCTACGACGCCTTCACCGCCCCCTCGGGTCGACGGACCATGATCTGACCGATCGGTCCGGCTCGACCCCCACATACTTCAGGCCACGTGTGCGGCACCCCCCTCGCACCGCGTGGCGTCCGCATGTTGGAACGGAGTATCCGGTTCCCGAGATTCGCTCCATCATGTAACCTGCACGAAATTTTGCACTCACGCAGAGGGCCAACGTCGTCCCTCGGCAATTTGAAATATGCCAATTGACGACGACGGGAGAGCCGATGCGTACGCCGCGCCAGCCGTCCCAGCACTCCACGAATGGCCAGAAGTGGTCCTTCATGGATGCTCGCCCTGCTGCGCAGGGTATGTACGACCCCCGCAACGAGAAGGACGCCTGTGGCGTCGGTTTCGTGGCCACCCTCACCGGCGAGGCGAGCCATGCGCTGGTCGAGCAGGCGCTCACGGTTCTGCGCAACCTGGAGCACCGGGGTGCCACCGGCTCCGAGCCCGACTCGGGTGACGGCGCGGGCATCCTGTCCCAGGTTCCGGACGCCTTCTTCCGTGAGGTCGCCGGCTTCGAGCTGCCCGCGGCCGGTGCGTACGCCGTCGGTATCGCCTTCCTGCCGGAGGACGGCACCGAGGACGCCGTCTCGAAGATCGAGACGATCGCCGGCGAAGAGGGCCTCACGGTTCTCGGGTGGCGTGAGGTTCCGGTCGCTCCCGAGCTGCTCGGCGCGACCGCCCGCTCGACGATGCCGGTCTTCCGCCAGGTCTTCGTGACCGACGGCTCCGCCGCGCCTGCCACGGACATCGACCTCGACCGCAAGGCCTTCGTGCTGCGCAAGCGCGCCGAGCGCGAGGTCGACGTCTACTTCCCGTCGCTGTCCGCGCGGACCATCGTCTACAAGGGCATGCTGACCACCGGTCAGCTGGAGCCCTTCTTCCCGGACCTGTCCGACCGCCGCTTCGCCTCCGCGATCGCGCTCGTGCACTCCCGGTTCTCCACCAACACCTTCCCGTCGTGGCCGCTCGCGCACCCGTACCGCTTCGTCGCGCACAACGGTGAGATCAACACCGTCAAGGGCAACCGCAACTGGATGGCGGCCCGCGAGTCGCAACTGGTCTCCGACCTGTTCGGCAACGACAGCAAGGCCATCGAGCGCGTCTTCCCGATCTGTACCCCGGACGCCTCCGACTCGGCGTCCTTCGACGAGGTCCTCGAACTCCTGCACCTGGGTGGCCGTTCGCTGCCGCACTCCGTGCTGATGATGATCCCGGAGGCGTGGGAGAACCACGACTCCATGGAGCCGGCCCGCCGCGCCTTCTACCAGTTCCACTCCAACCTGATGGAGCCCTGGGACGGTCCGGCCTGTGTCACCTTCACCGACGGCAAGC
This sequence comes from Streptomyces sp. NPDC091972, assembly GCF_044756385.1. Classification (NCBI taxonomy): domain Bacteria; kingdom Bacillati; phylum Actinomycetota; class Actinomycetes; order Kitasatosporales; family Streptomycetaceae; genus Streptomyces; species Streptomyces sp. NPDC091972. The sequence continues at coordinate 311,730 of NZ_JBIVSV010000004.1, read as the reverse complement.
AGGTCGGCGCGGTCCTCGACCGCAACGGCCTCCGCCCCGGCCGCTACTGGGTCACCGACGACGGCCTCGTCGTCCTCGGCTCCGAGGTCGGCGTCCTCGACATCGACCCCGCCAAGGTGGTCCGCAAGGGCCGTCTCCAGCCCGGCCGGATGTTCCTCGTCGACACCGTCGAGCACCGCATCATCGAGGACGACGAGATCAAGGCCGGCCTCGCCGCCGAGCAGCCGTACGCGGAGTGGCTGGAGGCCGGCGAGATCGAGCTCGGCGACCTGCCCGAGCGCGAGCACATCGTGCACACCCACGCCTCGGTCACCCGCCGCCAGCAGACCTTCGGCTACACCGAGGAAGAGCTGCGCGTCCTGCTCGCGCCGATGGCCAAGGCCGGTGCGGAGCCGATCGGTTCGATGGGCACCGACTCGCCGATCGCCGCGCTGAGCGAGCGCCCGCGGCTGCTCTTCGACTACTTCACCCAGCTGTTCGCGCAGGTCACCAACCCGCCGCTGGACGCGATCCGCGAAGAGCTGGTGACCAGCCTGCGCTCCTCGCTGGGCCCGCAGGGCAACCTGCTCGACCCGAGCGCCGCCTCCTGCCGTTCCGTCGTGCTGCCCTTCCCGGTGATCGACAACGACGAGCTGGCCAAGCTCATCCACATCAACGCCGACGGCGACATGCCCGGCTTCAAGGCCGCGACCCTCTCCGGCCTGTACCGGGTCTCCGGCGGCGGCGACTCCCTCGCCGCCCGCATCGAGGAGATCTGCGCCGAGGCCGACGCCGCCATCGCCAACGGCGCCCGGCTGATCGTGCTCTCCGACCGCCACTCGGACGCCGAGCACGCGCCGATCCCGTCGCTGCTGCTCACCGCGGCCGTCCACCACCACCTCATCCGCACCAAGCAGCGCACCCAGGTGGGCCTGCTGGTCGAGGCCGGTGACGTCCGCGAGGTCCACCACGTCGCCCTGCTGATCGGCTTCGGCGCCGCGGCCGTGAACCCCTACCTCGCCATGGAGTCCGTCGAGGACCTCCTGCGCGCGGGCACCTTCCTGAACGGCCTTGAGCCCGAGCAGGCCATCCGCAACCTGATCTACGCCCTGGGCAAGGGCGTACTGAAGGTCATGTCGAAGATGGGCATCTCGACCGTCGCCTCCTACCGGGGCGCCCAGGTCTTCGAGGCCGTCGGTCTCGAAGAGGGCTTCGTCCGGAAGTACTTCAGCGGTACCGCCTCCAAGATCGGCGGCGTCGGCATCGACGTCATCGCCAAGGAGGTCGCCGCCCGGCACGCCAAGGCCTACCCGGCCTCCGGCATCGCGCCGGCGCACCGCGCGCTGGAGATAGGTGGCGAGTACCAGTGGCGCCGCGAGGGCGAGCCGCACCTGTTCGACCCGGAGACGGTCTTCCGCCTCCAGCACTCGACGCGTGCCGGCCGCTACGACATCTTCAAGAAGTACACGGACCGCGTGAACGAGCAGTCCGAGCGGCTCATGACGCTCCGCGGACTCTTCGGCTTCAAGAGCGACCGCCCCTCGATCCCCATCGACGAGGTCGAGCCCGTCTCCGAGATCGTCAAGCGCTTCTCCACCGGCGCCATGTCGTACGGCTCCATCTCCAAGGAGGCGCACGAGACCCTCGCCATCGCCATGAACCAGCTGGGCGGCAAGTCCAACACCGGTGAGGGCGGCGAGGACGCGGACCGGCTGTACGACCCGGCCCGCCGGTCGTCGATCAAGCAGGTCGCCTCCGGCCGCTTCGGCGTGACCTCCGAGTACCTGGTCAACGCGGACGACATCCAGATCAAGATGGCCCAGGGCGCCAAGCCCGGCGAGGGCGGCCAGCTGCCCGGCCACAAGGTCTACCCGTGGGTCGCCAAGACCCGGCACTCGACCCCGGGTGTCGGTCTGATCTCCCCGCCGCCGCACCACGACATCTACTCGATCGAGGACCTGGCCCAGCTGATCCACGACCTGAAGAACGCGAACCCGCAGGCGCGGATCCACGTGAAGCTGGTCTCCGAGGTCGGCGTCGGCACGGTCGCGGCGGGTGTGTCCAAGGCCCACGCGGACGTCGTCCTGATCTCCGGTCACGACGGCGGCACGGGCGCCTCCCCGCTGACCTCGCTGAAGCACGCGGGCGGCCCCTGGGAACTGGGTCTCGCCGAGACCCAGCAGACCCTGCTGCTCAACGGCCTGCGCGACCGCATCGTCGTCCAGACCGACGGCCAGCTCAAGACCGGCCGTGACGTCGTCATCGCCGCGCTGCTCGGCGCCGAGGAGTTCGGTTTCGCGACCGCTCCGCTCGTCGTCTCCGGCTGCGTCATGATGCGCGTCTGCCACCTGGACACCTGCCCGGTCGGCATCGCCACCCAGAACCCGGTGCTCCGCGACCGGTTCACCGGCAAGGCCGAGTACGTCGTGAACTTCTTCAAGTTCATCGCCGAGGAGGTCCGCGAGATCCTCGCCGAGCTGGGCTTCCGCTCCATCGAGGAGGCCGTCGGCCACGCCGAGACCCTCGACGTGACCCGCGCGGTCAACCACTGGAAGGCGCAGGGCCTGGACCTGTCCCCGCTCTTCTACGTGCCCGAGCTGCCCGAGGGCACCCCGCTGCACCAGGTCATCGAGCAGGACCACGGCCTGGAGAAGGCGCTCGACAACGAGCTGATCAAGCTCGCCGCCGACGCCCTGGCCGCCGACTCGGCGACCGACGCCCAGCCGGTGCGCGCCCAGGTCGCGATCCGCAACATCAACCGCACGGTCGGCACCATGCTCGGCCACGAGGTGACGAAGAAGTTCGGTGGCGCGGGCCTGCCCGACGACACCATCGACATCACCTTCACGGGCTCGGCCGGCCAGTCCTTCGGCGCCTTCCTGCCGCGCGGTGTCACGCTGCGCCTGGAGGGCGACGCCAACGACTACGTCGGCAAGGGCCTGTCCGGCGGCCGCGTGATCGTCCGTCCCGACCGGGGCGCCGACCACCTCGCCGAGTACTCGACGATCGCGGGCAACACCATCGCCTACGGCGCCACCGGCGGCGAGCTGTTCCTGCGCGGTCGTACCGGTGAGCGGTTCTGCGTCCGCAACTCCGGTGCGCTGGTGGTCTCGGAGGGCGTGGGCGACCACGGCTGCGAGTACATGACCGGCGGTCACGCGGTGGTCCTCGGCGAGACGGGCCGCAACTTCGCGGCCGGCATGTCCGGCGGCATCGCCTACGTGATCGACCTCGACCGCGACAACGTCAACGTCGGCAACGCGGGCGCCGTGGAGGCGCTGGACGACGCCGACAAGCAGTGGCTGCACGACGTGGTGCGCCGCCACCAGGAGGAGACCGGCTCCACGGTCGCCGAGAAGCTGCTCGCCGAGTGGGACACCGCGGTCGAGCGCTTCAGCAAGATCATCCCCAGCACGTACAAGGCAGTGCTCGCCGCCAAGGACGCCGCCGAGCAGGCGGGACTCTCCGAGTCCGAGATCACCGAGAAGATGATGGAGGCGGCGATCAATGGCTGACCCGAAGGGCTTCCTGAACCACGGCCGTGAGGTCGCCAAGTCCCGCCCCGTCGACGTCCGTCTGAAGGACTGGAACGAGGTCTACGTCCCCGGCTCCCTGCTGCCGATCATCAGCAAGCAGGCCAGCCGCTGCATGGACTGCGGCATCCCGTTCTGCCACAACGGCTGTCCGCTCGGGAACCTCATCCCCGAGTGGAACGACTACGCGTACCGCGAGGACTGGGCGGCGGCCTCGGAGCGCCTGCACGCGACGAACAACTTCCCCGAGTTCACGGGGCGGCTGTGCCCGGCTCCCTGCGAGTCGGCGTGCGTGCTCGGCATCAACCAGCCGCCGGTCACCATCAAGAACGTCGAGGTCTCGATCATCGACAAGGCATGGGACAGCGGTGACGTCGAGCCGCAGATCCCCGAGCGCCTGTCCGGCAAGACCGTCGCGGTCATCGGGTCAGGACCCGCCGGTCTCGCCGCCGCCCAGCAGCTGACCCGGGCCGGTCACACCGTCGCCGTCTACGAGCGCGCGGACCGCGTCGGAGGTCTCCTCCGGTACGGCATCCCCGAGTTCAAGATGGAGAAGCGGCACATCAACCGCCGTATCGAGCAGATGCGCGCGGAGGGCACCCGCTTCCGTACCGGCATCGAGATCGGCCGCGACCTCAAGGCGACCGACCTGAAGAAGCGGTACGACGCCGTCGTGATCGCCGCCGGCGCCACCACCGCCCGTGATCTCCCCGTCCCCGGGCGGGAGTTGAAGGGCATCCACCAGGCGATGGAGTACCTGCCGCTGGCCAACAAGGTCCAGGAGGGCGACTACGTCACCTCCCCGATCTCGGCCGAGGGCAAGCACGTCGTGGTCATCGGCGGTGGCGACACCGGCGCGGACTGCGTGGGTACCGCCCACCGCCAGGGTGCGGCCTCCGTCACCCAGCTGGAGATCATGCCCCGCCCGGGCGAGGAGCGTGCCCCGCACCAGCCGTGGCCGACCTTCCCGATGCTGTACAAGGTCACCTCCGCGCACGAGGAGGGCGGCGAGCGGGTCTACTCCGTGTCGACGACCCACTTCGAGGGCGACGAGGACGGCAACGTCCAGTGGCTGCACCTCAGCGAGGTCGAGTTCATCGACGGCAAGCTGACCCCGAAGCCGGGCACGGAGCGCAAGATCCCCGCCCAGCTCGTCACCCTCGCGATGGGCTTCACCGGCACCGACCGGGAGAACGGCCTGGTCGAGCAGTTCGGCCTGGAGCTCGACGAGCGCGGCAACATCGCCCGTGACGCCGACTTCCAGACCAACGTGCCGGGCGTCTTCGTCGCCGGTGACGCCGGCCGCGGCCAGTCGCTCATCGTGTGGGCGATCGCGGAGGGCCGTTCGGCCGCCCGCGGCTGCGACCGCTTCCTGACCGGTGCGAGCGAACTGCCCGCGCCCATCCGGCCGACCGACCGGTCCCTGATGGTCTGACGGCCACCGAGCGTCCCGTACAAAGGCGTACGGAACACTGACGGCGCCTGCCTCCACGTCCCCGACCGGACCGGAGGCAGGCGCCGTCGCACGCGCTCCTACGGCACCTCGAACGTCTCCCCGTACACCTGCCAGGTCAGCGGGGTCCGCAGCTCCAGGTTCCCCTCGTCGAGGAAGCGCCGTTGCGCGGTGTCCACGCGGGTGGTGTCGATGTCCGGGTCGCGGGTGCGCATGGCGTCCGCGCGGATGTCGAGGAAGGTGTCCAGGTAGTCCTTCTCCGAGCCGCCCTCGGTCGGGCTGTCGGCCTCGCGGAGGGCGCGTTCGCGTATGCCGTAGAAGCCGGTGGCGTCGGTGCCGGGGCCGTGGAAGACCATGGCGTCGTAGTAGGCGAACTGGCCGAGGGCGCCGAGTCCGTCGAGCTTGGCGAGACGGACCGCGGGATCGAAGTACACCCGGTCGCGGGCCGAGTCCTGCGCCTTCTGGAAGGCCGGGACCTCGGCCTCCGCCTTCCAGGCGGCCGGGAAACCCGGGTCCAGGCCCTCGTGGGAGTCCGTGCCGTCGACCGCGCGCAGCGCGGGCAGGTACCGCGCCAGACCGTTGCCGGGGTGCGCCTTCGTGTAGTCCTCGACGAGGGTGAGCAGGTCGCTGGTGCCGGTGCAGAAGCCGATGATGCCGGCGGTGTAGCCCTGGCCGTCGCCGATGTCCTCGATGTAGGCGTAGGCGCTGCGCCAGTCGAGGGTGGAGTTCTCGGCGCTCGCCACGAGCTGCTGGGCGAGTTCCTTCTTGCCGGGCGCGGCGAGGCCGGGCGGCAGGGCGGTGACGACCTGGTCGTCCTCCGCGCTCCTGGCGCCCGCGGGCCGCTCGGCCCACGTCTTGGCGCCCTGGGCACTTCTGGCGTCCTCGGCCGTCTGCGACCGGTAGGCGGAGGAGAGGTCGGGCCCCGCCCCTTCGGCGCCGGAGTCCTCGGGCGCGAAGAGGTAGACGGAGGCCGTGACGAGTGCGGGGACGGCCGCGAGGAGCAGCAGGCGGACGCGTTTCACACTGCCCCCGTCAGTTCGGTGACCTTGGCCCAGGCGGACACCAGGAGCACCACCAGCAGGACGGCGCACGCGCCCGCCTGGACCAGGGTGCGGCGGCCGTCGCGGGGAGCGTACGCGTAGGCGAGGGTGACGGCGGCTCCGGCGAGCAGCCCGCCGAGGTGGCCCTGCCAGGAGGTCGCCCACGCCGAGATCACCAGCCAGACCAGCAGGCCGGTCATGAAGCGGTTGACCTGGGCCATGTCGGCGCCGAGCCGGCGGGCCATCACCCAGTAGGCGGCGCCGAGCCCGAAGATCGCGCCGGACGCGCCGAGCGTGGGCTCGGCGGGCGCGAGCAGCAGGACGAGGACCGACCCGCCGAGCGCCGACAGCAGGTAGAGGGCGAGGTAACGGACCCGCCCGAGCTGGGTCTCCACCACGCGGCCGATGTTCCACAGCGACACCATGTTCATCACGATGTGCAGAATCCCGAACGTGCCCTCGGTGGGCGGCAGATGGAGGAACGCGCCGGTCAGCAGCCGGTACCACTCGCCGTCGGCGACCCCCACGGCGTGGAAGGCGGCGGGGTAGGAGGCCTGCCACACGTAGTGGCTGCCGTCCGGGCCCACCAGGCCGACGCCCAGCATCTCGAACCGGTCCACGATCGCCGGGCGCACGAGTTCACCGACGTAGGCCAGCACGTTGAGGCCGATGAGGACGTACGTCACCAGGGGAACGGCCGTGATCCGCCCGCCGAACACGGTCCGGGCCTGCCGCACCGACCGCGCCCCCTCCCGTACGCACTCGGGGCACTGGTGGCCCACGGCCGCCTCCCGCATGCAGTCCGGGCAGATGTACCGCTCGCAGCGGGTGCAGCGGACGTGGGACTCCACCGCACGATGGCGGTAGCAGGTGGTGACGGTGGATTCGGGCTCCACGGCCGGCTCCTCGAAGTGGCGGTGACGATGATCGAGCCGGTGGGGACGGCAGCGAACAAAATAACGAACTCGGGTGAGGGTGCGGAGCGGCGGGGCCCTGGTCGTGATCAACCGCCGGGCCGTGTCCGCCCCGTTGGCTCAGCCGTACCGCCGTGGCACTCTGACAGTGATCCGGCGGGGAGGCGACGACATATGGACGGCGCACGATCGGTGAACCAGGCGGCCCGGTCCGAGGCCGGCAAGGGCGAGAGGCTCGCCGACTGGGCGGACGGGCGCCTCGGCCTGTACGCGCTGGCCAAGGCCAACATGCGCAAGGTCTTCCCGGACCACTGGTCGTTCATGCTGGGCGAGGTCTGCCTCTACAGCTTCCTCATCCTGATCCTCACGGGCGTCTACCTCACGCTGTTCTTCGAGCCCAGCGGGGTCGAGGTCGTGTACCACGGCTCCTACGAGCCCCTCAACGGCGTGGTGATGACCCGGGCCTACGAGTCCACGCTCGACATCAGCTTCGACGTGCGCGGCGGTCTGCTGATCCGGCAGATCCACCACTGGGCCGCGCTGGTCTTCGTGACCGGCATGCTCGTGCACATGATGCGAGTGTTCTTCACCGGCGCCTTCCGCAAGCCGCGCGAGCTCAACTGGGTGTTCGGCTGGACCCTGCTGTTCCTCGGCATCATCACCGGCCTGACCGGCTACTCCCTCCCCGACGACCTGCTGTCCGGCACCGGCATCCGGTTCGCCGACGGGGCGATCCTGTCGATCCCGATCGTCGGGACGTACCTGTCGTTCTTCCTGTTCGGCGGGGAGTTCCCCGGCCACGACATCATCCCGAGGCTCTTCCCGATCCATGTCCTGGTGCTGCCCGGGATCATGCTCGGCCTGGTGGTGGCCCATCTGATCCTGGTCTTCTACCACAAGCACACCCAGTACCCGGGGCCCGGCCGCGACAACAGGTCGGTGGTCGGCATGCCGTTCCTGCCGGTCTACATGGCCAAGGCGGGCGGCTTCTTCTTCCTGACCTTCGGGGTGCTGGCGCTCATGGGCGGGCTCGCCCAGATCAACCCCGTGTGGGCGTTCGGGCCGTACAGCCCGCACCTGGTGACCACCGGCGCCCAGCCCGACTGGTACCTCGGCTTCTCCGAGGGGCTGATCCGGGTGATGCCGGGATGGGAGATCAACTTCTGGGGCCACACCCTGGAACCGGGCGTCTTCATCCCCTTCTCCCTCTTCCCGCTGATCCTGCTCGCGATCGGGGTGTACCCCTTCGTCGAGGCATGGGTCACCGGTGACAAGCGCGAGCACCACATCCTGGACCGGCCGCGCAACGCCCCCGTCCGCACGGGCCTCGGGGTGGCCTGGCTGAGCCTGTACGTGGTGCTGCTGATCGGCGGCGGCAACGACATCGTGGCCACGCATCTGCACCTGTCCATCAACGCGATCACCTGGTTCGTGCGGGTCTCGGTGTTCGTGGTGCCGGTGCTCGCCTTCGTGGTCACCAAGCGCGTGTGTCTCGGGCTCCAGCGCCGGGACCGGGACAAGGTGCTGCACGGCCGGGAGACCGGCACCATCAGGCGGCTCCCGCACGGGGAGTTCGTCGAGGTCCACGAGCCCCTCTCGCAGGCGCAGCTGCACACCCTCACCCAGCACGAGCAGCAACCGCCGTACGAGATCGGTCCGTTGGTCGACGCCAACGGGGTGCGGCGGCCGGTCAGGCGCTCCCAGCGGGTGCGGGCCGGGCTCGCGCGGGCCATGTTCGGGCCCGACACGCGGGTCGCCAAGCCGACGGCGGAGGAGTTCCGGGAGATCACCAGCGGCGACCACCACTGAGGACGGTGGCACGGCACTCGTCGGGGCCGCCCCAGGCGGTGCGCAGGGCGCGGGCCCTGGTGAGCCACAGGGACAGGTCGTACTCCGCCGTGTACCCGATCGCGCCGTGGAGCTGGAGTGCGGTGCGGGCCGTCCGGTACGCCGCCTCGCACGCCGTGACCTTGGCCGCGGCGACGTCCTGTGCGGTCATCGTCAGGGCGGCGCCGAGGAGCAGGGGACGCGCGAACTCCAACGCGATCCTCGCGTCCGCCAGTCGGTGCTTGACCGCTTGGAAGGAGCCGATGGGCACGCCGAACTGGGTGCGCTCCTTCACGTGGGAGACGGTCCTGTCGAGGAGGGCCAGGCCCACACCGAGGGCCTGGGCGGCGGTGGTGAGGCGGGCGACGAGGAGGGCGGCGGTGACGGGCGGGTGCGCGGTGAGCAGTTCGCCGCCGGGTGCCAGCCGGGTGAGACGGCGGGCGGGGTCGAGCGAGGGGCGCACCGGGCCGTGGCCGGGGGCGAGGTACAGGCCCTCGGAGCTCAGGGAGAGGTGGACGTCCGCGACCTGGCCGTCCAGGGCGTACCCGCCGTCTCGGGCCACGGTGGCCATCGTCTCTCCGGCGGCCAGCGCCGGGAGCATTCGCCTCGCCGCGTCCGGTGCGGTGAGCAGTGCCGCCGCCGTCACGGTCTCCACCAAGGGACCCGGTACCGCGTGCCGCCCCAACTCCACGAACGCCAGCGTGAGGTCGGCAGGACGCGGACCCAGTCCCCCGTAGGCCTCGGGCACGGCCAGTGCGAACACCCCCGCATCGGCGATACGGCCCCACAGCGCGCGTCCGCCGGCGTGGTCGCCGCGGCTCCAGTCCCGTACGACGGACGGGGTGCCGGCGGCCGAGAGCATCGCGTTCAGGGAGGCGGCGAAGTCGCGCTGCCCGGCGTCGGGGAGGAGGCGCATCAGCGGCGTCCCTTCGGCAGACCCAGCAGGCGTTCGGCGATGATGTCGCGCTGGATCTCGTTGGTGCCGGCGTAGATCGGGCCGGCGAGGGCGAAGACATAGCGCTCGGTCCACTCCGGGTCCTCTTCCTCACCGAGGAGATCCAGGGCCGTCTCGGTGAGCGCGATGTCGTACTCGGACCAATAGACCTTGTTCAGGCTGGACTCGGGGCCGAGCCGCTCGCCGTCCAGGACACGAGCGGCGGCCGCGTAGGTGAAGAGCTGGTAGGCGCGGGCTCCGATCAGGGCGTCCGCGACCCGGGTCCGGGTGGCCGGTGGGGCGTCGAGGGACGTCCAGAGCGCGAACAGCCGGTCGGCGGCTGCCAGGAAGCGGCCCGGTGAGCGCAGCATCAGACCGCGTTCGTTGCCCGCCGCCGACATCGCGATCCGCCAGCCCTGGCCGGGCTCGCCGATGACGTCCTCGTCCGGTACGAACACCTCGTCCAGGAAGAGCTCGGCGAAGGCCGGCTTGCCGTCGAGGCGGCGGATCGGGCGGACGGTGACCCCGGGCGCCCGCAGGTCGAACATCAGGTAGGTCAGCCCCTGATGGGGGCTCGGGGCGTCGGGGTCGGTGCGGAAGAGCCCGAAGGCGCGGTCCGCGAAGGCCGCCCGGGAGGACCAGGTCTTCTGCCCGCTGAGCAGCCAGCCGCCGTCCGTGCGCACCCCCTTGGAACGCAGGGACGCCAGGTCCGAGCCCGCCTCCGGCTCCGACCAGGCCTGCGCCCAGATCACCTCGCCGGTGGCCATCGACGGCAGCACACGCGCGCGTTGCTCCGCCGTGCCGTGGTCGAAGAGGGTCGGGGCGAGCAGGCCGACGCCGTTCTGGCCGACGCGGCCGGGCGCACCGGCCGCGTAGTACTCCTCCTCGAAGACCAGCCAGCGGACCAGCCCGCAGTCCCGGCCGCCGTACTCGACGGGCCAGTCGACCACCGACCAGCGGCCCGCCGCCAGTTCCGCCTCCCAGGCGCGGTGGGCCGCGAAACCCTCCCGGGTCTCCAGGGACGGCAGGGGCGTGGCGGGCACATGCGCGCGCAGCCACGCCCGGGCCTGCGCACGGAAGGCCTCGTCCTCCCGCGTGAACGCCAGATCCATGGACACCCGTCCTTCCCTAACAAGTGTTTGGTAGGTTAGCGTGGCGCCATGACAGGCGTCGAGAGCCCGGTGTACGAGCCGGGGCACGGTCTGCTGAAGGGACGCACCGCCGTCATCACCGCCGCCGCCGGCGCGGGCATCGGCGGGGCGACCGCCCGCCGCTTCCTGGAGGAGGGCGCGCACGTCCTGATCAGCGACGCCCACGCGCGGCGGCTGAAGGAGCACGAGGCCGCCCTGGCCCGGGAGTTCCCGGGCGCGGTGACGTCCCTGGCGTGCGACGTCACCGACGAGACCCAGGTGGGAGCACTCTTCGACACGGCCGTCCGGGACCACGGACGGCTCGACATCGTCGTCAACAACGCGGGCCTTGGCGGCACTTCGGAGCTCGTCGACATGACCGACGACCAGTGGAACCGCGTCCTGGACGTCACGCTGAACGGCACCTTCCGCTGCACCCGGGCCGCCCTGCGGCACCTGCGGGACTCCGGCGGCGGCGTGATCGTCAACAACGCCTCCGTCGTCGGCTGGCGCGCCCAGGCCGGACAGGCGCACTACGCCGCCGCCAAGGCCGGGGTCATGGCGCTCACCCGGTGCGCGGCCCTGGAAGCGGCCCGGTACGGCGTCCGCGTCAACGCCGTCTCGCCCAGCCTCGCCATGCACCCGCACCTGGCGAAGGTCACCTCGGGCGAGCTGCTGGAGGAGCTCACCGCGCGCGAGGCCTTCGGGCGGTACGCACAGCCCTGGGAGGTGGCCAACGTCATCGTGTTCCTGGCGTCCGGCTACTCCTCGTACATGACGGGCGAGGTCGTCGCCGTCAGCAGCCAACACGCCTAGGACAATGGACGATGTGCCGACCAAGAAGACGCCCCAGGTGAGCGCCGCCGCCCCCGCGCGCCGCCGTGAACTCCTCGACACCGCCGCCGAGGTCTTCGCCGAACAGGGCTACAACGCCACGACCGTACGCAAGATCGCGGACCACGCGGGCATGCTCGCGGGCAGCCTCTACTACCACTTCGACTCCAAGGAATCGATGCTGGAGGAGATCCTGCGGACCTTCCTCGACGAGCTCTGGGACGGCTACGACACCGTCCTGAGCGCCGAACTCGGCCCGCGCGAGACCCTGGAGGCCCTGGTCACCGAGTCGTTCCGGGAGATCGACCGGCACCGGGCCGCCGTCGCGATCTACCAGAAGGAGAGCAGGCACCTGGTGGCGCAGGAGCGGTTCGCGTTCCTCGCCGAGTCGCAGCGCAGGTTCGAGAAGGCCTGGCTGTCCACGCTGGAGCGCGGGGTCGCGGCCGAGGTGTTCCGGGCCGACCTCGACGTCCGCCTGACCTACCGGTTCGTGCGCGACACCGTGTGGGTCGCCGCGTCCTGGTACCGGCCCGGCGGACAGCACAGCCCGGAGGAGATCGCCCGGCAGTACCTGTCGATGGTGCTGGACGGGATCGCCGTACGCACGTAACCCACTGGGGAGTCGCCATGGCCGAGGCCTACATCGTCGAAGCGGTCCGTACGCCCGTAGGGCGGCGCGGGGGAGGCCTGAGCGGGGTCCACCCGGCCGATCTGGGCGCGCATGTGCTGAAGTCGCTGGTCGAGCGGGCCGGGGTCGATCCCGGGGCCGTGGAGGACGTCGTCTTCGGCTGCCTCGACGCGGTCGGGCCGCAGGCCGGGGACATCGCGCGGACCGCGTGGCTCGCGGCCGGGCTGCCCGAGGAGGTGCCCGGGGTGACCGTGGACCGGCAGTGCGGGTCCTCGCAGCAGGCCGTGCACTTCGCCGCGCAGGGCGTGCTGTCCGGGACGCAGGACCTCGTGGTCGCCGGCGGGGTGCAGAACATGTCGATGATCCCGATCGCCTTCGCGACCCGGCAGGCCGCCGAGCCGCTCGGACTGATCCAGGGGCCCTTCGCGGGCAGCGAGGGCTGGCGGGCGCGGTACGGGGACCGGGCGGTGAACCAGTTCGTCGGCGCCGAGATGATCGCCGGGAAGTGGGGGATCAGCCGCCAGGACCAGGAGGAGTTCGCGCTGCGGTCCCACCGGCGGGCGCTGCGGGCCGTCGACGAGGGGCGCTTCGAGCGCGAGACGGTGGCCTACGGTCCGGTCGCGGTCGACGAGGGCCCGCGCCGGGACACCTCGCTGGAGAAGATGGCCGGGCTGAAGCCGGTGATCGAGGGCGGCACCATCACCGCGGCCTGCTCCTCGCAGGTCTCCGACGGGGCGGCGGCCATGCTGCTGGCCTCGGAGCGGGCGGTGCGCGAACACGGCCTCACGCCCCGCGCGCGCGTGCACCACCTCTCCGTGCGCGGCGAGGACCCCATCCGCATGCTCACCGCCCCCATCCCGGCCACCGCGCACGCCCTGAAGAAGACCGGCCTCACCATCGACGACATCGACCTCGTCGAGATCAACGAGGCCTTCGCGCCGGTGGTGCTGGCCTGGCTGAAGGAGACGGGGGCCGACCCGGACAAGGTCAACGTCAACGGCGGCGCGATCGCCCTCGGCCATCCGCTGGGGGCGACGGGCGTGAAGCTGATGACGACCCTGCTGCACGAACTGGAGCGCACGGGCGGCCGGTTCGGCCTCCAGACGATGTGCGAGGGCGGGGGACAGGCGAACGTGACGGTCATCGAGCGGCTGTGAGGCGCTGAAGGACCTCCTCCGCCTCCCTCATGATCCGTTCCACCAGCTCCGCGCACGACGGCAGGTCGTCGATCACCCCGGCGACCTGCCCGGAGGCCATCACTCCCAGATCCGTACGGCCGTCCACCATCGCCGACCTCAGGAGCATGGGAGTGTTGGCGGCCAGGAGGACCTGGCTCCAGGTGAGGTCCTTGCCCTGCTTCATGGCCAGTCCGTCACGCACCAGCTGCCGCCAGGTGAGCCCGGACAGCCGCCGGAACCCGGCCGCCCTGCGGAAGGCCCGCGCCAGGGACTTCACGTGCCCGGAGCCCTCCAGCGCGCTCACCAGATCCGTGCGGAGCATCCGGTGCGGCAGGCCGTCCACCGCCCGGGTCACCGTCACGTCCCGGACCGTCGCCGCCAGATAGCGTGCCTTCACCGCGTCCGGCACGGTCGAGTCCGAGGTGAGCAGGAACCGCGTGCCCATGGCGACGCCCGCCGCCCCGTACGCCAGCGCCGCGACCAGGCCCCGCCCGTCGAAGAAGCCGCCCGCCGCCACGACCGGGATGTCCACCGCGTCCACCACCTGCGGAAGCAGTACCGTCGTCGCCACCTCCCCGGTGTGCCCGCCGCCCTCCCCGCCCTGCACGATCACCGCGTCGGCGCCCCAGGCCGCGACCTTCTCGGCATGCCGACGGGCCCCGACGGACGGGACGACGACCACCCCCGCCTCCTTGAGCGTGGCGATCAGCTCGGCCGAGGGCGCCAGGGCGAAGGACGCCACCCGCACGCCCTCGTCGACGATCACCCGCACCCGGTCCCCGGCGTCCGCCGCGTCGGCCCGCAGATTGACCCCGAAGGGCGCGTCGGTACGGGACCTGACCTCCCGCACGGCGTCCCGGAGCTGGTCCAGGGTCATGGTCGCGGAGGCCAGTACGCCGAGCGCGCCCGCGTTCGCCGCGGCGGAGACCAGGCGGGGGCCCGCCACCCACCCCATCCCGGTCTGCACGATCGGACGGCGGACGCCGGTCAGCCGGGTGAGCGCGGTCTCCATCAGCCGGCCACCTCCCGGCCCCGGGTGTTGTCGGGATCGATCACCTCGCGGATCAACTCCAGTTCACGGGCGGTCGGTTCGCGGGTGTACGGCACTTGGTTCGGGACCGCCAGGTCGAAACCGGTGGCCTCCCGCACCTGTTCCACGGTGACGCCCGGATGCAGCGAGGCCAGCCGCATCGAGCGGTCCGGGCCGGCGAAGTCGAGGACCGCCAGGTCGGTGACGACCCGGGGGATGCGGTGGAAGCGTGCCCCGGCGGCACGGTCGTACCCCACCCCGCACACCATGTCGACCTTCTCCACGAACACCCGGCGGGAGTGCCTGGGGATCCAGTAACTGGTCGGGTTGTTCAGGGTGTTGACCGGCGCGCCCCGCACCCCGAGCAACTGGCGTGCCGGTCTCGCCCAGTCGCCGATGCAGGAGATGTTCTGGTTGCCGTACCGGTCGATCTGGCTCGCACCCATCATCACGTGCCGGCGCCCGCCGGTGACCAGGGCGAGATGCTGCCGGTAGGGCAGCCAGCCCTCGGGCGTGCCGTCCGGGCGGACCAGCAGGGCCTCGCCGTCGGTGAGCAGCAGGTCGGGGGAGAAGGTGAGGCGGGCGAGCCGGGCGCCGACCGAGGGGACCAGTCCCATCGGGCTCGCCAGGATCTCACCCGCGTCCCGCCAGGCCTCGGCGCAGGCGATCACGCAGTACTCACTCCGGGTCGCGGTCATGGAGTCCTCCCGCGAGGTACCGTGCGGCGAACTCCGGCCAGGGCGTGGTCGCGTACTCCCGCTGCACGGTCTCGTCCCGGTCGTAGTCGGGGACGCAGGAGGTGAAGTGCGCGCCGCCCGGGGCCTCGACCACACCGGTGACCGTGTGCCGCTTGATCAGCAGCGACTGCGGCGGCGCCTCCTCGGTCAACTCGGCGGTGTCCACGATCCGTTCGCAGGAGACGTACGCGGTGTCGGCCGCCTCGCAGAACAGGTCGTCGAAGTAGGGGTCGGGGCCGAGGCACTGGCCGTTGCCCAGCTTGTCGGCGCGGTTCACGTGCACCAGGGCGGCGTCCATGCGGAGCGCGGGCGCGGCCACGAACGTCTCCCGGTCGTCGTAGGGCGAGGTCACCGTCCGCAGGTCCGGGTTGACCCGCATGACGTCCGAGCCGATCGCCGTCCGCACCGGCAGGAACGGCAGCCGGTTCGCGGCCGCGTGCAGGCCCCACATGAACATCGCCTCGTCGATCTCCATGAGCTCGAACGCACCGGCCTCGCGGGCCGCCCGGTAGTGGGGTTCGAGGGGGATCGAGTCGAGGGTGACGAAGGCGGTGACGAGCTTGCGGACGCGCCCCGCGGCGGCGAGCATGCCGACGTCCGGGCCGCCGTACGAGACGACCGTCAGGCCGGTGAGGTCCGAGCGCAGCAGCGCGCGCACCAGTGCCATCGGCTTGCGGCGCGAACCCCAGCCGCCGATGCCGAGGGTCATGCCGCTGCGCAGCCCGGAGACGGCCTCGTCGGCCGTCATGGTCTTGTCGCTCACTCCGCCTCCCCGCCGAACCTGTCACGGACCCGGTCGGCGACCCCGCTGACGCTCGCCTCGTAGGTGAAGCCCTGCTCGTGGCGGTAGCTGCGGCGGACGTCGACCGGGTCGATGCCGTTGATGGCGGCCTTGGCCAGACGCAGCAGCTCGCCGTCCTTCGCGGCGATCTCGCGGGCCGACTCCAGGGCGGTGGCGGCCAGTTCGTCCCGCGGGACAACCCTCCACACTGAGCCGTGCCGGAGCAGTTCGGCGGCGGTGACCGTGCGGGAGGTGAAGTACAGGGCGCGCATGAGGTGCTGGGGCACGAGCCGGGCCAGGTGGGTGGCCGCGCCGAGGGCCCCGCGGTCCAGTTCGGGCAGGCCGAAGACGGCGTCCTCGCTCGCCACGACCACGTCCGCGTTGCCCGCCAGGCCGACGCCCCCGCCCAGGCAGAAGCCCTGCACGGCCGCCACCACGGGCACCTCGCAGTCGTAGACCGCCGAGAAGGCCTCGAAGCAGCCGCGGTTGGCGCCCACGAGGGCGGCCGGGCCGCGCTTCTGGATCTCCTTGATGTCCACGCCCGCGTTGAAGCCGCGTCCCTCGGCCGTCAGCACCACACACCTCACCTGGGGATCGCGGCCCGCCGCGCGCACGGCGTCGGCCAGGGCGAACCAGCCGTCCACCGGTAGGGCGTTCACCGGCGGGAAGTCGACCCCGACCAGGACGATCCCCTTTTCCGGGGACGAGGTGGAGACACCCATGGCCGCATCAGCTACCTTTCCACCAAACGTTTGTTAGGTGAAGGGTAGCGGTCAATGGAGCTGAACGGGAGGGTCGTGGTCGTCACCGGCGGGACGCGCGGGGTCGGCGCCGGGATCGCCCGCTCCTTCGCGCAGGCGGGGGCGGACGTCGTCGTCTGCGCGCGCAGACCCCCCGAAGTCCCCTCGCCGCCAGGCCGGTTCGTGGAACTGGACGTCCGGGACGGCGACGCCGTACGGCACTTCTTCGCCGCCCTGCCCCGCCTGGACGTCCTGGTCAACAACGCGGGCGGGGCCCCCTGCCAGCTGCTCGCCGACGCGAGCCCCGAACGGCACGCGCGCGTGGTGGAGCTGAACCTCCTCGCCCCGCTGACGGTGTCCCTGGCCGCGTACGACCACCTCAAGCGGGCCCGCGGCTCGATCGTCATGATCGGCAGCGTCAGCGGCGGCCGGCCCTCGCCCGGCACGGCCGCGTACGGGGCGGCCAAGGCGGGCCTGGAGAACCTCGCCCGCTCGATGGCCGTCGAGTGGGCGCCCCATGTGCGCGTGAACACCCTGGTCGTCGGCATGGTCCGCACCGAGCGCTCGCATCTGCACTACGGCGACGAGGAGGGCGTGGCCGCCGTCGCCCGCACGGTCCCGCTCGGCCGACTTGCCGAGCCTTCCGACGTGGGCGCGGCAGCCGTCTTCCTCGCCTCCGACGCCGCCGCCTACATCAGCGGCGCCTCGCTGCCGGTGCACGGCGGCGGGGAGCGCCCCGCCTTCCTGGACGCCGCGACCGCCCGCGAGGAGACGTGAGATGACCGGAATCTGCGACGGCCGGGTCGTCGTCGTCACCGGCGCAGGCCGCGGTCTCGGCCGCGCCCACGCGCTCGCCTTCGCCGCCGAGGGGGCACGGGTCGTCGTCAACGACCTCGGCGTCGGCCTCGACGGCACCCCGGACCCCGACAGCCCCGCCTTCCTCGTCGCCGAGGAGATCCGCGCGGCGGGCGGCGAGGCGGTCGCCCACGGCGGCGACATCGCGACGTCCGACGGTGCCGCCTCCCTCGTCCGGGCGGCCCTGGAGGCGTACGGCCGCCTCGACACGCTGGTCAACAACGCCGGGTTCCTGCGCGACCGGATGCTCGTCAACCTCGACGAGGACGACTGGGACGCGGTGCTGCGCGTCCACCTGAAAGGCCACTTCCTCCCGCTGAAGCACGCGGCCGCGCACTGGCGGGCGGAGACGAAGGCGGGCCGCACGCCGGTGGCGAGGATCGTCAACACCTCCAGCGGCGCCGGACTGCTGGGCTCGGTCGGGCAGGGCAACTACAGCGCCGCCAAAGCAGGGATCGTCGGCCTCACCCTGGTCGCGGCGGCCGAACTCGCCCGCTACGGCGTCCAGGTCAACGCGATCGCCCCCGCGGCCCGGACGAGGATGACCGAGCGGACGTTCGCCGACGCCATGGCCGCCCCGGCCGCCGGCTTCGACGCGATGGCCCCGGAGAACGTGTCCCCGCTCGTCGTCTGGCTGGGCTCGGCGGCCGCCGCCGGGGTGACGGGCCGGGTCTTCGAGGCGGAGGGCGGCCGGATCACCGTGATGGAGGGCTGGCGGCCGGGCCCGACGAGGGACAAGGGCGCGCGATGGACCCCGGCGGAGGCCGGGGAAGCGGCCCTGAGGCTGCTCGCAGAGGCGGAGGAGCCGCGCCCCGTGCATGGAGCGTGACGGTGATGCCGTCAGGGGCGCGGGGAACCGCGCGACCGTCCGCGACGGGCGCCGCGGACGGCGGACGGCGGGCACCTCAGGTGTCGCACTCCAGCACCGTCCGGCACAACCCGCAGCGCGCTCGCACCCGTCCCCGCACCGGCACCCGGATCCGCTGATGGCAGGTGGGGCAGGGAAACGACACCCGCAGCCGCCCGGGCCCGTCCGGCGTGAAGGTGTACGCAACCCCCGGCTGCGGCCCGGGCGCATGCCGCCGGTCCCGTGCGTACCGCCGCCGCCCCGCCCAGCCCGCGGCCGTGAGCGGAGGCTGCTGCTCGTCCTCCCGGGCCCTCGCCATGCCCTTCTCGTACGCCGTGTACGCCTGGGGACTGGTGAACCACACCGAGGGGTCCTCCCCGAACACCAGCGACCGCTTCGCCAGCACGTACCCGAACTCCTCCGGGGTGAGGTAGCCCAGTTTCTGCGACGACGCCGCGTCCTCCCGGTACGCGTCCAGCAGCAGCCACCCGGCGCCCAGGTACGTCGTCGCCGTGTCCGTGAGGATCTCGTTCTCGCGCACCCCCGGGAAGGACAGGTCCAGGCGGTGCAGGTACACGTGCATGACCTCGTGGGCCAGCGCCGCGCCGATGTCCCGCCGATGCGTACGGAAGCGGTCGTTCAGCTCGACGAAGTACTCGGGGCCCGCGGTGAGTTCGACGTTCGCCGCGTGCGTCATCTCCCGGAAGCCGACCACCAGCCGGGCGTCCGGGAGCCGGTAGTGCCGCACCAGTTCCCGGGCCACCCGCTGCGCGCCGAGATGGAGGTCGTCGGTGTCGCAGAACGCCACGTCCACCGGGGCCACGCTCGTCGCGAACGTCTGGACGGTGTCGTAGGAGAGCCGCCTGTAGAGCGCGTTGATCGAGGCCCGCACCGTCTCCAGGTGCGGGAAGCCGTGCTGGACCGGTCCGTCGTTCGTCACGCCCGTACCCCCAAGACGCCCTGAACCCGACTCCACTCTACGAGGTCACGGACCGATTCTCGCCGGTCGGATCCGGCGCCCGCAGCCGGAGCGCGGGCCCGTGCTCCGGCGCCTCCTCCAGCTCCAGCACCCACACCTCGTTGCGGCCCTCCCGCAGCACGGGCCCCGGCACGTACAGCGTGTGCCGCGGGCCCACGGACCAGTACCGGCCGAGACCGAAGCCGTTGACCCACACGAACCCCCGGGTCCAGCCCGGCAGCTCCAGGACCGCGTCCCCGGCGCCCGGCACGTCCACCGCACCCCGGTACAGGCCCGGCGAGCCGTCCCCGGGCAGCTCACCGAAACCGATCCCCGTCACCGAGTCCAGCGCGTCGAGCCGCAGCCCCCGCGCCCGCACCCCGTGCAGGAACTGCCGCTCGTGCAGCAGCCCCCCGGTGATCCCCTTGGCCTCCCCACTGCGGGGCCCGTAGTTGACCCGCCCCAGCGACTCCACCCACAGCTCCACGCGCGCGTGCCCCGCGACCGGCTCCTTGAGCTGCGGGTCCTCCTCGGTGAGCACCCCGGCCCGCGCACCGTCCACGTACACCACCGCGAGGTCCCGCAGCCCGCGCGCGACCAGCGGATACGGCTGCCGCGGCCCCGGCACGGTCACCTCGTACCGCACCAGCCCCCGGTCGACGTCCAGCTCTTCGAAGGTCGGCGGCACGGGACCCTCGTGGAGCGGACCGCCGCGCACCTCCAGTACGGCGGACAAGGACGCCCATTCGGTCAGGTCCACGTCACTGCCGGCACCCAGCACCTCCGGCGCGGGCGGCAGGTCCGCCACCGGGCCGTACTCGGACAGCACCTCGCGGAAACGCCAGAACTTCTCCGTCGGCCTGCCGTACTCGTCGATCGGCGCGTCGTAGTCGTACGACGTCACGTCCGGCTCCAGCGGACCGTCGTGCAGCGCGCCGCCGCCCCGGTTGGCGCCCGCCCAGCCCGCGAAGTTCGTGCCCCCGTGCGCCATGTACAGGTTCACCGAGGCACCGCACTCCAGGATCTCCCGCAGCGCCGCCGCCGCGTCCCGGGCGTCCCGCACCACCGGCTCGCCGCCCCAGTGCTCGAACCAGCCGCACCAGAACTCCATGCACATCAGCGGCCCCCGCGGCCGGTGGCGGCGCAGCGCCTCGAAGGCCGCACGGGCGTCGGAACCGAAGTTCACCGTGGCGAGGACTCCCGGGACCGAGCCGCCGGTGAGCATGTGGTCCTCGGGGCCGTCCGAGGTGAACAGCGGAACCGTCACGCCCCCGGCGCGCAGCAGCTCCGTCAGCCGCAGCAGATACGCGGCGTCCGAACCGTAGCTGCCGTACTCGTTCTCCGCCTGCACCATCACCACCGGGCCGCCCCGGTCGATCTGCCGCTCCACGACCTGCGGCAGCAGCCGCCCGAACCAGCCCTCGACCCGGGCGAGGTACCGCTCGTCACTCGTGCGCGCACGCCCCTCCAGCCAGTGCGGCAGACCGCCGTTCTCCCACTCCGCGCAGATGTAGGGGCCGGGGCGGACGATCGCCCACAGCCCCGCCTCCCGGGCCGCGTCCAGGAACCGGCCCAGCGCCTGCACGTCCCGGAAGTCGCCCGGGTGCGGCTCGTGCAGGTTCCACGGCACGTACGTCTCCACGCAGTTGAGACCCATCGCCCGCAGCATCGCCAGCCGGTGCCCCCACGCCGCCTCGTGCACCCGGAAGTAGTGCAGCGCCCCGGACAGCAGCCGCACCGGCCGTCCGTCCAGCAGGAAATCGGTTTCACCCACCCTGAACTCGCTCATAGGCTCCACCCTCACCACTGGCGGCGATCACGTCCATGGACAAAGATCAGCGCTGCTTGGACCGAAGCGCATGCAAGGAGCGCGATGTACCACACCTGGATGCGATTCCTCACCCCCAGCCCCGTCCACCACCGCCTGGGCCTGGTCTGCCTGGGAGTCGGACTCCAGCACGGCCCGCTGCCCACCGTCGGTCCCCGCACCCTCGACAGCCACGTCGCCGTCGTCATCAGCACCGGCACCGGCTGGTACGAGACCCCCGACGGCCGCCGTACCACGGTCACCGCGCCCTCCCTGCTGTGGCTCACCCCCGGCATCCCCCACCACTACGCGCCCGACCCGGACACCGGCTGGGACGAGGGGTTCGTCGGCTTCACCGGACCCGCCACCGCCACCTACACCGAACTCGGCTACATCGAACCCGACCGCCCCGTCGTGCCCCTGTCCGACGCCACCGGCCCGCGCACGGTGATCGCCCGCATCGCCCGCGCGGCCCGCCGCGACAACCCCCTCCTGGAGGTCGAGACCGGCGCCGCCGTCCACGAACTCCTGGTCGCCCTGCGCCGCGCCCGCGCCGACCTCGCCCCCGACGGCGACCCCGTCCTCAAGGCCCTCGCCCGCGACGCCTGCAAACCCATGTCCGTCGCCGACCACGCCACGGCACACGGCATGACCCTCGCCGAACTGCGCACCGCCGTCCGCCGCGGCGCCGGGTGCAGCCCCAAGGACTACCTCCTCGGCATCCGCCTCGGCCGCGCCAAGGAACTCCTCGCCGCCACCGAACTCCCCGTCGCCTCCGTCGCCCGCCGCGTCGGCTACGACGACCCCGCCTACTTCTCCCGCCTCTTCACCCGCCGCGTCGGCATGGCCCCCGTCCGCTTCCGCGCCCAGGAGAGCCGGACCGTGCCGGGCGGCTGGAGCCACCAGGTACCGGACCCGGACGACCTGCCGAGGGTCTGACCGGTGCAGGTCCGGGAGGCCGGCGGGACGTCGACGACGGGTGCCGGGCCGGGCCCTGAGCGGTCCGTCTAGGGTTGTCGCCCATGACCACCAGCAACACCGGATCCGGTGACGTCGACCCCGCCGTCCGCGAAGAGCTCAACCGGCTGCGGGACAGCATCGACAACATCGACGCGGCCGTCGTCCACATGCTCGCCGAGCGCTTCAAGGCCACCCAGCAGGTCGGCCACCTCAAGGCCCGCCACCAACTGCCGCCCGCCGACCCGGCCCGCGAGGCCCGCCAGATCGAACGGCTGCGCACCCTCGCCGAGAACGCCAAACTCGACCCGGCCTTCGCCGAGAAGTTCCTGAACTTCATCATCGCCGAGGTGATCCGGCACCACGAGCGCATCGCCGAGGACACCGTCAACGGCCCCACCCCGCTGGCCGATTGACCCCGCCCCGAACGCCGGGGAGGTGACAGGGGACGCCCGCACCCGGCATGCTGCGCTGTGCACTCCTTGTCAGCCCGCGAGCACACCGTGTCAACGCACGGGCGTAGGCTGGCTGTCCGCGAGGGAGGGACGCCGGCCATGCCTTCGGATGCCAAGATCCTCATCGTCGACGACCACGAGGACACGCTCTACGCCCTGGAGAGCGCCCTCGCCCCGCTGGGCTACCGGCTCGGCCGCGCCACCAGCGGCGACGAGGCCCTCAAGCAGGTGCTCCGGGGCCGGGTCGGCCTCCTGCTCCTCGACGTGCGGATGCCCGGCGTCAGCGGACTCGACGTGGTCCGCTACATGCGCCGCCTGGAACAGACCCAGCACATCCCCGTCATCCTGCTCACCGGCTTCGGCCCCGACCACGAACTCACCTCCGCCGCCTTCGGGCTCGGCGTCGCCGACCTCGTCATGAAACCCATCGACCCCTGGGCCCTGCGCACCAAGGTCCGCTACCTCTTCGACGCCCACCGCCGCCACCTCGCCCTCGAACACGAGGTGCGGGAGTTACGCGCCCTCGTCAAGGACCACACCGAGGACAAGCGCCACGACGAGGACGCCGCAGCCCCCGCCGCCCACCCGGCCCTGCCCCACCCGGAGGCCCGGGTACCGGTGCAGCGCGGCACCGGGGCGCACACCGGGGAGCTCGAACAGGACCGGACATAAGGCGTGTACCGATCCGCCTCTGTGAGTTGCCCGTGCCATCAGGCAGCATGTCCTGCATGTCCGTACTGACGCGCGACGAAGCGCAGACCCGTGCCAAGCTCCTCGACGTCCACCGCTACACCATCGCGCTCGACCTCACCACCGGCGACGAGACCTTCGCGTCCCGGACCGTCATCCGGTTCACCGCGCGCACGCAGGCGGACACCTTCGTCGAACTCAAGCCGGCCGAACTGCGGGAGGCCACCCTCGACGGCCACCCCCTCGACCCGGAGACCCTCGAGGAGAACCGGCTGCCCCTCAAGGGACTGACCGCCGGCGAGCACGAACTGCGCATCGACGCCGTCATGCGGTACTCCCGCACCGGCGAGGGCATGCACCGCTTCACCGACCCCACCGACGGCGAGACCTACGTCTACACCCAGCTCTTCCTGGACGACGTCCAGCGCGTCTTCGCCGCCTTCGACCAGCCCGACCTCAAGGCCGTCTTCGACCTGTCCGTGACCGCCCCCGAGAACTGGACCGTCCTCGCCAACGGCATCACCAGCCACCTCGGCGACGGCCACTGGCAGGCCACCCCCACCCCCCTGATCTCCACCTACCTCGTCGCCGTCGCCGCCGGCCCCTGGCACTCCGTGCGCACCGAACACCGCGGCCTGCCCTTCGGCATCCACTGCCGCCGCTCGCTCGCGCCCTACCTGGACCCGGACGCCGACGAGATCTTCGAGATCACCAAGCAGTGCTACGACCGCTACCACGAGAAGTTCGAGGAGCCCTACCCCTTCGACTCCTACGACCAGGCGTTCGTCCCCGAGTTCAACGCCGGCGCCATGGAGAACCCCGGCCTCGTCACCTTCCGCGACGAGTTCGTCTACCGCTCCGCCGTCACCGACACCGAACGCCAGACCCGCGCCATGGTCATCGCCCACGAGATGGCCCACATGTGGTTCGGCGACCTCGTCACCCTGCGCTGGTGGGACGACATCTGGCTGAACGAGTCCTTCGCCGAGTACATGGGCTACCAGACCCTCACCGAGGCCACCCGCTTCACCGACACCTGGGTCGACTTCGGCGTCGTCCGCAAGGGCTGGGGCTACGACGCCGACCAGCGCCCCTCCACCCACCCCGTCGCCCCCGACGCCGTCGACGACACCGCCTCCGCCCTCCTCAACTTCGACGGCATCTCCTACGCCAAGGGCGCCTCCGCACTGCGGCAGCTGGTGACCTGGCTCGGCGAGAAGGACTTCCTCGCCGGCATCAACACCCACTTCGCCCGCCACAAGTTCGCCAACGCCGCCCTCGCCGACTTCATCGACTCCCTCGCCTCCGCCACCGAACGCGACGTCCACGCCTGGGCCGACGCCTGGCTGCGCACCACCGGCGTCGACACCCTGCGGCCCGTCGTCACCCGCGGCGACGAAGGCACCTACACCCTCCAGGTCGAGCACAAGGGCAGCCGCCCGCACCGCATCGCCGTCGGCCTCTACGACCAGGACGTCACCGACGAGGGCCGCCACCTCGTCCTGCGCGACCGCCTCGACCTCGACGTCCCGCAGAGCACCCCGCAGCCCATCGGCAAGCGCCCCACCCTCCTGCTCCTCAACGACGGCGACCTCAGCTACGCCAAGGTCCGCTTCGACACCGACTCCTTCAAAGCCGTCACCGAGTGCCTGTCCGGCCTGCCCTCGCCCCTGACCCGCGCCGTCGTCTGGAACGCCCTGCGCGACGCGGTCCGCGACGGCGAACTCCCGCCCACCGCCTACCTGGACACGGCCCGCGCCCACCTCCCGCACGAGACCGACCTCGCCCTCGTCCAGGGCGTCCTCGCCTTCGCCTCCACCTACGTCGCCGACCGCTACGTCACCCCCGAGCAGCGCCCCGCCGCCCTCACCGCCCTCTCCGCCCTGTGCCGCGACCTCATCCGCCGCACCGAGGACGGAGACAACCCCGGCCTGCGCCTGATCGCCGTCCGCCACTGCATCGACGTCGCCGCCCACCCCGACACCATCGCCGCCTGGCTCGCCGACGGCACCGTCCCCGGCGGCCCCGAACTCGACCCCGAACTGCGCTGGCGCGTCCTGGCCCGCCTCGCCGTCCTCGGCGCCACCGACGAGACCGCCATCGCCGCCGAACTGGCCCGCGACCCCTCCGCCACCGGCCAGGAAGGCGCCGCCCGCTGCCGCGCCGCCCTGCCCACCGAGGAGGCCAAGGCACAGGCCTGGGAAGCGATGTTCACCCGCGACGACCTCTCCAACTACCTGTTCACCGCCACCGCCCGGGGCTTCTGGCAGCCCGAACAGAGCGACCTCGTACGGCAGTACGTGCCCCGCTACTACGAGGACGCCGTCGCCCTCGCCGCCCGCCGCGGCCCCGCCATCGCCGACGCCGCCGGCCGCTGGGCCTTCCCCGACCATGCCGTCGACGAGGACAACCTGCACCTCGGCGAGGCCTGCCTGCGCGACGCCGACCCCATCCCCGCCCTGCGCCGCAAACTGGTCGACCAACTCGACGACCTCGGACGCGCCTTGCGGGTGAGGCAGGCGTAGAGCGGGTTTTCCCCGCACGGGAGTACCCCCTTTCGGGTCAGGATCGTTGAACTCTCCGGGCGCGCCCAGGCAGCCGCGTCCAAGCTGGAAGTCCCCAGCGCCCCCGGAGGTCGACGATGCACACGCCGCCCCTGGCCTCGGGCCCCGAAGGCCCTGACTCGCTGCGCCCGTTGCTGGCCACGGTGCTGGAGGCGCTGGGGGAGGGGGCGCGCCTGAGGAGCGGACCGCTTCCCCCCGGAGGCCCGTCCCAGGTAGCGGCGCGGGTGCGGGCCGCGCTGGGGGACGTACTCCCCGAGGAGGGCGACCCGGAGGCCCTACGGCACCTGGTAAGGACCCTGGCAGAGGGCTCCGCAGACCCGGCAGACCCGTTCTGCGCGGCCCACCTCCACTGCCCGCCCCTTGCGGTGGCCGCGGCAGCCGACCTGGCTGTCAGTGTGCTGAACCCGTCGCTCGACTCCTGGGACCAGGCACCAGCAGCCTCGGAACTGGAGTCACTGGTGACCGGGCAACTCGCGAGAGAGGTGTTCGGCAACCCACTCAGGGGCGCGGGGAACTGCGCGACAAGCCCCCACCGGCCCGACGCCCTGATCACAACCGGTGGCACGGAATCCAATCAACTCGCCCTCCTCCTGGCCAGAGAGTCCCTTGGCCCCGGAGTCCGCCTCATCTGCGGAGAAAACGCTCACCACTCCCTACCAAGGTCAGCCTGGCTCCTGGGCATGCCGGACCCGGTGATCATCCCCACCCCCAACGGCACCCTCGACCCCGCAGCCCTCGAAACAATCCCGCACGGACCGCTGCTCATCGCCGCCACCGCGGGCACCACGGACGCCGGCCTCATCGACCCCCTCCCCGAGATCGCCCGCCTCTGCGCTGCCCGAAAGGCCCGGCTGCACGTGGACGCGGCCTACGGCGGAGGCCTCCTCTTCAGCGACCGGCACCGAGAAAAACTCGAAGGACTCGCCGCCGCCGACACCGTCACCCTCGATCTCCACAAACTCGGCTGGCAGCCCGTCGCTGCAGGCATCCTCGCCGTCCGCGACGCCCAGGACCTCGCCGCCCTGACCCACCGCGCCGACTACCTCAACGCCGACGACGACACCGAGGCCGGCCTCCCCGACCTCCTCGGCCGCTCCCTGCGCACCACCCGCCGCCCCGACATCCTCAAGATCGCCGTCACCCTCAAGACCCTGGGCCGCGCAGGAATCGCTGCCCTCGTCGACCAAGTCTGCGCACAGGCAGAGGAGTTCGCCCGAGCCGTCGAGGAACACCCCGGCTTCGAACTGCACGCACCCCCCACCATCAGCACAGTCCTCTTCCGCCCCGCAGACGCCACCGACGCCGCCGTAGCCGCCGTACGCCGACAACTCCTCGAAGACGGCCGCGCCGTCCTCGGCCGGGCCCGCGCGGCGAACCGGCTCTGGCTCAAGGCCACCCTCCTCAACCCCACCACCCGGCCGGCCGACCTCGCCGGACTCCTGCACCTCGTGGAAGGAACCACCCCCCGATGAACCCCCACCCCCCACACCACGAGCCCGACGCACCCCGCGACCTCGTCGGCATCGGCATCGGCCCCTTCAACCTCTCCCTCGCCGCCCTCGCCCAGCCCCTCACCGCACTGGACGCCGTCTTCTACGAACAGCGCCCCGCCTTCGGCTGGCACCCCGGACTCCTCATCGACGGAGCCACCGTCCAAGTCCCCTTCCTGGCCGACCTGGTGACCCTCGCCGACCCCGCCAGCGACTGGACCTTCCTCAACTACCTCAAGGCCCGCGAGCGCCTCTTCCCCTTCTACTTCGCCGAGCGCTTCCACATCCAGCGCGCCGAGTACGACGCCTACTGCCGCTGGGTCGCCGAGAACCTCCCCGGCCTCCACTTCAGCCACCAGGTCGACGCCGTCCGCTTCAACCCCGAACGCGACGTCCTCGAAGTCGACTTCACCCAGCTGGACAGCGACGGCGAAGCCGAAGCCCTGGGCCGCACCTACACCAAGAACATCGTCCTCGGCATCGGCACCGAGCCCTACGTACCCGAACCCCTCAAGCCCCTCGTCGAAGCACCCGGCGTGCCCGTCGTCCACGCCGCCGACTACCTCGACCACCGCCACAGCCTCCTGGCCGCCGACCACGTCACCGTCGTCGGCTCAGGCCAGTCCGGCGCCGAGGTCTTCCTCGACCTGCTGCGCAACCGCCCCACCGGCCGCGAACGACTCCACTGGATCGGCCGCACCGAAGCGTTCGCGCCCATGGAGTACTCCAAGCTCGGCCTCGAACACTTCACCCCCGACTACACCCGCTACTTCCACGCCCTGTCCGAAAGCGTCCGCGACCGCCTCGGCACCACCCAGTGGCAGCTCCACCGCGGCATCGACGCCGACACCATCGCCGCCATCCACGACGAGCTCTACCGCCGCACCCTGCACGGCGGCTGGCCCGACGCCGTCCTCACCCCCGGCGTCCGCGTCCGCACCGCCGGCCGCATCGCCACCACGAAGATCGAACTCCACCTCGAACACATCCAGCAGGGCAGCCGCTCCCGCCTCACCACCGACGCCGTCGTCCTCGCCACCGGCCACCGCGAACGCCCACTCGACCGCATCCTCGCCGGACTCGACCCCTACCTGCGCCGCGACAGCCGCGAACGCCCCCGCGTCGACGAACAGTTCAGGCTCGTCCTCGACCCCTCCGTCACCGGCGCCGACTGCCACGTCTACGTCCAGAACGCCGAACGCCACACCCACGGCGTCGGCACCCCCGACCTCGGCCTCGCCGCCTGGCGCAGCGCCACCATCCTCAACACCCTCACCGGCAAGGACGCCTACCCCCTCCCCGCCCGCACCGCCTTCACCACCTTCGGCCTCGAAGAGCGGCTGCCCCAGATCCCACCCGCCCGCACCGCCCCCGTCCTCACCCCCCTCGTCGAGGGAAGGTAAAGCCGGGGGCAGCGGAAAACCCTCCTCGCGGGCAGGGAGGAGGGTCATGGGGGAGGGCCTTCGCAGCCCTCCGGGACCGCTAGAAGACCGGCGTTCCCTCGCGCGTGAGCCTCCAGTCCACCGACGCGAAGTCCTTCGGGTCCAGCACACCCTTCGCGGTCACCCACTCCGCGATCCGCGTACGGATCTCCGTCGACTCCGACCACAACTCGGGAGCCGAAGCCACGTGCGGGAACGCCCCGCCGCCGTTCGCCCGGTAGTTGTTCACCGCGAACACGAACTTCTGCGCGTCGTCCAGCGCGGCACCGTTCCAGGTCAGGTTCCTGATCCGGGACTCCGCCGCCTGCGCGATGTCGATGTCGTACGACAGCCCCGACACGTAGTCGTAGTTGTAGTCCGGACGGTTGCCCGCGTTCGTCAGCTTCTCCACGTCCACGACCGCACCCGCCGCCGTCTGCACGAAATACTCCGCCGAGTACTCCAGGTACGCCTTGACCTGCGCACCCGTCAGCAACTTCGCCACCAGCGTGTTGTCGTACACGTACAGGCTCGACAGATCCCGGATCGTCACATCGCCGGCCGGGATCTCCGAGGTCCGCGAGAACGGCGACGCCTGCGCGATCACCGGCAGCGAGGCGTACTCCGTACCCGCCAGCGCCGCCCTGACCACGTCCTCCTGGACCTTCGTGATCAGGTCGATGATCGGCGCGTCCTTGTACCGCGCCTCGACCGTCGTCAGCGTCTGGGTCGCCGTACCGACCACCTGGTTCACGTACTTCACGACGACGTCATGGTCGTCCTTCAGCAACTTGGTGATCTTCGGGTCGTCCGCGACCGAGTTCGAGTTCAGGACCTTCGACGACACCGACTCGACCGACCAACGCCCCCTCTCGAAGACCAGCTCGATGTCGAACAGCGACAGCCGCTCCGCGTACGCCAACGGCTCCGACAGCACCACCGTCTTCCCCGTCTTCGCGTTGACGACCTTCAGCTCCGGGATCTCCACATGCGCGTGCCCCACCAGGATCGCGTCGATCCCCGGCACCTGCTGCGCCACCAGCGCCGCCGAGTTCTCCACGTACGGCAACTGGTCACCGTACGACGACGTCCCCGACGAACCCGAGTGCGCCGACACCACCACCACGTCCGCACCCATCGACCGCAGCTTCGGCACCCACTTCGCCGCCTGCTCCTCAAGGCCCGGGAACGTCAACTTCCCTTGCACGTACGCCTTGTCCCAGATCGCGATACCCGGGTTCGTCAGACCCAGCACCGCCACCCTCACCGGCGGCGCACCCTTCACCCGGAACGTCTTGATGAAGTACGGCGGGAAAGCGGGCCTCAGCGTCTTCGCGTCCAGCGCGTTCGCACCGAGAAGCGGGAAGTCGCACTGCTCCTCGAACTTCCGCAGCGTCTCGATGCCGTAGTTGAACTCGTGGTTGCCCAGCG
This sequence comes from Streptomyces sp. NPDC091972, assembly GCF_044756385.1. NCBI lineage: Bacteria > Bacillati > Actinomycetota > Actinomycetes > Kitasatosporales > Streptomycetaceae > Streptomyces > Streptomyces sp. NPDC091972. The sequence continues at coordinate 281,517 of NZ_JBIVSV010000004.1, read as the reverse complement.
CCACCGCGTCGTACCCGATGGCGTTCATCGCCGCGGCCATCGGATGGACCGGACCGCCCTTCGCGGTGATCGGGTCCACCTTCGCGTAGTAGTACGTCAGCGGCGTCCCCTGGATCGTGTCACCCGCGTCCAGCAGCAGCGTGTTGCAGCGGCCCTTCTCCGCACGCACCTGTTCCACCAGCGTCGAGATCCGCGCCAGGCCCTGCGCGTTGCCCGCGCTGTCCTTGTACTCCGCGTCCTTGAAGTAGTCCCAGTTGAAGACATGACCGTGCAGATCCGTGGTGCCCATGACCGTGAGCGCGTACCGCTTCACCGGCTTCCTCCCGCTCTCCGCGGCCTGCGCGGCGGGAGCCCCCACAGCACCCGCCAGCGCGACACCCGCTCCGGTCACAGCGGACTTCTCCAGGAACTTCCGGCGGTTCAGGGCCATGTCTCGATCTCCTCGGGGAACAGTCGACAACGCGCGTAGATTCTGACCCGCACATGTCGAACGGCAACAGTCCCCACAGGTTGCGATCTGGTGACTCGCCCCGCGAAAACTGACACAGTGAGTCGTTATGACCGTCCCCCACGGCACCCCCGACGCCCCCCGCATCGCCGTCCGCGGCGAAGCCCACCTCGAAGTCGACCCCGAGATCGCCCGCCTCGGCATCACCATCGCCTCCCGCGGCAAGGACCGCCGCACCGCCCTCGACGACCTCACCCGCCGCAACGCCCACGCCCTCGACCTGCTCAAGTCCTACGGCGACGCCGTCGAACGCCTGGAGACCGGCTCCTTCTCCATCACCCCCGAACTCAAGGAACACGGCCGCGGCGAACGCGTCCACGCCCACCACGGCCGCGTCCACATCACCGTCGAACTCTCCGACTTCACCGCACTGGGCGAACTGACGACCCGACTGGCCGACCAGGAACTGACAACGGTCGACGGACCATGGTGGGCCCTGCGCCGCGACTCACCTGCCTACCGGGAGGCACGCCGGCAGGCGGTACGGGAAGCCGTCCAACGGGCCAAGGAGTACGCGGAGGCGCTGGGCACGTCCCTGACGGCCCTGCTCGAACTCGCCGACATCGGCGCCGAGGGCCCCGAACCCCGCTTCGTCGGCAAAGCCGCCCGCGCCCGCTCCATGGCCTATGAGGCCGACACCGCAGCCACCCCTCTCGACCTCGAACCCCAACGCCAACACGTCCACGCCCAGGTCGACGCACGCTTCACCATGGCACCGCCGAGGCTGTGACCGACGCTCGAGTTTGCATCCGAAACGCTCATCAGAGCGAGGTGGCGCACACTTCAACCCTTGTCAACAGCCCTTCACCCAAAGGTTGTTGCGTCGTCATACCCGTCCAATTCGCTACCCATCGGTAAGGTCTAGGGTCGAAACATGCGCCGAGCAAAAATCGTCTGCACCCTGGGCCCCGCCACCGACTCCTACGACCAGATCAAAGACCTGGTCGACGCCGGAATGGACGTAGCTCGCTTCAACCTCAGCCACGGCAGCCACGCCGAGCACGAGGAGCGGTACCACCGCGTCCGCAAGGCCTCGGACGAGACCGGCCGCAGCGTCGGCCTCCTCGCCGACCTTCAGGGCCCGAAGATCCGCCTCGGCCACTTCACCGAAGGACCCGTACTCCTCGAACGCGGCGACACCTTCACCATCACCGTGGAAGAGGGCACGGAAGGCGACCAGCGGCAGTGCGGGACGACGTACGGCGGACTCGCCGCGGACGTCACCCCGGGAGAGCGGATCCTCGTCGACGACGGCAAGGTCTGCCTGGAGGTGACCTCCGTGGACGGCCCCCGGGTCCACACCCGCGTGGTCGAAGGCGGCATGGTCTCGGACCACAAGGGACTCAACCTGCCCGGCGTGGCCGTCTCGGTCCCGGCACTGTCCGAGAAGGACGAGGAAGACCTGCGCTGGGCCCTGCGCATGGGCTTCGACGTCATCGCCCTGTCCTTCGTCCGCAGCGGACGCGACATCGAGGACGTCCACCGGATCATGGACTCCGCGGGACGCCGGGTCCCCGTCATCGCCAAGGTCGAGAAGCCGCAGGCCGTCGACGCCATCGAGGACATCGTCGCCGCCTTCGACGGCATCATGGTCGCCCGCGGCGACCTCGGCGTCGAGATGCCCCTCGAACAGGTGCCGCTCGTCCAGAAGCGAGCGATCAAACTGGCCAAGCGCAACGCCAAGCCGGTCATCGTCGCGACCCAGATGCTCGACTCCATGATCGAGAACTCCCGGCCGACGCGAGCGGAGGCCTCCGACGTCGCCAACGCGGTCATCGACGGCACGGACGCGGTGATGCTGTCCGGCGAGACGAGTGTGGGCAAGTACGCGATCGAGACGGTCCGGACGATGGCGAAGATCGTGGAGGCGGCGGAGGAGGACATCCTCGCGAAGGGCCTGCCGCCGCTGACGGAACGGAACAAGCCCCGCACCCAAGGAGGGGCCGTCGCCCGCGCCGCGGCCGAGATGGGCGACTTCCTCGGCGCGAAGTTCCTGGTGGCCTTCACCCAGTCGGGCGACACGGTCCGCCGCCTCTCCCGCTACCGCTCCCCGATCCCCCTCCTCGCCTTCACCCCGGAACCGGCGACCCGCTCCCAGCTCAGCCTGACCTGGGGCGTGGAGACCTTCCTCGGCCCGCAGGTCGACTCCACGGACGCGATGGTCGCCCAGGTGGACGAGGCCCTGCTGCGGTACGGCCGCTGCGAGAAGGGCGACGTGGTCGTCATCACGGCCGGCTCCCCGCCCGGGGTCTCCGGCTCGACGAACCTGGTCCGAGTGCATCACGTGGGCGAGGACGACAGTCCGAAGTAGGGGCGGTGTCAGTGCTTGGGGCCTACGTGGGTGTCGAGCAGGGCCACTGAGGCTTTTCGGGCGATCGAGATGTTGAACGGGTCGCTGCCGCGGGTGAGGGTGGTCCATTCGACACCGACCTTGTCGAGGGTGTCGGTGAAGAGCTTCCTAATGTCGTCAGACTTGTTGGCGAAGAAGTACCGCGGGTATTTGTAACGCTTGCGTTCGCCGGCCACGAGGCGGGTCGTCCAGTTGGTGATGCGACACCCGTCGGAGTGGATGAGGCCCCGGATGAACTCCCAGGGGTGGGCGTCAACGATGGCCTGCTGCCAGGGTTCGAGGACGATGGTGCGCTCGTGCTTCTTGCCGGGGCCGTGCTGGGGGAACAGGCAGTGCAGGTGCTTCGAGTAGACCTTCACGTTGCGACAACCAGTCCTGCGGACGCGGCAGACGGCATTGTCGGGGAACACCTTGCGCATAGCCGTCTCGCACGCGTCCATCAGCCCGGGCCAGGACTCGTCGCACGCGATCATGAGACTGGGCACCCGGTGCTCGTAGTAGCGGCTGATATGGCCATCGCCCAAGTAGAGGCCGAGCAAGTAGCTGTATGCCGTTGGGTCGAGTTCCCGGCCATCGCATCGCGGACACTTCGGGTCGTGCTTACCCGGGCACTCGCCGCGCTTCGCTCGGTCGAGATGCTTCCAGTAGGCGATGGTGCCTGGTGGGACGTTGAACTCGCGAGCGACTTCTGCGTTTCTTGCTCCGCCCCGCAGAAGCGCGAGCGCCCTCTGTCGAACCTCAGTACCGTGAAAGTTCATGCGACTACTCTGGGTGAACGATCGCAACCGTGTGCAGCAAAAAGCGGATGTTCACGAGAATGTGAACATCCGCTTCATGTGCTGGCAGTGCCGGGTGCGGGACTCGAACCCGCAAGCCCTCTCGGGCAGATGTGTTTGAGACATCCGTGTATGCCATTCCACCAACCCGGCAGGACTGGCTGCACGGAAGCATACCGGGTCACCGCGGCCCGCCGCCTCTAGGTAGGCTGCACAAGCAGCAGCACCTGCCCGGCCCGTAACGAGGAGCCCCCGTGACCGCCCCCGAGTCGCCCCAGCCCGTAGACGCGCCCGACGACGACAAGTCGCACGTGCCTCCGCTGACGACCCGTGTCGTCATCGCCGAGGACGAGGCCCTGATCCGGCTCGACCTCAAAGAGATGCTGGAGGAAGAGGGCTACAGCGTCGTAGGCGAGGCCGGTGACGGCGAGCAGGCCGTCGAGCTCGCCCGTGAGCACAAGCCGGACCTCGTGATCCTCGATGTGAAGATGCCCAAGCTGGACGGTATCTCCGCCGCGGAGAAGATCGCGGAGGAGCGGATCGCCCCGGTGCTGATGCTCACCGCCTTCTCGCAGCGTGACCTCGTCGAGCGGGCGAGGGACGCCGGTGCGATGGCGTACCTGGTGAAGCCGTTCAGCAAGAGTGACGTGGTGCCGGCGATCGAGATGGCCGTCTCCCGGTTCACGGAGCTGCGGGAGCTGGAGAGCGAGGTCGCGGACCTGACCCTCCGGCTGGAGACCCGCAAGCTCGTCGACCGGGCGAAGTCGATTCTGCAGACCTCGTACGGTCTGACCGAGCCCGCCGCGTTCCGGTGGATCCAGAAGACGTCGATGGACCGTCGTATGTCGATGCAGCAGGTCGCGGAGGCGGTCATCCAGGACGCCGACGAGAAGAAGGCCAACAAGGGCTGAGCGCAAGGTCCGCGAAAGACAGAGGCCCGCGTCCCCGGCAGGGGGCGCGGGCCTCGTCGTGGAGCAGGGGGTGTCAGTCCTCGCCGAGGTACGCCTTGCGGACGGACTCGTCGTGGAGGAGGTCCTGGCCGGTGCCGGACAGGACGATGTTGCCGACTTCCATGACGTGGCCCTGGTCGGCCAGGGAGAGGGCCGCCTGGGCGTTCTGTTCGACCAGGAGGATCGTGGTGCCCTGGGACTTCAGTTCGACGATGGTGGACATGATCTTCTGCATCATGATCGGGGAGAGGCCCATGGAGGGCTCGTCGAGCATGAGCAGCTTCGGCTGGGACATGAGGGCGCGGCCCATGGCGAGCATCTGCTGTTCGCCGCCGGAGAGGGTGCCTGCCGCCTGGTTGCGGCGCTCGCCGAGGATCGGGAAGAGCTCGTAGGCGCGCTGTATGTCCTTTTCGATCCCTTCCTTGTCCTTCCTCAGGAACGCTCCGAGCTGGAGGTTCTCGAAGATGGTCAGGCGGGGGAAGATGTGCCGGCCTTCGGGGGAGTGGGCGAGTCCGAAGGAGACGATCTTGTGGGCGGGGACGCCGCTGAGGGGCTTTCCGTCGAACAGGATCTTTCCGGAGGTCGGCTTCAGGAGGCCGGACAGGGTCCTGAGGGTGGTCGTCTTGCCGGCGCCGTTGGTGCCGATGAGGGTGACGACCTGGCCTGCTTCGACGCTGAAGGAGATGCCCTTGACGGCTTCGATCTTGCCGTAGGAGACCCGGAGGTCCTCGACTTCGAGGAGTGCGGTCACTGGCCTTCTCCCTTGGTGCTGGTGGTGCTCTGCGCTTCGGCCGCGCCGGGGTCGCCTTCGAAGGGTTCGCCGAGGTAGGCGGCGATGACGCGTTCGTCGGCCTGGACGACCTCGGAGGTGCCTTCGACGAGTTTTTCGCCCTGGACGAGGACGGCGACGCGGTCGGAGAGGTTGAAGACGAAGCGCATGTCGTGCTCGATGAGGAGGACGGCGATGCCCTTGTCGCGGATGGCGAAGACCAGTTCCTCGGTGGCGCGTGTCTCCTGGGGGTTCATGCCGGCGGTGGGCTCGTCGAGGAGGAGCAGGCCGGGTTCGGAGGCGAGGGCGCGGGCGATTTCCAGCTTGCGCTGTTCGCCGTAGGGGAGGTTGCGGGCGAGGTGGTCGCGCTTGGCTTCGAGGCCGATGAACTCGAGGAGTTCCATGGCTCGTTCCTCGCTGGCCTTTTCCGCCTTCTTGAAACCGGGGCCGCGGAGCAGGGCGGACCAGAGGCCTTCCTTCGTCCGGGTGTGGCGGCCGACGAGGACGTTCTCGAGGACCGTCATGTTGGCGAAGAGGCGGATGTTCTGGAAGGTGCGGGCGATACCGGCCTTGGTCACCAGGTGGGGCTTGGGCGGGAGGACGGTGCCCTTGTAGGAGACGGTGCCCTCGGTGGGGACGTAGAGGCCGGTGAGGCAGTTGAAGAAGGTGGTCTTGCCGGCGCCGTTGGGGCCGATGAGGCCGACGATCTCGCCTGCGTTGACGGTGAAGTCGACCGAGCGGACGGCGGTGAGGCCGCCGAAGCGCATGGTGACGTTGCGTGCTTCGAGTACAGGTGTGGTCATGGTGCTCACGCCCCCGCCTTGGTGACGGCGGCCGGTTCGCCGGAGAGTGTGGTTGTTTCTGGTACGTCGAGTTGGCCGGTCTCGTGGAATTCGAGCTGGCGGCGGCGGTTGGCGATGATGCCTTCGGGGCGGAAGCGCATCAGCAGGATGAGGGCGATGCCGAAGGCGAGCAGCGACTTGTCCTGGAGGAAGACGAGCTTCTCCGGGAGCAGGTAGAGGAGTGCCGCGCCGAGGATGGGTCCTGCGACGGTCCCCATGCCGCCGAGGACGACGGCGGCGAGGAGGAAGGCCGAGTTGGGGGGTGTGGAGCCCGCGAACTGGTACGGCGTCGGGACGACGCTGTAGGTGACGTGGGCGCTGACGGTGCCGGCGAGGCCGGCGAGGGTGGCGCCGAGGGCGAAGGCGATGAGTTTGACGCGGAAGCCGTTGATGCCCATGGCGGTGGCGGCGGTCTCGTCCTCGCGGATGGCGATCCAGGAGCGGCCGATGCGGGAGTCGGCGGCGCGGGTGTAGACCAGGACCACGATGGCCATGATCAGCACCATGAGCAGGTAGTAGTTGGCGAATCGGCCGAGGGTGAAGCCGCCGATGTCGTGGGCTTCGCCGAGGTTGAACCCGAAGAGTTTGAGGTCGGGGATGGCCGGGATGCCGTTGGGGCCGTTGGTGAGGTCGGGGCCGGAGTCGCCGTCGAGGTTGTTGACGGCGATGCGGAAGATCTCTCCGAAGCCGAGGGTGACGATGGCGAGGTAGTCGCCGCGCAGTCGCAGGGTGGGGGCGCCGATGAGGACGCCGAAGACGAGCGAGGCGGCGGCGCCGGTGAGGGCGGCGGCCCAGAAGGGGAAGTGGACGCCGGAGAAGCGGGAGAACTCGGAGCCGGAGACGAGGGCGGCGGTGTAGGCGCCGACGCCGAGGAAGGCGACGTATCCGAGGTCGAGGAGGCCCGCGAGGCCGACGACGATGTTGAGGCCCAGGGCGACCGTGCCGAAGATCAGGATGTTGACGCCGATGTTGGCGTAGTGGTCGTTGGTCTGGGTGAAGGGGAACGCGATGGCCGCGGCGAAGCCCATGGCGAGGGTGAAGCTGCGGTTGCGGGCGACCATGCGGGAGAAGCGGTCGTTGAGGCCGGCGGTGTGCAGGGCCCAGACGGCGAAGACGACGACGATGAGGAAGCCGACGAAGAGTTCGCCGTACTCGGTGTCGATGCCGTAGGTGAAGACGGCCAGGCCGATGATGGTGACGACGGTGATGACCGCGCGCTCCAGCCAGGGGCTGAGGGGCGTCGGGTCGGGGATGCCGTCGGGCTTGGCGAGGTATGCCTTGAGGTTCTGCTTGGTGCTCTCGGTGCGGGGCTCGGGGAGGGCGAAGGCGCCGATGACGGGCAGGAGGGAGGCGATGGCCGCGACCCAGCCGCCCGGTTCGAGGTTGGCGAGTCCGCCGAGTTCTACGGCGATGGAGACGATCGTGTACCAGGTGACGCCGAAGCCGCCGAGTGCGGTGAGGGCGAGGGGGGCGTTGTTGCGGGCGGGGATGAGCCAGCGCAGGCCGCGGATGTCGTAGGCCGCGAGGGCGAACACCGTGATGAGGAGGCCGGCGATGAAGGTCAGCCACTGGAGGCCGCCGGGGTAGCCGGTGATGGTGAGGTCGCCGGGGAACTCGCTGGTCCAGGTCCAGGCGAGGAAGGCGGAGGCGGCGGTGGCGATGCCTCCGGCGAGGAGGAGTGCGCGGGCCGCGGCGAGCGGCAGGGGGATCAGGCCGCGAGTGGTGGTGTCGGTCATGGTGATCACGCCCTGTCCGCTACGCGTTCGCCGAGCAGGCCCTGTGGCCTGACGAGGAGGACGAGGATGAGCAGGCAGAAGGCCCAGACGTCCTTCCAGGAGCCGCCGCCGAAGAGGTGCATGCCGGGGATGTCGTCGATGTAGGCGGAGGCGAGGGTCTCGGCGACGCCGAGGACGAGGCCGCCGAGCATGGCGCCGTAGATGTTGCCGATGCCGCCGAGGACGGCCGCGGTGAAGGCCTTGAGGCCCATCAGGAAGCCCATGCGGTAGTCGATGCTGCCGTACTTCATGCCGTAGGCGACGGCGGCGACGGCGGCGAAGAAGCCGCCGATGGCGAAGGCGATGACGATGATGCGGTTGGTGTCGATGCCCATGAGCTGCGCGGTGTCCGGGTCCTGTGCGGTGGCCTGCATGGCGCGGCCGGTGCGGGACTTGCGGACGAAGAAGGCGAGGGCGGACATGCAGACGATCGCGGCGACGACGAGGAAGATGTCGGCGTCCTTGATGGTGACGGAGCCGATGTCGTGGGTGGCGTCGAGGCCGGGGAAGGCGACGGCGCGGTCGGCGCGGGGGTAGAAGTTGCGGACGACTTCCTGGAGGGCCAGGGAGAGACCGATCGCGGTGATGAGCGGTGCGAGCCGTGGGGCTCCGCGCAGGGGCCGGTAGGCGAACCGTTCCGCTCCGACGGCGATGAGGATGGCGACGATGCCGCCGCCGATCAGCATCAGGGGGACGGCGAGGGCCATCGAGGTGCCGTCGGGCAGGATGTAGAAGTAGACCGTGAAGGCGCCGAAGGCCCCGGTCATGAAGATCTCGCCGTGCGCGAAGTTGATGAGCTGGACGATGCCGTACACCATCGTGTAGCCGATGGCGATCAGCCCGTACATCGAGCCTAGGAGCAGCCCGTTGGCCAGCTGCTGCGGCAGGGTGTTCACCGCGTGGCCTCCATTGTCGCTGGTGGTCGTGTGCACGTATCGCGTGCCGGGGTGGGGTGTGGCAAGGGCCGCGCGGTCGGGGTCCCCTCCCGCGCGGCCCGTTGTGGTGTTGCTGTCTGCTGCTGGGGCCTTGACTAGCCGAGGTCGGCGGTGCCGGTCTTCACAGCCTTCCACGCACCCTTGGTGACCTGGTAGACGGTCAGCTGCTTGTTGGTGGTGTCGCCGTACTGGTCGAAGGCGACCTTGCCGGAGATGCCTTCGAAGTCGGACTTCTGGACGCCGTCGACGACGGAGGAGCGCAGGGCGTTGATGTCGCTGGGGACCTTGCCGTCGTTGGCGTCGACGGCGGCCTTGACGGCCTTGATGATGGCGGTGGTGGCGTCGTAGGAGTACGCGCCGTAGGCGCCGTAGTCGCCCTTGTAGCCCTTGGCCTTGTAGGTCTCGATGAAGGTCTTGGCGGCGGGCAGGGTGTCGGCGGGGACGCCGACGGCGGTGGCGAGGTCGCCCTCGGAGGCCGCGCCCGCGGTCTCGATGTAGGTGGAGGCGAACATGCCGTCGCCGCCGAACAGCGGGATCTTGACTCCGCCGTCCTTCATCTGCTTGGTGATCAGGGAGGACTCGTCGTACTGGCCACCGTAGTAGAGCAGGTCCGCCTTGGCGTTCTTGATCTTGGTGACGAGGGAGCCGAAGTCCTTGTCGCCGGTGTTGATGTGGTCGGAGCCGACCACGGTGCCGCCGAGCTTCTTGAACTGCTCGGTGAAGATCTTCGCGAGGCCGGCGCCGTAGGTCTGCTTGTCGTCGACGACGAAGACCTTCTTCTTCTTGAGGCCGTTGTACGCGTAGTCGGCGGCGAAGCTGCCCTGGAGCTCGTCGGTGGTGGCGGTGCGGAAGTACGTCTTGTACGGCCGCTTCTTCGACGTCTGCCAGTTCTTGCCCTGGGTCAGCTCGGGGTTGGTGTTCGAGGGGGAGATCTGGACCATGTTGGCCGAGGCGAACACCTGCTGCATCGACTGGGCGACGCCGGAGTTCAGCGGGCCGACGGCGCCGACGGCGGTCTTGTCGCCGGTGATGGTGGTGGCGTTGGACTGGCCGGTGGCCGGCTGCGCCTTGTCGTCGAAGGCCTTCAGTTTGAAGGTCACGCCGGGCACGAGCTTGTTCTTGTTGGCGTCGTCGACGGCGATCTGGGCGCCGTACTGGATGCCGAGACCGGTGGTGGAGTTCTCGCCGGAGAGCGGGGCGTCCACGCCGATGGTGAGGGTGGTGCCACCCCCGCTGTCACTGTCGCCGCCCTTGTCGTCACGGGAGCCGCAGGCGGTGAGTGTGAGAGCCCCCGTCGCCATGACGGAGGTCAGGATCACCATGGAACGTCGCACAATCAGTCCTTTCCGCAGGCACGCGCGCCCTCGTGGGTGCGGCTGGTGCCCGCGCTTTACCGAACTCCCGATGGAGCGGTGACTGGCCGTGACTCTAAGCCCGGTTTGCGGGCAGCGGCATCGCTGTGCACTGGCTTGTGACTTTCTTGTTATGACGTGATGGATGCGGGGCTTCCGTGGAGGGGGCTCTCAGCCGGTTTGGTGGATTACTCCCTCAGTCCGCATTTTGAGAACCTGCACTTCCGCTTGGCCGTGCGGGCTGTGGCGGCGGTGTCGCGGCGCAGGCGTCCCGGAGAAGCCGGAAAAGGTCGCGGGAGTACGCCCGGCCGAAGATGAAGCTGTGATGCTGTATTGCGCGCGCGTTACGGAGCGTTACGTCGAGAAATGGTAGGTCGGCATTCTGGGGTAGTCCAGAACAGTCGGAAACCGATATCTCGACGGTGACCCGGCGGGTGGTGCCGGGGTGCACGGTGAAGGCCTCGGGCAGGGCGTGGGCGGTGAGGCCGGTGAAGGCGGCGCCGGTGACCCGGAGGGTGACGGGGGGCCCGCTGTGGACGTCGACGGCGAAGCGGAAGCGGCCGCTGGTGGGGTGGGTGCCGGGGGGTTCGGGGAGTCCGGCGGGCCCGAGGTAGCGCCAGGCGGTGACGTTGGCGGGCCAGGGGACGGGGGTGTGCTCCGGTGCGGGGTGGGGGTCCGGGGCAAGGGTGCGGGGGACCAGAACTCCGGCTGCCAGCACGGTGATGGCGGTGGCGGTCAGGGCGGCTCGGCGGGCGCGCGGCGACAGGGCACGCCATCGCGCGCTCCAACGGTCCGTCAGCCGGGGCCCGTCGGTGCCGATGACGTCGTAACTCTCCCCGGGATCCGGCGAGTCGACGGGCTCGACGGGGCCGATACCGGTCATGGGAGAACGGTAGGGGGTCCGGAGGGTCGTGCCCAGTCGGGGAGCGTCCCCGGGGGCTGGCCTGCGCGGATCGGGGCGCGGGCGGGAAGCCGTCCGTACGGTCCGGCGGAGGCGGGCCGGGGGCCGGTGCGTCGGGCGGATGCGGTGTCCTCCCGGTGATCGACTCGACGGTGCGGTCGCGGGGCGCCGGCCGGCTCGCAGGGGCCTCTCGGCGGGCGGCCCCGGTGCCCGCGGGCCGGCGGGCCGGCACCTGCGATGCCGGCCCGCTCCAAGGGGTTCCTAGCGGCCGGGGGCGTCGCGCAGCAGGCAGGTCAGCCGGGCGGTGCAGACGCGGCGTCCCTCCTCGTCGCTGATCACGATCTCGTAGGTGGCGGTGGAGCGGCCCCGGTGCACGGGGGTGGCCACTCCGGTGACCAGTCCGGAGCGCACCCCGCGGTGGTGGGTGCAGTTCAGGTCCACTCCGACCGCGATCTTGGAGCTGCCGGCGTGCAGCATGGAGCCGACGGACCCGAGGGTCTCGGCGAGCACGGCGGAGGCGCCTCCGTGCAGCAGGCCGTACGGCTGGGTGTTGCCCTCGACGGGCATGGTGCCGACGACACGGTCCGCGGAGGCCTCGACGATCTGCACGCCCATGCGGGTGCCCAGGTGCCCCGCCGAGAACATGGCGACGAGGTCGACGCCGAGCGCCGCGTACTCGTCGATGACCTCCTGCGGGAACGCGGCGTGCTGCTGCTCACCCATGGGCGGGCTCCGTTCGTCCTGGTCGCTACGACTGTCTGCGCTGAGCAAACGCTCAGTCGGTCGCCGATTGTTCCAGACGTACGACGACGGACTTGCTGGCCGGGGTGTTGCTGGTGTCGGCGGTGGCGTCCAGCGGCACCAGGACGTTGGTCTCGGGGTAGTACGCGGCCGCGCATCCCCGGGCGGTCGGGTAGTGCACGACCCGGAAGCCGGGGGCCCGCCGCTCCACGCCGTCCCTCCACTCGCTGACCAGGTCGACGTACGACCCGTCGGCGAGCCGGAGCCGGTCGGCGTCCTCGGGGTTGACCAGGACCACTCGTCGGCCGTTCTTGATACCGCGGTAGCGGTCGTCGAGGCCGTAGATCGTGGTGTTGTACTGGTCGTGCGAGCGCAGTGTCTGCAGCAGGAGCCGGCCCTCGGGCAGCTCGGGGTACTCGACGGGCGCGGCGGTGAAGTTGGCCTTGCCGGTGGCGGTGGGGAAGCGGCGCTCGTCGCGCGGGGCGTGCGGCAGGGTGAAGCCGCCGGGGCGGGCCACGCGCGCGTTGAAGTCCTTGAAGCCGGGGATCACGCGGGCGATGCGGTCGCGGATGGTGGCGTAGTCCTTCTCGAACTCGTCCCAGGGCGTGCGGCTGTTCTCGCCGAGGACGCGGCGGGCCAGGCGGCACACGATGGCGGGCTCGGACAGCAGCTGCCCGCTCGCGGGCTCCAGGCGGCCGCGGGAGGCGTGCACCATGCCCATGGAGTCCTCGACCGTGACGAACTGCTCGCCGCTGCCCTGGAGATCGCGCTCGGTGCGGCCCAGGGTGGGCAGGATCAGGGCACGCGCGCCCGTGACCGCGTGCGAGCGGTTGAGCTTGGTCGACACATGGACGGTCAGCCGGGCTCGGCGCATGGCGGCCTCGGTGACGTCGGTGTCGGGGGAGGCGGAGACGAAGTTGCCGCCCATGGCGAAGAAGACCTTGGCCTCGCCGTCGCGCAGGGCGCGGATCGCGCGGACGACGTCGAAGCCGTGCTCGCGCGGCGGGGTGAAGCCGAACTCCTTCTCCAGGGCGTCCAGGAAGGCGGGCGCGGGGCGTTCGAAGATGCCCATGGTGCGGTCGCCCTGGACGTTGGAGTGGCCGCGGACCGGGCAGACGCCGGCGCCGGGGCGGCCGATGTTGCCGCGCAGCAGGAGGAAGTTGACGACCTCGCGGATGGTCGGCACGGAGTGCTTGTGCTGGGTGAGTCCCATGGCCCAGCACACGATGGTCCGCTCGGAGGCGAGGACCATGGAGAGGGCCTCCTCGATCTCCGCGCGCGTGAGGCCGGTCGCGGCGAGCGTCTCGTCCCAGTCGGCGGCGCGGGCGGCCTCGGCGAACTCCTCGTAGCCGTGGGTGTGTTCCCGCACGAAGGACTCGTCGACCGCGCCCTCCGTCTCCAGGATCAGCTTGTTCAGGAGGCGGAACAGGGCCTGGTCGCCGCCGATGCGGATCTGGAGGAACAGGTCGGTGAGCGCGGCGCCCCTGACCATGCCCTGCGGGGTCTGCGGGTTCTTGAAGCGCTCCAGGCCGGCCTCGGGCAGCGGGTTGACGCTGATGATCCTCGCGCCGTTCGCCTTGGCCTTCTCCAGGGCGGAGAGCATGCGGGGGTGGTTCGTGCCCGGGTTCTGGCCGGCGACGATGATCAGGTCGGCCTTGTAGAGGTCGTCGAGCAGGACGCTGCCCTTGCCGATGCCGATGGTCTCGCTGAGCGCGGAACCGGACGACTCGTGGCACATGTTGGAGCAGTCCGGCAGGTTGTTCGTGCCGAGCTCGCGGGCGAAGAGCTGGTAGAGGAACGCGGCCTCGTTGCTGGTGCGGCCGGAGGTGTAGAAGACGGCCTCGTCGGGGGAGTCGAGGGCGGCGATCTCCTCGGCGACGATGTCGAAGGCGCGGTCCCAGGTCACCGGTTCGTAGTGGGTGCCGCCCTCGGGGACGTACATGGGGTGGGTGAGCCGGCCCTGCTGGCCGAGCCAGTAGCCGCTGCGGGTCGCGAGGTCGGCGACGGGGTGCGCGGCGAAGAACTCGGGGGTGACGCGGCGCAGGGTGGCCTCCTCGGCGACCGCCTTCGCGCCGTTCTCGCAGAACTCGGCCGAGTGCCGGTGCTCGGGCTCCGGCCAGGCGCAGCCGGGGCAGTCGAAGCCGTCCTTCTGGTTGACGCGCAGCAGGGTCAGCGCGGTGCGCTTGACGCCCATCTGCTGCCGGGCGATCCGCAGGGTGTGGCCGACGGCGGGGAGGCCGGCCGCCGCGTGCTTCGGTTCGGTGACCTCGGGAGCGTCCTGAACCGGATCACCCTTGGGCGGCTTCGTGGCCATCGGACTCTCTCCTTCGCACACACCTGTGAGGTACGTCTCCGATCCTCGCACGCACCGGTGACAGCGGGGTTTGCCGGGCCCACGGAAAGCGACGGCGGTGCTCGCGCCCAGCGTGCCGTCGGCGGCGGGCGGGTCTGACTGTCAGTGGGGCGTGGCAGGATCGGGGGCGTGGCAGAGACAGCAGCGAAGAAGACCGACAACAGCCCCGGCGGCAGCCGCCCGCGTCTGATGCTCATGGACGGGCACTCGCTGGCCTATCGCGCGTTCTTCGCGCTGCCCGCGGAGAACTTCACCACCGCGACCGGCCAGCCGACGAACGCGATCTACGGCTTCGCGTCGATGCTGGCCAACACCCTGCGCGACGAGGCCCCCACCCACTTCGCGGTGGCCTTCGACGTGTCCCGCAAGACCTGGCGCTCCGAGGAGTTCACGGAGTACAAGGCCAACCGTTCCAAGACCCCGGACGAGTTCAAGGGCCAGGTCGAGCTGATCGGCGAGCTCCTCGACGCGATGCACGTATCGCGCTTCGCGGTCGACGGCTTCGAGGCCGACGACGTCATCGCCACCCTCGCCACCCAGGCCGAGGCGGCGGGCTTCGACGTGCTGATCGTCACCGGCGACCGCGACTCCTTCCAGCTCGTCTCCGAGCACACCACCGTGCTGTACCCCACGAAGGGCGTCTCGGAGCTGACCCGGTTCACCCCGGAGAAGGTCTTCGAGAAGTACGGCCTGACGCCCGCCCAGTACCCCGACTTCGCGGCCCTGCGCGGCGACCCGTCCGACAACCTCCCCGGCATCCCCGGCGTCGGCGAGAAGACCGCCGCGAAGTGGATCAACCAGTTCGGTTCGTTCGCGGAGCTGGTCGAGCGCGTCGAGGAGGTCAAGGGCAAGGCCGGGCAGAACCTCCGCGACCACCTGGAGGCCGTCAAGCTCAACCGCCGGCTCACCGAGATGGTGCGCACGGTGGAGCTGCCGAAGACGGTCACCGACCTGGAGCGCGTCCCGTACGACCGCAAGTCGCTCGCGATGATCCTCGACACCCTGGAGATCAGGAACCCGTCCCTGCGGGAGCGGCTCCTGGCCGTCGACCCGGGCGCCGAGGAGGCCGAGGGCGCCCCGGTCGCCGCACCCGGCGTGGCGGTGGACGGCACGGTGCTCGGCACCGGCGAGCTGGCCGGCTGGCTCGCCGAGCACGGCACGGGGCAGCCCCTCGGCCTCGCCACCGTCGACACCTGGGGCCTGGGCACCGGCTCGGTCGCCGAGGTCGCGCTCGCCGCGTCCGGCGGGGCCGCCGCCTGGTTCGACCCGTCCGAGCTGGACGAGGCCGACGAGAGGGCCTGGGCCGCCTGGCTCGCCGACGCCGACCGGCCCAAGATGCTGCACAACGCCAAGGGCGCCATGCGGGTCTTCGCCGAGCACGGCTGGAGCATCGCCGGCGTCACCATGGACACCGCGCTCGCCGCGTACCTCGTCAAGCCGGGGCGCCGTTCCTTCGACCTGGACGCGCTGTCGCTGGAGTACCTCGGCCGGGAGCTGGCGCCCGCCGCCGCGGCCGACGGGCAGCTCGCCTTCGGCGCGGACGACGGGGCCGAGGCCGAGGCGCTGATGGTCCAGGCGCGGGCCGTGCTCGACCTGGGCATCGCCTTCGAGGGCCGCCTGGAGGAGGTCGGGGCCGCCGACCTGCTGCGGGACATGGAGCTGCCCACCTCCGCCCTGCTGGCCCGCATGGAGCGGCACGGCATCGCGGCAGACCGGGCCCACCTGGAGGCCATGGAGCAGATGTTCGCCGGGGCGGTCCAGCAGGCCGTGAAGGAGGCGCACGCGGCGGCGGGGCACGAGTTCAACCTCGGCTCGCCCAAGCAGCTCCAGGAAGTCCTCTTCGGAGAGCTGGGCCTGCCGAAGACGAAGAAGACGAAGACCGGTTACACCACGGACGCCGACGCGCTCGCGTGGCTGGCGACCCAGACGGACAACGAACTGCCGGTGATCATGCTCCGGCACCGTGAGCAGGCCAAGCTGCGGGTGACCGTGGAGGGCCTGATCAAGACGATCGCCGCGGACGGCCGCATCCACACGACGTTCAACCAGACGGTCGCGGCGACGGGCCGCCTGTCGTCGACGGACCCGAACCTCCAGAACATCCCGGTCCGCACGGACGAGGGCCGGGCGATCCGGCGCGGGTTCGTGGTGGGGGAGGGCTTCGAGTCCCTCATGACCGCCGACTACAGCCAGATCGAGCTGCGGGTGATGGCCCACCTCTCCGAGGACGAGGGCCTCATCGAGGCGTTCACCTCGGGAGAGGACCTGCACACCACGGCCGCCTCCCAGGTCTTCGGGGTCGAGCCCGGCGCGGTCGACGCGGAGATGCGGCGCAAGATCAAGGCGATGTCGTACGGCCTGGCGTACGGGCTGTCCGCGTTCGGGCTCTCGCAGCAGCTCAACATCGAGGCGGGGGAGGCGCGGGCCCTCATGGACGCGTACTTCGAGCGGTTCGGCGGGGTGCGGGACTATCTGCGCCGGGCGGTCGACGAGGCGCGGGCCACCGGGTACACGGCGACGCTCTTCGGGCGCCGGCGGTATCTGCCCGACCTCAACAGCGACAACCGCCAGCGGCGTGAGGCGGCCGAGCGGATGGCCCTCAACGCGCCGATCCAGGGCACGGCGGCCGACATCGTCAAGATCGCGATGCTCAAGGTGGACGACGCCCTGCGGGAGGCCGGTCTCGCGTCCCGCATGCTGCTCCAGGTGCACGACGAGATCGTGCTGGAGGTCGCGCCGGGCGAGCGGGCGGCCGCGGAGGAGATCGTCCGACGCGAGATGTCCGATGCGGTGCGCCTGAACGTCCCGCTGGGCGTCTCGGTGGGTGACGGCACGGACTGGGAATCCGCAGCGCACTGAGTCTGTGCGGGTTTCGAGGCTTGGGGTTCGGGTGCGGGTGCGGGTGCGTGGGGGCGGGTGTTTTTGCGCAGTTCCCCGCGCCCCTGAGATGCCTGCGGCGCAGCTGCCTGTTGTGTGGGGGTTCGTGTAGCGCCTCGGGGTCGGCGGTCGGGCGGGTGCGGGTGCGGGTGCGTGGGGGCGGGTGTTTTTGCGCAGTTCCCCGCGCCCCTGATGCCTGCGGCGGCCTGTGGCTGTCCGGTGGGGGCTTGTGTAGCGCCTTGGGTTCGGTGGGTGGGTCGGTGCCGGGGTGGGGGGTGTCCGTCCTCGGTCCGGCGGCTCGGTCCATCTAAAAGGGGCCCGGTAACGGACGCCGGCCGCTGCGGGCGGACACCCCCCACCCCGTCCCCTTCGCGCCGTACGCGGCTGCACGAGCGTCCGCATGACCCACTTAGGGGCGCGGGGAACTGCGCGACCAGCCCCCACCGGACCCGCACTACCGCACTCGGCACCCCCCTGGGCCCCCGCCCAAGCGCCGCAGGCGCCGTCACTCGCGTGGCTCCCACCGCCGCGCCCCCGCTCGCCGGCCCGGCCAGGATGCCGTCATGGGTATACGCATGCTCCACGGCCGGGCGGTCCCCGGACGGACGCAGGCACCGGCTCACGCCGGCAAGGCCCCGTCCGTACGGCCCCCGGTTCCGGCCCACGCGGCCACCGCAAGCACCGCCCGCATCCCCTCCGACCTGGCGACACTCCTGCGCCGAGCGCGAGCGGGCCTCCGCCGCACCACCGCCCTGGGTCACGCCGCGACGGAGCTACGGCACCGCGTCGCCCGCCGCGAGCGGGACGTCGTAGGACGTCTGGAGCCGTCCGGTCCGAGGCTGTGGGCCGAGCTGGTCCTGAGTCATCTCGCTCTCGCCCTCACTCTGCTGCCCCGGTCCCGTCCGATGCCGACCATGACGGTGTTCGTCGCGGCCGCGGACGCCGTCAGCGAGCGAGCGGGAGACCGGCCTCTTCCCGGGCACCGGACACCGGGGCCGGGCGCCACAGCCTGACCCCGGCCGCGTACAGCAGGACGCCGGGCAGCAGACCGGCGCCCGCGCCGAAGCAGAGGGTCGGGATCAGTTCCCAGGGCTTCGCGGTGGAGCCCCAGTACTCCCACCACCGCGAGGCCCGCTGCAGCGCGCCCACCGCCATGCAGCCGCCGATCACGGCCACGGCCCACCACCTGTCCCGCACCGACAGCACGGGGACACCGAGCGGTTCGCCCGCCACCGGGGTCCGGCGCAGCGCGTGCCCGCAGAACACCGCGATCACCACCGCGGCCAGCGCCGAACAGCCGTACTGCAGGTACCAGTACAGGGGCGAGCCGGCCACCTCCCGGCCGAGGACGGGGAAGAGCCGCATCCCCCATCGGTCGTGGTGGGTGAACGCGTCCCACACGACATGGGTCAGCGCCCCCACGACGGCGGAGGCGTACCAGCGCAGGGCCAGTGACGTACACACGCGTGCGCGTGGCGCCCCGCAGCGCAGCAGCGCCGCCGCCCCGCCCTGCCGCGTCCGTGGCAGCAGGGCCACCAGCGGCTCGCGCAGCACCAGCCACAGGCCCACCAGGGCCCAGGCGACGAGCACGTCGACCGTGAGGACACCCGCGAAGGAGTGCGTGACGGTGCCGAACTCCATCGCCCCGGACACGACACTTGCCGCGTAGTAGGTCATGTCGGGTGAGAACGATCCGGCCACGAGCACGGCCGGAACCAGTCGGCCCCGGCCCGTTCCGTCGGTGCGCACCGCGGGCAGCACCGCCGCCGCATGGCTGAGGGTGAACGGCAACGGGGCTCCTCGTGGCGGGTGTTGGCCGGGCGGCGGCCCGGACGATCGGTCCCGTCCAGTATGGGCGACGCGAGTCCGCACCGATCGAACATGGCCAACCGGTGAATATCGGGCACGAACCGGTGTCCGGGAAAAGGAAGTTGTCGTAGGGTCACACGGGTCACCGCGCTGGGGAGCTCGGTCGAACGTGCGAATCAGGAATTACCGCGCGTCCCAGGGGCAACCTCCAGGACGGTTCGACTGTCACAACTGGACGAGAGCGACAGACGGAAAAGGGCGCTCGGGCGTCCACAGGAGGGGTTCACTTTATGGCGGCGCAATTCGGCAGGAGGCTGCGCAAGGGAGCGGTGACCACCGCCGTGGCCGCGGCCGCGGTCGCGGCACTGTCCGCCTCCCAGGCACCCGGGGCCACGGTCGACGACAACGGCAGATCCACCGCCGCCGACGCCCAGCCCACTCCCGACGCGGTCACCGGTGACGGCGCGACCGGCAACTCGCCGTACTACACGGACCTGCCGCCGCTGAACACCCCGAGCCCCGCGCCGACCATCGGCACCGCCACCTCCTCCCCGCTCCAGTCCGAGGCGGGCATCCCCGCGACCGTCCTCGACGCCTACAAGAAGGCGGCGGCCGAACTCCAGGAGTCCAAGCCGGGCTGCAACCTGCCCTGGCAGCTCCTCGCCGCCATCGGCCAGGTCGAGTCGGGCCAGGCACGCGGCGGCCGGGTCGACGCGAACGGCACCACGACCTCCAAGATCCTCGGCCCGCAGCTCGACGGCAACGGCTTCGCCCTCATCAAGGACACCGACAACGGTGCCTACGACGGCAACAGCGCCTACGACTCGGCCGTCGGACCCATGCAGTTCATCCCGTCCACGTGGGCGTGGGCCGGCCGTGACGGCAACGGCGACGGGGTGAAGGACCCGAACAACATCTACGACGCCGCTCTCGCCACCGGTCACTACCTGTGCCGCTACGACTGGGACCTGTCGGACAGCGCCGACCTGGACCGGGCGATCCTCAGCTACAACCCCTCGCGGCACTACGTGAACACGGTCCTGTCGTGGCTGGAGTACTTCCGCAAGGGCACCCACGAGATTCCCGACGGCACCGGCACCGTCCCGGGCAGCCGCAGCGACGGCAGCAGCGGCTCGACCACCTCGCCGTCCTCGCCCTCGACTCCGAGCGCGCCGCACACGCCGAGGCCGAGCACCCCCGGCTCCCCGGGCACGACCCCGCCGTCGACCACCCCGCCCCCGTCCGGGACCCCCACCACTCCGGCCCCGACGACCCCGGCCACCCCCACCCAGTCGGTGCACCACCTGGAGGACTCGGGCACCGCGAAGCTCACCGCCATGGCGGGCGACGCGTTCACCGAGAAGATCAGCACCAAGGCGGAGAACGCCGCGGGCAAGGGCGTCGCCAAGGTCCGGATCCGCTACACGATCGTCGGCGACACCGACGCCACCTTCACCGGCGGCGAGAAGGTCGCCACCGCCCTCACCGACGCCTCCGGCGTGGCCACCGCGCCCGCGCTCCAGGCGGGCGAGACCACCGGCAGCTTCGCGGTCAGGGCCACGCTCATCGGCCGTACCGTCACCGGCCCGATCTACACGGCCACCGTCACCCAGCGCGTCGCCGACACCCTCGTCCGCACCGGCGACACCGCGCTGACCTGCGCCCCGGGCGGCCAGTTCGCCGACGCGGTCCAGGTGAAGGCCACGTACAAGGACGCCGTCGCCGACAAGGTCGCCGCCACCGCGACCCTGATCAAGTCGGCCGACGACGCGACCGCGAACGACAAGGGCCCCTACTTCAAGGACGCCGACGGCAAGACCGTCCGCACCCTGACGGGCCTGACGACGGACGCGAACGGCCTGCTGAAGCTGCCGCAGCTCTACGCCGACGACACCACCGGCACCTATCTGCTCCGCATCACCACCGCGGGCGGCGCGACGCTCGACGTGACGCTGACCGTGGCGGCCGCGGACACCTCCACGGACGCTCCGGCGAGCCCCTCGCCGAGCCCCAGCGCTTCCTGAGCACCGGACCCACTTCGGAGGGCGTCCTCTCCGCCACCGCGGAGGGGGCGCCCTCCGTGCGTGCGCGAGCTGTTCTCATCTCGCCCGCCCGTTGCTACCGTGCCGGGACCTGACGATGTATCAGTTACCGTGCCGGGAGGTGGACATGCGCGCCCTCATCGCCGCCGCGACCGGCCTCGCCCTCGCGTTCGCACTGGTCCTCACCCTCACCGCCCTCGGCACCCCGACCGGCGGGACGTCCCCGAAGCCGCTGCTGACCACGGTGCCCGCACACCCGTGACCCCGGGAGGCCGAGATGCGCCGCAAGACCAGCCTGGTCCTGCTCGCCCTCGCCGTGTTCTTCGCGGCGCTGTCCCCGCTGCTGCGCTGGTACGCCTTCCCGCGCCTCGCCAAGATCCCCGCGAACCAGTACCAGGACATGGTCCTGGAGGCCAAGGACGCCACCCTCGTCGACTACGGCTCGATGACCGCGAGGAAGGTCTCCAAGGTCACCATCGTGCAGACCCTCAAGGGCAACGTGGAGGCCTCCGAGAAGATCGAGGAGACGGCCGGGAAGGACGTCGTCGTCTGGGACGGCCTGTCCTACGTCGTGGGGCCCGACGGCAGGATGGTCTCCAGGATCCCCGAGCGCTACATCTTCGACGCCCACACCCAGGACCCCGTCCACGCCACCGGCGAGATGGTCGACGGCGACCCCGTGAAGCGCGAGGGCATCGAGTTCAAGTGGCCCTTCCTCACCGAGAAACGCGACTACGAGTACTTCGACGCGCAGACCCGCACCTCGGCCCCCATCCACTACAAGGGCACCCGGGACTTCCGCGGCCTCGACGTCTACTACTTCGAGCAGACCATCCCCTGGACCAAGGTGCCCTTCCCGAAGACCATGCCGGTCCAGGGCATCACCCCCGAGTCCATCGCGAAGACCGGCACCACCCGCTGGTACACCACGGTCCGCAGGTTCTGGGTCGAACCCCTCACCGGTGCCCCCGTCTACGGCGAGGAGCTCCACAAGGAGGAACTGCGCGGCGGCACCCTGCTCGGCGACCGCGACAAGGTGACGGTCTTCGCCGGCGACGTCAAGATGCGCGAGGACTACATCAGGCACACCGTCGACCTGGTCAAGTCCAACCGCACCCTCGTGCTCCTCATGACCTCGTACCTGCCGTGGGGCTTCCTCGTCCTGGGCGTCCTGCTGCTGGCGCTCGCGCTGCTGCTCGAAGCCCGCGGCCGCCGCCCGGCCCCCGCGAAGGCCGAAGAACCCGAACCGGTCACCGCCTGAGCCGCGCGGTGGTGTGCCGCGTCGGCTCCGCGCCCGCCGGGTCCTCCGGCCACGGATGCTTCGGATACCGGCCGCGCAGCTCCGCCCGCACACCCTTGTAGCCGTCCCGCCAGAAGGAGGCGAGGTCGGCGGTGACCGCGGCGGGCCGCCCGGCGGGGGAGAGGAGATGGACCAGGAGCGGCACACCGGCGATCCGGGGCGACTCCTGCAACCCGAACATCTCCTGCAACTTCACCGCGAGGACCGGCTGTTCGGGAGAGGCGTAGTCGATCCGGATCCGGGACCCGCTCGGTACGGCGATCCGCTCCGGCGCCAGCTCGTCGAGCCGCGTGGCCTCACCGGAGGCCCAGGGCAGGAGCCTGTGCAGCGCCTGCCCGGCGTCGATGCGCGCCAGGTCGGCCCGGCGCCGGGCACGGCTCAGCTCGGGCTCCAGCCATTCGTCCACGCGCGCGTGGAGTGCCTCGTCGGAGACCTCGGGCCACGGCTCGCCGAGGTGGTGGCGCAGGAACGCCAGCCGCTGCCGCAGGACGTTCGCGTCGGGCGACCACCGCAGCAGCCGCAGCCCGTCCTGGCGCAGCCCGTCCAGAAGGGCCTCGCGCACGAGGGCGGGGTCCGGGTCCCGCAGCGGCCGTACCGCGAGCTCGATCGCCCCGAGCCGCTCCACCCGGCGGGCCACGACGTCCCCGTCCGCCCAGTGCACCTCCTGGCGCTCGGAGTGGAGGGACGCGGCCGCCGACCGGGCCGTGTCCTCGTCGATCACGGCGGCGAGCCGCACCCGCGCGTGCCCCTTTCCGACGGGACGGTCCGCCACGGCGACAGCGATCCAGGGGGCGTCACGGAGAGCGGAGCCGGCGGGGAGTTCGGCGCGGGTCCCGGAGGCCATGAGGCAGGAGCCGCCGTCGGCCCTGGCCACGCGCTCGGGGAAGGCCAGGGCGGCCACGAGCCCGACGACGCCGTCCTCACCGCGGGCCGCGGGCCGCGGGCCACGCGGGGCGGTCGACCGCGGGGACTCCGCGGCGAGCCCTCGCAGCCGCCGCACCTCCGCCCGCCACCGCGCCGCGTAGGCGTCACCTCCGCGCCGGGCGGCCCGCAACGCGCCCGCGAGGTCGTCCCCGTACTCCCGCGGCGCCTCCTCGCTCAGCAGCGCGACGACCTCGGCGGCACGCTCGCCCCCGACCGACACGGCCGCGTCCAGCAGCGCCCGTCCCACCCGCGGGTGCAGCCCCAGCCGCGCCAGCCGGACACCCCGCTCCGTGGCACGCCCGGCCGGGTCCACCGCGTCCACCGCCGCGAGAGCGGTCCGCGCGGCCGCCATCGCCCCGCCCGGCGGCGGATCCAGCAGCGCGAGACCGGAGGCGTCCGGATCGCCCCAGCAGGCCACCTGGAGCGCGAACGCCGTCAGGTCGGCCACCTTGATCTCCGGCGACGGAAAACGCGGCAGGCGGGCGTCCTCGGCCTCCGCCCAGCACCGGTACACCGCGCCCGGCGCCTCCCGCCCGGCCCGCCCCGCCCGCTGCCGACCGGTGGCCTGCGAGGCCCGCACGGTCGCCAGCGCACTCAGCCCGCGCGCGTGGTCGACGCGCGGTTCCCGCGCCAGCCCCGAGTCGACGACCACCCGCACCCCCGGCACGGTCAGCGACGACTCCGCCACGGCGGTCGCGAGCACCACCCGGCGCCGCTCCCCGCCCGCCAGCACCGCGTCCTGCACGGCCGCCGGCGCCCGCCCGTGCACCTGGAGCACCTCCACGTCACCGAGCCCGCCCAACTGCCCGGCCACGCGCGCGATCTCGCCCACGCCCGGCAGGAAGCACAGCACGTCCCCCGGCCGCTCGGACAGCGCCCGCCGCACGACCGACGCCACGTGCGTGAGCAGCGCGGGATCGACCCGCGTGCCGTGCGGCGGCCGTACCGGACGCGCGGGCGGCGCCCACACGACCTCCACCGGGTGGGAGACACCCTCCGCCTCGACCACGGGCGCCTCGCCCAGCAGCCGCGCCCAGCCCTGCGCGTCGGTCGTCGCGGACGCGGCCACCAGCCGCAGCTCCGGCCGCAGGGTCTGGCGCACGTCCCACAGGAAGGCCGCCGTGGTGTCCGCGTCCAGATGCCGCTCGTGGCACTCGTCGAGGACGACCACGTCGACGCCCGCGAGCTCCTGGTCGCGCTGGAGCCGCTGGAGCAGCACCCCCGTCGTGACGACCTCCACGCGCGTGAGCGCTCCGACCACCCGCTCGCCGCGCACGGTGTACCCGACGCTCGCGCCGACCTGCTCGCCCAGGAGCCACGCCATCCGGCGGGCGGCCGCGCGGGCGGCGATCCGGCGGGGCTCGGCGACGACGACGTTCCGCGCGGGTGCGCCGGAGTCCAGCAGGCCCGCGAGCACCAGCGGGACGAGGGTCGTCTTGCCGGTGCCGGGCGGTGCCACGAGGACCGCCGTGCCGTGCCCCTCCAGGGCGTCGCCCAGCGCGGGCAGGACACTGCGTACGGGAAGGGCGTCCAGGGCGTCGTAACGGATCACGCCCCTAGTGTCGTACGGCCGCCGGAACGCCCCCGTACGTCAGTCCCGTTCGCACACGAAGATCGCCGAGCCCGGGATCAGGCTGCCGCGCAGCGGGGACCAGCCGCCCCACTCCGAGGTGTTCCAGGCCGGCCACTCCGGCTCCACCAGGTCGACCAGGCGGAAACCGCCGGCGACCACGTCACGGACCCGGTCGCCGATCGTGCGGTGGTGCTCGACGTAGACCGCGCGGCCCTCCTCGTCCTGCTCGACGTAGGGCGTGCGGTCGAAGTAGGAGGCGGAGACGGACAGGCCCTCGGGGCCCGGCTCGTCCGGGAAGGCCCAGCGGATGGGGTGCGTCACCGAGAAGACGAAGCGGCCGCCCGGGCGCAGGACGCGGTGCACCTCCTTCAGGACCAGTACGGGGTCGGCGACGAACGGCAGGGCGCCGTACGCCGAGCACGCCAGGTCGAAGGAGCCGTCCGCGAAGGGCAGCGCGCCGGCGTCGGCGCACACCAGGGGGAAGGACGTGCCGATGCGCAGCGCGTGCTGGAGCTGGCGGTGGGAGATGTCGAGGGCGACCGGGCGGGCGCCCTGGGCGGCCAGCCAGCGGGCGCACTGGGCGGCGCCGGCGCCGATCTCCAGGACGTCCCTGCCCTTGAGGTCCTCCGGCGGGCCCAGCAGTTCCGCCTCCACCTCGTCGAGGCCCTCGGGGCCCCACACGAAGCGGTCGTCGCCGAGGAAGGTGCCGTGCTCGACCTGGTACTCGTCCGCGTTGCGGTCCCACCAGCCGCGGTTGGCCCGGGCGCTCTCGGTGACGTCAGCGTCACGCCGGGTGGCCTGCGACTCCGCGTCCGGGCCGGACTCCTGCTGGTGCGATGCGGGCTCTTGGATGATGGGCTCCCTCGTCGTACTCTTCCGTCCAACCGGTCGCGGCGGCCGTCATAAATGGGGCGCCGTCACGCGCGCGTGGCCTCGTGAGACAGGTTTTGTGCCGGGTATGCGGCGATCCGCCCCGGGTGTGCGCCTTCGCGCATTGACCCTGTCCGGCTGCCCCCGTATGCTACAAGTTGCGCTGCGGGCCTGCGCACCTCAGACGTAGCAGGCTGCGCTCGCATCTGTTGTATGTCCCCTCGGTTGTCGAGGCGCCACCAGTGGTTTTGTGTGGCGCTTCCTTGGCTGTCCGGCTTCTTCAGAGCGAAACGGGCTCCCGGCGTAAGCAGTACCTACGACTTCAATGTCCGTACCGGAGCCCTTTCCCACATGACGAGCAGCACCGAGACCACCGCCACCACCCCGCAGGTAGCGGTCAACGACATCGGTAACGAGGAAGCCTTCCTCGCCGCGATCGACGAGACGATCAAGTACTTCAACGACGGCGACATCGTCGACGGCGTCATCGTGAAGGTCGACCGGGACGAGGTCCTGCTCGACATCGGTTACAAGACCGAAGGCGTTATCCCGAGCCGCGAGCTCTCGATCAAGCACGACGTCGACCCCAACGAGGTCGTCGCCGTCGGTGACGAGATCGAGGCCCTTGTTCTCCAGAAGGAGGACAAGGAAGGCCGCCTGATCCTCTCGAAGAAGCGCGCCCAGTACGAGCGTGCCTGGGGCACCATCGAGAAGATCAAGGAAGAGGACGGGATCGTCACCGGTACCGTCATCGAGGTCGTCAAGGGTGGTCTCATCCTCGACATCGGCCTCCGTGGCTTCCTCCCGGCCTCCCTGGTCGAGATGCGCCGTGTTCGCGACCTCCAGCCCTACGTGGGCAAGGAGCTCGAGGCCAAGATCATCGAGCTGGACAAGAACCGCAACAACGTGGTCCTGTCCCGCCGTGCCTGGCTGGAGCAGACCCAGTCCGAGGTCCGCCAGACGTTCCTCACGACCCTCCAGAAGGGTCAGGTCCGCTCCGGCGTGGTCTCCTCGATCGTCAACTTCGGTGCCTTCGTGGACCTGGGTGGCGTCGACGGTCTGGTCCACGTCTCCGAGCTCTCCTGGAAGCACATCGACCACCCCTCCGAGGTTGTCGAGGTCGGCCAGGAGGTCACCGTCGAGGTCCTCGACGTCGACATGGACCGCGAGCGTGTCTCCCTGTCGCTGAAGGCGACCCAGGAAGACCCGTGGCAGCAGTTCGCCCGCACCCACCAGATCGGCCAGGTCGTGCCCGGCAAGGTCACGAAGCTGGTTCCGTTCGGTGCGTTCGTCCGCGTGGACGAGGGCATCGAGGGTCTGGTCCACATCTCCGAGCTGGCCGAGCGCCACGTGGAGATCCCGGAGCAGGTCGTCCAGGTCAACGACGAGATCTTCGTCAAGGTCATCGACATCGACCTCGAGCGCCGCCGCATCAGCCTCTCGCTGAAGCAGGCCAACGAGGCCTTCGGTTCGGACCCGGCGACGGTCGAGTTCGACCCGACCCTGTACGGCATGGCCGCGTCCTACGACGACCAGGGCAACTACATCTACCCCGAGGGCTTCGACCCCGAGACCAACGACTGGCTCGAGGGCTACGAGACCCAGCGCGAGGCGTGGGAGCACCAGTACGCCGAGGCGCAGACCCGCTTCGAGCAGCACCAGCAGCAGGTCATCAAGTCCCGCGAGGCCGACGCCGCTGCCGCGGCCGAGGGCGGGGACGCCGCCGGTGCGGCTCCGGCCGCGGGTGGCGGTGGCGGTTCGTACTCCTCCGAGGGTGCGGACACCTCCGGCGCGCTGGCCTCGGACGAGGCGCTCGCCGCGCTGCGCGAGAAGCTGGCCGGCGGCCAGAGCTGAACGCTCACTGAGCTGTAGCTCCTGACTGAGGGACCGTACCTTTCGGGGTGCGGTCCCTCAGTGTTTTGTCCGAGGGTCGGTGGGGGTGGTCGCGCAGTTCCCCGCGCCCCTGAGGAGTTTCCGGGGCCCGAGCGGGAATGCCGCTGTTCCAGGGCGTGTTGTGCTGTACGAACACGAGGAGGAGCGGTCACTGTGCTTGATCCGCAGGGTTTGTACGCATGGGAGCCCAAGGGCCTCGCCGTCGTCGACATGGCGCTCGCGCAGGAGTCGGCCGGTCTGGTCATGCTCTACCACTTCGACGGATACATCGACGCGGGCGAGACCGGCGACCAGATCGTCGACCGGCTGCTCGACTCGCTGCCCAACCAGCTCGTGGCCCGGTTCGACCACGACCGGCTCGTGGACTACCGCGCCCGCCGTCCGCTGCTCACCTTCAAGCGCGACCGCTGGACCGACTACGAGGAGCCCACCATCGAGGTGCGGCTCGTCCAGGACGCCACCGGAGCGCCCTTCCTGCTGCTGTCGGGCCCGGAGCCGGACGTGGAGTGGGAGCGCTTCGCCGCGGCCGTCCAGCAGATCGTGGAGCGGCTCGGGGTGCGGCTGTCCGTGAACTTCCACGGCATCCCCATGGGTGTACCGCACACCCGCCCCGTGGGGCTCACCCCGCACGGCAACCGCCACGACCTCGTCCCCGGCCACCGCAGCCCCTTCGAGGAGGCGCAGGTGCCCGGCAGCGCCGAGGCCCTGGTCGAGTACCGGCTCATGGAGGCCGGTCACGACGTCCTGGGCGTCGCGGCGCACGTCCCGCACTACATCGCCCGCTCGCCCTACCCGGACGCCGCCCTGACCGTCCTGGAGGCCATCACGGCCGGCACCGGCCTGGTCCTGCCCGGCGTCGCCCACGCCCTGCGCACCGACGCCCACCGGACCCAGACCGAGATCGACCGGCAGATCCAGGAGGGCGACGAGGACCTCGTGGCCCTCGTCCAGGGCCTGGAGCACCAGTACGACGCGGCGGCCGGCGCGGAGACCAGGGGCAACATGCTCGCCGAACCCGTGGACATCCCGTCGGCGGACGAGATCGGCCTGGAGTTCGAGCGCTTCCTGGCGGAACGGGAAGGCGACAACTGACACGCGCGGAGCGTCTAGGCTTCCGGGCATGCTGAAGGTGGGCCTGACCGGCGGTATCGGCGCCGGCAAGAGTGAGGTGTCGAGGCTCCTCGTGGAGCACGGCGCCGTCCTGATCGACGCGGACCGCATCGCGCGCGAGGTCGTCGCGCCGGGCACGCCCGGCCTCGCCGCGGTCGTGGCGGCCTTCGGCGAGGACGTGCTCGCCGAGGACGGCAGCCTCGACCGGCCCAGGCTGGGCTCCATCGTGTTCGCCGACCCCGACCGGCTCGCCGTGCTGAACTCCATCGTGCATCCCCTGGTGGGCGCCCGCTCCCGTGAGCTGGAGTCGGCCGCCGCCGATGACGCCGTCGTCGTCCACGACGTCCCGCTCCTCGCGGAGAACGCCCTCGCCCCGCTCTACGACCTCGTGGTCGTCGTCGACGCGAGCCCCGAGACCCAGCTCGACCGGCTCGTCCGGCTGCGCGGCATGACCGAGCAGGACGCACGCGCGCGTATGGCCGCACAGGCGACGCGCGAGAAGCGCCTGGAGATCGCGGACGTCGTGATCGACAACGACGTACCCCTCGAAGAGCTGCACCGACGGGTGCGCGAGGTGTGGGACGAGCTGGTGCGCCGGGCGCGTGCCTCCGGGGCGTCCGAGGAATAGCGTCCCCCGGTCCGGGCGTTGAACCCTTCCAGTGAGGGAAGGACTCTGCCGTGCCCGAGACCAGCGGATCGACCGGACGTACTCCGGAGACCCATGTCATCGACTACCGCGCAGCCGAGCAGTTGCTCTCCGCGCGGGACCCGCGGGGCGCGGTGAAGCTGCTCGACTCCGTCATCGCCGCCCACCCGGAGAACACCGCGGCCCGGCTGCTGCGCGCGCGGGCCTTCTTCGCCGCCGCGCAACTGCGCCCCGCCGAGCTGGAGTTCACCATCGTCCTGGAGCGCGAGCCGGACAACGCCTTCGCCCACTTCGCGCTCGCCCGCACCTATGAGCGCCAGGGGCGGTCCGACCAGGCCAGGCGGCACTTCCGGCTGGCGGCCGCGCTGGACCCGAATCCGGAGTTCCTGAAGGCGGCCCGGTTCGACTCCTGACGGGCCGCGGTGCGCTCCGGCTTCTGACCGGGTGCCGTGGCGCGCCGGTCCACCGTCGGTCCCGGACGGCCACCGGGGCGGCTCTCCCGCGGTCCGCAGCAGTCACCGGGGGCGGTTCTCCGGTGGCCGGTACGGCGGGACGCCGGGGCCCGGCTGGTAGTGCGGGCCCTGGCGGATGTGCCGGAGGATCATCGTCGTGTCGACGGTGATCACCAGCCAGAGCACACCGCAGGCGATCGCCCACCCGGGACGGCCGGCCAGCGCGAACGCGACCGTGCCGAAGATCGCCCAGACCAGCCCCCACACGCTCAGCCAGAACCGCGCCCGCAGTGCACTGCGCGCTGTCCTCGGCTCACTGCCCGTACGCATCGGGATCACCACTCCTCTCTTTGCAACGTACTCTTCGGAACGGACGTCGACCACAGGGCCGAAGAGGGGGGCACCGCGTGCTGCCGGACGCCGACGAACTGGCCGAGGTGCTGGTGGAACTCGCCGTACCGCACGAGGACGTCAACGAACTCGTGCGGATGGGCCGACGGGTCATGGACGACCCCGAGCTGCGGAGGTTCCTGGAACACTCCGTCGACGAACTGGTCCGGGACATGGGCAGGGCCGACGACCCGGTCGTCCTGCCCGAGCTCGACTGGCCGGCCGGTGCCCTCCAACGCTGCTTCCCCGCCTACGTGTTCGTCGCGGCGCTGCCCCACACGCGCGCGTACCACCGCTCACGCGGCATCCCGGACGAGGTGTCCCGGCGCACCCTCGCCGACCTCGGGCGGAACATGGCCGTGCACCGCAGGCGGTACGGCAGGGCGGGTGTGCAGTCACCGCGCTGGCTGACCCGGCACTCGCGGGGCGAGCTGTACCAGTTGGGGCGACTCCAGTTCGAGCGGACGCGGTACGGGGCGTGGCACAGCAGGACGCTCGCGGCGGCCGGGCTGGACCTCGCCCCCGGCACGCCGTGTCTGAGCCTGCACATCCCCGACTTCCTCGGCCCGCTGTCACCGGAGGCCTGCGATCGCTCGCTGGCCCTGGCCGCCGAGTTCTTCGCCCGGCACTTCGCGGACGAGCCGTACCGTGCCGCGCTGTGCCATTCCTGGTTGCTCGATCCGCAGTTGAAGGAGTACCTGCCCGCGGACTCCAACATCGTCCGCTTCCAGGAACGTTTCCGGATCGCTCCCCAGGACCCGGAGCCGGAGGACACCGAGCCGGTGCAGTTCGTGTTCGGGGACCCGGAGCTGCCGCCGGAGAACCTGCCGCGGCGGACGGTGCTGGAGCGGGCCGTGGGGGATCACCTGCGAGGTGGCGGGCATTGGTATGTCGGGCACGGGTGGTTTTGGTTGTAGGGCGGGGGCGGGGCGGGTCCGCCGGGACCGGGTGCGGAGGGCTGCGCCAGGACCGGGTGAGGAGGGTTTCGCCGGGCCAGGTGTGGGTGGCTCGCGGGGGCGGGCTCGGGTGGTTCCGCCAGGGGGCGGACGCGGACGGCCCCTCCGACAGCAGTGCGCGGCTGGATTCCCCGTAGCTCGGACGGGTGAATTTGTGCGAGGGGGGAACGGCCGTGCGGAGACCGGCCGTTGGGCGGGTATGGAGTTGAAGAGGCGAGCGGGACATCAGGGGACGGGACCGGGAGCGATCACCCCGGACGGATGCGCGGTCGAGCTCTACTCACGGCTGCCCGTGGGAGCGGAGCCGGACATCGTCGCCGCGGCGGTGCCGGCGGGGGCGAGCATCCTGGAGCTGGGCAGTGGCGTGGGACGCGTGACGGGTCCGCTGCTGGAGCGGGGATTCACGGTCACCGCGGTGGACGAGTCCGCCGAGATGCTGGAGCGCGTGCGGGGAGCGCGCACGATATGCGGACCGATCGAGGACCTCGACCTGGGCGAGACGTTCGACGTGGTGCTGCTTGCGTCGTTCCTCGTGCACAACGCCGACCTGGAGGTGCGGCGCGGGATGCTGCGCACCTGCGCCCGGCATGTCGCGCCGGACGGCTGTGTGCTGATCCAGCGGGAGGGCGAGGACTACCACACCGGTCTGCCGCGTGAGCGGGTCGACCCAGCCGGGTTCACCGTTCGGATCGTGTCGTCGGAACCGGTGGCGCCGGGCGTCAACTCGGTCCACGTGGAGTACGAGTTCCCGGACGCCACCTGGACACAGACGTTCCGGGCCCGTCCCCTGACGCGGGAGCAGTTCGAGGAGGCGCTGGGGGAGGCGGGGCTGCGCGTGGACCGGTATCTGACGGAGGACCGGATATGGGCGCGGGCGGTGCCGGTAGCGGATGGGGCGGGGTGAGTTGAGGCCCGGTGCCGGCGGGAAATCGATCGCGCGGCGGCGATGAGTTCGGCTGCGGGTGCGGGTCTACCCCTGTGACAGCAGCACGGACCGCTTCCCACAGGAGACCCCGATGTCCGAGACCACCGTCCCCGTCACCGGCACCGCCGCTTCCACCGCCTCCCCCGTCATCGCCGAGTCCCCGACCGCCCGTGGCCGCCGGGCCCGGATCGCCCTGCGCACCCTTCAGGTCGTGCTCGCCCTCTTCTACGTGATCGCCAGCGCGCTCCCCAAGCTGATCGCGCACCCGTCGGCCGCCGAGGGCTTCGACAAGATGGGCTGGGGCAGCGCGGGCATGTACACCATCGGCGTGCTCGAAGCGGCCGGCGGGATCGCCCTGTTGATCCCGGTGCTTCAGTCGGTGGCGGCCACGGCGCTGAGCGGGCTGATGGTCGGCGCGTTCGTCGTCCAGCTCACCAGCTTCGACGGGGAGAACGCGGCGACTCCCCTCATCCTGATCATCCCGCTGGCCCTGATCGCCTGGGCCCGGCGAGGACACAACGCGGACCTGCTGCGGCTGGTGCGACGACGGGCATGACGAGCGCGACCGCCCACGGTCACTGCGCTGAGACCGGTGCCCTGCCCTTCGGGGAGGGGACCGGTCTCAGCGTGGTGACCGACGGGTGCCGGCTGCGGTATCGGTTCCGGGGCTCCTGTTTCCGAGTCCATAACCGGGTCCGGGTCCGGTGCCAATGCCGGGGCCGTGTCCGGCCCGAGTCCGGGCCCCGGTTCCGCTGCCCGTGTGCGGGCTACCGCTTCCGCGTCCGGCTCAGCGCGAGCGCCCGCTTCGGCCCGCGCTCCCGCCCCGGCCCGAACGCCGGGTCCGGTCCGGACGACGTGCCTGGCCCGAGTCGCCTGTCTCGTCCGGGGCGCCTGCACCCTCCGGAGCGTCGGGTCCGCTCAAGTCGGCCGGTCCGCCCGGTCCGCCGAAGCGGGTACGGCGGTTGCCCTCCGCCAGGCCGCGCAGACGCTCCAGCTCGCGGCGGTCGCGCTTGGTCGGGCGGCCGGCGCCGCGGTCGCGGATACCGGCGGGGGCGACGGCAATACGGGGCGGCGGCGGGGGAGAGTTGTCGACGTAGCACTGGGCGGCCACGGGGGCGCCGACCCGCTTGCGGATCAGACGCTTGACGATGACGATCCGCTCCCGTCCCTCCTGGCGGACGCGCACCTCGTCGCCGACGCGCAGGGAGTGGGCGGGCTTCACGCGCTCGCCGTTCACATGCACATGCCCGCCCCGGCAGGCGGTGGCCCCCGCGGAACGGGTCTTGACCAGCCGCACGGACCAGATCCAGCTGTCGGTGCGCACCGTCTCGCCGTTCTGCGGCCCGGCGGCCACCGCGGCGGCGACGGCGGCGGCGACCTTCGGGTCCGGTGCCTCGGCGCCGGGACCGTCGGCCGGTTCGTCGGCCCGGCCCGCCCCACCGGTTTCGTTGTCGTCCGTACGTTCCACAGCCATGGCTTCGACCTTAATACCCGGGGCCGTGCGCCTTCGGTGGGTTTTCCGGGCGGTACCCCGCAGCGCCGCCCGGCCACCACCGCCCCGGCCCGACGACCCGCGACTGCCCCGGCCCCCGCCACCCCGGCGACCTGCCCGTACCGTGGACCCGTGAACGCCCTGGACGATCTCGACCGCCGGATCTCCGGCTGTCGTGCCTGCCCGCGGTTGGTCGACTGGCGGGAGGAGGTGGCCCGGACCAAGCGGGCCGCGTTCGCCGACTGGACGTACTGGGGGCGGCCGGTGCCCGGCTTCGGGCCCGCGGACGCGCGGATGCTGATCGTCGGGCTCGCTCCGGCCGCGCACGGCGGTAACCGCACCGGGCGGATGTTCACCGGCGACCGTTCCGGGGACGTGCTGTACCAGGCGCTGTACGACATCGGCCTTGCCTCGCAGCCGACCGCCGTGACCGCGGACGACGGACTCGAGCTGTACGGCGTGCGGGTCACGTCGCCCGTGCACTGCGCACCGCCCGCCAACAAGCCCACCCCCGGCGAACGGGACACCTGCCGGCCCTGGCTCGTCCAGGAGCTGAACCTGCTCAGGCCCACGCTCCGTACCGTGGTCGTGCTCGGCGCCTTCGGGTGGCAGGCCGCGCTGCCCGCCTTCGCGGCGGCCGGCTGGAGCGTGCCCCGGCCGCGCCCCGCCTTCGGACACGGGGCGCGCGTCCCGCTCGACGGACTCGAGCTCTTCGGCTGCTTCCACGTCAGCCAGCGCAACACCTTCACCGGCAAGCTCACGCCCGGGATGCTGAGGGAGGTGCTGGGTACGGCGGCCGAGGCGGCGGGACTGCGGGGCCGTACCGCCGAAAGCGACAGGACGAGGCCCCCGTACGACGGATAGGGTCGCCGGATGCCTCTCTACCCGGAGATCGAACCGTACGACCACGGCATGCTCGACGTCGGCGACGGCAACCGCGTGTACTGGGAGACCTGCGGAAACCCGGACGGCAAGCCGGCGGTGGTGCTGCACGGGGGTCCGGGGTCCGGCTGTTCGCCGTGGGCGCGGCGGCTGTTCGATCCCGCCGCCTACCGGATCGTGCTGCTCGACCAGCGGGGCGCGGGGCGGTCGACGCCGCCCGCGAGCGCGTACGCGACCGACATGCGTGTCAACACGCTGCCGCATCTCATCGCGGACCTGGAGTCGCTGCGGCGGCATCTGGGGATCGGCCGGTGGCTGGTGTGGGGTGTGTCGTTCGGGTCGGTGCTCGGGCTGCGGTACGCGCAGACGCATCCGGACGTGGTGACGGAGATGGTGCTGACCGGGGTCGCGACCGGCTCGAATCCCGAAGTGGCCTTGTTGACCAGGGGACTTGGGAAGATGTTCCCGGAGGCGTTCGAGCGGTTCGTGGGGGAGCTGCCCGTGGAGGAGCGGTCCGGGAACCTCGCCGCCGTCTACAACCGGTTGCTCGAATCGCCCGATCCCGAGGTGCGGGCGCGGGCGGCGCGGGCGTGGACCGACTGGGAGACCGCGATCGAGCCCGCCCCGCCGCGCTCGGTGCCACGGTACGAGGACCCGGTGTTCCGTCAGGGCTTCGCCAGGACCGTCACCCACTACTGGGGCAACGACCACTTCCTGGGCGAGGGCAACGACGAGGGTGTCGTCCTGCGTGACGCCCCCCTGCTGAAGGACATCCCCGGCACCCTCGTGCAGGGCAGCCTCGACCTCGGCAATCTGCTCGGCACCGTCTGGCGGCTCCACCACGCCTGGCCGGGCAGCGAGTTGACGGTGATCGACGGCGGCGGGCACAACGCCGGGGAACTGGGTACGGCCGCGCTGGTGGCGGCGACCGACAGGTACGCCCGCCGCGCGCACACCTAGATCGTCCCGGCGGACTCCCCGAACAGCTGCCGTACCGTCGACTCGTAGTTGGTGCGTACGTGCGCGAGGGCGTGCGCGCGGGCCCGGTCCGGGTCGCCCGAGGCGATCGCCTCGTACAAGTCGCGGTGTTCGACGAGGAGTTGGTGCCACTCCTCGTTGCGCCGGGTCATCCAGCGCAGCCGGCCCGCAACCGGTTCCAGGGCCTCGACCAGCAGGCTGTTGCGAGCCATCGCCACGATGCTGTCGTGCAGCCGGCTGTTGACGTCCGTGATGGTCTCCGCGTCGCCCGCCTCCGTCGCGGTCGCCGCGAGGTCGAGGAGCCGCTCCACCGCGGCGAGGTCCTCCGGGGTCGCCCGGGCCGCGGCCAGACCGGCGGCGTACACCTCCAAGGCCTCGCGCAGTTCGAAGAGTTCCTTGACGTCGTTCGGGGTCAGCCGCCGTACGACCGTGCGGCGGGGGGTCTCGAAGTGGACGAAGCCCTCGGCGACCAGCGCGCGGATCGCCTCGCGGACCGGCACCCGGGAGACTCCGAAGCGGTCGGCGAGCTCCCGCTCGACGAGTCGGTCGCCCGGCCGCAGTCCGCCGGCGATGATCTCCTGCCGCAGGGTGGCCAGGACGCGTTCGCGGACGGCGCCGAGGGGCTCGGTGTTCGTCGTGGAGCTCATGGAGCCATCTTCTCCGACGCGCGAGCAGTCGTTGGCGCCGGAGCTCTTTTACGCAGCGTTAACGGACGCGACATCGGTCAGAACTCTTGACGGCGGGACTATGTCGGCAGTTTGGTATACCAAAACTGGTTGCCAGGCGGCCGCCCTCCTCCTGTCCCTCCCGTCCCTGGAGGTTCTGTGTCCCTCGCCGACCGTGCCGAAGTCACCGGCGCACCAGCGTTCGTCCCCGATCCACGGCTCACCAACGAAGACCTGGCGCCCGCCGGCAAGCGCAACTGGAAGGTCTTCGACCTCTTCGCCATGTGGATGTCCGACGTCCACAACCTCGGCAACTACACCTTCGCGGCCGGTCTGCTGGTCCTCGGCATGAACGTCTGGCAGGTCTTCACCTCCCTGCTCGTCGGCTTCGTGCTCATCTACGTCGGCATGAACTGGATGGGGAAGATCGGCCAGCGCCACGGCGTGCCGTTCCCCGTGGTCAGCCGCATCAGCTTCGGCGTGTGGGGCGCCAACGTCCCGGCCCTCATCCGGGCCGTGATCGCCATCATGTGGTACGGCATCCAGACCTACCTCGCCTCCGTCGCGGTCAACGTGATGCTGCTGGCCGCCTGGCCCGGCCTGGAGTCCTGGACGCACAGCTCCTTCCTCGGTCTCGACGCCCTCGGCTGGGTCTCCTTCCTCTCCCTGTGGCTGATCCAGGCGCTGATCATCAGCCAGGGCATGGAGTCGGTGCGCAAGTTCCAGGACTTCTGCGGCCCGGCGATCTGGCTCGTCATGATCGCGCTGGCGGTCTGGGTGCTGGCCAAGGCCGGCTGGAGCATCTCGCTCACCACCACCCCGCACCCGGTCTCCGTCGGCGAGCAGTGGCGGCAGTGGTTCGGCGCGATCGGCCTGATCCTCGCCACCTATGGCACGCTGATGCTCAATTTCTGCGACTTCTCCCGCTTCGCACCGGACTACCGGACGGTCCGCCGCGGCAACT
Source organism: Streptomyces sp. NPDC091972 (assembly GCF_044756385.1). Lineage (NCBI taxonomy): Bacteria > Bacillati > Actinomycetota > Actinomycetes > Kitasatosporales > Streptomycetaceae > Streptomyces > Streptomyces sp. NPDC091972. Next base: position 244,517 of record NZ_JBIVSV010000004.1, on the reverse strand, counting down.
TCTGGGGCCTGCCGATCAACTCCACGGCCTTCGTGGTCGTCTCCGTGATCGTCACCGCGGGCTCGCTCGAGGTCTGGGGGCAGGCCATCACCGATCCGGCCGAGCTGGTCGCCAAGGTCGGCAACACCTGGGTGATGGTCCTGGGCGCGCTCACCTTCGCCATCGCCACCATGGGCGTCAACATCGTCGCCAACTTCGTCTCCCCGGCCTACGACCTCGCCAACGTCTGGCCGCAGAAGATCACCTTCAAGGTCGGCGGCATGATCAGCACGGTCGCCGCCCTGGTCGTGACCCCGTGGAACCTCTTCTCCAACCCCACGGTCGTCAACTACTTCCTCGGCGGCCTCGGCGCCTTCCTCGGCCCCCTGTTCGGCGTGATCATGCTCGACTACTACTGGGTCAAGAAGGGCCGCGTCGACGTCGACGAACTCTTCAGGGCCGAGCCGGGCTCCCGCTACTACTACCGCAAGGGCGTCAACCCCAGGGCGCTGTGGGCGTTCCTGCCGGCGGCCGGTGTCGCGGGCGTCCTCGCCCTGGTGAAGGCGTTCAGCGACGTGGCCCCGTACTCCTGGTTCATCGGTACGGCCCTCGCGGCCGGCCTGTACGCGCTGCTGTGCCGCAGCGAGCGACCGGCTCGCCCGGTCCCCGAGGCCGTGGAGGTCTGAGAGAGGTGCGCATCGTCGTCACCAACTGCAACACCACGCAGGAGATGACCGAGGAGATCGCACGAGGTGCCCGGGCCGCCGCAGGCCCGGGCACCACCGTGCTCGGGCTCACCCCCGCGTGGGGCCCCGAGTCCGCGGAGGGCTGGCTCGACAGCTACCTCTCCGCGGCGGCGGTCATCGACCTGCTGCGCACGTACGAGGGTCCTTCCTACGACGCCGTCGTCATGGCCGGCTTCGGCGAGCACGGACGGGAGGGCGTCCGGGAACTGGTGGGCGTACCGGTCGTCGACATCACCGAGGCCGCCGCCCATCTCGCCTGTCTGCTGGGCCGGCGCTACGGCGTGGTGACCACGCTGGAGCGGTCCTGCGGACAGATCGAGGACAGCCTGGAGCTGGCCGGGGTCGGCCGCAACTGCGCGGCGGTGGTCGGCACCGGCCTCGGCGTGCTGGACCTCGGCGACGAGGAACGCACCGAGACCGCCTTCCTCGCGGCGGCCGAACGGGCCCGGGAAGCCGGCGCCGAGGTGCTGGTGCTGGGGTGCGCCGGAATGACCGGACTACAGCGGACGGTGGGGGAGAAGCTGGGGCTTCCCGTGGTCGACGGGGTGGGCGCGGCGGTGAAACTGGCGGAGTCGCTGGTGGCACTGGGGCTCAGCACCAGCCGGGTGGGCGGCTATGCCAGGCCGGTGCCGAAGCGGCGGGTGTGGGGGGCGCGGTCGGACTGATCCGCACCGATCCGGCCCCGCTCAGGGGCGCCAGACGTACCGCACGTCCGGCTCCCGCTCCTCGTTGCCGCTGCCGTCGGTGCGTTCGGCCTCGACGAAGCCGTGCCGTTCGTAGAAGCGGTGGGCCGGCCCGTTGACCTGGAAGGTCCACAGGCTCAGCCCCCGCGGGCTGCGCTCCTTGGCGAGCGCGACGAACCGGTCGCCGATGCCGCGCCCCCGCCAGTCGGGGTCGAGATAGAGCTGGGACAGCAGATCCCCGGCGAGGACCATCAGGCCGACGATCGCGCCGCTCCCGGACTCCTCGGCGACCCAGGTCTCGCGCAGCGGCACGACGACGTCCCGGATGTAGGCGCGCACCTCCTCGTCGGACCGCGGCCGTCGCACCGTCGGCAACGCGGCGGCGAAGGAGCGCAGGTACACGTCGGCCGCGGCGGAGGCGTCCGGAGCGGTGGCCCGGCGGATGACGACCGCGCTCACCGCGCCGGCACCTCCGGCACCACGGCCGTCGCCGTGATCTCCACCAACTGGCCGGTGTACCCGAGGCAGGCGACCCCGATGAGCGTCGACGAGTGCGGACCGGTGCTCAGCCCGGACGCCTCGACGACCTCCCACACGGCGGACAGCACCGCGGGCTCGCTGCTCACGACGTGCACGTCGGTCGCCAGCACGTGCTCCAAGCCGCTTCCCACGGCGTGCAGTTGCTCCCGCAGGTTGGCGATCACCTGCTCGGCCTGCCGGGCGGGGTCCCCTTCGCCCACGAGATTCCCCCGGGCGTCCAGCGGAACGGACCCGGCGAGGAACGCGAGCTTCGTGCCCGCCTCGACGACGGAGGCGTGGGAGTAGGTCGGCGGCGGGAAGAGACCCGGGGCGGTGACTCGCTGGATCACGTGGACTCCTGTGACGAACGGCGGACAACCTTGCGATCATCGGGGCCGGGGGGACGGGACCGCATCCCAATTTCCGGGCCCGACCGGCATGCGCCCTCCCGGGCGAGATCCGGGCACGCCGTTAGAGGCGGCCGCGCAGGGTTGCGTTCATAAAGAACGTGGCTTTTGCATGCATCGTCACACACGGGTAACACGAGCGCCCCGACCCGTCCGGGAACGCCGTCTACCGTGGACACCACAGCCCGACGCCCGGCCACCGTCGCCCGGAGGCGTACCCCGCCCCGACCAGACGACAGGAGCCCCGTGCCGCTCGCCCCACCGCCCTGGCTCGCCCATGCCCTCCGTGCTCAGCGGGGCCCGATCCCGTGGAACGCGGTCGTACGGGGAGCCCTGTCCGCCGGGCCGGTCCTTCTCGTCGCCGTGCTCGTCGGGCAGACCTCGGTCGGTGTCGTCGCCGCCATCGCGGCCATGCTCGCCGGGATCAACGACCGGCCCGGGAGCAGGCGGGTCTCCGTGACGAGGATCGGCGTGCCCGCGCTCGCGGGCGCGGTCGGCATGGTCGTCGGGACGTACGCGGGGGAGTACACGGGGGCCGTGGCCCTCACCGTCCTGCTCACCCTCGTCGGGCTGATCGCCGGCGGCATCAGCGCCGTCGGACCCGTGGCCTCCGCGGCCGGCACGCAGTTGCTCGTCGCGTCGGCGATCGGCGCGGGCATGCCGTTGCCGGAGGAGGGGTGGCTGCGGGCCGTCGCCTATCTCGGCGGGGCCTGCTGGCTGCTCGCCCTGCGGCTCCTGCTGCCCACCCCCGGCGCCCTCGCCGGGGACTTCCGGTTCGACGGGGAGCGGGAGGCCGTCGCCGGGGTGTACGACGCCGTCGCCGACCTCCTCGACGCCGCGGGCACCGAACACGCCACCGCCCGCCGCGTCGCGCTCACCGCCGCTCTCGACCACGCGCAGGACGCACTCACCGGGCCCCGGCTGCGGCGGTACGCGAGCTCGGCCGCCGAGCGGCGGCTGCACGCGCAGTACGCGGCCGCGCTGCCGCTCGCCGAGGCCGCCACCGCGCTCGCCTGGGCGGCGGAGGCGGTGCCCGGACGGGCCTCCGCGGGGCCCCGGCGGCTCGCCGCCGCCGTACGGGAGAACACGCGGACCGGGCCGCTGCCGGCGCCCGACCGGTCCCGGCCCGCGCTGCGGGCGCTCGACGACGCGTTGCTGCGGGCCGCCGAGGCGTTCGACCGGGGGCGGGGCGGGGACCTGCACACGCGCCGGCGCACCGTCCGGGACCTGCTGCGGTCCGTCCTCGGGGCCGGCGGGCGGGAGTACGGGCTGCGGGTCGCCCTCTGCTTCGGGGCCGGCGTCGCCGTCGCACAGGCCCTGCACCACGCGCACTGGTACGGCGAGCACGAGCACTGGTACTGGCTGCCCGCCACCGCCGTCTTCCTCGTCAAGCCCGACCTCGGACCGCTCGCCTCCCGGGTGCTGTGCCGGGCCGCCGGGACCGTCCTGGGCGCGCTGGTCTTCGCCGGGTTCGCGCTCGTGCTGCCGCGGCCCGAGGGGCTCGTCGCGCTGGTCGCCGTCAGCGGGGCGCTCATCCCGGTGGCCACCCGGCACTTCGCCGCGCAGACCGCCGTCGTCACGGTCCTCGTCCTGGCGCTGGTCATGGTCGGCGGCGAGCCGCAGGCCTCCGCCGGCCGCATCACCGAGACACTGCTCGCCTGCGCCATCGTGCTGATCGTGGGACACCTGCCGATGCCCGGGCAGCGGGGCGGGGGAGTACGGTCCCGGCTGGCCGCGGCGGGCGGGGCCGCGCAGGCGTACCTCGCGCACGTCCTGGAGGAGACCGAGCGCCGGCCTGGTCCCCGGGAGACCGGGCGGACCGGCCCACGGGGTGCCGAAGCGGCCGCAGGCGACACCCTCACCCAGGACACGGACACCCGCCCCCTGCGCTGGACCCTCCGTCGCGAGGCCTACCGGGCGCTCGCCGAGGCCCGTACCGCCATCGCCGTCGCCGCCGCCGAACTGCCCGCGCTGGCCCGGCACTCGGAGGGGGCCGACGAGATCGTCGCCGTGCTGGAGCGGATCGTCGACACGACCACCGCGTGCGCCGTCCACCTCGACGACTCCGGACGGCTCGCCTCGGAACAGGTCGGTCGGCTCGCCGAACTCCTCGACGAAGTCGGCCGGCTCGACCGGGGACGGATGCGGGTCGGGCTGAGGCGGCCCGAACTCCCGCCCACCCGCTAGGAGTCACACCCGTACCCACACCGGGGCGTGGTCCGAGCCGGGCGTGCCCACCCGCTGCCTCGGGTCCTCGCCCACCGACGGCAGGACGAGGGCGTCGTCCCGGTGCCCGGGCAGTCCCGTCCCGGCCTCCGCGATGCGCCCGGCCAGACGGTGGCTCACCAGGACGTGGTCGATCAGCTCGGCCCGTCCGAAGCTGACCCGGGAGAAGCGGCGCTCCTCGGGTATGCACGGGGCGATGTCCCACAGCCGGAACGGATCGCCCAGGTCGGACTTGTGGAACGCACGCGGCCTGTCGAGCTCCGAGCCGGGCGGGCCGAGCAGGATCTGCGTGGTGGCGGCGTCGACGACGTCGTTCATGTCGCCGAGGACGATCACGTCCCGTTCGGTCCCGGCGCCTTCGAGCAGGAAGTCCGCGACGGCACGCAGGGTCGCCGCCTCGGCCGCCCGCCGGTAGAGGGCGTAGGCGCCGAAGCGGGCCCGTTCGGCCTCGTCGTGCGGCTGGAAGCGGCTCTTGCCCGGGGGCGCCGGGTACGACAGCAGCTTCGACTTGAGATGGGCGACCGCCACGTGCAGCACCCCGTCACCGGTGTCCGTCTCCACCGCGAGGAAGCCACGGCTGGTCTCGCGGTCGTGCGGACCGGGCGCGGTGCCGTCGTCGCCCTGCACGGGACGCAGCCCCTCCGCGAACACATGGGTGTCCCGCCGCGTCCGCAGCGGAGTACGGCTGAGGAAACCGACCCGGATGCCCCTGCGGTCCGCGTGCCGGGAGAGCGCGATGTGCCACTCACCGCCGACAGCTTTGGCCAGGTCGGCGAGCGCCTCCTCCTGCACCACCTCCTGGACGCCGAGCAGCGCCGGGTCGAGCGCGGCGATCACGGAGGCGAGGGCCGCCACCTTCGCCTCGTACTCGGCCTCGGTCGCCGGAGCGCCGTCGCCGCTGCGCGGCAGCATCAGATTCTCGAGGTTCCAGGTGCCGACGAGCATGCCGGACCCCTTCCGCAAGGCGTACGACGGGCTGTGGTGAGGCCAGGGTGCACGCGCCCGCGCCGCCGCGACAGAGCGGCGACGGGATGCGCGGTCCACCCACTGCGAGGGCACGACCGCGTCGTACGGTGCCTGTATGACGCCTTCTCCCGCAGGTCTCATCATCTCCCCGTGTACCGTGCTCACGCACGACGATCACGAGCGGATCGGGTTCGAGCGGGACGCCGCGATCGTCGTACGGGACGGTGTCGTCGCCTCGGTGACCAGCAGTGCTCGGGCCGCGGAACTGCCCGCGGCGGAACGCATCGACGCACGGGGGCAGATCGCCCTTCCCGGGCTCGTCAACTGCCACACCCACGCGCCCATGGTCGCGCTGCGCGGCATCGCCGAGGACCTGCCGACCGAGGAGTGGTTCAACGACGTCGTCTGGCCCGTCGAGTCCAACCTCACCGAGCGGGACGTGGAGTTGGGGGCGCGGCTGGCCTGCGCCGAGATGATCCGGGGCGGGGTCACCTGCTTCGCCGACCACTACTTCGCGATGGACGCCGTCGCCGCGGTCGTCGAGGAGTGCGGTATCCGCGCCCACCTCGGCCAGGCGTACTTCTCCTCCCAGGGAGCCCAAGGGCGGGAGGCGTCACTGGAGTTCGCGCTGCGGTACCGCGGTGCCGCCGGTGGCCGCATCACCACCGCACTCGCCCCGCACGCGCCCTACACGGTCGACGACACCGACCTCGCAGCGACCGCCGCGCTGGCCCGCGAGCACGGCCTGCCCGTCCACCTCCACGCCTCCGAGAACCGCGACCAGGCCGAGGCCAGCCTCGCCAGGCACGGCGTCACGCCCATCGAGGTGCTGCGGCGCACCGGCATCCTCGACACGGACGTCCTGATCGCGCACGGCAGCGGCATCCTCGACCGCGACCTGCCCCTGCTGGCAAGTGCGGCGGGGCGTACGGCCGTCGCGACCGCGCCCCGCGGCTACCTGAAGTTCGCCTGGCCCACCACCACACCGGTGCGCGCCCTGCACGACCTCGGCATCCCCGTGGGGCTCGCCACGGACGGGGCGGCCTCCAACAACTCCCTCGACGTGTGGGAGTCGATGGCGCTCACCGCGCTGATCCAGAAGTCCACCACCGGCGACCCACGGTGGCTGACGTCCCGTCAGGCCCTGCACCACGCAAGCCTCCAGAGCGCCCGCGCGGTCGGACTCGGCGACCGGGTCGGCAGCATCGCACCCGGCCGCCGCGCCGACATCATCCTGGTGGACCTGACCGGGCCGCACACCCAGCCCGTCCACGACCTCGCAGCGACGCTCGTCCACAGCGCCCGCTCCTCCGACGTCCGCACGACGATCGTCGACGGCCGTGTGCTGATGCGGGACCGGGAGCTGCTGACCATCGACGTGGACACGGTCGTGGCGGAGCTGGGGGAGCGGATGCCCGCGCTGCTGGACCGGAGCCACGGCAGGCGGATCCAGGACTACAGCACCTGAATTCCGGTCGTGAACAAGCACTTTGGCGCCAACCGCGGGTGACCGGGCAGTCGCGCCGGGTGATTCCGCGCTACATATGACAGAGGGAACATCCGCCTGACGGGGAGGGCCGGCCGGATGGAGCTGACGATCAACGTCGCCGTACTGCTCGCTGTCATCATCGTCCTGCGGCTGCGCCGGCGAACGCAGGCGCGGAGCCGGAACGACGAGAAGCTGACCGTGGCCATCGTCCTGGTCTTCGGAATCCTGATCGCTCCGACCGCCTTCGGGCACGGAGTCGTGGACGTCGTCGGCCAACTCGCCCAAGGGGTAACGGAGTCGGGCAGCCCCTGACGGCGACGGCACGCGGCACCGCCCGTCCGCCGAACGGGACGGGCGGCACCGCGTGCCGGAACCGGGAACCTAGCCGGGGAACGGCTTGCTCGTGTCCTCCTCGGCCTTGATGCAGGCGTCGAGCTTGTTCTGGAGGGCGGCCGCGTCGTTGAGCGCCTTCCTGGCCGCCGCGGTCTCGCCCAGCTGCTTCAGCTTGGCGGCCTTGGTCCTCAGGGTGGCGATCTGCTGGCGCATCCGGTTCTTGTCGCAGGTGACGGCCGCCTTGACCGTCGCCTCGCCCCGGTCGGCCGGGACGGCGGCGTGAGCGGGCACGGACGTGAGGAAGATGCCGCCGGCGACGGCCGCGGAGACGGCCAGGACGGAGAAGCGCTTGGCCATGTGCTGTTTCCCCCATGGTGGGCTTGCGTGTGGTCGAAGTTGATCTTACAAACCCTGCGTACCCGCCAGTAACCGCACACGCCGTCAGAGCCCCGTGCGCGGGAGCCGCAGGAAAAACCTCCGTGCCACCGATGAGTTCCGCCCCTCCCCGCGGTCACCACCCCGGACGGACCGTTGCACGGGAGGGACCCCATGGCGCTACCGGAGATCGTCTCGCGGGACGAATGGCGCGCGGCGCGCGAGAAGTTGCTGGTCAGGGAGAAGGCGGCCACGCGCGCGCGGGACGCCCTCAACGCCGAGCGGCGCAGACTGCCCATGGTCGAGGTGGAGGAGGAGTACGTCTTCGAGGGCGGCGACGGCAAGGCCACCCTGCTCGACCTCTTCGAGGGGCGCGGCCAGCTCGTCGTCTACCACTTCATGTTCGCCCCGGAATGGGACGCGGGCTGCCGGAGCTGCTCCGCCTTCCTGGACCAGATCGGGCACCTCGCCCATCTGAAGGCACGGGGGACGGCGTTCGCGGCCGTGTCGAGAGCGCCGTACACGAAGATCCTGCCGTTCAAGGCGCGGATGGGATGGACCGTGCCCTGGTACTCGTCGTACGGCAGCGACTTCAACCGCGACTTCGAGGCCACCCTGGAGATCGCGGGGGAGCCGGCCGAGCGGCCCGGGATGAGCTGCTTCCTGCGCGATCGCGACCGGGTCTTCCACACGTACTCGACGTATGAGCGCGGCCTCGACGGACTCGGCTCCACCACCAGCCTCCTCGACCTGACCGCGCTGGGCCGGCAGGAGGAGTGGGAGGAACCCAAGGGGCGTGCGTCGGCTCTTGGGGCGCCTGCGGGCAGTGTGCGCATCCGATATCACGATGAGTACGAGGACTGATACCGAAAGCGACAGAAGTGACCGCTGAGTAGTCGGAATCTCACGCTTCGCGCTGAACCCGTGTCAACTACGTCTCAGTACGGCAACTCACCGAGGCTTTCGGGGCCTGGAAGGCGTTAACTCCTACAAGCGCTCCTACGGATGAGCGCACGCTTTCTGGAGGTGCAGGGTGGTGAACGGGCGAACAGTGCTCGAACGCTTTCCCGCTGGCGGGCCGCGTGGATCGTGGCCGGCGGAGGAGTTCGCGCAGGCGAGGCGACTCGAAGGGCTGAAGGCGGAGGTCGTCATGGATCTCGCGTCCGACATGTTCCTGGTGATCGTCCGCGGCGGTGAGGCAGCGGTCGACGCCCTCGCATGAGGTCAGCCCGCCTCCTCGGCGGGCACCTTTGCCGTGAACTGCTCGGCCTGGAGCGAGTACAGCTCCGCGTAGACACCACCGGAGGCCAGAAGCTCCTCGGGCGTGCCGGACTCCACCAGCCGGCCCTGCTCCAGGACGTGCACCAGATCGGCGTGCCGTACGGACGCCAGCCGGTGGGTGATCAGGACGACCGTCTGACCGGTGCCGGCCAGGGCGCGGATCTTCTCGAAGACCTCCAGCTCGGCCCGGGCGTCCAGGGCGGCCGTCGGTTCGTCCACGATCAGGATGCGCCCGCGCCGGTAGGCGGCCCGGGCGATCCCGAGCCGCTGCCACTGCCCGCCCGACAGCTCGTGCCCGCCGCTGAAGTTGCGGGCCAGCAGCGTGTCCAGGCCGCGCGGCAGATCGGCCAGCACCTCCCCGGCCCCGGCCTCCGCGACCGCCCCGGACACCCGTTCGTCGGTCAGCGGCGCCGAGGCGCGGCCCACCGCCACGTTGACGCGGGCGGTGAACGGCCACCGCTTGAAGTCCTGGGCGACCATCGCGACCCGCTCGGCGAGCAGCCGCCGGTCCGCGTGCGCCGCGTCCACCCCGTCCCACAGGATCCGGCCCCGGTCGGGGGTGTACAGGCCCGCCAGCAGCTTCACCAGGGTGGTCTTGCCGGAGCCGTTCTCGCCGACCAGCGCGACGATCTTGCCGAGCGGCAGGGTGAGCGTCACGTCGTCGAGCGCGGGGCGGGCCGTGTCACCCGGGTAGCCGAAGGTGACGTTCTCGAAGCGGATCTCGCGCGGGTCGTCCGGCAGCGCGGTCCCGCCCGCCGGGACGGCCCACTTGGCGGCCTCCTCGTAGAGCCGTTGGAGGTCCCCGACGAACAGGGCCTCCTCGTGCAGCGCGTTCATCTCGACGACCAGGGTGTTCAGGCTCTGTGAGCCGGTGCGCACGGCGATCACGGCCGTGCCGGCCACCGACAGCGCCATCGCGCCCCCCAGCAGCAGCCCGCCGAGCGTCGCGTACGTCGCCACCGTGGCCAGGCCCGTCCAGGCCGCCGCGATCAGTCCCGTACGGGCGGCGAGCCGGGCCAGCCGGGCCTGCTCCGCCTCCGCCGTCTCCGCCATCGCGCGGTAGTGCCTCAGCAGGAACGGGCCCACCCCGTGGACCCGGATCTCCGGCGCCGCCTCCGGCTCGATCAGCAGGGCGCCGAGCAGCCTGCCCGCCCGTACGTGCTGCACCCAGGTGTGGAAGGACTCGTACTGGCGGCGGGCGATGGTCAGCGCGCCCCAGCCCCTCGGGATCGTCATCGTGACCAGCAACGGGAGCAGCGCGGGGTGCAGCACGGTCAGCACGCCCGCCGCCGCGACCAGCGAGATCATCGCGTTCACCACCCGGGTCGCGAACGAGATCATCCGGCGGGCCGAGGTGGCGCCGTACTGCGCGGTGTCCAGCAGCTTGTGGAAGGCGTGGTCCTCGATCGCGGCCAGCTCCACGGTGGCCGCCTGCTCCAGGTACCGCTCGGTCGCCACCCGCTCGACCTTGGGTTCGAGCCGGCCCGTGGCGTACGTCGACGCCGCCCGCAGCAGCGCTCCCACGACCATGACGGCGGCCATCGTCACCAGCGCGGGCACGGCGCCCCGCAGCCGGTCCTCCAGGGCGCCCCCGCCGATCAGCCGCCCCAGCACACTGTTGACGGCGAGCAGGCTCACGGCCTGGGTCAGTCCCCGGCCGACCTCGGCGACCAGCACGATCCGCGCGGCCCGCCGGTCGGCCTGCCAGGCGAGCCGCAGACTCCCCGAGAGCAGCGAGGGCAGCCGGCCGACCATGGCCCGGAACCCCAGCTCCAGAAAAGCGTCGGAGTGCGAGTTCCACCCCGTGTCGTAGCGCAGCGGCCCTCCGAAGAGCAGTCGCTCCGACTCGGAGACGCCGGGCTGCTCGACACCACGCCGTTTCCCCACCGCCGGCCTCCCCCCGATCGTGGACGGGGCCACTATGGCGGGGGCGGACGGGACCTGGGCAGGGCGCAGAGAAAAGCGGACAAAACAAGCGGGCGCACGCCTCAGGGCACCGGGCGGGGGTCTGCCTCGGGGCGCCGGGGTCTGCCTCGGGGCGCCGGCAGGGGGTTCGCGTCAGAGTGCCGAGCGGGCGCAGGTCTCAGAGCGCCTGGCAGGGAGCCGTACTCCGCGTGCCCAGCGGGCGCGGTGGGCGGTCCGGTCAGGGGACCTGTCCCGCCGGGCTGACCGGCCGGGACCACGTGGGTGTCGTCCCCGTCAGCCGGCACAGCGCCAGGTACAGCGGTATCGGCGGCGTGTAGGGCAGCGTCCCCTCGGCCCGGTGCACGAGGGACGGCACCACCGGGGCGTCCGGAACAAGCGCCCCGGTGGCGTACTGGGCGGGCACGGGCCATTCGAGCGCGTAGTCGGAGTCGGCGGGAACGAGCCACCACCAGTGCGTGCCATCGGCGTACACGCACCCGACCCGCGGCAGCCGGGACAGGAGCTGCTCGCTCAGCAGTGCCGGTATCCGCACCGCGTCGCAGCCCAGCGGCGCCGTCATCCCCTCCGGGACGGCCAGCCTGTGCGGTGTCCCCGGTGTCCGCAGCCCGCGCCCCAGGCGGACCAGCGTGTCCAGGGTCAGCACCTGGCCGCCGGGCCCGCTCCTCACGCCCATGCGTCCGCGCCCCCCGCTCCGTGCTCGCGGGCCGCCCCCTCGGGCGCCGCTCTGTGGTGTTCCTCGGCCTCGTCGCCCTGGCCGGGCTCCCCGGAGGGAACCGGCTTGGGGCGGGCTCCCCAGCCCAGGTCGTTGCGCGGACCCGCGTCGGTGCGGGGCTCGTCCGCCTTGCGGGGCAGCTCCGCCCAGACCAGCAGCCCGGGGCCGTGCTCGTGGGCGCCCCACGCGTGACAGAGGGAGTCGACGAGGAGCAGTCCCCTCCCGTGCTCCTCTTCGCCGCGCTGCGGGGACGGATGCGGTTCACCCGGCGCGCAGCCCTCGTCACGGACGGCTATCCGCACCAGGTCGTCGTTGTCGTGCAGCTCGCAGACCACACGGCTGCTCGCGGTGTGCACGATGGCGTTGGTCACCAGCTCGGAGACCACCAGGGCGGCCGAGTCGCAGGTGTCCTCACAGACCGACCAATGGGTCAGCCGCGCCCTCGTCAGGCGTCTGGCCTGCGCGGGAGAACCCGGATGCGCGGCCAGCTCGAATCGGAACCGGCGCCGGGCAGCGGCCCTGTCGGGCCCCAGTCCCGCGACAGCACCGAGACCCTGGGGGCGGTCTTCGGCAGCGTCTGTTCCTAAGGGCGGGGACGGAATCACGCTTGCCACTATCGCCCCGTCGTGAACACTTGGCAAGTGTCACTCTGAAAAATGCAGAGTGCTGTGTGACGCGGTGAGAGGCCGTGGCACACTGCTCGCAACAGCATGTCGAGCGGCGCCAGTTGGGATCACCGGAGATCCGTACGCACGGTATTCGTATCCGTACAGATCTTCGAATCAGGTCTTCGAATGGCGCCGCTGGCCTGTCAGCATGCTGGTGGCTGTGACGCCCGTACATGCCTTGACGCGCCGAATATGACTCAGTGGAGGTGGAGCGTGAGCGAACCGCGGTCCGCGCCGACGGTCGGCCAGGTCGTCCTCGGTCGGCGCCTGCTGGACCTGCGGGAACGCGCCGGGCTCAAGCGCGAGGAGGCCGCCCGCATCCTCCGGGTCGCCCCCGCCACCGTCCGCCGTATGGAGATGGCCGAGGTCGGGCTCAAGATCCCCTACCTGCAACTGCTGCTGAAGGCCTACGGCGTCTCCGACCAGGAGGCCGAGGACTTCGTCCAGCTCGCCGAGGACGCCAACCGCCCGGGCTGGTGGCAGCGCTTCCACGACGTGCTGCCCGGCTGGTTCTCGATGCACGTCAGCCTGGAGGGCGCGGCCGCGCTCATCCGCGAGTACGAGCCGCACTTCGTGCCCGGTCTGCTCCAGACCGAGGACTACGCGCGTGGCGTCCTGCGCTCGGGCGCCATCGGCCAGACCAGCCCCGAGGACATCGAGCGTCATGTGGCCCTGCGCATGGAACGGCAGGGACTGCTCACCCGTCAGGACGCGCCCCGGCTGTGGGTGGTCATGGACGAGACCGTGCTGCGCCGCCCCGTCGGCGGCCCGGAGGTGATGCGTGCGCAGATCGACAAACTGCTCGAGGCGACGAAGCTGCCCAACGTGACGCTCCAGGTCGCCCCGTTCGCCAACGGGCCGCACCCCGGGACGTACGGGCCCTTCGTGCTCTTCCGATTCGCCATGCCGGAACTCCCGGACATGGTCTACAGCGAGTACCTGACCGGCGCGGTCTATCTGGACGCGCGTGTCGAGGTGGCGACCCACCTCGAGGTCATGGACCGCATGGCGGCGCAGGCCGCTACGGCACATCGCACGAAGGAGATCCTCCGGGATCTCCGCAAGGAGCTGTGAATGAATCGCATCAAGCCCCGTCTCCCCGTCTACAACGGCATGCCTGCCCGGGAGCTGGGGAGCGAAGGCTGGCACAAGCCGTGGAGCGGCGGCAACGGCGGCAACTGCCTGGAGGCGATGAAGCTCGCCGACGGCCGGATCGCCGTGCGCCAGTCCACCGACCCGGACGGACCGGCGCTGATCTACACCACCGACGAGATGACCGCCTTCATCGAGGGCGCGAAGGCGGGGGTGGCCGACTTCCTGCTCTCCTGACCCCTTGCGCCATTGCTAAGCACTGAATCGTCGGGACCGACCGAGAAGAGTGAGAAGAGGGCGTAGCACCAGGACGCCGTACGACGCGGAGCAGCCACCATCCTGCTGACAGTCACCACCGGCAGGGGTGGCTGTTCGGCATTTTCGGCACTTCGCACGAGGAGGGGACAGAGGGCCGGGGTGTGTTCCTACCGAAGCAGGCCCCTTGGCGCCAGTACCGCGCACAGTGCCTCCAGGGCCGCTCCGTACGCGTGCTCAGGAGGCGTCGCGTACCCGACGACCAGGCCGTCGTGGGCCGGCATGTCCGTGTCCGGGTGGCGGAAGCCCGCGAGCCCGTCGAGCCCGACCCCGTGCCGCACGGCGCTCTCGACGGCGGACTGCTCGGTGCCCGGCGGCAGCCGCAGCACCGCGTGCAGCCCCGCCGCGACCCCGGTGACCTCGATGTGCGGCGCGTGCTCGGCCAGCGCGGCGACGAGCCGGTCCCGGCGACTCCGGTAGCGCTGCCGCATCCGCCGTACGTGACGGTCGTAGGCCCCGGAGGCGATCAGGTCGGCGAGGGCCAGTTGGTCGAGCACGCTCGCCCAGGCCTCCCGCTCGCCCTTGGCCGCGAGCACCCCGCCCACGTACCGCTCCGGCAGCACCATCCAGCCCAGCCGCACCGCGGGTGACAGGCTCTTGCTGACCGAGCCGATCAGGATCACCCGCTCGGGGTCGAGGCTCTGGAGGGCCCCGACGGGCTTGCGGTCGTAGCGGAACTCCCCGTCGTAGTCGTCCTCCAGCACCACCGCGCCACGCGCGCGTGCCCAGTCGACCACCCCCGCCCGCCGCTCGGCGTGCAGCGGACCACCGGTCGGGAACTGGTGGGCGGGCGTGAGCAGTACGGCCCGCTCGCGGCCCAGCCGGTCGATCCGCGCGCCGTGCTCGTCGAGGGGGAGCGGCACGGTCCGTACGCCTGCGGCAGCGAGCAGCTCCCGGTGGAAGGGCAGCCCGTACGCCTCGACGGCGAGCGGACCGCGCAGGATCTGTCCGCCGCGGACCGGGCCGCCGACCCGGTCTCCGCCTGTGATTTCGCCTGCGCTTCCGCCTGCGCTTTCGCTCCTGCTTCCGGCTCCGCGTCCGAAGAGCAGCCGCAGGGCGTGCGCGAACCCGGAGCAGACGACGATCCGGTCCGGCTCCGTCCGCACGCCACGCGCGCGTGCGAGGTAGTCGGCGAGGGCCGCTCGCAGCTCCGGCCGCCCGGCGGGGTCGCCGGGACCGAAGACCTCGTTGGGGGCCCGGTGGAGGGCCCGGCGGTAGGAGGCGAGCCAGGCGGACCGGGGGAAGGAGGAGGCGTCGGGAGTGCCCTGGCGGAGGTCGTGCCGGACGGGCCCGTCGTGGTGCGGGGCGTGCGGGGCACGCGCGTGTGCCTTCGGGCGTACGGCGGTGGGGAGCGGCCGGGTCCGTTCGGCGACGTGGGTGCCGGAGCCCTGGCGGGCGGTGAGCCAGCCCTCGGCGACGAGTTCGGCATAGGCGTCGGCCACGGTGTTGCGGGCGACCCCGAGGTCCGCGGCGAGCGAGCGGTACGGCGGCAGCCGGGTGCCCGGGGCGAGCCGTCCGTTGCGCACGGCGTCACGCAGCGCCGTGATGAGCGCGGCCCGCCTGCCGCCCGGTCCGGAGAGCTCCAGGTGCAGGTCGGAGCCGATCCGCTCCGCGTAATTGACCCACGATTCCGCCACGGAAATGCACCCTACAGCCGGTCTTTCCAGGCCATAGGTTCATTGCATGACCACGACGAACCAGCACGTGACGGAAACATCTCGACTGAACCTCGCGAAGGCCGCCCCGAAGGTCTTCCGGGCGCTGATCGGCTTCGACACGGCGGCCCGTGAGGGGCTCGACCCCGCTCTCGTCGAGCTGATCCAGATCCGCGCCTCCCACCTCAACCACTGCGCGTACTGCCTCCACATGCACACCAACGACGCCCGCAAGGCCGGCGAGTCCGAGGACCGCCTCCACATGGTCCCGGTGTGGCGGGAAGCCCGGCATTTCTTCACGGAGCGGGAACAGGCGGCCCTCGCCCTCACGGAGGCGGTGACCCTGGTGGCCGACGGGGGAGTCCCGGACGCGGTCTACGCACAGGCCGCGGCCTGCTTCGAAGAGCAGGAACTGGCCCACGTGCTGTCCCTGATCCTCACGATCAACACATGGAACAGGGTGGCTCTGGCGACGGCGAAGGTGGCGGGGACGGACGAGCGGGGGTAAGCGGCCGAGGAGGGGAAGGGGGAGGTCTGGGGCTGGGGCCGGGGGTCCCTGTGCCGACCTACACCGTCATCGGCCGGTCGTACGGCCCGATCGGCGCCGGCAGTCGGGAACTCCCGGTCAGGTAGCGGTCGACCGCCGCCGCGACCGCCCGCCCCTCCGCGATCGCCCACACGATCAACGACTGCCCCCGGGCGGCGTCCCCCGCGGCGAACACGCCCGGCACGTTCGTCTCGAACCCCGCGTCCCGCGCGACCGTACCCCGAGGCTCCAGCTCCAGCCCCAACTGCTCCACGAGCCCGTCCTCCCGGTCCGGCCCGGAGAACCCGAGCGCCAGCAGCACGAGGTCGGCGGGCAGCGTCCGTTCCGTGCCGGTCACCGGCCGCCGCGCCGCGTCCACCTCGACGAGGTGCAACGACCGCACATGCCCGTCCTCGTCGCCGGTGAAGCGCAGCGTGGACGCCGCGAACAGGCGCGCGTCCGCGTCCGCCGCGGGCGCCGTCCCCAGATCACGGGCCTCCTCGTGCGCCGCCGACAACCGGTAGATCTTCGGATACGTCGGCCACGGCTCGACATCCTCGTCCCGCTCACCTCCCGGCTGCGCGTAGATGTCCAACTGGGTCACGGAGGCGGCCCCTTCACGCACCGCGGTCCCCAGACAGTCGGCCCCCGTGTCGCCCCCGCCCACGATCACCACATGCTTCCCGGTGGCCGACATCGGGGACACCGCCAGCTCCCCCTCGCAGACCCGGTTGGCCCACGGCAGATACTCCATGGCCTGGTGAATCCCGGCCAACTCCCGCCCCGGCACGTCCAGTTCGCGCCATGCCGTGGCCCCGGTGGCGACCACCACCGCGTCGTACCGTGTCCGCAACTCCGCCGCCCCGACATCGCGGCCCACCGTCGTCGACGTACGGAACTTCGTCCCCTCGGCCCGCATCTGCTCGATCCGCCGCTCCAGATGGCGCTTCTCCATCTTGAACTCGGGGATGCCGTACCGCATCAGCCCGCCGAGCCGGTCGTCCTTCTCGAAGACGGCGACCGTGTGCCCCGCCCGCGTCAACTGCTGCGCCGCGGCGAGCCCGGTCGGCCCCGACCCGATCACCGCCACGGTCCGCCCGGACAGCCGGTCCGGCGGCCGGGGCGGCGCGAACCCGAGTTCCCAGGCCCGGTCGGCTACGGCCACCTCGACGTTCTTGATGGTGACCGCCGGCTGGTTGATGGCGAGCACGCATCCTGCCTCGCACGGCGCCGGACACAACCGCCCCGTGAACTCCGGGAAGTTGTTCGTCGCGTGCAGCCGGTCGGCGGCCTGCCGCCAGTCCTCCCGCGAGACCAGGTCGTTCCACTCGGGGATGAGGTTCCCCAACGGACAGGCCTGGTGGCAGAAGGGGATGCCGCAGTCCATGCAGCGATCCGCCTGCCTGCTGACGATGGGCAGCAGCCCGCCCGGAACGTACACCTCGTCCCAGTCCCGGACCCGCTCCTCGACCGGCCGGCGGGGCCAGTCCTGGCGCGGGGTGGTCATGAATCCCTTGGGATCGGCCATGGCCGTCTTCCTCGCTCGCGCTGGTGACGCTGACGCGTCCGACGTGGCCGTGCGTCATCGGGCGGCACTCCTGCGGAACTTCTTTCGGCCACGATACGACTCCCCGGCCACTCGCGCAGAGTGCCGGTGAGCGCTACGGGACAGCGCTTTCCCGGTGCTCGGTCGGCTGGCCTCCGGAGCCGGGTTCCGGGAGCCGCGTCCGGCACGGGCCCGCGGCCAGGGGCGTTCGCGCGCTCAGGTGAGGGCCAGCAGGTACGCCAGCGCCGCCGCGCCCGAGGCGACCGCGCGAACGTGGTTCCACATCGTCCACTCGCGCACGTACGCCGGCCAGTACGCCGTCGCCTCAGAGGTGCCCGGGTCCAGCTTCAGCAGGGCGTCGTTGCGGGGGACGTTCGCGACCATCGTCAGCCCGAACGTGCCGAACAGATACAGCGCGCTCCCCACCAGCAGCTCCACGGTCCCCTCGTCCGGCCACAGCACGAACGTCACCACCGCGATCACCGAGCACAGCACCGCGGAGCCGGCGAACACGGCCATGAACGGCGGCCGCACCGCGCTCACATTGACCGCGTTCATCGCGGCGACGCCCTGCGCGGGCGGCAACGCGGCGAGCCCCCTCATCACGAACGTCGAGAACGCACAGAACACCCCGGCCACCAGCCCGGTCCCCAGCACCCCGAGCACCACCAGCACGAAGTAAGGCCCATCGATCATCTCGACACCAGCTTCCGCCTCCGGTCCGGCACCACCCGTCCCCACCAGTCAATCCCGCCCCCGCCCCGTGAACCATGGCCATTCCGCGCACCCCCATAAGCAGACGTCCATCCCCACGAACCGCCCAGAAGCCCTTCACACCGGGCGGGGGAGAGGGGAGGGGCTCTGCCGGCACGAGGACCGGCACGAAAACCGGCGACGCCAAGCAGCAGCAGCCGCCGGGATCGTCAGGTGCGGGACGTCAGCCCGCCTCCTCTCGTAATCCCGGCCTCAGGTAGGTCCCGCCACCCGCTCAGTACCGCCTCCACCCGCCCCGCGATCCGCCGCCGCGCCTCGTGCCGCGCCACCCCGCTCATCAGCAACGCGTCGTACTGCGTGTCCACATGCCGTACGGACGCCGCCACCGCCGACACCACGGCCCCCTCCGACAGGGCCCGCCCCGCCGCACTCCGCCCCACCCGCCCACTGCCCCGCAGGGACGCGTGCGAGGCGATGGCCCGGGCCCGCTCCTCAGGGCACCCGGGGAACAGCCGTCGTATCTCCGCGGCGAACGCCCCCGCGAACCGCACGTCCTCCGCCGCGCGCCGCCGTGCGTCCCGCACCCGGCGCCGCCGCCGCGCCTCCGCGTCGGCCAGACACCGCTCCTCGGCCCTCGCCAGCCCCGCCTCCTCGACGAGAACGCCCTGCCGCTCGTAACGCCCCTTGCGCCGGTTGAACCGCACCACCACCGCCGACAGCGTGCTCTCCTCCCGCGACCGACGCGTCAGGGCCGTGTCCCCGCGCGGCAGGAACACCAGGTGTCCGAGGTCGACGCAGTCGAGACACCGAAGCACCCCGCCCTCGACCACGAGCAGCGCCAACGGTCCGCCCCGGCACTCCGCACAATGCCGCCTCCGCAACGGCTGGACCACGAGAAGCCCGTCACGGGCCGGAGGAGTCGCGAGGCCGGTCATGAGGCGTTCATTCCCGGCCACACCCGTCGCCGACCCCGATCGCCGAGCCCGATCGCCGACCCCCATTGGCGGCAGCCATCACCAGCACTCAAGCCCGCCGCTCCGCCACTGACACGCTCACTCGCCGCTCCGGCAGTGACACGCACGCTCGCCGCCCGTTGTTCCGGCCACAGCGGGGGGTCGGCGGCGGCAGTGGGCCGCCGCATCCTGGAGGCCGACTGACGCATCATGGCCACGTGCGACTCGAAGCGATCACCTGGGAACGGCTCGGCGAGCGGCTGGCCGACCGCCTCCTCGAACTGAAGCCGGCCGACGGCAGCCCCTGGCCCCGCGTCGCCCTCGACGGCGCCCCCGCGGCCCGCCCGGGCGAACTCGCCGAACGGGTGGCTGAGGCCCTGCGGATACGCGGCCGCCCTTCGCTCGTCGTCGGCATGGAGGGCTTCCTGCGCCCCGCCTCCGTCCGCCTGGAATACGGCCACCACGACCTGGAGGCCTACTACAACGGCTGGTTCGACACCGGCGCCCTCTGGCGCGAGGTCTTCGGCCCCCTCGAACCCGGCGGCGACGGACGAGTCCTGCCCGACCTGTGGGACCCGGTCACCGACCGCGCCACCCGCAGTCCCTACGTCCACCTCCCGCCCGGCGGCGTCCTGTTGCTCCACGGCCCCCTCCTGCTGCGTCACTGGTTCCCCTTCGACCTGACCGTCCACGTCCTCCTCTCCGAGGGCGCCCTCCGTCGCCGGACCCCCGAGCCCGACCACTGGACCCTCCCCGCCTACCAGCGCTACGGCGACGAGACCGACCCGGCGGGCACGGCCGACGTCCTCGTCCGCGCCGACGACCCCCGCCACCCGGCGTGGAACGGCTGACCCGGCACGCCCTGCCGATCCGCCGCTTCGGGCTGATCCGGCTGATCCGGCTGATCCGGCGGATCCTGGCGATCCCAGGGCGGTGGTGCCGCCGCTGCCCGGACCCGGCCGCCGCTACCGCCGGGTTCCGGGTGCGGGCCCCCTCCGGCGCGGCGAGAATGTAGGGCGCCGGGACTTGCGGTGCCGCCCGCGCCGCGCCGGCCGTCCGGCACCGGGAGGTACTCCATGACCACCGCCGGAGACATCATGCATCGGGGTGCCCAGTGGATCCCCGCCCACGAGACCCTCGACCGCGCCGCCCAGTTGATGCGTGAACTCGGCGTCGGAGCCCTGCCCATCAGCGACGCGAACGAACGGCTGTGCGGCATCCTCACCGACCGCGACATCGTCATCGGCTGTGTGGCCGTCGGCCGCGACCCGGCCGAGGTCACCGCCGGCGAGATGGCCCAGGGCACGCCCCGCTGGATCGACGCGGGCGCCGACGTGACCGACGTCCTCCACGAGATGCAGGAGCACCGGATCCGCAGGCTCCCCGTCATCGAGAACAAGCGCCTGGTGGGCATGATCAGCGAGTCCGACCTGGCCCGGCACCTGACGGACGAGCAGATCGCCGGCTGGGCCGAGAGCGTCTACGCGCGCTCCTCGACCACCCACTGACCCGTTCACGGCCCCGTCCCCCGTACGCCCCGGGTCACAGCCAGCCGTTGCGCCGGAAGCCGCGGTACAGGACACCGCAGCCGACGGCTATCACGCCTATGACCAACGGGTAGCCGAACGTCCAGTGCAGCTCCGGCATGTGGTCGAAGTTCATGCCGTACACCCCGCAGACCATCGTCGGGACGGCGATCACCGCGGCCCAGGCCGTGATCTTCCGCATGTCCTCGTTCTGCGCGACCGTCACCTGCGCGAGATGCGCCTGGAGGATCGAGTTGAGCAGCTCGTCGAACGCGGCGATCTGCTCCTTGGCGCGCAGCAGATGGTCTGCGACGTCCCGGAAGTACGCCTGTATCTCCGGGGCGATGACGTGGATCGGCCGGGCGGACAGCTCCTCCAGCGGGCGGCTGAGCGGGGCCACCGCCCGCTTCAGCTCCAGGAGTTCACGCTTGAGCTGGTAGATGCGGCCCGGATCGACCCGCGCGCCGTTGTCCGCGAACACCGCCGTCTCGACCAGGTCGATGTCCGACTGGATGGAATCGGTGACGTCCAGATAGTCGTCGACCACATGGTCCGCGATCGCGTGCAGCACCGCGGCCGGACCCTTGGCGAGCTGCGCGGGATCGGACTCCAGCTCCTCGCGCAGCGGGCCCAGTGACCCGTGGCTGCCGTGCCGCACCGTGATCACGAAGTCCTCGCCGACGAACACCATGATCTCGCCGGTGTTGACCACCTCACTGGTCGCCGTGAGCTCCTCGTGCTCGACGTAGCAGACCGTCTTGAACACCGCGAACAGCGTCTCGCCGTAGCGCTCCACCTTCGGGCGCTGATGGGCCTCGACCGCGTCCTCGACGGCCAGCGGATGCAGGTCGAAGAGGTCCGCGATGCCCTCGAACTCGATGTCCGACGGCTCGTGCAGACCGAGCCAGACGAACCCGTCACGGCTCCTGCGCACCCGCTCCACGGTGTCGACCAGGTCGCCGTCGACGGGGATACGGGCCCCCTCCTTGTACGTCACGCAGTTGACCACCGAGGTGCCCAGCGGGGAGCGGGCGTGATGGCTGAGGTCGACGCGCGGACGCCGCCGGGCCAGCCGGGCCACCTTGCGCAGGCCGCCGACCCTGCCGAGGCTCGTGACCTTTCGCAGATTCCCTGCCATGGACATCTGGATCTCCTCGTGTGGATCTCCGTGTGACGCGCTTCTGCGTCCTGGCGCGCCAGTTTGCCAGGTCGGCGCAAGCGCCGGGTGAGCCTGTGGACAGGGGTGGTTCCGCTTGGTTCCCGCCTGTGGAAAACCGGTGGAAAACCGTCGCGCCGGCTGCCGGGCCGCGCACCCGGTGGACGGACCGCGGCGCTCTCCTCGTGAAGCCGCGTCGTCCGTTTCGGACAAGCCCGACGACTGGGATCATCGCGGCATGACACGAACCGACGGGTATCTCCTCGACAACCGGCAGGCGGAGGCGGCAGAGCGCTTCGACGCCTTCGCCACCCTCTTCGACCCCACGACCTTCCGGCACCTCGAAGGATTCGGCATCGGATCCGGCTGGCGCTGCTGGGAGGTCGGCGCGGGCGGCACTTCCGTGGTGTCCTGGCTGGCGAAGAAGGTCGGCCCGACCGGGAAGGTCGTCGCGACGGACATCGACACCACCCTTCTCGCCGCGGCGGCCCGCCCGCCGGTGGACGTACGCGTCCACGACGTGAGTGCCGAGGAACCCCCCGGGGACGGCTTCGACCTGGTGCACGCCCGGCTCGTCCTGGTCCATGTGCCGGACCGGGAACGGGCCTTGCGGTCGATGATCAAGGCGCTGCGTCCCGGCGGACGCCTCCTGCTGGAGGACGCCGACCCCGCCCTGCAACCCCTGACCTGCCCCGACGAGCACGGCCCCGAGCAACAGCTCGCCAACCGGCTGCGCCAGGGCTTTCGCCGACTGCTCGCCGACCGCGGCGCAGACCTCTGTTACGGCCGCACGCTCCCGCGCCTGCTGCGCGAGGCCGGTCTGCGTCAGGTGGCCGCCGACGCGTACTTCCCGCTCGCCTCGCCGGCCTGCGCCGCTCTGGAGTCCGCCACCATCCGCCAGATCCGCGCCCAGTTGGTCACGGCGGGCCTCGCCACGGACGAGGACATCGACCGTCACCTCGCCAACGTCGCCACCGGCACGATGGATCTGGCCACGGCACCGATGATCTCGGCATGGGGGCGCAAGGCGTAGCGGGGGAGCGGGAGTCGGCCATGGGTGCCGGTGACCGGCTGGAGCTCGAAGGCACATCCGCCGGCCCGGCTCGATCACTGACCGGCTTGCAGTCCAGCGCCGGCAGCCGACAGACCGACCGCCCGTCAGGCCGACCCCGCCCGCCACGAACCGGCCCTCGGTCCCACCCTGCCAGCCAGGGAGGGGCTGTCAGTCCGGTGCCGTCGGCTCGGCGGCCGACTGTCACCCCGCCGCCGGCGACCCACCGACCAGCCGTCGGGCCGATTCCGCGCGTTTGCTGACCGGCAGGCGGTCCGACAGAGGTTGCCGCACCTGTGAGGCCGTCGGGCGAACGGTGGCCATCGGGGCCGACGCGGACCGGCAGCAGCCCACTCCCGTCCGCTGACCGACCCCGGCCGGGTGACAGCCCGGCCGCGAACCTAATGCCGCCCGCGCACTGTCCGACCGCCCTGCCGCGAAACCGACGCCCCCGCCACCGCCCGGCCGCGCCCGCCTTCCCCCACTCGTCAACTCGGCGACACCGACCCCTCGATCACCCACCCCTCATTCCGGCGCCGGTGGTCTCCCGCCCACCCGTTCCACCGCCAGCGCGCCCGCCCGGCATCCTTCCGCTGCTGCCTCCTCGGGCGTCGCGCCAGCCAGCAGAGACGCGAGGAACGCGCCCGTGAAGGCGTCACCCGCCCCCGTGGTGTCCCGGGGCGTCGCCGCCACGGCGGGCACGTGGGCGTACACGGCTCCGGACCGGGCGAGCAGCGCACCCTCTGCCCCCTGCTTCGCCACCACCAGTGGGAAGAGGCGGCTCAACTCGCCTGCCGCGTCCGCCAAGTCGGACAAACCGGTGAGCAGACACGCCTCGTCCCGGCTCGGCAGCAGGACGTCCACCCCCTCGACCAGGGAGAGGAAACGGTCTGCTCCCACTTCCCGGAGGAAGCCCGCCGACGCCGGGTCGAGGCTGACCTGCACTCCACGCGCGCGCGCCGACTTCACGGCCACCGCCACCAGCGCCCGGCTGGGCTCCGAGAACAGCAGGTAGCCCGACACGTGCAGCCTCGTCACCCCGCCGAGCAGCGCGTCCGACCAGTCGCCCGGCTCCAGCCGCAGTGTCGCGCCGCTGTCGGTGAGAAACGTCCGCTCGGCGGCCTCTCCGTTGTCCACGAGGCAGATCACCGTCCCGGTCGGCGCCTTCGGATCGACGACCAGGCGGGGCCGCACTCCGCATGCGGCCAACTCCCGCTCGTGCCAGGCGGCCGAGTCCGCGCCCACCCGCCCCAGCAGCCGCACCTCCGCACCGCCCCCACAGGCGGCCCAGCAGGCCACATTGGCCCCCGCCCCGCCCGGCACCGTACGGATCGCGGCGGCGGTGTCCGTGCCGGTGGCGAGCGGCCCCCGATACCGGGCGACGACGTCCGTGATGACGTCCCCGACGACCAGGAGCCCGCCGCCCCGGGCGGCCGCGGCCTGACCGAGCCCGTCCGTCGTCACGCCCCGGCCCGGGCGGCCGCGATGCGCGCCGCCAGCCGTACATTGCCCCGCACCGCCGCCAGATTGGCGCTCAGGGAGGCGCCGTCGGTGTGCCGCACCAGGTGGTCCAGCAGGAACGGCGTGACCCCCTGACCGGTGACTCCCGCCTCCTCGCAGGCCTGGAGCGCTTCCGCGAGCACGCGCGCGTGCAGCTCGGGATCCAGTTGCTCCTCCTCGGGCACCGGGTTGGCGACGATCAGTGCCGAGCCGGGCGCGCCGAGCGCTTCACGCGCGCGCATGACCTGCGCCACCTGCTCGGGGGTGTCCAGCCGCCACTCCACCGGGAAGCCGGAGTCGGACAGGTAGAAGCCGGGGAAGCGGTCCGTGCCGTAACCGGCGACCGCGACCCCCAGCGTCTCCAGCCGCTGGAGCGTCGCGGGCACGTCCAGGATGGACTTCACGCCCGCGCACACCACGGTGATCGCCGTACGGGCCAGCAGGCCGAGGTCGGCCGACTCGTCCTGGGTCGTCGTCCACTCCCGGTGCACCCCGCCGAGCCCGCCCGTGGCGAACACCTCGACCCCGGCCAGCGCCGCGAGCTGGGCCGTGGCCGACACCGTGGTCGCCCCGCTCACCCCGGCGGCCACCGCGAGCGGCAGATCCCGGTGCCCCAGCTTGCGGATCCCGTCCTCGTTCGCGACCCGCTCCAACTGCTGCTTGTCCAGGCCGACATGGGGCCGCCCGTCCAGCACGGCGATCGTCGCCGGTACGGCCCCCTCCTGCCGTACGACGTCCTCCAGCTCCAGCGCCACCTGCAGATTGCGGGGACGCGGCAGACCGTGCGCGATGATCGTGGACTCCAGAGCCACCACGGGTCGACGCGCGTCGATCGCCTCGCGCACCTCTTCGGACACCACCAGCACCACGGGCCTGCCTCCTGTCATTCGGTTCTCCCTCATCTCTGGCGGGCGGCGGGGCAGGCCAAACCCTTGCGAGCCGTGGCGGAGGACACCAGCCTTGGGTGCATGACGGACAACTCGATACGTCTCGACCATGTCGTCCTGTGGGTGAGCGACCCGGTGGCATCGGCGGACTTCTACGAGAAGACCCTGGGCACGGAACCCGTGCGGCTCACCGACTTCGCCGCGGGAGTGGTGTCCTTCCCCTCCGTACGGCTCAACGACGAGACCATCCTCGACCTCATGCCGCTCACCCTGGCGTCCGGCATGAAAATGGTCCCCGGCGCTGCCGAAAGCGCGGGACACCCCGTCAACCATGTCTGCCTGGCCATGCCGGCCGCCGAGTTCGAGACACTCCGTGCCCGCCTGGAGGAACGCTCCGTGCCCGTCTCGGACGTCTCCCACGACTCCTTCGGCGCCCGTGGAATGGCCCGGCGCAGC
Organism: Streptomyces sp. NPDC091972; assembly: GCF_044756385.1. Taxonomy (NCBI): domain Bacteria; kingdom Bacillati; phylum Actinomycetota; class Actinomycetes; order Kitasatosporales; family Streptomycetaceae; genus Streptomyces; species Streptomyces sp. NPDC091972. The sequence continues at coordinate 218,830 of NZ_JBIVSV010000004.1, read as the reverse complement.
TTCTACTTCCGCGACCCTGACGGCAATGTCTTCGAGGCGCGTCACTACGACTGACCGCGCCAGGGGCCACGCGCGCACGTGCCGCGCGGCCCCCTCGCTCGCGGAGTCAGACCGGCCGTACGCAGTTCAACGGCCGTACGCGTTCAGCGCCCCGTGCGGGTCGGGCATGTGCTTGCGGCTCGCCCCGGTCGATCACCGTCGCTTCGGACCGCCTCGGGGCGCCGGACGGGACCGCCTCGGAAACGCGGACGGGACCGCCTCAGAACAGCGGCTCGGGCAGCACACCCTCCAGCGCGAGCAGTCGCCGCTTGGTCTCCAGACCGCCGCCGAAGCCCCCGATGCCGCCGTCGCTCTCGACGACCCGGTGGCAGGGCACGACGACCGGCAGCGGGTTGGAGCCCATGGCCATCCCGACGGCCTGTGCGGCACCCGGCTGGCCGACCCGCCCGGCCAGCTCGCCGTACCCCACGACCTGGCCGAACCGCACGCCGGACGCCAGCTCGCGCAGCACCTGCCGGTTGAAGCCGGAGATCAGCGACCAGTCCAGGGGCAGCTCGAAATCGTGCCGCTCGCCCGCGAAATAGGCCTCGACCTGGCGTATCGCCTCGGCCAGGAGCGGTGAGCCGGGCGCCTCGACGGGCTCGGTGCCCAGCCGGGACGCGAGCCGCTCCAGTGCCTTGTCGCGGACCGGGTCGGTGGCGTGGAAGACCACGTTGACCAGACCCTCGTCGGTCGCGGCCAGCAGCAGCGGGCCGATCTCCGTGCCGACGACGGCCCACACGAGCCGCTGCTCGTCCTGCCCATGGCTGTTCATGCCACCACCGTACGATCCGGCACTGACAACATCCGCTGACCTGCACGAACGGCCCGCTAGCCGGACAGTGCGTCCCGCACCACGTCCGGCTTGTCGGTGATGATGCCGTCGACGCCGTACCCGGCGACCCTGCGCGCGGCCTCCACGGTGTTGACGGTCCATGTTGAGACCTCCAGCGGTTTGCCGTGCGGACCGGTGAAGGCGTGGACGGCGGAGACATAGGCCGTGGAGACGGTGGTGTACGACGGGTTGATCTGGTCCACGAAGGGCGCGTATGTGTGCAGGTCCGCCACGGACGGCGTGCCGAGGAAACCGGTCCTCACCGCGGGCTCGAGGTCGTGGACGGTCCGCAGACTGGCCGCGCTGAAACTCTGCACGACCAGCCGGCCCCGGTGCTTCCGGTCGAGCCACCCCTCGTTGGCCAGAAGCTTGAGGGTCTCCCGCTCGATGCCCGGGTACAGCTCCGGGTTCTTGAGTTCGAGGAGCAGTTTCTGATGGTGGAGATCGATGCGGTGCACATACTGCTCCAGCGTCGGCACGCGCGCGCCCGCGTAGGCGGCACCGAACCAGCTGCCCGCGTCAAGCCGGGCGATCTCGGCGGCCGTGAAGTCCTTCACCTTCCAGGGTGCCCGCCCGGGGAAGACCTGCTCCACGTCGGTGGTGCGCTGGAGGCTGTCGTCGTGGAGGACGACGAGTTCGCCGTCCTTGGTGCGCTGGACGTCGTTCTCGACCCAGACGGCGCCGAGCCTGGCGGCCTTGTCGACCGCGGCCAGGGTGTTCTCGGGGGCGTGGGCGGAACCGCCCCGGTGGGCGATGACCGTGGGGGGTGTGCCGTCCTCGACGGCCCGGACGTCGGTGGCGGGAAGCAGGAGGGCGGCGGTCCCCAGGAGCGCGGTGGTCAGGGCGGCTGCGGCGCGCGCGTGCATACGTACTCCTCGCGTCGGGCGATCACGTACAGCACAACTCTGACAGCACTGGGTCAACGGCAACGGGGTACAGAATGGACACATCCTGAACGGGCGTGTCCCGAGACCGCTCACTGGTGCCGCACAACTGGGGCAAGGGCGTGTTTCTTTGCCGGAAAATCGTTCGACCATTCCGGTGGCAGTCATACTCTCTGCCTCGGCCCTGACCGTTCGGTCAGCGCTGGGAAGGGGCACTTTTCAGGGAATTCCAGGACGTAAGAGGGCGGAAGGGCAGCCGCACATGCAAGGCACGGTCGACGGATTCAGCTACGGACTCGTCACACCGCTGGTGGCCTACCTCATGGCCTGTCTCGGCGGTGCCCTCGGCCTGCGTTGCACCACCAGATCCATGCTGGTCAGCAGATCCTGGCGACCCGGCTGGCTGGCTCTCGGCTCGACCGCGATCGGCTCCGGCATCTGGACCATGCACTTCGTCGCCATGATGGGGTTCAAGGTCGAGCAGGCGCCGATCCACTACGACAGGTCCATCACGTTCGCGAGCCTTGCCGTCGCCATCGTCATGGTGGGCATCGGGGTCTTCATCGTCGGATACCGGGGCGCGACCGGCACCCCCCTGATGACCGGCGGTGCCGTCACCGGGCTCGGCATCGCCTCGATGCACTACATGGGTATGGCCGGCATGCGCCTGAACGGGCAACTGGAGTACAACACGGTCACCGTCGCCATCTCCGTGGTCATAGCCGTCGTCGCCGCCACCGCAGCCCTGTGGGCCGCCGGGCAGGTCAGGGGATTCCTGTGGAGCGTGGGCGCCAGCCTCGTCATGGGTCTCGCTGTCACGGGCATGCACTACACCGGCATGGCCGCCCTCAGTGTCCATCTGCACAACACGTCCGCGCCGGTCTCCGGTGACTCGCCCGCGTCCCTGCTCGCGCCGATGATGATCGGCCCGCTGGCCTTCCTGCTGCTCGCGGGTGTCGTCGTGATGTTCGATCCGCTGATGGTCATGGGCAAGCCCGTGTGGTCCCCCACCGAGAACAAGCCCGGCGTCCCCGCCCGCGAGGTGGTCCACCACCCCCCGGCCCGCCGCCCGTCGCTCCGCCCCCACCGCAACACCCACCACCACGACTCCCGCACTCCCCAGAACCGCTGACCCCCAGTACCGCTGCCCTCCCGGGACGACCGCCCCCTCTCGCAGCCTGGCCCACCGCTTGCCCTGCCTCTGCCGGCACCCACCGGCCTTGCCTCGTTGCCAGGCCGACAGGCTGCCGCGGCCCCCCGGCCCCGCCCGGCCCGTAAGCCGCCGGCTTCGGCGTGCGCCGCTGTGCATCCCCCAGCTCCGCCCGCCGCCGTTCCGCTCCGCCCGCGCATCGCTCCTGCCGCAGCGGACCGCCCGCCCGACGCCACGTACAGGACCGTCAGCGCGACCGGGGCACCCCCGCGAGCTGGAACAACACCGGCGCCATCAGCGAGTCATCGCCCAGGACGTACACCGCGATCCGCGCCCCGAAGTTGCCCCCTTCGCGGTCCGTCGACTCCGCCGGGCCCGGCCCCAGCCCTGAGCCCCCCGCCCCCAGTCCCCACCCCCCCCCGCCATCGCCCCGAACCCCTGATCCGACCGCGTTGTCAGTGGGGAGTCGTACCGTGGACTCCATGCGGCCCGTTTCCCACATCGAACGTACGGTGGCGCCCTTCGAGGTCGTCAGCCCCTACCAGCCCAGCGGCGACCAGCCCGCGGCGATCGCCGAGCTGGCCAAGCGCATCGAGGCAGGTGAGAAGGACGTCGTCCTGCTCGGCGCGACCGGCACCGGAAAGTCCGCCACCACCGCGTGGATGATCGAGAAGCTCCAGCGCCCCACCCTCGTCATGGCCCCGAACAAGACGCTGGCCGCCCAGCTCGCGAACGAGTTCCGGGAGCTGCTGCCGAACAACGCCGTCGAGTACTTCGTCTCGTACTACGACTACTACCAGCCCGAGGCCTACGTCCCGCAGTCGGACACCTACATCGAGAAGGACTCCTCGATCAACGAGGAGGTCGAGCGGCTGCGCCACTCCGCGACCAACTCACTGCTCACCCGCCGCGACGTCGTCGTGGTCGCCTCCGTCTCCTGCATCTATGGCCTCGGTACCCCCCAGGAGTACGTGGACCGCATGGTCCCCCTCAGGGTCGGCGACGAGATCGACCGCGACCAGCTCCTGCGCCGCTTCGTGGACATCCAGTACACGCGCAACGACCTGGCCTTCAGCCGGGGCACCTTCCGCGTCCGCGGCGACACCATCGAGATCTTCCCGGTCTACGAGGAGCTCGCCGTCCGTATCGAGATGTTCGGCGACGAGATCGAGGCCCTCTCGACGCTCCACCCGCTCACCGGCGAGATCATCAGCGACGACGAACAGCTCTACGTCTTCCCTGCCTCCCACTACGTCGCGGGCCCCGAGCGCATGGAGCGGGCCGTCAACGACATCGAGAAGGAGCTCGGGGAGCGCCTGGCCGAACTGGAGAAGCAGGGCAAGCTCCTGGAGGCCCAGCGCCTGAGGATGCGCACCACCTACGACCTGGAGATGCTCCGCCAGATCGGCTCCTGCTCCGGCGTGGAGAACTACTCGATGCACTTCGACGGCCGCCTGCCCGGCTCCCCGCCGAACACCCTGCTGGACTACTTCCCGGACGACTTCCTGCTCGTCATCGACGAGTCGCACGTCACCGTGCCCCAGATCGGCGCGATGTACGAGGGCGACGCCTCCCGCAAGCGCACCCTCGTCGACCACGGCTTCCGCCTCCCGTCCGCCCTGGACAACCGCCCCTTGAAGTGGGAGGAGTTCACGGAGCGCATCGGCCAGACCGTCTACCTGTCGGCCACGCCCGGCAAGTACGAGCTCTCGCGCGGGAACGGCTTCGTCGAGCAGATCATCCGCCCCACCGGCCTGGTCGACCCCGAGGTCGTCGTCAAGCCCACCGAGGGCCAGATCGACGACCTCGTGCACGAGATCCGCACCCGCACCGAGAAGGACGAGCGTGTCCTGGTCACCACGCTCACCAAGAAGATGGCCGAGGACCTCACCGACTACTTCCTGGAGCTCGGCATCCAGGTCCGCTATCTCCACAGCGACGTCGACACCCTGCGCCGCGTGGAGCTGCTGCGCGAGCTGCGCTCCGGCGAGTTCGACGTCCTGGTCGGCATCAACCTCCTCCGGGAGGGCCTCGACCTGCCCGAGGTCTCCCTGGTCGCGATCCTCGACGCCGACAAGGAGGGCTTCCTGCGCTCCGGCACCTCCCTGATCCAGACCATCGGCCGTGCCGCGCGCAATGTCTCCGGCCAGGTCCACATGTACGCCGACAAGATCACCCCGGCGATGGAGAAGGCCATCGAGGAGACCAACCGCCGCCGGGAGAAGCAGGTCGCGTACAACAAGGAGCGGGGCATCGACCCCCAGCCGCTGCGCAAGAAGATCAACGACATCGTCGCGCAGATCGCCCGCGAGGACGTGGACACCGAGCAGCTGCTCGGCTCCGGCTACCGCAAGAGCAAGGACGGCAAACCGGCCAAGGCCCCCGTGCCCGCCCTCGGCGGCAAGGCGGCCGGCACCAAGGCCGCCAAGGGCAGGGCCAAGGAGACCGTCCCGACCGACCGTCCCGCCGCCGAACTCGCCGAGCAGATCGAGGAGATGACGGCCCGCATGCGTGCCGCCGCCGCGGACCTCCAGTTCGAGATCGCGGCCCGGCTGCGCGACGAGGTCTCCGAGATGAAGAAGGAGCTGAGGCAGATGAAGGAGGCGGGCCTGGCCTGAGCGCAACGCGGTGTGTTGCAAGACCGACACAAAGTGCGCTTCGGGGTGCGTCACCGTCAGCGGCCCTGCGTAGGGTTCTGGACAACCGCGGGGGCCGCGGCAACAGGGGACAGTGAGAGGGGTTCGGCGCGTGACCGTCAACATGACCAAGGGTCAGGCCATCAGTCTGCAGAAGAACGACGGAGGCAGCCTGACCGCGGTGCGCATGGGCCTCGGCTGGCAGGCGGCTCCCCGGCGCGGCCTGTTCGGCTCGCGCACGCGGGAGGTCGACCTGGACGCCTCCGCCGTCCTGTTCGCGGACAAGCAGCCCGTCGACGTCGTCTTCTTCCGCCACCTGGTGAGCGACGACGGTTCGGTCAAGCACACCGGTGACAACCTGGTCGGCGGCGTCGGCCAGGGCGGGGACGACGAGGCGATCCTCGTCGACCTCTCCCGCGTCCCGGTCCACATCGACCAGATCGTCTTCACCGTGAACTCCTTCACGGGCCAGACCTTCCAGGAGGTGCAGAACGCCTTCTGCCGGCTGGTCGACGAGACCAACGGCGACGAGCTCGCCCGCTACACGCTCGCAGGCGGCGGCGCCTACACCGCCCAGATCATGGCGAAGGTGCACCGGGCGGGTTCGGGGTGGAGCATGACGGCCCTCGGCACCCCGGCCAACGGCCGCACCTTCCAGGACCTGATGCCGGCGATCCTGCCGCACCTGTAACCGGCCCGCCGAGCGGCATCCGACCGACACCACGACACGGGGGGAGAAGGCGATGACGGCGGAGCTGGTGCGGGGGCAGAACCACCCGCTCTCCCAGGCCCGACTCGAGATCCGGATCGCGGCCGGCACGCCGGTCGTGGCCGGAGCCACGCTCGGCGACGAGCAGGGCCGGGTGCACGGCGTCGAATGGGTGCTGCACCCGGGCGCGCCCACCCTGCCGGGGCTGGAGGTCTCCCGGCAGGCGGCCGCCGACCACCGCCTCGCGGTCGACCTCGGCGCGGTGCCCGAGGCCGTCCACCGGGTCCATGTGCTGCTCGCCCTGCCCGCGGCGGGCGGCCCCGTGCGCTTCGGTGCCGTCGCCGCCCCCTTCGTCGCGGTCACCGGCCTGGACGGCACCGAGCTCGCCAGCTACACCCTCACCGGCCTGGACGCCGAGTCGGCGGTCGTCGCGCTGGAGCTCTACCGTCACCAGGGCGCCTGGAAGGTACGCGCCGTGGGGCAGGGCTACGCCGGCGGCCTCGCCGAACTCCTCGCCGACCAGGGACTTCCCCAGGCCCAGCAGCTCGCCCACGACATCCACGAGGCCGTGGCCCGGGGTCTGGCCCGCGCGGTGCCGATGCCACCTCCGCTCACGGCGGACGGCGACCGCACCCGGCAGACGGCCACCCCGGCGCCGGCCCCCGACCAGGGAGCACCCGCGGCCCAGGGCGGCCCCGGCGCCGTACCACCGCAGTCACCGCCCCCGAGCAGTGGCAGTACGCAGCCGCTGTCGCCGTTCGGCACACAGCCCCCGAGCGGCGGTCCGGTGCCCGGCACACCGCAGCCCGCCTCCCCCTACGGTGCTCAGGGCACCCCGGCGGCAGGCGCGCCGCAGCAGGGAGCTGCCCCGGGCCCCGCGGACACCACCGCCCAGCAGCCAGGCGTGGGTGGCCCGATCGACTACAGCCACCCCCGACGGCAGACCACCGCCCCGCCGCCGCCCCCGCCCGTCGCACCGCCCGCCCAGCCGGGGCAGCCCGCGCAGCCCGTCGCCGGTGACGCCACCGGCTGGTCCATGGAGGAGCGCCTCTACAACCAGGTGTGGGGCATGTTCGAGGACCTGGCCCGCTCCACGGCCGCTTACCGCAGTGCCGTGGACTTCGCGGACTCGCGCATGGAGAAGGAGCTGGACGCGGCCCTCGCCGACCCGCGCAGCCGGATCGGCGGGCAGGGCGACGCCGCACGGGAGGCGGCCCGCGCCAAGCACGCCCAGCTCGTCGAACAGGCCCGCGCGGCCTACGACCGGGATCTCGGCCAGCTCACCGCCGAGTCGGACGTGGTCGAACCCGCCCTGCCACCGGCGTACGCCCGCTGGGACAACCCGGTCTGGCACGGCTACCGGGTGCCGTTCGAGGTGCCCATGGCCGTGCGCCTGGGCGACCTGCATCTGCCCGAGTGCGCCGAACTGCGCATCCCGATGCTCGTCCGGCTGCCCCTGGAGCGCGGACTGTGGATCGACAGCGGGGCCGCCGGATCCCTCGACGGCTCGTTCCTCGACTCCCACGAACTGCACCGCCTCGCCATGGACACGGCCGTGGCGCTCGCGGCCCGCCTCCTCGCCGTCCACCCGGCCGGGGACTACACCCTGCACGTCATCGACCCGGCAGGCTCGGGATCGCAGGCGCTCGCCCCGCTGGTGTGGTCCGGCGTGCTCGCCGCCCCGCCCGCCGTCGGCGCCGCCGGCGTGACGGACGTCCTGGCCCGGCTCACCGAGCGCGTCGACCTCGTGCAGATGGCGGTGCGCGGCGGCGCGGCCGACGCCCTCCCGCCCGGCCTCGACACCGCCGAGCAGCTCCTGATCGTCAACGACTTCCCGCACGGTTTCGACGACCGTGCCGTGACCCGGCTCCGCTACCTCGCGGACGAGGGTCCGTCCGTCGGCGTCCACCTGATGATGGTCGCGGACCGTGAGCAGGCCTCCGGGTACGGCCCGCTCCTCGACCCCCTGTGGCGCTCGCTCATGCGGCTGACGCCGGTGCCCGACGACCACCTCGCCGACCCCTGGGTCGGCCATGCCTGGACCTACGAACCGCCGCTCCCGCCCCCCGGCAGCCAGGTGCTCCAGCAGGTCCTGAACCAGGTCGCCGAGGCTCGTACCAAGTACACGTAAAGCCTGCCCCACCAGGGATTTTGACCTCTCTTTTGCCAATTGCTTTACCTTTCCTTGGTGATTGGGGTACGGTTGGTGGCACGGAGGGGAGTACTCCCTGTCGACTGCGGCGTACCCGTCAATACGGATCAGGCCTGATCCCGGGGCGTCGGCCCACCGTGGGTGGAAGAGACCTCCGGCAGCGCGACGACGCTGGTTACTTGCCGTTACGTATTGCCGGAGGAACTGTGGATGTTTCCATGACCCTGTGGGTCCTGACGATCGTGGGCCTCGCCGCCCTCATCGCGGTCGACTTCTTCATCGGCCGCAAGCCGCACGACGTGTCGATCAAGGAAGCCGGTATCTGGACGGTCGTCTGGATCGCCCTGGCCGGTCTCTTCGGTCTCGGTCTGATGCTCTTCGCCGGCGGTCAGCCCGCCGGTGAGTTCTTCGCGGGCTTCATCACCGAGAAGTCCCTGAGCGTGGACAACCTCTTCGTCTTCGTCCTGATCATGGCGAAGTTCGCGGTGCCCTCGCAGTACCAGCAGCGGGTCCTTCTCGTCGGCGTCCTCATAGCCCTGGTGCTCCGCGCGATCTTCATCGCGGCCGGTGCCGCGATCATCGCCAGCTTCTCCTGGGTGTTCTACATCTTCGGCGCCTTCCTGATCTGGACCGCCTGGAAGCTCATCCAGGAGGCCCGGGCGGACGAGGAGGACGAGGAGTTCGAGGAGAACAAGCTCCTCAAGGCCGCCGAGCGCAGGTTCGGCGTGGCCGACCGCTACCACGGCACCAAGCTGTGGATCGTGGAGAACGGCAAGCGGGTCATGACGCCGATGCTGGTCGTCATGCTCGCGATCGGCTCCACCGACGTGCTGTTCGCCCTCGACTCGATCCCCGCGATCTTCGGCCTGACCCAGGACCCGTACATCGTCTTCACCGCCAACGCGTTCGCCCTGATGGGCCTGCGCCAGCTCTACTTCCTCATCGGCGGTCTGCTGAAGAAGCTGGTCCACCTCAGCTACGGCCTGTCGATCATCCTGGGCTTCATCGGTGTCAAGCTGGTGCTGCACGCCCTGCACGAGTCCGGGGTGCACGTCCCCGAGATCAGCATCCCGGTCTCGCTCGGCGTGATCTGCTCGGTCCTGATCGTGACCACCGTCACCAGCCTGATGGCCTCCAGGAAGCAGGCTGAGGCCGAGGCGGCGCAGGCGAGGAGCGAAGGCACTCCGAAGGACAGCATCGAAGCCTGACCGCGGCCGACGTAGGAAGAACCACCACCGGGAGCGGCGCGCGGCGAATTGCCCGGTACCGCTCCCGGTGCTTGTTTTGTTCCAGAGCGCGTTCCCCGGCCCGGGGGCGCCGCGGCCGGCTGGAGACACCATGAAGTTCGTGCAGATCATCGGCTTCGAGACCGAGCGCCTGGACGAGATGCGGCAGCTGATGGAGGAGGCCGGACAGCGCAGCGCGGGCGGGACGGGCGGCCCGACCCACCGCATGCTCCTGAAGGACCGGGACAGGCCCAACCACTATCTGGCCCTGATCGAGTTCGACTCGTACGACGAGGCCATGCGCAACAGCGACGCCCCCGAGACCGGCAGACTCGCGGAGCAGCTGGGTGCGCTGACCATCGGCGACCGTGTCTACACCAACTGCGACGTCCTGGAATCCGGTGCGATCGAATAGTCCCGGCGCAATGCGCGGCCCGCGCGCCGCGGCGACGATCGCTCGGCTCAGGTCGCTCACCACGAGCTGGACGTCCGTCGTGCCGGTGCTCGCGGTCGTCCTGCTGGCCTTCACCTGGGGCCGCGACCTGCCCGGGGCGGTCGTCGTGCTGGTCACCCTGGTACTCGCCGGGGCCGTACTGGCCGCGGTGCACCACGCCGAGGTGGTCGCCCACCGGGTCGGCGAACCGTTCGGCTCGCTCGTCCTCGCCGTCGCCGTCACGATCATCGAGGTGGCCCTGATCGTCACCCTGATGGTGGACGGCGGCGACAAGAGCGCGACCCTGGCCAGGGACACGGTCTTCGCGGCCGTGATGATCACCTGCAACGGCATCGTCGGCATCTGCCTGCTCGTGGCCTCACTGCGGCACGGCACCGCCGTCTTCAACCCCGAGGGCACCGGCGCCGCCCTCGCCACGGTCGCCACCCTGGCGACGCTGAGCCTGGTGCTGCCGACGTTCACGACGAGCAAACCCGGCCCGGAGTTCTCCGCCACCCAGCTCACCTTCGCCGCGCTGTCCTCGCTGATCCTGTACGGGCTGTTCGTGGCGACCCAGACCGTACGGCACCGCGACTACTTCCTCCCGATCACCCGCCAGGGCGAGGTGATCACCGTCGACGACCATGCGCACGCGCCCACCGCCCACGCCGCGCTGATCAGCCTGGGCCTGCTGGGCCTGGCCCTGATCGGGGTGGTCGGACTGGCCAAGGGCGTCTCGCCCACCATCGAGTCCGGGGTGGCCAAGGCAGGCCTGCCGCATGCCGTCGTCGGCGTGATCATCGCCCTGCTGGTGCTGCTCCCGGAGACCATCGCCGCACTGCGCTCCGCGCGCCGCGACCGTGTGCAGACCAGCCTCAATCTCGCCCTCGGCTCCGCCATGGCGAGCATCGGCCTGACCATCCCTGCGGTCGCCCTCGCCTCCGTCTGGCTCTCCGGCCCGCTCGTCCTCGGCCTCGGCGCCACCCACATGGTGCTGCTGGCCCTGACGGTGGTGGTCAGCTCCCTGACGGTGGTTCCCGGCCGGGCCACACCGCTCCAGGGCGGTGTCCACCTGGTGGTGTTCGCCGCCTACCTGGAACTGGCGATCAACCCGTGACGGGCCGGTCCAGAGCGGGCTCCGCGCCGGCCACCGGCACCGGCCGCGTCTCGGGCAGCAACGCGAAACACCCCAGGCTGAGCAGCGCGATCCCGGTCAGATACGCGCCCACACCCCACGGCACCCGCCCGCCGTGCTCCACCAGAGCGGTCGCCACGATCGGCGTGAGCGCACCCCCGACCACCCCGCCGAGGTTGTAGCCGACCGCGGCTCCCGTGCAGCGCACCCGCGGCTCGTACAGCTCGGGCAAATAGGCGGCGATCACCGCGAACATGGTGATGAACGAGATCATCGCGCCCAGGAAGCCGAGGAACATCCACAGCGGCTCCCCGATCGCCAGCAGCGCCACCATCGGGAACATCCACAGCGCGGCCGCCGCACATCCCGCGAGACACAGCGGCCGCCGCCCGTACCGGTCCCCGAGCAGCGCCGCCACCGGTGTGAGCGCGCCCTTCACCAGCACCGCGGCCATGATGCAGGTCAGCATGACGGTACGGCTCACCCCGAGCCGCTCGGTCCCGTAGGCGAGGGACCATGTCGTCACGGCGTAGAAGATCGCGTACCCGACCGCGAGCGCGCCTGCCGTCAGCAGGACGAGCCTCCCGTGCTCGCGCACCACCACGGCGAGCGGCACGCGCGCGTGGTCGTCGATCTCCAGGAATCCGGGGCTCTCCGGGAGCGCCGAGCGCAGCCACAGCCCGACCGCCGCCAGCACCCCGGCCGCCCAGAACGGCACCCGCCAGCCCCACGCGGCGAACTGCGCCTCGGACAGCGAGGCCGACAGCGCCAGCACCACCCCGTTGGCGAGCAGAAAGCCCAGCGCGGGCCCCACCTGCGGGAAGCTCGTCCACAGCCCGCGCCGTTCGGCCGGCGCGTGCTCCGCGGTCAGCAGCACGGCCCCGCCCCACTCCCCGCCCAGCCCGAGTCCCTGCAGGAAGCGCAGCACCAGGAGCAGCAGCGGGGCGGCCGCACCGATCGTGTCGTACGTCGGCACGCACCCGACCGCGACCGTGGCGGCGCCGGTGAGCAGCAGCGAGGCCACGAGGACCGGCCGCCGCCCGTGCCGGTCACCGATGTGCCCGAACAGCACCGAGCCGAGCGGCCGCGCGACGAACCCCACCCCGAAGGTCCCGAACGCGGCCAGCGTCCCCGCGACCGACGAGAAGGTCGGGAAGAACAGCGGCCCCAGGATCAGCGCCGCGGCCGTCCCGTAGACGAAGAAGTCGTAGAACTCGATGGCCGTCCCGGCGAGCGAGGCGGCCGCGAGCCGCGGCATGGAGGGCGTCCTCACGGTGCGTACGTCGTGCATGTCGCGTCAACTACCCACAGTGATCGCGGGTTACGGGGGCGTGCGGGCGCGCACGGGAGTGATCAGTACGTGACGGTGATGCGCCGGGCGGGACCGTCGACACGGACGAGACCGCCGTAGGGGATGACGAGTTGGGGATCGGTGTGTCCGAAGTCCACATCGAAGACGATGGTGGTGTTGGGGGCATATACGTTCATGGCGCGCAGGACGGCCTCGCGCTGGTCGGCGGAGTAACGATCCGCCTCCTCGGGGCTGTGGGGGCGCTCGAAGGACCACGTCTTGGGTCGGCCCCACAGCAGTGCGGAGAAGCGCTGGAGCAGTCCGCGCTCGCCCATGTTCCGCAGGGTGCGGAAGACCTCGACGTCGCTCGGCATCTCCTCCGAGGTCTCCAGGAGCAGCACCCCGCCGTCGTACACGCTCGGGTCGCGCGCGATCTCGCGGTCGGCCATCAGCAGCCAGCCCAGGATCTCCAGGCAGCCGCCCCAACTGCGGCCCTCCACCACCTGGTCGGCGTTCACCCAGGTCCAGCCGTTGCCGGGGCGGGTCTCCGGTTCGGTGTCGAAAGTGGCGGGGTCCGCCCAGTCGCGGTCGACGTCCCGCCAGCGGGCGGCGGGCGCGAGGTCGTAGGCGCCGGAGGTGAACAGGGCCGCCCGCAGCGAGTCGGCGGTCAGCGCGCTCATGGCCACCGGCCGCCCCAGCGCGGTCATCACGGTCGCGCCGTGGTAACCCACGATCCCGGTGTTGTACAGGTGGGCGAGCAGGTTCGTGTTGTCGCTCATCCCGAAGAACGGCTTCGGGTTCGCCCGGATCAACTCCCGGTCCAGGTACGGCAGCACGGTGATCTGGTCGTCACCGCCGATGGACGCCATGACCGCCCTGACGCTCGGGTCGGCGAACGCGGCGTGGATGTCGTCGGCGCGCTGCTGGGGCGTCGAGCCCATCCTGCGGGTCGAGGGATACTCCACCGGCTCCAGCCTGTACTCCGCGCGGAGCCGCTCGAGTCCCAGCTCGTAGGGGCGCGGGAAGAGCCCCGGCAGACCGGCACCGGGGGAGATGACGGCTATGCGGTCGCCGGGTAAGGGCTTGGGCGGGTAGGAGATCGTCGTCATGCCCGGAGGGTACGGGCCGCACTGTGCGCGGCGCACCGTGATAAACCGAGTCCGAGCAGCCCTCTTCACCGACCGGAGGAACCGTGCCCCGCACCCTGGCCAACGCCCCGATCATGATCCTCAACGGCCCCAACCTGAACCTGCTCGGGCAGCGGCAGCCGGAGATCTACGGCAGGGACACCCTCGCCGACGTCGAGGCGCTGTGCGCCAAGGCGGCCGCCGCGCACGGCGGCACGGTGGACTTCCGGCAGTCCAACCACGAGGGCGAACTGGTCGACTGGATCCACGAGGCGCGGCTGAACCACTGCGGGATCGTCATCAACCCCGGCGCCTACTCGCACACCTCGGTCGCGATCCTGGACGCCCTCAACACCTGTGACGGGCTGCCGGTGCTGGAAGTGCACATCTCCAACATCCACCAGCGCGAGTCCTTCCGGCACCACTCCTACGTCTCGCTGCGCGCGGACGGGGTCATCGCGGGCTGCGGGGTGCAGGGGTACGTGTTCGGTGTGGAGCGTGTCGCGGCGCTGGCGGGACCGGCCCGGGCCGAGGCGTAGCGCGGTAACAGACGCTCGCAATGGCGGGCGCCCCTTACACCCGTCTACAGCCGGCCCGCCTCCACGATCCGCCGCAGGAAGCGCCGGGTCCGCTCCCGTTGCGGGTCGCCGAAGATCTGCTCGGCGGTCCCGCGCTCCAGCACCACACCTCCGTCCAGGAAACAGACCTGGTCGGCGACCTCCCGCGCGAAGCCCATCTCGTGCGTGGCGAGCACCATGGTCATACCGTCGCCCTTCAGGTCCCGCACGACGTTCAGCACCTCGCCCACCAGCTCCGGATCGAGGGCCGCGGTGATCTCGTCGAGCAGCAGCAGACGGGGACGTACGGCGAGGGCCCGCACGATCGCCACCCGCTGCTGCTGACCGCCGCTGAGCCGGTCCGGGTACTCGCCGGCCTTCCCGCCGAGCCCGAGCCGCTCCAGCAGCTCACGGGCGTGCTCCTCGGCCTCCGCGCGGGCCACGCCGTGCACCCGGCGCGGGGCGAGCGTGATGTTCTCCAGCACGGTCATGTGCGGGAAGAGGTTGTACGCCTGGAAGACCACGCCGATACGGCGCCGTACCGCGTCCTGGTCGACGCGCGGGTCGGTGATCTCCTCGCCGTCCAGCCAGATGGCGCCGTCGTCGATCTCCTCCAGGAGGTTGGCGCAGCGCAGCAGCGTCGACTTGCCGGACCCCGAGGCGCCGATCAGCGCGGTCACCGTGTGCGGTGCGACCTCCAGGTCGACGTCCCGCAGCACGATCGAGCCGCCGAAGGTCTTGCGGACGGACTCCATCCGCAGCACAGGTCCGTCTGCGTCGCTCATGCGATTCCTCCCTGGGCCCGCCGGCGGTCCATCCGAGCCGTCACCCAGTCCGTGAAGCGGGTCATCGGGATGGTCAGCGCCACGAACACCAGGCCCGCGACGATGTACGGCGTGTAGTTGAGGCTCCGGCCGACGATGATGTCGGCGGCCCGTACGGCGTCGATCGCGCCCCCGATCGACACCAGACCGGTGTCCTTCTGGAGGGACACGAGGTCGTTCAGCAGGGGCGGCACCTGGCGGCGCACCGCCTGCGGCAGCACCACGTACCGCAGCGCCTGCCGGTTGGAGAGGCCGAGCGAGCGGGCCGCGGCGCGCTGCGAGGGGTGCACGGACTCGATGCCGGCGCGGAACACCTCGGCCACGTACGCCGAGTACGTCAGCGTGAGCGCCGTGCCGCCCAGCCACACCGGGTCGACCGTCACGCCCTGGAGCCGCAGCGCCGGCACGCCGAGGACGACGATCATGAGGTTGATGATGAGCGGGAGGCCGCGGAAGAAGTCCGTGTAGGCGGCGGCCAGGACGCGCAGCGGGAAGAACACCGGGCCGCGCAGTGTGCGGGCGATGGCGATGAGCATCCCGAGGACCAGGACGGCCGCGCCGCAGACGAACAGCAGCCGGACGTTCAGCCAGAGCCCTTCGAGGACCTTCGGGAACGCCTCGCGCGCGTACTGCCCGCTGAAGAACGTCTCCTTGGTGCGCGGCCAGCCGGGCGCGTTGACGACGACCAGGTAGAGGACGACGGCGGTGACCAGGGTCGAGACGGCGGCGATCGCCGTGGCGCGGCGGGAGCGGGCCCGCTTGAGAGCCTCCCGCTCGATCCGCCGCTGCGACGGCGCGTACGAGTCGCCCGCGTCCTCCGGGCCGGCCTCGTCCTTGGTGAGCGTCACTTGAGGACCGGGGCGTCGACGGCGTCCGACAGCCACTGCTGCTCCAGCTTGCCGAGCGTGCCGTCCTTGCGCAGGGCGTCCACGGCGGCCGTCACGCAGGACGTGAGCGCGCTGCCCTTGTCGAGCACGAGCCCGAACTGCTCCGGTGTGCCGCCCTGGTTCTCGAACTGTCCGACGATCGTGCCGTCCGTGACCTCGGCCGCGGTGATGTAGAAGGCGGTGGGCAGGTCGACGACGATCGCGTCCACCTGCTTGTTCTCCAGGGCGGACTTGGCCTGGTCGTTCTTGGCGTACGCGGCCGCCTCCCGCGTCGGCTTCACCACGTCCTGGATGTAGTTCAGGCTCGTCGTGCCGACCTGGGCGCCCAGCTTGAGGCCCTTCAGGTCCGCGATGCTCGTCGCTTTGGCGGCCTTGGTGCCCTTGAGCGCGATGACGGCCTGGCGCACGTCGTAGTAGCCGGACGAGAAGTCCACGGCCTTCTTGCGCTCGGCGCTGATCGACACCTGGTTGATGTCGAAGTCGAAGGTCTTCTCTCCGGGGGCGAAAGCCTTGTTGAAGGGGACGCTCTGCCAGACCACGGCGCTCTTGTCATAGCCGAGCTGCTTCGCCACGGCGTACGCGACCGCGGACTCGAAGCCCTTGCCGTTCGCGGGCTTGTCGTCCTTGAACCAGGGCTCGTAGGCCGGTTCGTCGGTCGCGATCGTCAGCTTGCCGGAGGTCTTGGTGGCCAGCTCGCCCTTGGCACAGGTGGTTCCGGTGGACCCCGAGGCCTTGGCGTTCGCGTCGTCGTCGGACTGCGGAGCACAGCCGACAGCGGTGGCGAGAAGGGCTATCGATGCCGCGGCGACGGCGCGGCGCAGAGCGCGAGGGGCAGGGTGCATGGCGGGAGAGTGGCAGTCCACTGTCCCGTTTGTCGAGGTCACGACGGCAATCGTCCGCATATTGGGAACGGGTGTTGCATTCCTGTGAACAGTTTTCGGACAGGTTGCCGGGGCCGCCGGTCGAGGGCGGGGATGAAAGACCGGCGGCCCGTACCGCGCAGGAGCCGTCATCCTGTGCGGGGCTGCTCCCAGTTGACTGCGCAACCGAGTGCGCCGGGAGCGCGTGCGTGACACCGGCGCGTGCGAAGAGTTCACACGGGGCGCGCAATGTCTCTTGCGCGCCCCGTAGTTCACCACCCCCGAGCGCGCCACTCCGGCAGCTGCGGCCGCTCCGCGCCCAGCGTCGTGTCGTTGCCGTGCCCCGGATACACCCAGGTCTCGTCCGGCAGTACGTCGAAGATCTTCGTCTCGACGTCATGGATCAGACTGGCGAACGCCTCAGGGTTCTTGCGGGTGTTGCCCACACCTCCCGGGAACAGGCAGTCCCCGGTGAACACATGGGGATGCCCGTGCGGGTCGTCGTAGACGAGGGCGATCGAGCCCGGCGTGTGGCCGACCAGGCGGCGTGCGGTCAACTCGACCTGGCCGACGCGGATGACGTCGCCGTCGTCGACCAGGACGTCGGTGGGCACGGGGATGCCCTCGGCGTCGTCCCGGCCGGCGTACGTACGCGCGCGCGTGGCCGCGACGACCGCCTCGAGTGCCTGCCAGTGGTCGCCGTGCCGGTGCGTGGTGACGACGGACGCGATGCCGTCGTCACCGATCATGCCCAGCAGGGTGTCCGCCTCGTTGGCGGCGTCGATCAGCAGTTGCTCGTCGGTGGCCCGGCAGCGCAGCAGATAGGCGTTGTTGTCCATCGGGCCGACCGCGATCTTGGTGATCATCAGGTCCTTGAGCTCGTGCACGTCGGCGGCGCCGCCGACCGTCACCTGTCCGCTGTACGTCATGGCGGCAGCCTATAGCGGGGGCAGTGAGGGGAGGGCGCCGCCGTGGACCGTCAGTGCCGAGCCGTCGCGGCGGCCGGCGAGCCAGCCGAGCAGGTCGGCCCGGGGGCCGGTGACGACGAGCACGGGCTCCCCGGCGCCGCCCGTCGGGATCCGGCGGCCGTCGTCCTCCTCGATCACGAGCGCGGGCACGTCGGGAAGGCCCCGGAACCGCTCCGTCAGGAAGTCGATCTCGCGCCGCGTGAAGTCCTCGGGAAGGTCCTCCAGCTCGTACCCGATCCCGAGGTCCACGTGGTGCAGCTCCACCTCGACCCACCGCCGGAACGGCACCCGGGACGCGGAGTCGGTGACTCCGTTGCGCAGCTCGACCGTGCGCGACCAGTCGGCCGGTTCGGCCCCGGCCTTCTGGAAGCGGGCGGCGCTCTCGCGGAGGTCGGCGAGCTGGACGTCGAGGGGGCGCGGGGCGTCGCGCTCGATGTCGGCGTCGCGCGCTTCCGCGGAGGGGTACATGGGCCGGCCCTCCAGGACGTTCACCAGGGCGTCGGCGTTGCGGGAGAGGTGCGCGAGGACGTGGCCGCGGCTCCAGCCCGGCAGCCGTGACGACTCGGTCACGTCCG
Organism: Streptomyces sp. NPDC091972; assembly: GCF_044756385.1. Lineage (NCBI taxonomy): Bacteria > Bacillati > Actinomycetota > Actinomycetes > Kitasatosporales > Streptomycetaceae > Streptomyces > Streptomyces sp. NPDC091972. The sequence goes on along the minus strand of NZ_JBIVSV010000004.1, from coordinate 200,542 downwards.
CGTTGTCCATCCCGGCGGCTGCGGTCAGCAGCCGCTCGGTCGCACCCCGTACAGACTCCAGGTCATGAGCGTGATCAATCATGCTGCTGACCCTAGTGCCGCCACACCTTCGGGTGAAGGTGGTGAAGGAGTGCCGTAAATCGAATGCGCGTGCTATATGGTCGGGTGCGGCGTCGGGCATGCTGGAAGGCCGGGGATTGTTACGCAACCGGGAATCCGACCGGCGTTGTCAGTGGCTCCCCCTAGTCTGAGAAAGCACGGGGGCCCCGCCCCTGTCACTCCTCTCAAGCCAAGAAAGGTGCGGACCGGCGTGGCCGACCGTCTCATCGTCCGTGGCGCGCGCGAGCACAACCTGAAGAACGTCTCGCTCGACCTGCCTCGCGACTCGCTCATCGTCTTCACGGGCCTGTCCGGGTCGGGCAAGTCCTCCCTGGCCTTCGACACCATCTTCGCCGAGGGCCAGCGGCGCTACGTGGAGTCGCTCTCCTCGTACGCCCGCCAGTTCCTCGGCCAGATGGACAAGCCCGACGTCGACTTCATCGAGGGCCTGTCGCCCGCGGTCTCCATCGACCAGAAGTCGACCTCGCGCAACCCGCGCTCGACGGTCGGCACCATCACCGAGGTCTACGACTACCTGCGTCTGCTCTTCGCGCGCATTGGCAAGCCGCACTGCCCCGAGTGCGGCCGCCCGATCTCGCGCCAGTCGCCGCAGGCCATCGTCGACCGGGTCCTGGAGCTGCCGGAGGGGAGCCGCTTCCAGGTGCTGTCGCCGCTGGTGCGGGAGCGCAAGGGAGAGTTCGTCGATCTCTTCGCCGACCTCCAGACCAAGGGCTACAGCCGCGCGCGCGTGGACGGCGAGACCGTCCAGCTCTCCAACCCGCCCACGCTGAAGAAGCAGGAGAAGCACACCATCGAGGTGGTCATCGACCGCCTCACGGTGAAGGACTCCGCCAAGCGCCGGCTCACCGACTCCGTGGAGACCGCCCTCGGGCTGTCCGGCGGCATGGTCGTGCTCGACTTCGTCGACCTGCCCGAGGACGACCCCGAGCGCGAGCGGATGTTCTCGGAGCACCTGTACTGCCCGTACGACGACCTGTCCTTCGAGGAGCTGGAGCCCCGGTCCTTCTCCTTCAACTCGCCCTTCGGCGCGTGCCCCGAGTGCACCGGCATCGGCACCCGTATGGAGGTCGACCCGGAGCTGATCGTCCCCGACGAGGACAAGTCCCTCGACGAGGGCGCCATCCACCCCTGGTCGCACGGGCACACCAAGGACTACTTCGGACGGCTGATCGGCGCCCTCGCGGACGCGCTCGGGTTCCGCACGGACATCCCCTTCGCGGGACTGCCGCAGCGCGCCAAGAAGGCCCTGCTCTACGGCCACAAGACGCAGATCGAGGTCCGCTACCGCAACCGGTACGGCCGCGAGCGGGTCTACACCACCCCGTTCGAAGGGGCCGTCCCCTTCGTCAAGCGCCGGCACAGCGAGTCCGAGAGCGACGCCAGCCGCGAGCGCTTCGAGGGCTACATGCGCGAGGTGCCCTGTCCCACCTGCGAGGGCACCCGGCTCAAGCCGCTCGTCCTCGCGGTCACGGTCATGGGCAAGTCGATCGCCGAGGTCTCCGGCATGTCCATCAGCGACTGCGCGGACTTCCTGGGCGAGCTGAAGCTCAGCGCCCGTGACAAGAAGATCGCCGAGCGCGTCCTCAAGGAGGTCAACGAGCGGCTGAAGTTCCTGGTCGACGTCGGCCTGGACTACCTCTCGCTGAACCGCGCGGCCGGCACCCTGTCCGGCGGCGAGGCCCAGCGCATCCGCCTGGCCACCCAGATCGGCTCCGGACTCGTCGGCGTCCTGTACGTCCTCGACGAGCCGTCCATCGGCCTGCACCAGCGCGACAACCACCGGCTGATCGAGACCCTGGTCCGGCTGCGCGACATGGGCAACACGCTCATCGTCGTCGAGCACGACGAGGACACCATCAAGGTCGCCGACTGGATCGTCGACATCGGCCCCGGCGCGGGCGAGCACGGCGGCAAGGTCGTGCACAGCGGCTCCCTGAAGGAGCTGCTCGCCAACGCCGAGTCGGAGACGGGCCAGTACCTGTCGGGCAGGAAGGCCATCCCGCTGCCCGACATCCGCCGGCCCCTCGACCCGTCCCGGCAGCTCACGGTGCACGGGGCCCGTGAGAACAACCTCCAGGACATCGACGTGTCCTTCCCGCTGGGTGTGTTCACCGCGGTCACCGGTGTCTCGGGCTCCGGCAAGTCGACCCTGGTCAACGACATCCTGTACACGCACCTGGCGCGCGAGCTCAACGGCGCGAGGAGCGTCCCGGGCCGGCACACGCGCGTGGACGGCGACGACCTCGTCGACAAGGTCGTGCACGTCGACCAGTCGCCCATCGGCCGCACCCCGCGGTCGAACCCGGCGACCTACACCGGCGTCTTCGACCACGTCCGCAAGCTGTTCGCCGAGACCACCGAGGCGAAGGTCCGCGGCTACATGCCCGGCCGCTTCTCCTTCAACGTCAAGGGCGGCCGCTGCGAGAACTGCGCGGGCGACGGCACCATCAAGATCGAAATGAACTTCCTCCCGGACGTCTACGTCCCGTGCGAGGTCTGCCACGGCGCCCGCTACAACCGGGAGACCCTGGAGGTCCACTACAAGGGCAAGTCCATCGCCGACGTCCTGAACATGCCGATCGAGGAGGCGACGGAGTTCTTCGACGCCGTCCCCGCGATCGCCCGCCACCTCAACACCCTCAAGGACGTCGGCCTCGGCTACGTCCGCCTCGGCCAGGCCGCCACCACCCTGTCCGGTGGTGAGGCCCAGCGCGTGAAGCTCGCCAGCGAGCTCCAGAAGCGGTCCACCGGCCGTACGGTCTACGTCCTCGACGAGCCGACCACCGGTCTGCACTTCGAGGACATCAGCAAGCTGCTGAAGGTCCTGTCCGGCCTGGTCGACAAGGGCAACACCGTCATCGTCATCGAGCACAACCTCGACGTGATCAAGACGGCCGACTGGATCATCGACATGGGCCCCGAGGGCGGCGCGGGCGGCGGACTTGTCGTCGCCGAGGGCACCCCGGAGGAGGTCGCCGGAGTTCCGGCGAGCCACACCGGCAAGTTCCTCAGGGAGATCCTCGGTGCCGACCGGATCAGCGACGGGACCTCGGTGAAGGCCCCGCGCAAGGCACCGGCCAGGAAGACGGCCGCGGCGAAGAAGACGGTCGCGGCCAAGTCGACGGCGAGGAAGACGGCGACGGCCAGGACGACGGCGGCGAAGAAGGCCGCCGGAGCCACCGAGAAGGCCACTGGCGCCAAGAAGACGGCCCGGGCCCGCAAGGCCTGAGCCGGACAGACGGAGCGAGCGGTGTCCCGCGGGGCACCGCTCGCTCCGTCACCAGCCCCGCCCCTACAGTTCGCCCAGTTCGGACGCGTACGGCGGCTGCGCCCCGGAGCGTGAGCAGGTGATCGCCGCCGCGCGCGCCGCGAACCTCAGCAGCCGGGTCCAGTCCTCGGCGCCCAGATCCGCGAGCGCCTCCGGGGACAGCGCGTCGAGGCCGGCCAGGCCGTGCAGCAGGGCCGCGTTCACGGTGTCGCCCGCGCCGATCGTGTCCACGACGTCGACCTTCTCGCCCGGCACCGGCAGCACCGTCCCGTCCCGGGTGAACACGGTCAGCCCGTCACCGCCGTGGGTGACCACGACGGCCGCGGGCCCCGCGGCGAGCCATTCCTGCGGGGTGCCGCCCAGCCACAGCGCGTCCTCCTCGGAGAGCTTGAGCAGTGACACCGACGGCAGCCAGTTCTTGAACCGGGCCCGGTAGGCGTCCGCGTCGGTGATCAGCCCGGCCCGGATGTTCGGGTCGAGCGCGGTGAACACACCCTGTGCGGCCGCGGTCCGCATCAGCTCCTCGTAGGCGCTCGCGCCCGGTTCCAGGACGAGCGAACAGGTGCCGAAGGACACCGCCCGCGTGCCGGCGGGGAGTCGGGCGGGGGCGGCGAACAGGCGGTCGGCGGTGCCGTCGACGTAGAAGGAGTAGGCGGCCGAGCCGGTGGTGTCGATCGTGGCGACGGCCAGGGTGGTGGGTTCGCTGCCGCGCTGCACGGCGGACACGTCCACCCCCGCCTCCCGGAGGCCGTCGAGCAGGGCCTCGCCGAAGGCGTCCAGAGAGGTGCGGGAGCAGAAGGCGGTGGGGGAGCCGAGCCGGCCGAGGGCCACGGCGGTGTTGTAGGGGCCGCCGCCGAGCGCCGGCTTGAGAGCCGCGAGGGCACCGGTGCCCTGCGGGACCAGATCGATCAGGGCCTCACCGGCGACGACGATCACGAAACGGGTCCTTTCTGGAACTGCGACGGCAGGGAGGGCTGAGCGTGCGTGGGCTGAGGAGGTCAAGGGCGTCGGGAGGCATCGGCGAGCGGGCCAGCCCGACGGGACCGCGAGGTCCCCGCCGCCCCCTCCCCGGAGTCGGGGCAGCCGCACGACGAGCGGTGCACGAACGTGCAGTCGAGGCGCACGGTCCGGGCGGGCCGGTCCGGCTCGTCGAGGCGTTCCAGGAGGACCCGGACCGCCTGGGCGCCGATCTCCCTGCTGGGCTGGGCGATCGCGGTGAGCCGGGGCGAGAACAGATCGGCCCAGGCGAAGTCGTCGAAGCAGCACAGGGCCAGGTCGTCCGGTACGGAGAGACCGTGCGCGCGCAGAGCCCGCAGGGTGCCGATGGTCATCGCGTTGTTGGCGGTGACGAGGGCGGTGGGTGGGGTGTCCAGGGCGAGCAGGGCGGCCGTGGCCCGTTCGGCCCCGGCCGACGCGGAGTCGCCGTGGACGAGCAGGTCGTCGTCGTGGGGGAGGCGGGCGGCGGTGAGGCCCTGCCGGTATCCGGCGATCCGTTCGGCGGTGGTGCTCAGCCCGGGCAGGCCGGCCACCAGGCCGATGCGCCGGTGGCCGAGTCCGGCGAGATGGGTGACCAGCCGGGCCATCGGCTCGGTGTTCTCGGCACAGACCTGGTCGAAGCGCCGGAGGCCGTTCTCCGGGACACCGCCCACCCCGCCGCCCGAACCGTCGATCACCCGGTCCAGGAACACCGTCGGTACCTGGTGGCGGCCGAGGTAGGAGAGCAGCTCGCGCGGGTCCGGCGAGGGCGCGACGATCATGCCGTCCACCCGCCTCTCGTGCAGGAGCTGGACGACCTTGTGCTCGTGGTCGGGGTCGTCGTGCGGATCGGCGATGAGCAGGCTGTAGCCGTGTTCCAGCGCGCCCGCCTCGACGCCCTGGAGGATCTCGGTGAAGTACGGGTTGCTGATCGCCGACACCGCGAGCCCGATGGAACGGGTGCGGGAGGTCACCAGCGAACGGGCCAGGGTGTTGGGCGTGTAACCGAGCTCGTCGACGGCGTCCAGCACCGCCTGGCGGGTGTGGGGCAGGACCGGGCGGGTGCCGTTGAGGACGTGCGAGACGGTCGCCACGGACACTCCCGCACTGCGGGCCACGTCGGCCATGGTCGGCACGGTCTCCCCTTCCGGAACGGCGTGCGGGGCACCCGGACGTCGAGGGCCCACGGCCGGGAAGGTATCCCATCCGGCGGCTCGCGTAAACGCTTGCGCAAACGTTTACGTGCCGAGGTGGACCCGACATGTCGTCCCGCTCACTCCCACTCCCACCCGATCCCCACGACCCCCGACCGCACCCGCGGCTCGACCAGGTGCACCGAGTGGTGGAGGCCGGTGAGGGACAGGTCCCGGCGGCCGCTGCGGGGCGCGGCAGGGGAGTGCTGGGCGAAGCGGTGGCAGCGCAGCGGCAGGGCGTTGCCGTCGAACCGGACCTGGAGCGCGTACTGCCCGCCGGGGGCACCGAAGCCGCGGACGTACTCGCGCGAGACCCCGCCCGTGCCGTCCTCGACGGCGTAGCGGAACAGGAAGGTGTCCCCGGCCCGCAGCCGGGCGTCGAGGAGCAGCTCGGCCACCAGCACCCCGGTGTCGTGGTGCGAACGGACGCGCCCCGTGCGGCAGTTCTCCAGGGCGTGGACGGTCATGTGCTCCGGCGCGCACCCCGGGTCGCCGTGGTGGACGGCGAGGAAGCGGTCGACGCCCTCGCGGTGGGCGCGCACGATGTGGTGGGACTCCAGGCCGCGCAGCTCGCGGCGCGCGCCGATGTCTATGCGCTCGTGGTGGCCGAGGGTGTGCAGCCCCGCGTCGGGCGGCGAGTCCAGCTCTCCCAGCAGCTGTCCGAGGACGTCTGAGGCCGCGAGGAACGAGCGGTAGGAGCGGGCCGCGGGCCGCTCGGCGGCCGACCGGTCGTCGTCCTCCGCGAGCAGCCTGATCAGCGACTCCTCCGGCAGTTGCAGGATCTCCTCCAGCGCGCGTACGGCCCGCAGCGACTCCGGACGCTGCGGGCGCCGTGCGCCCTGCTGCCAGTAGCTCAGGCTGGTGACACCGACCTTGACCCCGTAGCGCGACAGATGGTGCTGCACGCGCTGGAGCGGCAGCCCCCGCGCGGCGATCGCCGCGCGCAGCGCGACGTGGAAGGGGCCGCCCCGCAGGGCCGAGTCCAGTTCCGCGCCGGCGACGCTCAGGTCGTCCGCGTGCTGTGTGGCGTGCGGCATGCAGGGGCCTTTCTGTACAGGTCCGGCCGGCTGGTCAGGCCGTCCGCGAGGGTGTGTCGGGGCCGTCCGTGGCAGGCCGGGGGAGGCTTCACATCCGTACGCCGTCGTTCCCGGCCCCGAGTTCCCCCGCATTGAAGCGTGTTGACCAATTCCCGACAACACCTGCCGCCGAACGGTGGTGCACTCCCGGCCGGTCGGCGGCCCGCCCGCGCACTCGGCGCCGTCCTCCAGCGCGTGCCTCCGGGCCACCGAGGGCACCGCAGGGGAACACGTGCGGTGCTGACGTTCCCGGAGTGACACATCACACCGTGAGATCGACGGCCCCTTCCGTCGGCCGGTCGTCGTCCACAGGCTCACCGGAGTGTCAGCCCACGCCAGTAGGGTGTGAGACATGGCCGACCCCTCCAGCTACCGCCCCAAACCAGGGGAGATCCCTGACACTCCCGGGGTGTACAGGTTCCGCGACGAGCACCGCCGGGTGATCTACGTCGGAAAGGCGAAGAGCCTGCGTCAGCGCCTGGCGAACTACTTCCAGGACCTGGCGAGCCTGCACCCCCGCACCCGCACGATGGTGACCACGGCCGCGTCCGTGGAGTGGACGGTGGTGTCCACGGAGGTCGAGGCCCTGCAACTGGAGTACTCCTGGATCAAGGAGTTCGACCCCCGGTTCAACGTCAAGTACCGCGACGACAAGAGCTACCCGTACCTCGCCGTGACGATGAACGAGGAGTTCCCGCGCGTGCAGGTGATGCGCGGCCACAAACGCAAGGGCGTGCGGTACTTCGGGCCGTACGGGCACGCGTGGGCGATCCGCGACACCGTCGACCTCCTGCTGCGCGTCTTCCCCGTCCGCACCTGCTCCGCCGGCGTCTTCAAGAACGCCGCCCGCACCGGCCGCCCCTGCCTCCTCGGCTACATCGGCAAGTGCTCGGCGCCCTGCGTCGACCGCGTCTCCGCCGAGGAACACCGCGACCTGGCCGAGGACTTCTGCGACTTCATGGCGGGCCGCACCGGGACCTACATCCGCCGTCTGGAGCAGCAGATGGCGGACGCGGCCGAGGAGATGGAGTACGAGCGGGCGGCCCGCCTGCGCGACGACATCGGGGCCCTGAAGAAGGCCATGGAGAAGAGCGCCGTCGTGCTCGCCGACGCGACCGACGCCGACCTGATCGCGGTCGCCGAGGACGAGCTGGAGGCCGCCGTCCAGATCTTCCACGTCCGCGGCGGACGCGTCCGCGGCCAGCGCGGCTGGGTCACCGACAAGGTCGAGGAGATCACCACCGGCGCCCTCGTCGAACACGCCCTCCAGCAGCTCTACGGCGAGGAGAAGGGCGACGCGGTCCCCAAGGAGGTCCTCGTCCCGGCCCTGCCCGAGCCGGTCGAGCCCGTCCAGGAGTGGCTCGCCGGGCGCCGCGGGTCGGGCGTCTCGCTGCGCATCCCGCAGCGCGGCGACAAGAAGGCCCTCATGGAGACCGTGCAGCGCAACGCCCAGCAGGCGCTCGTCCTCCACAAGACCAAGCGCGCCTCCGACCTGACCACGCGCTCGCGTGCCCTGGAGGAGATCGCCGAGGCCCTCGACCTGGACAGCGCCCCGCTCAGGATCGAGTGCTACGACATCTCCCACCTCCAGGGCGACGACGTGGTCGCGTCCATGGTCGTCTTCGAGGACGGGCTCCAGCGCAAGAGCGAGTACCGCCGCTTCCAGATCAAGGGCTTCGCCGGCCAGGACGACGTCCGGTCCATGCACGAGGTGATCTCCCGCCGGTTCAGGCGGTACCTGGCGGAGAAGGAGAAGACCGGCGAGTGGGTGGACGACGCCTCCCAGGCCGGCCTCAAGGACGCCTCCGGCAACGACCTCCCGGCCGTCCCCGGGACCGGCGCCGACGGCGCCCCCGGCCTCAAGGAGGACGACGGCCGCCCCAAGAAGTTCGCCTACCCGCCCCAGCTCGTCGTGGTCGACGGCGGACAGCCCCAGGTGGCCGCCGCCAAGAGGGCCCTGGACGAGCTCGGCATCGACGACATCGCCGTCTGCGGCCTCGCCAAGCGCCTGGAGGAGGTCTGGCTGCCGGGGGAGGACGACCCGGTCGTGCTGCCCCGCACCAGCGAAGGCCTGTACCTTCTCCAGCGGGTCCGTGACGAGGCCCACCGCTTCGCGATCACCTACCAGCGCACCAAGCGGTCCCAGCGTTTCCGGTCGAGCCCGCTCGACGACGTCCCCGGCCTCGGGGACACGCGCAAGCAGGCCCTGCTGAAACACTTCGGTTCCCTGAAGAAACTACGATCCGCCACCATCGACCAGATCTGCGAGGTCCCCGGCATAGGCCGCAAGACGGCCGAGACGATCGCCGTGGCCCTCGCCCAGGCGGCCCCGGCCGCGCCCGCCGTCAACACGGCGACTGGAGAGATCATGGATGACGAGGAACCCGTCACCACGGGTTCCGGTGGGGGCCCCGTGACGGCGGGCGCCCCGGACGAACGACGGGGGCAGGAGACATGAATGTGAACGAGCACGAAGAACGACAGGACCAGGGCGGAGAAGACGCACAGGTGAGCACGGGCGCGACCCTCGACACGGCGGGAGTCCCGGAGGCCGCCATCCCCGAGCTGGTGATCATCTCCGGGATGTCCGGCGCCGGCCGCTCCACCGCCGCCAAGTGTCTGGAGGACCTCGGTTGGTTCGTCGTCGACAACCTCCCGCCCGCCCTGATCCCCACCATGGTGGAGCTCGGCGCCCGCTCCCAGGGCAACGTCGCCCGGATCGCGGTGGTCGTGGACGTCCGCGGCCGGCGCTTCTTCGACAACCTCCGCGAGTCCCTCGCCGACCTGGAGGCCAAGCACGTCACCCGGCGGATCGTCTTCCTGGAGTCCTCCGACGAGGCCCTGGTGCGCCGCTTCGAGTCCGTGCGCCGCCCGCACCCCCTCCAGGGCGACGGCCGGATCGTCGACGGCATCGACGCCGAGCGCGAGCTCCTGCGCGAGCTGCGCGGCGACGCCGACCTGGTCATCGACACCTCCAGCCTCAACGTGCACGAGCTGCGCGCCAAGATGGACGCCCAGTTCGCCGGTGAGGAGGAGCCCGAACTCCGTGCCACCGTGATGTCCTTCGGCTTCAAGTACGGCCTCCCCGTCGACGCCGACCTGGTCGCGGACATGCGGTTCCTGCCCAACCCGCACTGGGTCCCGGAGCTGCGCCCCTTCACCGGCCTCAACGAGGAGGTGTCGGCGTACGTCTTCAACCAGCCCGGCGCCAAGGAGTTCCTCGACCGCTACGCCGAGCTGCTGCGCCTCATCGCGGCCGGCTACCGCCGCGAGGGCAAGCGGTACGTGACCATCGCCATCGGCTGCACCGGCGGCAAGCACCGCTCGGTCGCCACGTCGGAGAAGCTCGCCGCGCGCCTCGCGGCCGAGGGTGTGGAGACGGTGGTCGTACACCGGGACATGGGACGGGAATGACCGCACGTAGTCCGCGGCTGAGCAGGCTGCGCCGGGCCGTTCCCGAAGGGCGGGCGGCCCGCCCCGCCGAGGCCCGCGGGGCCCGGCCCCGCCGGCGCGGTGCCCAGCCCAAGGTGGTCGCGCTCGGCGGCGGCATGGGCCTGTCCGCCTCGCTCGCCGCCCTGCGCCGGATCACCGGCGACCTCACCGCCGTCGTCACCGTGGCCGACGACGGCGGCTCCAGCGGGCGCCTGCGCGACGAGCTGGGCGTCCTGCCGCCCGGCGACCTGCGCAAGGCGCTGGCCGCGCTGTGCGGCGACGACGACTGGGGCCAGACCTGGGCCCGGGTCATCCAGCACCGCTTCCAGTCCAAGGGCGACCTGCACGAACACGCGGTCGGCAATCTGCTGATCGTCGCCCTGTGGGAGCAGCTCGGCGACCACGTCCAGGCCCTGGACCTGGTCGGCAGGCTCCTGGGCGCCCATGGCCGGGTGCTGCCCATGTCCGCCGTACCCCTGGAGCTCCAGGCCCTGGTCAAGGGACACGACCCGGAGCGGCCCGAGGACGTGGACACCGTACGGGGACAGGCGACCGTGGCGCTGACCCCGGGCGAGGTGCAGTCGGTGCACCTGGTGCCGCACGACCCGCCCGCGGTCCCCGAGGCGGTCGAGGCGGTCCGGGACGCGGACTGGGTGGTCCTCGGCCCCGGCTCGTGGTTCTCCTCGGTCATCCCGCACCTGCTCGTGCCCGAACTGCTGGACGCGCTCACGCAGACGAAGGCGCGCCGGGTACTCTCCCTGAACCTCGCACCGCAGCCGGGAGAAACCGATGGCTTCTCCCCGCAGCGTCATTTGGAGGTTTTGGGACGACACGCCCCTAAACTCGCCCTGGACGTGGTGCTGGCCGACCAGGCCGCCGTGCCCGACCGCGACTCACTGACCGATGCCGCCAAGCGGTTCGGCGCCGCGGTCGAGCTGGCGCCGGTGGCCCGGCCCGACGGAACCCCGAGGCATGACCCGGAGCTGTTGGCAGCCGCGTACGACCGTATTTTTCGGATGCATGGAAGGATCGGCCCATGGCGATGACGGCAGCGGTGAAGGACGAGATCTCCCGGCTCCCCGTCACCCGGACCTGCTGCAGAAAGGCGGAGGTCTCCGCCATTCTGCGGTTCGCCGGCGGCCTCCACCTGGTGAGCGGGCGCATTGTGATCGAGGCGGAGCTGGACACCGCGATGGCGGCCCGCCGCCTCAAGCGGGACATCCTGGAGATCTTCGGCCACAGCTCCGAACTGATCGTGATGGCTCCGGGCGGGCTGCGCCGCGGCTCGCGCTACGTCGTCCGGGTCGTCGCCGGCGGTGACCAGCTGGCCCGCCAGACCGGCCTGGTCGACGGCCGGGGCCGACCGATCCGGGGCCTGCCCCCGCAGGTCGTCTCGGGTGCCACCTGTGACGCCGAGGCCGCCTGGCGCGGGGCCTTCCTGGCGCACGGCTCGCTCACCGAGCCCGGCCGCTCCTCCTCCCTGGAGGTGACCTGCCCGGGCCCGGAGGCCGCGCTCGCGCTGGTCGGCGCCGCCCGCCGCCTGTCGATCGCCGCCAAGGCCCGCGAGGTGCGCGGCGTGGACCGCGTGGTCGTCCGCGACGGTGACGCGATCGGCGCCCTGCTCACCCGTCTGGGTGCCCACGAGTCGGTGCTCGCCTGGGAGGAGCGCCGGATGCGCCGCGAGGTGCGGGCCACGGCGAACCGGCTCGCCAACTTCGACGACGCCAACCTCCGCCGCTCCGCGCGCGCGGCCGTCGCCGCCGGCGCGCGGGTCCAGCGGGCCCTGGAGATCCTCGCCGACGACGTGCCCGAGCACCTCGCGGCCGCCGGACGGCTGCGCATGGAGCACAAGCAGGCCTCGCTGGAGGAGCTGGGCGCGCTCGCCGACCCGCCGCTGACCAAGGACGCCGTCGCCGGCCGTATCCGCCGGCTGCTCGCGATGGCCGACAAGCGCGCCTCCGACCTCGGCATCCCGGGCACCGAGTCCAGCATCACCGAGGAGATGGCCGACAACCTCGTCGGCTGACCGCTCCTCACCCGACCACGCCTCACCTGACCGCTCCTCACCGCGCCGGTGCCGACGCCCGCTTGGGCCGTCGGCGCCGGCGTTTACGTATCCGTGAGGCGCCCTTGACTGGATCATGAACTGTCATGAGCCTGGCATCTGTTCGCTGCTGTGGCGGACCACCGCAAGGGGGGCTCATGAGACGAAGAGCGAGACCGATCCTCGCTGTTGGCGCGCTCCTGCTCGGCGGCGCGGGCATCGCACCCGTCGCCCATGCCGCGCAGAGCGCCGGTTCTCCTGATCCGAACGAAGTCAAGGTCTTCCGCGCCGAGGTCACCAGCGGGCAGGTACCCCTGCTGCTGGCGGCCGGGCAGGACGGCCACGAACTGAGCGAGCAGGTGCCCGCGAAGGGCACCGCGACCGTCGAGGTCTACCTCACCGACCAGGAGGCGGAGAAGCTCGAGGCGAAGGGTGTCGAGCTCACCGAGCACACCCTGACCGCCCAGGCCGAGGCCCGCGTGGACAAGGCGGCCGAGGGGGTGTTCCGGCCCTACAGCGGAAGCGGCGGGCTCAGGGAGGAACTCCTCGCCACCGCACGCGCCAACCCCGGTCTCACCAAGGTCGTCTCCATCGGCAGGACGGTCAACGGCAAGGACATCCTCGCCCTCAAGCTCACCAAGAACGCGAAGAAGTCCAAGGACGGCGCCAAACCCTCCGTCCTCTACATGTCCAACCAGCACGCGCGCGAGTGGATCACGCCGGAGATGACACGGCGGCTGCTCCACCACTACGTCGACAACTACCAGCGCGACAAGCGCATCAGGAAGATCGTCGACTCCACCGAACTGTGGTTCGTCCTGTCGGCCAACCCCGACGGCTACGACTACACCTTCCAGAGCGAAGACAACCGCCTGTGGCGCAAGAACCTGCGCGACAACAACGGCGACGGCACGATCCGCGTGGGCGACGGCGTCGACCTCAACCGCAACTTCTCCTACAAGTGGGGCTACGACAACGAGGGTTCGTCCCCCAACCCCACCAGCGAGACCTATCGCGGCCCGGCCCCGGCCTCGGAACCCGAGACCAAGGCCCTGGACGCCTTCGAGAAGCGGATCGGCTTCACCTACGGCATCAACTACCACTCCGCGGCCGAACTCCTCCTCTACGGCGTCGGCTGGCAGGTGGCCACCGACACGCCCGACGACGTCCTCTACAAGGCGCTCGCCGGCACCCCGGAGAACTCCGCGATCCCCGGCTACCGCCCGCAGGTCTCCTCGGAGCTGTACACCACCAACGGCGAGGCGGACGGCCACGCGTCGAACGTCAACGGCCTGGCGATGTTCACCCCTGAGATGTCGACCTGCCAGACGGCCTCGGACCTCGACCCGAACGACCAGTGGAACGCGGCCGACTGCCAGTCGGTCTTCAACTTCCCGGACGACGAAAAGCTGATCCAGCAGGAGTTCGAGAAGAACATCCCCTTCGCGCTCTCCGTCGCCGAGTCCGCGGCCCGGCCCGACCAGCCGAAGTCCTCGCTCGGTCTGAAGGCCGCCGACTTCACCCCGAAGACGTTCACCACGTCCTACGCGCGCGGCGCCGACCAGGAGGTCTCCGTCGTCGTACGCAGGTCGGTGCGCGACAAGGAGCTCAAGTACCGCGTCAACGGCGGCCGTACGCACGACCGGGACCTCAGGGCCTGGAAGGGCGGCGAGACCTACGGCGGTGAGGACAACCTCTACTTCGACGAGTACCGGGCGAAAGTCGAGGACGCCGATCCGGGCGACAAGGTCGAGGTCTGGTTCACCGGCCGGGCGAGGAGCGGAAAGCCCGTCTCCAGCGCGCACTTCACGTACACCGTGGCCGAACGGCCCCGTGCGGACGTGCTCGTGGTCGCCGAGGAAGGCGCGACCGCCGCACAGGCGCAGACGTACGTGGACGCGCTGAAGGCGGCCGGCCGCAAGGCGATCGTCTGGAACGTGGCCACCCAGGGTGCGCCCGACGCGCTCGGGGTGCTGGACCACTTCACGTCGGTCGTCCACTACACGGGCGCGGCCGTCCCGGGCAATCCCACCCAGCTCCAGCTGCGCGCCTTCCTCAACGAGGGCGGCAAGCTGATCGAGGCGGGCGAGCGGGCCGGCGGCAGCGTCGACCTGGGCGGCGGCACGCTGTCCAACGACTTCAGCCAGTACTACCTGGGCGCCTACACCCGCACGACCCTGCCGGGCGCCACCGCCTTCCAGGGCACCGGCAAGCTCACCGGGACCGCCGGCGCCCTCGGTGCCGCCCCCGGCAACCCGCTGGACGCGGCCGGCTCCTTCAGCGTCACCTCGGACAACCTGCCCGTGGCGACCTTCCCGCAGTTCGCGAGCGCGGGAGCGGGCACCTACCCGGGCACGCCCAACCCGTACGGCCCGTACGCGGGCGCCTTCATGGCGGCCGTCACGCACAGCGACTACGCCTGGAACCGCCTCACCCGCACGATCGACCTCACCCAGGTGACCGCCGCGCAGGCGCCCGCGCTGCGCACCCGGCTGCTGTGGGACACCGAGGAGGGCTACGACCACGCCGTCCTGGAGGCGCACACCGCCGGGGCGGACGACTGGACCACGCTCCCCGAGAAGAACGGCGCCACCAGCACCGCGGTGCCCGCCGAGTGCGGGGCCGGGTTCTTCATCGCGGCCCACCCCGCGCTCAAGCGGTATCTGACGCAGGGGACCGACGGCTGCACGGCCACCGGCACCAGCGGCCGGTGGAACAGCCTCACCGGGGCGTCGGCCGGCTGGCAGGAGGTCTCCTTCGACCTCTCCGCGTACGCCGGCAAGAAGGTCGAGATCTCTCTCAGCTACATCACCGACCCGGGCTCCGGCGGGCGCGGTGTCCTCGCGGACGACGCCTCCGTGGTCGTCGGCGGCCAGGCCACCGAGACCGAGGGCTTCGAGACCTCGCTCGGTGCCTGGAGCGTGCCCGGTCCGCCCGCGGGCAGTCCCGCGGTCGTGAAGGACTGGGGGCGCGCCGGAGAGCTGTTCAAGACGTACGGCGCGGTCACCACGGACGACACCGTGCTGCTGGGCTTCGGCCTGGAGCACGTCACCGCGGCGGCCGACCGCACGGCCCTGATCCGCAAGGCACTGGCGGCCGTCGGCGGGTGAACCCCCGGTGACCCGGAGCAGTGGTTCCGGGTGACCGGAGCTTTCGGTCCGGGGCGGTCCGTACCCCTACTGGCGGGTACGGACCGCCTGCCCGTGTATGCGGCATCTCGATGTCACTCCGAAAGCCTCAGGGAGGTAGGGTCGGGGGTGGTCGGGGACATCCCATACAGCTCGCCGGTCTCACAACCGGCGTACCAACGAGGAGATCGGTTCGTGACGATCCGCGTAGGCATCAACGGCTTTGGCCGCATCGGTCGTAACTACTTCCGCGCGCTGCTGGAGCAGGGTGCTGACATCGAGATCGTGGCTGTCAACGACCTGGGTGACACCGCGACCACCGCGCACCTGCTGAAGTACGACACCATCCTGGGCCGCCTCAAGGCCGAGGTGTCGCACACCGCCGACACGATCACCGTCGACGGTCACACCATCAAGGTGCTGTCCGAGCGCAACCCCGCCGACATCCCGTGGGGCGAGCTGGGCGTCGACATCGTCGTCGAGTCGACCGGCATCTTCACGAAGAAGGCCGACGCCGAGAAGCACATCGCCGGCGGCGCCAAGAAGGTCCTCATCTCGGCTCCGGCCAAGGACGAGGACATCACCATCGTGATGGGCGTCAACGAGAACAAGTACGACGCGGCCAACCACCACGTCATCTCGAACGCCTCCTGCACCACCAACTGCGTGGCGCCGATGGCCAAGGTTCTCGACGAGAACTTCGGCATCGTCAAGGGCCTGATGACCACGGTCCACGCGTACACGAACGACCAGCGCATCCTTGACTTCCCGCACAAGGACCTGCGCCGCGCCCGTGCCGCCGCCGAGAACATCATCCCGACCACCACGGGTGCCGCCAAGGCCACCGCGCTGGTGCTGCCGCAGCTCAAGGGCAAGCTGGACGGCATCGCGATGCGCGTCCCGGTCCCGACGGGCTCGGCCACCGACCTCGTCGTGGAGCTGTCCCGCGAGGTCACCAAGGACGAGGTCAACGCCGCGTTCAAGAAGGCCTCCGAGGGCGAGCTCCAGGGCTACCTGACCTACACCGAGGACGAGATCGTCTCCTCGGACATCGTCAGCGACCCGTCGTCCTGCACCTTCGACTCCTCCCTGACCATGGTCCAGGAGGGCACGACGGTCAAGATCCTCGGCTGGTACGACAACGAGTGGGGCTACTCCAACCGCCTCGTCGACCTCACGGTCTTCGTCGGCAACCAGCTCTGATCCACAGAGCAGGCACCTTGACATGAGAGCAGGGCCCGGGCGGCGCAGGGACGCGCCGTGCGGGCCCTGACTCACGTGCTGAACAGCCCTCGTACGATCAGAGCACCCTCACCAGGAGTTCCCTCATGAAGACGATCGACGAACTTCTCGCCGAAGGCGTGGACGGCAAGCGGGTCTTCGTCCGCGCCGACCTCAACGTGCCGCTCGCCGACGGCCGCATCACCGACGACGGCCGCATCCGCGCCGTCCTGCCCACCGTCAAGGCCCTCGCGGACGCGGGCGCCAAGGTGGTCGTGGCCTCCCACCTGGGCCGCCCCAAGGGCGCCCCGGACCCGGCCTTCTCCCTGCTCCCGGCCGCCGAGCGGCTCGGCGAACTCCTGGACGCCCCCGTGGCCTTCGCCCAGGACACCGTCGGCCCCGCCGCGCACGACGCGGTGAACGGCCTCCAGCCCGGCCAGGTCGCCGTGATCGAGAACCTGCGCTTCAACGCCGGCGAGACCTCCAAGGACGACACCGAGCGCGGCGAGTTCGCGGACCGGCTGGCAGCCCTCGCGGACGTCTACGTCGGCGACGGCTTCGGCGCGGTGCACCGCAAGCACGCCTCGGTCTTCGACCTCCCGGCCCGGCTGCCGCACTACGCCGGCTACCTCATCGCCACCGAGGTCGGCGTCCTGAAGAAGCTCACCGACGACGTCCAGCGGCCCTACGTGGTCGTGCTCGGCGGCGCCAAGGTCTCCGACAAGCTCGCCGTCATCGACGAGCTGCTCGGCAAGGCCGACCGCATCCTCATCGGCGGCGGCATGGCCTTCACCTTCCTCAAGGCCAAGGGCCACGAGGTCGGCGCCTCCCTGCTCCAGGAGGACCAGATCCCGGCGGTCCTGGAGTACATCGAGCGCGCCGAGAAGACCGGTGTCGAGCTGGTCCTGCCGGTCGACGCCGTGGTCGCCCCGGCGTTCCCGGACCTGAAGACCAAGGCCCCGGCCGACGCCACCACCGTCGCCGCCGACGCCATCCCGTCCGACCGGATGGGCCTGGACATCGGCCCGGCGTCCGGCAAGCTGTACGCCTCGAAGATCACCGACGCCGCCACCGTCTTCTGGAACGGCCCGATGGGCGTCTTCGAGCACCCCGAGTTCGCCGAGGGCACCAAGTCGGTCGCCCAGGCTCTCCTCGACTCCTCGGCCTTCACGGTCGTCGGCGGCGGCGACTCCGCCGCGGCCGTCCGCATCCTGGGCTTCGACGAGAACGCGTTCGGACACATCTCGACCGGTGGCGGCGCCTCCCTCGAATACCTCGAGGGCAAGACGCTCCCCGGCCTCGCCGCACTGGAGGACTGACCCCGCATGACCACTCGCACGCCGATCATGGCGGGTAACTGGAAGATGAACCTCAACCACCTCGAGGCCATCGCACACGTCCAGAAGCTCGCCTTCGCCCTCGCCGACAAGGACTACGAGGCCGTCGAGGTCGCCGTCCTGCCGCCCTTCACCGACCTGCGTTCCGTGCAGACCCTGGTCGACGGCGACAAGCTCAGGATCAAGTACGGCGCCCAGGACCTCTCGGCGCACGACTCGGGCGCCTACACCGGTGAGATCTCCGGCTCGATGCTGGCCAAGCTGAAGTGCACGTACGTGGCGATCGGCCACTCCGAGCGCCGCCAGTACCACGCCGAGACCGACGAGATCGTCAACGCCAAGGTCAAGGCCGCCTACAAGCACGGCCTGACCCCGATCCTGTGCGTCGGCGAGGAGCTGGAGGTCCGTGACGCGGGCAACCACGTCTCCCACACCCTCGCCCAGGTCGAGGGCGGCCTCAAGGACGTCCCCGCCGAGCAGGCCGAGTCCGTCGTCATCGCCTACGAGCCCGTCTGGGCCATCGGCACCGGCAAGGTGTGCGGCGCCGAGGACGCCCAGGAGGTCTGCGCCGCCATCCGCGCCAAGGTCGCCGAGCTGTACACCCAGGAGCTGGCCGACAAGGTCCGCATTCAGTACGGCGGCTCCGTCAAGGCCGGCAACGTCGCCGAGATCATGGCGCAGGCCGACATCGACGGCGCCCTGGTCGGCGGTGCCTCGCTGGACGCCGACGAGTTCGTCAAGATCGTGCGCTTCCGGGACCAGTAAGTAGGCCCTGGCGGCGATCCGTCGTACCCTTGCGGGGGCATGGCCCTGAAGGCCGTGCCCCCGTCGTTCATCCGAATCCGAGAGAGTTGGTCCAGCCGTGGTTTTGGGGTTCTCGATCGCCCTGATCGTCTTCAGCGGGCTGCTGATGCTGCTGGTGCTGATGCACAAGGGGAAGGGCGGCGGCCTCTCCGACATGTTCGGTGGCGGCATGCAGTCGTCCGTCGGTGGTTCCTCGGTCGCCGAGCGCAACCTCGACCGCATCACCGTGGTGATCGGTCTGCTGTGGTTCGCGTGCATTGTCGTACTCGGTCTTCTCATGAAGACGAACAACTGAGCGGCCACGCCCCACACAGCACGTCCATTCCGCACGTAAGGCCCCATGTTCGGTACGCGCACCTGAGCGCGGCCTATCATGGGGCTTGCGTCTAGGTGTGGGGGCTGTAACTCCAATCACTGGACGCGCGTTGGGCCTTACGTAGACTGAGGCGCTCGCAACGAAGCGACACGTCGACTCGCTTCGCGGCACCATCACGCAGGGAGTTACGACCGTGGCAAGTGGCAACGCGATCCGAGGTAGCCGGGTCGGGGCGGGGCCGATGGGCGAGGCCGAGCGGGGCGAGTCCGCGCCCCGTCTGCGCATCTCCTTCTGGTGCTCCAACGGGCACGAGACGCAGCCCAGCTTCGCCAGCGACGCGCAGGTCCCCGAAACCTGGGACTGCCCGCGCTGCGGCTTCCCCGCCGGACAGGACCGGGACAACCCGCCGGACCCGCCGCGCACCGAGCCGTACAAGACGCATCTCGCGTACGTACGGGAGCGGCGCAGCGACGCGGACGGCGAGGCGATCCTCGCCGAGGCGCTCGCCAAGCTGCGGGGCGAGATCTAGAAGTCGAGAACCGGCCGGGTACCGAGGGGTGCCTGGCCGGAGCCGTTTCACGGCCGTGCGGGGCCTGCGTGCCCTCCACGGCCGGTGCAGGGCTGCCCTGTTCGCAGCCGCCTTCTCCGTGCTGTCCGCCGTGCCGCTGACACCCGTGCCCCGTGCGCACGTACCTGTGGGTGGGCGGGGCGCCGAGGCCCGCACGGCTCGCGGCCCGCGTTGATCAACTACGTTGGAACCGCTGGGACAGGCACGAAAGAAGGCTGAAGTCGGACATGAACGCAGACGGCCGTACCAGGCTCAACCGGACGCCCGAGTGGACCGCGCTGACCGAGCACCGCGAGGAGCTCGGCGAGGTGCGGCTCAGGGAGCTGTTCGCCGCCGATCCCGGGCGCGGCACCGGGTACACACTGCGGGTCGGTGACCTGTACGTCGACTACTCCAAGCACCTGGTCACCGACGAGACGCTGCGACTGCTGCGCGAACTCGCCGTCGCCACCGACGTCTTCGGCCTGCGGGACGCCATGTTCCGCGGGGAGCGGATCAACCTCACCGAGGACCGGGCCGTGCTGCACACCGCCCTGCGCGCCCCGCGCGACGCGGTGATCGAGGTCGACGGGGAGAACGTCGTCCCGCGGGTGCACGCCGTGCTCGACAGGATGAGCGACTTCGCGAACCGGGTCCGCTCCGGCGAGTGGACCGGCCACACCGGCAGGCGCATCAAGAACGTCGTCAACATCGGCATCGGCGGCTCCGACCTCGGCCCCGCGATGGCGTACGAGGTGCTGCGCGGCTTCACCGACCGCGACCTCACCGTCCGCTTCGTGTCGAACGTCGACGGCGCCGACCTGCACGAGGCCACCCGCGACCTGGACGCCGCCGAGACCCTGTTCGTCATCGCGTCCAAGACGTTCACCACGATCGAGACGATCACCAACGCGACCTCGGCCCGCGCGTGGCTGCTCGGCGAGCTGAAGGCCGGCCAGGAAGCCGTGGCGAAGCACTTCGTGGCGCTGTCGACCAACGCCGCGAAGGTCTCGGACTTCGGCATCGACACGGCCAACATGTTCGAGTTCTGGGACTGGGTCGGCGGCCGCTACTCCTACGACTCCGCGATCGGCCTCTCCCTGATGATCGCCATCGGGCCCGACCGCTTCCGCGAGATGCTCGACGGCTTCCACCTCGTCGACGAGCACTTCCGCACCGCCCCGGCCGAGTCCAACGTGCCTCTGCTGCTGGGCCTGTTGGGCATCTGGTACGGCAACTTCCACGGCGCCCAGTCGCATGCCGTGCTGCCGTACAGCCACTACCTGTCCCGGTTCACCGCCTACCTCCAGCAGCTCGACATGGAGTCCAACGGCAAGTCCGTGGACCGTGACGGACGGCCCGTGGAGTGGCAGACCGGGCCGGTGGTGTGGGGCACGCCCGGCACCAACGGGCAGCACGCCTACTACCAGTTGATCCACCAGGGCACGAAGCTGATCCCGGCGGACTTCATCGGCTTCGCCGAGCCGGTCGCCGAGCTCCCCGACGGACTCAGGGCCCAGCACGACCTGCTCATGGCGAACTTCTTCGCCCAGACCCAGGCGCTGGCGTTCGGCAAGACCGCGGACGAGGTGCGCGCGGAGGGGGTGGCCGAGGAACTCGTCCCGCACAGGACGTTCCGCGGCAACCACCCGACGACCACGATCCTCGCGAAGGAGCTCACCCCGTCCGTCCTCGGCCAGCTCATCGCGCTCTACGAGCACAAGGTGTTCGTCCAGGGCGCGGTCTGGAACATCGACTCCTTCGACCAGTGGGGCGTCGAGCTCGGCAAGGTCCTCGCCAAGCGCGTCGAACCCGCCCTCACGGAGGGTGCCGACGTACCGGGTCTTGACGCGTCCACCAAGGCCCTGGTGTCGACGTACCGGGAGCTGCGCGGACGGCAGTGACGCGCAGCCGACAACACCGACGCCGGGCCCCCAGGAGGGACCCGGCGTCGACCGCCGTACGTAGGGCGGGTGTTACGGCGTGGCCGGCGGATACAGCGACCTCGGCAGCTGGGAGGCCGCCGCCGAGTCCAGGAGCCACAGGGTGCGGGCCCGGCCCCGGGCTCCCGCCGCCGGGGCCTGGACCTCGCCCGCGCCGGACAGGGCGATCGCCGCGGCCTGTGCCTTGTCCTCGCCTGCCGCCAGGAGCCAGACCTCGCGGGCCGCGCGGATCGCGGGCAGCGTCAACGACACCCGGGTCGGCGGCGGCTTCGGCGCGCCGTGAACGCCGACCACCGTGCGCTCGGTCTCCCGTACCGCGGGGAGTTCCGGGAACAGGGAGGCCACGTGGGTGTCCGGGCCGACGCCCAGCATCAGGACGTCGAAGGTCGGCACCGCGCCGTGGTTCTCGGGGCCGGCCGCGCGGGCCAGCTCCTCGGCGTAGGCGGCCGCCGCGGCCTCCACGTCGTCGCCGTGCGGGCCGTCCGACGCGGGCATGGCGTGCACGCGCTTCGGGTCCAGTGGTACGGAGTCGAGCAGGGCCTCGCGAGCCTGGGTGACATTGCGCTCCGGGTCGCCCTCGGGCAGGAAGCGTTCGTCACCCCACCACAGGTCCAGGCGGCCCCAGTCGATCGCGTCCCGGGCGGGCGCCGCGGCCAGGGCGGCGAGCAGGCCGTTGCCGTTGCGGCCGCCGGTGAGGACCACCGACGCCGAGCCCCGGGAGGCCTGCGCGTCCACGATCTTGGTGATCAGACGGGCCGCGGCGGCCTGCGCCATCAGTTCCTTGTCGTGGTGCACGACGAGCTGCGGAGTGCTCACTTCGCCGCCTTCCCGCCGCCGGACAGACCGGAGGGGACCGGCTTCAGCGATTCCGGTGCCGACTCCTGCGGCCCTTGCGCCCCGGGAGCTTCCGCAGCGCCCTCGACAGGGGCCTCGGAGACGGGCTCTCCTTTGGCGTCGGAACCCTCGCCCCCTTTGGCGTCCGAACCGTCGTCACCCGCTTGCGGGAAGGGCGCCGACGGGTTCAGCCGGTCCACGCCGAAGCGCAGCGCGGAGGCGTACGTGTCGTCCGGGTCCAGCCTGCGCAGCTCCTCCGCGATCAGCTCGGCCGTGTCCCGGCGCTTGAGCGCCACCGCACGGTCGGGCTGCCCCTGGATGGAGAGCGTGGCGAGCGAGCCGTCCGCACGGTCCAGGACGATCGGACCGCTGTCCGTGTGCATGCGGACCGCCGTCAGGCCGGGGCCGTTGGACAGGGACCGCTTCACCGGCACGTCCAGCCGGTCCGCCAGCCACATCGCCAGCAGCTCGCAGCTCGGGTTGAACTCCTCGCCCTCCACCTCGACGGCCTCGACCTTGCAGGTGACCTGGTCGAGCGCGGCGGCCAGCATCGAGCGCCACGGGGTGATCCGGGTCCAGGACAGGTCGGTGTCGCCCGGCGTGTAGGTGTCGGCGCGCGCCGTCAGCTCGCGCACCGGCTGCTCGGAGGAGTAGGTGTCGGTGACCCGCCGCTGGCCGAGCGCCCCGAGCGGGTCCCCGGCCGGGTCGAGCGGCGCGTCCACCGGCCACCAGACGACGACCGGCGCGTCCGGCAGCAGCAGCGGAAGGACCACCGACTGGGCGTGGTCGACGACCTCGCCGTACAGCCGCAGGACGACCGTCTCGCCGGTGCCCGCGTCCGCGCCCACCCGTACCTCGGCGTCGAGGCGGGACTGGGTGCGGTCGCGGGGACTGCGCGACACCCGCTTGATGACCACCAGCGTGCGCGAGGGGTGCTCGCGGGACGCGTCGTTGGCGGCCTTGAGGGCGTCGTAGGCGTTCTCCTCGTCCGTGACGATGACCAGCGTGAGCACCATGCCGACGGCCGGTGTGCCGATGGCGCGGCGCCCCTTGACCAGGGCCTTGTTGATCTTGCTGGCCGTGGTGTCCGTGAGGTCTATCTTCATGGCCGGCGCCAGCTCCGTCCCTCTCGTGCGAGCATTTCGTCCGCCTCGACCGGGCCCCAGGTACCGGAGGGGTACTGGGCGGGCCTGCCGTGCGTGTCCCAGTACTCCTCGATCGGGTCGAGGATCTTCCAGGACAGCTCGACCTCCTCCGTGCGGGGGAAGAGGTTGGAGTCGCCGAGCAGGACGTCGAGGATCAGGCGCTCGTACGCCTCGGGCGAGGACTCCGTGAACGACTCGCCGTAGGCGAAGTCCATGGACACGTCCCGGATCTCCATCGAGGTGCCCGGCACCTTGGAGCCGAAGCGGACGGTGACGCCCTCGTCCGGCTGGACCCGGATGACGATGGCGTTGGAGCCGAGCTCCTCGGTGGCCGTCGTGTCGAAGGGGGAGTGCGGGGCCCGCTGGAAGACCACCGCGATCTCGGTGACCCGGCGGCCCAGCCGCTTGCCGGTGCGCAGGTAGAACGGCACGCCGGCCCAGCGGCGGTTGTCGATCTCCACCTTGATGGCCGCGTACGTGTCGGTCTTGGACTGGGGGTCGATGCCGTCCTCTTCGAGGTAGCCGACCGCCTTCGCGCCGCCCTGCCAGCCCGCCGCGTACTGCCCGCGCACGGTGTCCCGGCCCAGGTCCTTCGGCAGCTTCACCGCGCCGAGCACCTTGGTCTTCTCCGCGGCCAGCGCGTCCGCGTCGAAGGAGGCCGGCTCCTCCATGGCGGTGAGCGCCATCAGCTGGAGCAGGTGGTTCTGGATGACGTCACGGGCGGCGCCGATGCCGTCGTAGTAGCCGGCCCGGCCGCCGATGCCGATGTCCTCGGCCATGGTGATCTGCACGTGGTCCACGAAGGACCGGTTCCAGATCGGCTCGAACATCGTGTTGGCGAAGCGCAGCGCCAGGATGTTCTGGACGGTCTCCTTGCCCAGGTAGTGGTCGATGCGGAAGACCTGGTCCGGGGCGAAGACCTCCTCGACGGTCGCGTTGAGCTCCTCGGCCGACTTGAGGTCGTGGCCGAAGGGCTTCTCGATGACCGCACGCCGCCAGGAGCCGCCCGACTGGTCGGCCAGCCGGTGCTTCTTCAGCTGCTGGATGACCACGGGGAAGGCGGACGGCGGCACGGACAGGTAGAAGGCGAAGTTGCCGCCGGTGCCCTGTGCCTTGTCGAGTTCGTCGATGGTGTCGCGCAGCCGCTCGAACGAGTCGTCGTCGTCGAAGGTGCCCTGGACGAAGCGCATCCCCTGGATGAGCTGCTGCCAGACCTCCTCGCGGAACGGCGTGCGGGCGTGTTCCTTGACGGCGTCGTGGACGACCTCGGCGAAGTCCTCGTTCTCCCAGTCCCGCCGGGCGAAGCCGACCAGTGAGAAGCCCGGCGGCAGCAGACCTCGGTTCGCGAGGTCGTACACGGCGGGCATGAGCTTCTTTCGTGACAAATCGCCCGTGACGCCGAAGATGACCAGGCCCGACGGCCCCGCGATACGCGGGAGCCGTCGGTCGGCGGGGTCACGCAGCGGGTTGCTGCTCGACAAGATCTAGCCCTCCGAGGGTGCGAGGCGCTGAAGCTCCGCCTCGGTCGACTTGAGCAGGTCGTTCCAGGACGCCTCGAACTTCTCGACGCCCTCTTCCTCCAGCAGCTGGACCACCTCGTCGTACGAGATCCCGAGCTTCTCGACGGCGTCGAGATCGGCACGGGCCTGCTCGTACGTGCCGGCGATCGCGTTGCCGCGGATCTCGCCGCTCTCCTCGGTCGCCTGGAGCGTGGCCTCCGGCATGGTGTTCACCGTGTTCGGCGCCACCAGCTCGTCGACGTACAGGGTGGCCTTGTAGGCCTTGTCCTTGACGCCGGTCGAGGCCCACAGCGGACGCTGCTTGTTCGCGCCGGCCTTCTCCAGCTTCGCCCAGCGCTCGCCGGAGAAGATCTCCTCGTACGCCTGGTAGGCGAGGCGCGCGTTGGCCACGCCGGCCTTGCCGCGGGCGGCCTTGGCCTCGTCGGTGCCGAGGGCGTCGATGCGCTTGTCGATCTCGGTGTCCACGCGGGACACGAAGAAGGACGCCACGGAGTGGATCTGCGACAGGTCCAGACCCCGCTCCTTGGCCTTCTCCAGGCCGGCCAGGTAGGCGTCCATGACCTCGCGGTAGCGCTCGAGCGAGAAGATCAGTGTGACGTTGACGCTGATCCCGAGGCCGATCACTTCGGTGATGGCCGGGATGCCCGCGCGGGTGGCGGGGATCTTGATGAGGGTGTTGGGGCGGTCGACGAGCCAGGCGAGCTGCTTGGCCTCGGCGACGGTCGCCTTCTCGTTGTGCGCCAGGCGCGGGTCGACCTCGATCGACACGCGGCCGTCCTGGCCGCCCGTCGCGTCGAAGACCGGGCGCAGGATGTCGGCGGCGTCGCGGACGTCCGCCGTGGTGATCATGCGGATGGCCTCTTCGACCGTGACCTTGCGGAAGGCGAGGTCGGAGAGCTGCTGGTCGTAGCCGTCGCCCTCGGAGATCGCCTTCTGGAAGATCGAGGGGTTGGTGGTGACGCCCACGACGTGCTGCTGGTCGATCAGCTCGGCGAGGTTGCCGGACGTGATCCGCTTGCGCGACAGGTCGTCCAGCCAGATCGCGACGCCTTCCTCGGAGAGGCGCTTGAGTGCGTCTGTCATGGAATTACATCTCCTACGTGTCGTATGTGAGCGTCAGCGCTGGGCGGCGGCGAGAGATTCCCGCGCCTTGGCGGCCACGTTCTCGCCGGTGAAGCCGAACTCCTGGAAGAGGACCTTGCCGTCCGCGGAAGCGCCGAAGTGCTCCAGGGAAACGATGCGGCCGGCGTCCCCGACGTACTTGTGCCAGGTCAGACCGATACCCGCCTCGACCGCGACACGGGCCCTCACGGACGGGGGCAGGACGCTGTCCCGGTACCCCTGGTCCTGCTCCTCGAACCACTCCACGCACGGCATGGAGACGACACGCGTCGGCACGCCCTCGGCCTGGAGCTGCTCACGCGCCTCTACCGCCACGTGCACCTCGGAACCGGTGGCGATCAGGATGACCTCCGGCTCCGTGTTCTGCCCGTCCGAGCCCTCGGCCTCGAACAGCACGTAACCGCCCTTGACCGCGTCCTCGTTGGGCTCGTACGTCGGCACGCCCTGACGGGTCAGCGCCAGTCCGTGCGGGGCGCCCTTGCCGAACTCCTTGGTCCAGCGGCCGAGGATCTCGCGCCAGGCGATCGCGGTCTCGTTGGCGTCGGCCGGGCGGACCACGTTCAATCCGGGGATCGCGCGCAGCGAGGCCAGGTGCTCGACCGGCTGGTGGGTCGGGCCGTCCTCGCCCAGACCGATGGAGTCGTGCGTCCACACGTACGTCACCGGCAGGTGCATCAGGGCCGAGAGCCGCACGGCGTTGCGCATGTAGTCGGAGAACACCAGGAAGGTGCCGCCGTAGATCCGCGTGTTGCCGTGCAGGGCGATGCCGTTCATCTCCGCGGCCATGGAGTGCTCGCGGATGCCGAAGTGGATCGTGCGGCCGTACGGGTCGGCCTCCGGCAGCGGGTTGTCCGCCGGGAGGAAGGAGCTGTTCTTGTCGATCGTGGTGTTGTTCGAGCCGGCGAGGTCGGCGGAGCCGCCCCACAGCTCGGGGATCACCGCGCCGAGCGCCTGGAGGACCTTGCCGGACGCGGCACGCGTGGCGACGCCCTTGCCGGGCTCGAAGACGGGGATCGCCGACTCCCAGTCCTTGGGCAGCTCGCCCGCGGCGACACGCTCGTACACGGCCGCGCGCTCCGGGTTGTTGCTGCGCCACTCCTGGAAGGACTTCTCCCACTCGGCGCGGGCCTGCCGGCCGCGCTCCAGCGCCTGGCGGGTGTGGCCGATGACCTCCTCGGAGACCTCGAAGGACTGCTCCGGGTCGAAGCCGAGGACCCGCTTGGTGGCCGCGACCTCGTCGTCGCCGAGCGCCGAGCCGTGCGCGGCCTCGGTGTTCTGCGCGTTGGGGGCGGGCCAGGCGATGATCGAGCGCATCGCGATGAAGGACGGCTTGTCGGTGACCGCCTTGGCCTTCTGGATCGCCTCGAAGATCGCGACCGGGTCGAGGTCGCCGTTGGCCTGCGGCTCGACACGCTGGACGTGCCAGCCGTACGCCTCGTAGCGCTTGACGGTGTCCTCGGAGACGGCCGTCTCGGTGTCGCCCTCGATCGAGATGTGGTTGTCGTCCCACAGCAGGATCAGGTTGCCGAGCTTCTGGTGGCCGGCCATCGAGGACGCCTCGGCGGAGATGCCCTCCTGGAGGCAGCCGTCACCGGCGATGGCGAAGACGAAGTGGTCGAAGGGGGAGGTGCCCTCGGGGGCCTCGGGGTCGAACAGACCGCGCTCGTAGCGGGCGGCCATCGCCATGCCCACCGCGTTGGCGACACCCTGGCCGAGCGGACCGGTGGTGGTCTCGACGCCCTTGGTGTGGCCGTACTCCGGGTGGCCCGGGGTCTTGGAGCCCCAGGTGCGGAAGGACTTGAGGTCGTCCAGCTCCAGGCCGAAGCCGGCCAGGTAGAGCTGGGTGTAGAGGGTCAGGGACGAGTGGCCGGCGGACAGCACGAAGCGGTCGCGCCCGACCCAGTCGGGGTCGGCCGGGTCGTGCCGCATCACCTTCTGGAAGAGGGTGTAGGCGGCGGGAGCCAGGCTCATCGCCGTACCCGGATGGCCGTTTCCGACCTTCTGTACGGCGTCGGCGGCCAGGACGCGGGCGGTGTCGACGGCCCGCTGGTCCAACTCGGTCCACTCGAGGTCTGTGGTGGTCGGCTTGGTGCTCACCCTGGGTCAGGGCTCCTCTCCACATGTCACGCATGTCGAAATGCCGGTGCACGGGACGCCCGGCCGTTGTCGAGCCTACCCCCGCAAGTACGTGCGTTTTTTCGAGTCATTCCAGACTGCCGGGCCTTCCGGGGATCCGCCTCCCGACCGGCCCGGAGCGCACTTGGCAACTGAATACGCAAGCGCTCGTCCGAGTGCTCAACCGAGTGGGACGGAGCTCTTCCGGGGGTGTCCGCGGACACGACCCGACCCCCGCGGATATCGGGGTATGGGCAACGTCTACAGTGGCGTGGTACGCGCGAGCCTTTACCGGGACTTCACACGGCTGAGGCTTGCTGGGATGTCTCTGTAGGGGTGTGCGTGACGGCCGTCGAATCCCGTCCAGCCGGTGTGCTGGGGGAGAGCAAGAGCTCGAGTCACCGGCCGTTCGGGGCCCGGGTCAAGGCGTTCGTGGCGCTGACCAAGCCGCGGATCATCGAGCTGCTGCTCATCACCACCGTTCCGGTGATGTTCCTGGCGCAGCAGGGCGTGCCGGACCTGAAGCTGGTCCTGCTGACCTGTGTCGGCGGCTATCTGTCCGCGGGCGGCGCCAACGCGCTCAACATGTACATCGACCGCGACATCGACGCGCTCATGGACCGCACCTCGCAGCGTCCCCTGGTGACCGGCATGGTGTCGCCGCGCGAGTGCCTGGCCTTCGGCATCACGCTGGCGGTCGTGTCGACCCTGCTGTTCGGCCTCACCGTCAACTGGCTGTCCGCCTGGCTGTCGCTCGGAGCGCTGCTCTTCTACGTCGTCGTCTACACGATGATCCTCAAGCGGCGTACCTCGCAGAACATCGTGTGGGGCGGCATCGCCGGCTGTCTGCCGGTCCTGATCGGCTGGTCGTCGGTCACGAACTCCATGTCGTGGGCCCCGGTCGTCCTCTTCCTCGTCATGTTCTTCTGGACGCCGCCGCACTACTGGCCGCTGTCCATGAAGGTCCGTGAGGACTACGCGCGCGTGGGCGTGCCGATGCTGCCGGTCGTCGCCTCCAACAAGGTCGTCGCCAAGCAGATCGTCATCTACAGCTGGGTGATGGTCGCGGTCTCGCTGCTGCTGACCCCGCTCGGCTACACCGGCTGGTTCTACACGGCGGTCGCACTCCTCGCGGGCGGCTTCTGGCTGTGGGAGGCGCACGGCCTGCAGAACCGGGCCAAGGCGGAGGTGACGGGCGCGAAGCTCAAGGAGATGCGGCTGTTCCACTGGTCGATCACCTATGTGTCGATCCTCTTCCTCGCGGTGGCGGTCGACCCCTTCCTGAGGTAAGGGTCACGTCGCCGTCCCCTCTACTCGTCGGTAGCATCCTGGTCATGGCAGACACGCAGCAGGTTGACGCGAAGGCCGAGCGCAAGGTCGCCCGGCTCGCCAGGCGGATCAGCGCCTTCTCCAAGGAGCACGGCGGCGCCGAGGGCCAGCTCGCCAACATCGGCGAGCGCGGCACCCGGATCGTCCTCGTCGGCGAGGACGGCGGCTGGGGCGACCTGGTGGCCCCCTCGTACGAGATCGCCGAGAAGGCCGTCGAGAAGTCCGGCCTCACCGTGCACGAGGAGTTCGACGGCGAGTTCGCGGCCAAGGTGAAGACCGGGCCGTACGAGTGGAGCCGGATGGCGGGCATCCAGGTCGGCGGTCCCTCGAACGGCTGAGATCCGTCGGCCTTCCCCCCGGGGTGTGCGACACCAACACCTGAAGCCCGGTTCACCCGTTAGGACCTGTGAGAGCGACACGGTCCACGACACGGGGAGCCCGGATGATCGAAACGCCGTCCCTCGTGGACCAGTACTGCCACGGCGTACTGAGGACGGAGCTGGGTCTCGGCACCTTCGAGGCCCAGCTCGCCCGCACCGAGGGGCCGCCCGCCCCGGGGACCACGCTGTTCGACACCCAGACCGGTTTCGCCGTACGGCGCTGGTGCCCGCCCCTGCTCGGCCTGGAACCGCACTGCCCGCCCGCCCGCTATCTGGCCCGGCGCCGTGAGCTCGGGGTGCTGGAGGCGGGCCGCAGGCTGCTGCGCGGCAGCGGCATCACCACCTACCTCATCGACACCGGACTGCCCGGCGACCTCACAGGACCCACCGAGCTGGCCTCCGCCGCATCCGCGGAGACCCGCGAGATCGTCCGCCTGGAGCTCCTCGCCGAACAGGTCGCCGACACCTCGGGCACCGTCGAGTCCTTCCTCGCCAACCTCGCCGAGTCGGTGCACGGAGCCGCCGCGAACGCCGTCGCCTTCACCTCGGTGGCGGGCGTACGGCACGGGCTCGCGCTCGCACCCGAGCCGCCCGGGCCCGGAGAGGTGCGGGGCGCGGCGGGCCGCTGGCTGGCGGGCCGCCGGGTGGGCGGCGAGCTGTCCGACCCCGTGCTCCTGCGGCACCTGCTGTGGATCGCGGCCGCCTCCGGCCTGCCCCTCCAACTGCACGCCGGGCTCGGCGAACCGGGACTGCGCATCGACCGCACCGACCCCGTCCTGCTCACCGACTTCGTGCGCGCCACCGCGGGTCTCGGCACCGACATCGTCCTGCTGCACAGCTACCCCTACCACCGGCACGCCGCCCATCTCGCAGGTGTCTTCCCGCACGTCTACACCGACTCGGGCGCCGCCCTCGTGCGGACCGGCGCCCGCGCGGCGACCGTCCTCGCGGAGATCCTGGAACTGGCACCCTTCGGCAAGATCGTCTTCTCCAGCGGGGCCCACAGCCTGCCCGAACTGCATGTGGTGGGGGCCCGCCTGTTCCGTGAGGCGCTGGCCCGGGTGCTGGGCGGCTGGGTCGCCGAGGGGGCCTGGTCGCTGGCGGACGCCCAGCGGGTGGCCGGGCTGATCGCGGCGGGGAACGCGCGCAGGGTGTACGGGCTGGAGTGAGCTGTACAGGATGGGCCCATGCAGACCGACGCCTTGCTGGACCGCTTCCTCGCCGACCTGGCTCCGCTCGCCCCCGTCGCCGTGTGGGCCCACGGCTCACTGGCCGGCGGCGACTACCAGGAGGGCCGCAGCGACCTGGACCTGATCGCCGTGCTCCCCTCGGTCACGCCCCGCACGGTGTGGCGGCTGGCGAAGCTGCACGCGCGACTGCGGGCCGAGCCGCTGTCCGCGCAGCTCCACTGCACCTATCTGACGCCGTCGGCCGACCTGGACCGCCGGCACCTCACCTGGGCCCACGAGGAGCTGTTCAGGCGGCCGGTCTCCCCGGTGACCCGGCGCGAACTGCACTCCTTCGGGCGGGTGCTGCACGGGAAGCCGCCCGCGGACCTGCTGGAGCCGGTCCCGGACCGGGAACTGACCGACTTCGTGATCCGTGACCAGCGTGACTTCTGGCGGCCGGCCCTCGACAACGCGGCGCTGTGGCACCGGGACGTGTGGGTCGACCTGGGGCTGCTGACGTTCGCCCGCGCGACCGTGACCGTGCGCGAGGGCCGGCTGATCTCGAAGCGCGAGGCGCTGGACCTGCTGCCCAGGCTCGGGGCGCCCGAGGAGGTCGTCGCGGACGTGCGGGGGCGCCGCTACGGCACACCGGGGCCCGCGGTGGCGAACAGGGCGGAGCTGACCCGCGGCTACCTGGGCCCGGCGATCGACGAGCTGGTGGCCGCGTACTGAGCCGGCACCTCGGGCAGCTCGTCCTCGGGCCGCTCCCGCAGGGCCAGCAGGACACGCAGCACGCCGATCCACACCAGGGCCGAGCCGAGCATGTGCAGGCCGACCAGGAACTCGGGCAGGTCGGTGAAGTACTGGACGTAACCGATGACGCCCTGGGAGAGGAGGATCAGGAAGAGGTCGCGGGTGCGGTGCAGGGGGCCCCTGGGGGCGTCGACCGCCTTGAGGATGAACCACAGGGCGAAGGTCAGCGACACCACGATCCAGGCCAGGACCGCGTGCACCTTGCTCACGGTCTCCCAGTCCAGCGGCATCCGCTCGACCTCGCTGGAGTCACCGGCGTGCGGTCCGGCGCCCGTCACCACGGTGCCGACGAGGATCAGCAGGGCGGCGGCCGCGACCATGAACCACACGAGCTGCTGCACCGGCTTGCCGACCAGCGGGCGGGGTGCCGTGTCGCCCTCGCGGGTGCGCTGCCACATCACCGCGGCGACCGTGATCAGGGCCGTCGTCGCCACGAAGTGGGCCGCGACCGTGTACGGGTTGAGGCCGACCAGGACGACGATGCCGCCGAGGATCGCGTTGCTCATCACGATCCAGAACTGCGCCCAGCCCAGCCGGGTCAGGCTGCGCCGGCGCGGCTTCTCGCTGCGGGCCGCGACGATGGCCCAGCCGACGGCCGCGCACAGCACGTACGTCAGCATCCGGTTGCCGAACTCGATCGCTCCGTGGAAACCCATCGCGCTGGTCGCGGTCAGCGAGTCGTCCGTGCACTTGGGCCACGTCGGGCACCCGAGTCCCGACCCGGTCAGCCGCACCGCCCCGCCGGTGACCACGATGACCACCGCCATGACGAGCGCGGAGAGAGCGGCCCGCTGAACCGTCCGGGGGTTCGGGGTCCAGCGTGCGGCGATGAAGGCGAGCGGGTTGCGGACGGCCGCTACGGCGTCGGCGCGGGTCAGGTTCGGCACGCCTTCCATCGTAGGGGGCCCGCTTGTGCACGCTTTCACGAGGGCCCCGGTCCCGTGCCTACTCCCAGCGGAAGAAGCGCCCCGCGGCGGCCAGACCGGCCGCGGCCCACACCGCGAGGATCCCCAGGTCGCCCCAGGGAATCCCGGCGCCGTGCTGGAGCACGTCCCGCAGGCCGTCCGACAGGGCCGTGATCGGGAGCAGGCTCAGGATGTCCTGGGTGGCCGGGGAGAACTGGTCCAGCGGGACGATGACCCCGCCGAAGACCAGGAGGAGCAGGAAGACCAGGTTGGCCGCGGCCAGGGTGGCCTCCGCCTTGAGGGTGCCGGCCATGAGGAGGCCCAGGCCCGAGAAGGCCGCGGTGCCGAGGATCAGGAGCAGGAGGACCGTGAAGGGGTTTCCCTGCGGAGACCAGCCCAGGGCGAAGGCGATCACCGTCAGCAGGATCACCTGGAGGATCTCCGTCACCAGGACCGACGCCGTCTTCGCCGTCATCAGGGCCCAGCGGGGGAGCGGGGAGGACGCCAGGCGCTTCAGGACGCCGTAGCGGCGTTCGAAGCCGGTCGCGATGGCCTGGCCCGTGAAGGCCGTCGACATGACCGCGAGGGCCAGGACGCCGGGGGTCAGGAAGTCCACCGCCTTGTCCGTGCCGGTGTCGATGATGTCCACCGAGCTGAACAGGACCAGCACGAGGGTGGGGATCACCACCGTCAGCAGGAGCTGCTCGCCGTTGCGCAGGAGCATCTTCGTCTCCAGGACCGCCTGGGTCGCGATCATGCGTCCCAGGGGCGCCGCGCCCGGCTTCGGGGTGTACATGCCGGTGGCGGTCACGCGCGCAGCTCCTTGCCGGTCAGCTCCAAGAACACGTCTTCCAGGGTGTGGCGTTCCACCGAGATCTTCTCCGGCATCACGCCGTGCTGGGCGCACCAGGACGTCACCGTGGCCAGCAGTTGCGGGTTCACCTTGCCGACCACCCGGTAGGAGCCGGGGGTCAGCTCGGCCGCCGTGCAGTCGGCGGGGAGGGCCTTGAGGAGGGAGCCGACGTCCAGACCGGGGCGGCCGGTGAAGCGCAGGGTGTTCTCCGCGCCGCCGCGGCACAGCTCCTCGGGGCTGCCCTGGGCGATGACCCGGCCGCCGTCGATGATCGCCACGTCGTCGGCGAGCTGCTCGGCCTCGTCCATGTAGTGCGTGGTCAGGACGACCGAGACGCCGTCCGCGCGCAGGTCGCGGACCAGGTCCCAGGTGGCGCGGCGGGCCTGCGGGTCGAGGCCGGCGGTCGGCTCGTCCAGGAACACCAGTTCCGGGCGGCCCACCACGGCCATGGCGAGGGCCAGGCGCTGCTGCTGGCCGCCCGACAGCCTGCGGTACGTCGTCCGGCCGCAGCTCTCCAGACCCAGGCGCTCGATCAGCGCGTCCACGTCCAGCGGGTGCGCGTGCAGTTTCGCCATGTGGCGGAGCATCTCGTCGGCCCGGGCGCCCGAGTACACGCCCCCGGACTGGAGCATCACGCCGATCCGGGGGTGCAGCTCACGGGCCTGGCGCACCGGGTCGAGGCCCAGGACCCGGACCGTGCCGGAGTCCGGCCTGCGGTAGCCCTCGCAGGTCTCCACGGTCGTCGTCTTGCCCGCGCCGTTGGGCCCGAGTACGGCGGTCACGCCCGCGCGGGTCACCAGGTCGAGGCCGTCCACGGCGGTCTTCGTGCCGTACCGCTTCACCAGGGCGTGGACCTGGACCACGGGCTCACTTCGCATGGGCCCGAGTCTAGGTTCGCCGTGCGCCACGCAGACGGGCGGGTGCAGGATCTCCACCGGCGGGAGGATTTCCGGGCCGCCCGGTGATTCAGGCCCGTCACCGGGTTTCGGATGCCGACCGGGCGACTTCGAGACGGCTCGCGGTCCTGGGGACAGGTCCTGGTGTCTTCGGTACCGGTCCGGGCGTCCCGGAGACGGGCCCCGGGATCTCGGGACCGGCCCGGGGCCTTCCGATTCGGTGCGAGATCTCCGAGTCGGCTCGGTGGGGTCGGCCGGGGCGTCAGAACCGGTTCAGTCGGTTCCCAGGCCCTCCCGGGTGCGCCCGAGTCCCTCCCGCGCCGCGAGCGGGACCTCCTCCTCCCGCGAGCGGTGCAGCGGCAGCCAGCGCTCCGCGTACCGCACGGCGTCGGCCACCGGGAACAGCCGGGCGTCGGCGGCGCCCACCCTTCCCCGTACCACGACACCGCTGTCCCGCTCGAAGTCGTGCCCGAGTTCGTCGAAGCGGTCCGAGGTGATCGAGACCTCCGTGACCACCTCCCAGCCGTCCGGTCCCGGGCGGCCGACCTTCATCAGCGGGGCGGGGACGCGGTACTCGGCGAGATGGAAGCTCGTGCAGGTGTCGTAGCCCGCGCCGAGGAGCAGCACGCGCGCGTGGAGGGCCTCCAGCCTGGCCAGGGGGCTGCGCTCGCCCAGGCGGCAGTCGGGGGCGTGGCCGTCCAGCACCGCACGCGCGCGGGGGCCTGTCGCCGCGAAGGAGGTCTGCGGGTGCGCGCTGCGCAGGGCGCCGGGCCAGGTGCGGACGGTCTCGGGGATGACGCCGACCCCGCGCGAGGGCGTGACGAGGGGGTCGTAGGCGGGCATGGTCGCCCGGATCGTGTCCCACCACTCCTCGGGCACCGGGGGGTTGCTCCACACCGCCGGGTCCGAGAGGTCGCCGGTCTGGGTGGGGACCACGAGCGTGCCGTCCGGGCCGAGGGCGTCCAGGAGTCCCTGGACCACCGCGACCGGGCCTCCGCAGACCCAGCCGAGGGAGCTCAGGGAGGAGTGCACGAGCAGGGTCTCGCCGCTGGTGACACCCAGCTCGCGCAGTTGCCCGGCGAGGGTGTCGCGCGTGACAAGTGGGCCGGTGGGAGGTGGTGTCGGCATGGTTCGGGAGTGTCCCTGACAGGACCACCGGACGCCACCGGTTTGATCGATCAAAGATCGTTTTCCCAGGTCAGGTTAGGGGTGCCTAAGTGACGCAGGGCACCGTCCGTCGGAGCGGACGCGGCTTGCCCGGTCCTGAGGAATTACGCAACAATGGCGTTGTGAAAAACGTCGGCGAGGCTCGGGAGACCCCCACGGGGGCCCCTCAGGAGGAGCTCGCGACCGGTGAGCGGTCCACCCGCAACCGCGTCGCGCGATCCATCCTGGACCACGGCCCGTCGACCGTCGCCGAGCTGGCCGGACGGCTGGGGCTCACCCAGGCGGCCGTACGACGCCACCTGGACGCGCTGGTGGCCGACGAGGTGGTCGAGGCGCGCGAGCAGCGGGTCTACGGCGCGCGGACGCGCGGCCGTCCCGCCAAGGTCTTCGCGCTCACCGACTGCGGCCGGGACGCCTTCGACCAGTCCTACGACAAGCTCGCCGCGGACGCCCTGCGCTGGATCCAGGAGCGCTTCGGCGGGGACGAGGCGGTCGTCGCCTTCGCGCGCGCGAGGATCGCCGCGCAGGCCGAGGTCTACCGCAAGGCCGTCGAGTCCGCCGCCCCCGAGGAGCGCACCGAAGCCCTGGCCAAGGCCCTGAGCGCGGACGGGTACGCTGCTACGGCGCGCAGCGCACCGGTCGGCGAGCAGCTCTGCCAGCACCACTGCCCGGTGGCCCACGTCGCGGAGAAGTTCCCCCAGCTCTGTGAGGCGGAGACCGAGATCTTCTCCCAGCTGCTGGGAACCCATGTCCAGCGACTGGCGACCATCGCGCACGGCGACGGCGTCTGCACGACGTTCATCCCCAAGATTTCCCACACCACTCATCACGCATCTGCAAGCACGGCCGGGAGGAACCCCGCATGACTCTCCCCACGGAGACTGCCCACCCTGAGCTCGAGGGCCTGGGCAAGTACGAATACGGCTGGGCCGACTCCGACGAAGCCGGCGCCTCTGCGAAGCGCGGTCTGAGCGAGGAAGTCGTGCGCGACATCTCCGCGAAGAAGAACGAGCCGGAGTGGATGACCAAGCTCCGGCTCAAGGGTCTGCGCCTCTTCGACAAGAAGCCCATGCCGAACTGGGGCTCGGACCTGTCGGGCATCGACTTCGACAACATCAAGTACTTCGTGCGCTCCACGGAGAAGCAGGCGGAGTCCTGGGAGGACCTGCCCGAGGACATCAAGAACACGTACGACAAGCTCGGCATCCCCGAGGCGGAGAAGCAGCGCCTCGTCGCCGGTGTCGCGGCCCAGTACGAGTCCGAGGTCGTCTACCACCAGATCCGCGAGGACCTGGAGGAGCAGGGCGTCATCTTCCTCGACACCGACACCGCCCTGAAGGAGCACCCCGAGCTCTTCAAGGAGTACTTCGGCACCGTCATCCCGGTCGGCGACAACAAGTTCGCGTCGCTGAACACCGCGGTGTGGTCCGGCGGTTCCTTCATCTACGTGCCGAAGGGCGTGCACGTGGAGATCCCGCTCCAGGCCTACTTCCGGATCAACACCGAGAACATGGGCCAGTTCGAGCGGACGCTGATCATCGTCGACGAGGACGCCTACGTCCACTACGTCGAGGGCTGCACGGCCCCGATCTACAAGTCGGACTCCCTGCACTCCGCGGTCGTCGAGATCATCGTGAAGAAGGGCGCCCGCTGCCGCTACACGACCATCCAGAACTGGTCGAACAACGTCTACAACCTGGTCACCAAGCGCGCCGTGGCGTACGAGGGCGCGACCATGGAGTGGATCGACGGCAACATCGGCTCCAAGGTCACCATGAAGTACCCGGCCGTCTACCTGATGGGTGAGCACGCCAAGGGCGAGACCCTGTCCATCGCCTTCGCGGGCGAGGGCCAGCACCAGGACGCCGGCTCCAAGATGGTCCACATGGCGCCGAACACCTCCTCCAACATCGTCTCCAAGTCGGTGGCTCGCGGCGGCGGCCGTACGTCCTACCGCGGTCTCGTCGAGATCGGCGAGGGCGCGCACGGCTCCAAGTCGAACGTGCTGTGCGACGCGCTGCTCGTCGACACCATCTCCCGCTCCGACACGTACCCCTACGTGGACGTCCGCGAGGACGACGTGTCCATGGGCCACGAGGCGACCGTCTCCAAGGTCTCCGAGGACCAGCTCTTCTACCTGATGAGCCGTGGTCTCTCCGAGTTCGAGGCGATGGCCATGATCGTGCGCGGCTTCGTCGAGCCCATCGCGAAGGAGCTGCCGATGGAGTACGCCCTCGAACTCAACCGGCTGATCGAGCTGCAGATGGAAGGCGCGGTCGGCTGACCCGCCTCCTGAAGCCCGAAGATTTCTTGACGTAGGAAGAGAGCAGACCGACAGCCATGGCTGAGGCTCAGAACATCCCCGTGGGCTCCACCACCGCGGGCCAGATCGCGGTGGCCGCCGAGTCGACCGTCGCCACGCGCATGAGCGCGCCCCCGTCCTTCGACGTCGCGGACTTCCCGGTCCCGCACGGCCGCGAGGAGGAGTGGCGGTTCACCCCGCTGGAGCGCCTGCGCGGGCTGCACGACGGCACCGCGGTCGCCACCGGCGCGGGCGTGACGGTGGACGTGCAGGCCCCCGAGGGCGTCACCGTCGAGACCGTCGGCCGTGACGACGCCCGGATCGGCAGGGCGGGCACCCCGGTGGACCGCGTCGCCGCCCAGGCGTACTCGTCGTTCGAGAAGGCCGGCGTGGTCACCGTCCCCAAGGAGACGGTCCTCACCGAGCCGATCCGCATCGCCGTGCACGGCGAGGGCGGGGTCCGCTTCGGCCACCAGGTCATCGAGCTCGGAGCCTTCGCCGAGGCCGTCGTCGTCATCGACCACACCGGTGACGCGGTGCTCGCCGCCAACGTCGACTACATCCTGGGCGACGGCGCCAAGCTGACCGTCGTCTCCGTCCAGGACTGGGACGACAAGGCCGTGCACGTGGCCCAGCACAACGCGCTGGTCGGCCGGGACGCGTCCTTCAAGTCGGTCGTCGTCACCTTCGGCGGCGATCTCGTACGGCTGCACCCGCGCGTGTCCTACGCCGGCACCGGCGGCGAGGCCGAGCTGTTCGGGCTGTACTTCACGGACCAGGGCCAGCACCAGGAGCACCGCCTCCTGGTCGACCACAACACCCCGCACTGCAAGTCCAACGTCGTCTACAAGGGCGCGCTCCAGGGCGACGCGGCGCACGCCGTGTGGATCGGCGACGTGCTCATCGAGGCCAAGGCCGAGGGCACCGACACCTACGAGATGAACCGGAACCTCGTCCTCACCGACGGCGCCCGGGTCGACTCCGTGCCGAACCTGGAGATCGAGACCGGCGAGATCGTCGGCGCCGGCCACGCCTCCGCGACCGGCCGCTTCGACGACGAGCAGCTCTTCTACCTGATGGCCCGCGGCATCCCCGCCGACGAGGCCCGGCGTCTGGTGGTCCGCGGCTTCTTCGCCGAACTGGTCCAGCAGATCGGTGTCGACGACATCGAGGAGCGCCTTCTCGTGAAGATCGACGAGGAGCTGGAGGCCACCGTCTGATGGCCGCCTTCGTACGCGCCTGCGGGCTGAGCGAGCTGGAGGAGGACACCCCGAAGCGGGTGGAACTCGACGGCACGCCGGTCTCGGTCGTGCGGACCGAGGGGGAGGTGTTCGCCATCCACGACATCTGCTCCCACGCCAACGTCTCGCTCTCCGAGGGCGAGGTGGAGGACTGCCAGATCGAGTGCTGGCTGCACGGCTCCAGCTTCGACCTGCGCACCGGCAAACCGTCCGGCCTTCCCGCGACACGCCCCGTCCCCGTATACCCCGTAAAGATCGAAGGGGACGACGTGCTCGTCTCCCTCACCCAGGAGTCCTGAGGCACCCATGGCAACGCTTGAAATCCGAGACCTGCACGTCACCGTCGAGGCCGACAACGCCACGAAGGAGATCCTCAAGGGTGTCGACCTGACCGTGAAGCAGGGCGAGACGCACGCCATCATGGGCCCCAACGGCTCCGGCAAGTCGACGCTCGCCTACTCCCTCGCGGGTCACCCCAAGTACACGATCACCGGCGGCACCGTCACCCTAGACGGCGAGGACGTCCTGGAGATGGAGGTCGACGAGCGCGCCCGCGCCGGCCTGTTCCTCGCGATGCAGTACCCGGTCGAGGTCCCGGGTGTCTCCGTGTCGAACTTCCTGCGCACCTCCGCCACCGCCATCCGCGGCGAGGCCCCCAAGCTGCGCACCTGGGTGAAGGAGGTCAAGGAGGCCATGGAGCGCCTCCACATGGACTCCTCCTTCGCCGAGCGCAACGTCAACGAGGGCTTCTCCGGCGGCGAGAAGAAGCGCCACGAGATCCTCCAGCTCGAACTGCTCAAGCCGAAGATCGCGATCCTCGACGAGACGGACTCCGGCCTCGACGTCGACGCGCTGCGGGTCGTCTCCGAGGGCGTCAACCGCGTCCGCGAGACCGGCGAGGTCGGCACCCTGCTGATCACGCACTACACGCGCATCCTGCGCTACATCAAGCCCGACTTCGTCCACGTCTTCTCCGGTGGCCGGATCGTCGAGTCCGGCGGCGCCGAGCTCGCCGACAAGCTGGAGAACGAGGGCTACGAGGCATACACGAAGGGTGGCGTATCCGCGTGACACAGCTGCCGGGCCTCCTCGACACCGAGGCGATCCGCAAGGACTTCCCGATCCTGGACCGTCTGGTCCACGACGACCGGAAGCTCGTGTACCTGGACAACGCGGCGACCTCGCAGAAGCCGCGCCAGGTACTGGACGCCCTGAGCGAGTACTACGAGCGCTACAACGCCAACGTCCACCGCGGTGTGCATGTGCTCGCCGAGGAGGCCACGGCGCTGTACGAGGGCGCGCGCGACAAGGTCGCCGAGTTCATCAACGCGCCCTCGCGCGACGAGGTGATCTTCACCAAGAACGCCTCCGAGTCGCTCAACCTCGTGGCCAACATGCTGGGCTGGGCCGACGAGCCCTACCGCGTGGACTCCGAGACCGAGATCGTCATCACGGAGATGGAGCACCACTCCAACATCGTGCCGTGGCAGCTGCTCGCGCAGCGCACGGGTGCGAAGCTGAAGTGGTTCGGGCTGACCGACGACGGCCGACTCGACCTCTCCAACATCGACGAGGTCATCACGGAGAAGACGAAGATCGTCTCCTTCGTGCTGGTCTCCAACATCCTGGGTACGGTCAACCCGGTCGAGGCGATCATCCGCCGCGCGCAGGAGGTCGGCGCGCTGGTCTGCATCGACGCCTCGCAGGCCGCCCCGCACATGCCGGTGGACGTGCAGGCGCTCCAGGCCGACTTCGTGGCCTTCACCGGCCACAAGATGTGCGGCCCGACGGGCATCGGCGTGCTCTGGGGCCGGCAGGAACTCCTTGAGGACCTGCCCCCGTTCCTCGGCGGCGGCGAGATGATCGAGACCGTGTCGATGCACTCGTCGACGTACGCTCCCGCGCCGCACAAGTTCGAGGCGGGCACCCCGCCGATCGCGCAGGCGGTCGGTCTGGGCGCGGCGATCGACTACCTGAACTCGATCGGCATGGACAAGATCCTCGCCCATGAGCACGCGATCACCGAGTACGCGGTGAAGCGCCTCACGGAGGTCCCCGACCTCAGGATCATCGGCCCGGCCACGGCCGAGGACCGGGGCGCGGCGATCTCCTTCACGCTCGGCGACATCCACCCGCACGACGTGGGCCAGGTCCTCGACGAGCAGGGCATCGCGGTCCGGGTCGGCCACCACTGCGCGCGGCCGGTCTGCCTGCGGTACGGAATTCCCGCGACCACGCGAGCGTCGTTCTATCTGTACTCCACTCCGGCCGAGATCGACGCACTGATCGAGGGCCTGGAGCACGTACGGAACTTCTTCGGCTGACGGGAACGGGCTATCGCATGAAGCTGGACTCGATGTACCAGGAAGTCATCCTGGACCACTACAAGCACCCGCACGGGCGTGGTCTGAGGGATGGCGACGCCGAGGTGCACCACGTGAACCCGACGTGCGGCGACGAGATCACCCTCCGCGTGAAGTACGACGGCACGAGGATCGAGGACGTCTCCTACGAGGGGCAGGGCTGCTCGATCAGCCAGGCCAGCGCGTCCGTCCTGAACGACCTGCTGGTCGGCAAGGACCTGGCCCAGGCGCAGCGGATCCAGGAGACCTTCCTGGAGCTGATGCAGTCCAAGGGCCGGATCGAGCCGGACGACGCGATGGAGGAGGTGCTGGAGGACGCGGTCGCGTTCGCCGGTGTCTCCAAGTACCCGGCCCGGGTCAAGTGCGCCCTCCTCAGCTGGATGGCGTGGAAGGACGCGACGGCCCAGGCGATGGACGCCGGAGCCGACGCCGAAAGGAAGACGGCATGAGCGAGACCGTTGAGATGAAGCCGGCCTCGGAGGAAGAGATCCGCGAGGCGCTGTACGACGTCGTCGACCCCGAACTGGGCATCGACGTCGTCAACCTGGGCCTGATCTACGGCATCCACATCGACGACGCGAACATCGCGACCCTCGACATGACCCTGACCTCGGCGGCCTGTCCGCTGACCGACGTCATCGAGGACCAGGCCAAGTCCGCCACGGACGGCCTCGTCAGCGAGCTGCGCATCAACTGGGTGTGGATGCCGCCGTGGGGCCCGGACAAGATCACGGACGACGGACGCGAGCAGTTGCGGGCGCTCGGGTTCAACGTCTGAGAGACGTGCGGACGGCAAAGCGGCGGCACCTTCGGGTGCCGCCGCTTCCGTGTGTCCGGACGCGGCTCAGGCCAGGCCGCCCACGAGCTGGAACGACGAGTCCGACAGGTACTGCGAGTCGTACTCGAAGCGCTCCAGACGGATCACGAAGTTCCTGTGGCGGAGGAAGGAGCCGGGGTAGTTCACCGACTCCAGCATCTTGGCGCCCGAGTAGGCGGCGTCCCGGGGGCAGAACGTCGCGTCCTGCTCGAAGAGGGAGGAGCCGTCGTCGCGGTCGGCCCGCAGGACGAAGGAGCGGTGGCGCAGGTATCGGCCGTCCTGGGTGGCGAACGAGTAACAGGAGCCGTCCGCCAGGCCCTTGACCTGCTTGAAGGTGGCGTCCTCGCGGGCCTGGGCACCGCTGACCGGGTCCAGGCCCACATAGCCGTCGTCCACGTGCCAGTAGCGGTCGGGGTAGTTGACCGAGCGGACCGAGCGGTAGGCCGCGGGGGGCCGCGGCTTCGACGAACTCGCCCTGGTCGCCGTGGACTTGGGCGGCTTCGGACTCGCCGTGACCGTGACGGTGGGGTCGGCGCCCTGCTGCCGGGGGCTGCCGGGGGTGGGGGACACCGACGAGAGGCCGCTGTCGCCGCGCGGGGCGACGGTCGTCGCGGGCTGCGAGGAGAACGAGATCAGGCCGGACCCCTCGGCCCGCGCGGTCCTCGACGGCTCATCGGCCGGGTGGTCCGTCGCGGCTATCACCGCCACACAGGCGACGATCGTGGCCACCGCCAGCGCCCCGGCGAGATAGAGCCGTCGGGTGCCTGGTGTGCGGGAGGTGTCCAACGTCCAGCCGTTCTCCCAGGGGCGGTCCTGAGGCGGCCGGGACTTGTCTTCGGGCATGCGCTGTTCCTCCGGCGCGGCGCGAGGCGACGTGCCGCTGCTGTGGTGGCGCGGTATGTGAAAGGTGAACCACAAGTGGTTCCGGAGGGAACAGTAGTGGTTACCGGGGGTTGTGAGCAGCCCTTTGAAGCGGCTGGTTTCCACAATTCCGGCGCGGTGGGATGACGGCTTCGTCTCCTCCGGCGGCGGCCGTGGAGCGGGTGGTCACGTCTGCACCGCCTTGTCCTGGATCACCGGGAGCGGGGAACTGCGGACGCCGTGGCCCGGGGGTGGGCCTGGTGACGCGGCGGCCACGGGGCCGTCCCGTGGGGCGGCCGTTATGTACGCTCGTACACATGGGATACCTGCTGCTCGCCGGAGCCATCGCCGCCGAGGTCGGAGCGACCACGGCCATGAAGTACACAGAGGGCTTCAGCCGGCTCGGGCCCTCGCTGCTGACCGTGCTCGGATACGTCCTGTCCTTCCTGCTGCTCGCCCAGACGCTGAAGACGGTGTCGGTCGGCACCGCCTACGCGATCTGGGCCGGTGCGGGCACCGCGGCCATCGCCACCATCGGGATGGTCTTCCTCGGGGAGGGCATGACGGCCACCAAAGCCGCCGGGATCGCGCTGATCATCGTGGGTGTCGTGGTGCTGAACCTAGGCGGGGCGCACTGATGGCCCGCAGGCACGACCCCGAG
Source organism: Streptomyces sp. NPDC091972 (assembly GCF_044756385.1). Classification (NCBI taxonomy): domain Bacteria; kingdom Bacillati; phylum Actinomycetota; class Actinomycetes; order Kitasatosporales; family Streptomycetaceae; genus Streptomyces; species Streptomyces sp. NPDC091972. The sequence continues at coordinate 156,645 of NZ_JBIVSV010000004.1, read as the reverse complement.
CGCCGGCAGCGGATCATCGACGCGGCCATCCGGGTCGTCGGGGCGAAGGGGCTCGCCGGGCTGAGCCACCGCAGCGCCGCCGCCGAGGCCGACGTACCGCTCGGGTCGACGACGTACCACTTCCAGAGCCTCGACGAGCTGATGGTCGCCGCGTTGCGCCAGGCCAGCGAGGGCTTCGCCAAGGCGGTCGCGGCGCACGGCGTCCTGGACGACCCGGGCGGTGACCTGGCCGCCGGCCTCGCCCGCGTCCTCGGCGACTGGCTCGCCGGCGACCGCACCGGCGTCGAGCTGGAGTACGAGCTCTACCTCGCCGCCCTGCGTCGCCCGGCCCTGCGTCCGGTCGCCGCCGAATGGGCCGACGAGCTCGCCGAGGGCCTCAGCCGCCGTACGGACCGGGTCACGGCACGAGCGCTGGTCGCGCTGATGGACGGGATCTGTCTCCAGGTGCTGCTGACGGGGGCGCCGTACGACGAGGACTACGCGCGGGAGGTGTTGGCGCGGGTGATCCCGCAGGAGACGTAGGCGAGGCCGGCTCGCCTCCGGCCGGCCCGGGGCGGGCGGCGACGGCGGCCGGCCGGGGTGCGCACGCGCCGCGGGGAGTGCGGCAACCCACCAACCGAGAGGTCGCACGGGTTGGCGTTTCACGTCCCGTGCCGGGGCCGTGCATTGCCCACACGCGCTGTGCATGGGTTCGTGTCCCGCGCCCCGTGTCGGGGCCGCCCATTACCCGGGACGTCTCGCGCACGGGTGCGTGTTTCACGCCCCGCGCCGGGGCCGCCCATCACCCGAGACGCGCTGTGCATGGGTTGGCGTTTCACGTCCCGTGTCGGGGCCGCCCATCGCCCGAGACGTCTCGCCGTACGGGTTCACGTTTCACGCCCCGCGCCGGGGCCGCCCATCACCCGAGCCTGCGCACGGGTTCGTGTTTCACGCGGCGACGGCGGCCGGCCGGGGTGCGCACGTGCTGCGGGGGAGTGCGGCCGCCCATCACCCGAGCCTGCGCACGGGTCCGTGTCTCGCGCCCCGCGCCGGGTTCGCCCATCACCCGAGACGTCCCGTGTACGGGTTCGCGTCCCGCGGCCTGTGCCGGTTAGGTTTCCCTCATGACCGACACGACTGCTCCGCGCACCACCGGCGCCATCGCCGCAGGCCTCGCCACCGTCGCCGCCGACGGAACCGTTCTCGACACCTGGTTCCCCGCTCCCGAGCTCTCCGCCGAACCCGGCCCGGCCGGCACCGAGCGGCTCTCCGCCGACCGGGCCGTGGAACTGCTCGGCGACGGCGCCGCCAAGGCCGTCGGCCCGGACGCCCGCCGCGGCGTCGAGGTGATCGCGGTCCGCACGGTCATCGCCTCCCTCGACGACAAGCCGCTCGACACCCACGACGCCTACCTGCGGCTGCACCTGCTCTCGCACCGCCTGGTCCGGCCGCACGGCCTGAGCCTGGACGGCATCTTCGGTCTCCTGCCCAACGTCGCCTGGACCTCGCTCGGCCCGGTCGCCGTCGACGACATCGAGAAGGTGCGCCTCAACGCCCGCGCCGAGGGCCTGCACCTCGCGGTGACGAGCGTCGACAAGTTCCCGCGCATGACGGACTACGTGGCCCCCAAGGGCGTCCGCATCGCCGACGCCGACCGGGTCCGCCTCGGCGCGCACCTCGCCGCGGGCACCACCGTGATGCACGAGGGCTTCGTCAACTTCAACGCGGGCACGCTCGGCACGTCGATGGTCGAGGGCCGGATCTCCGCCGGTGTCGTGATCGGCGACGGCTCGGACATCGGCGGCGGCGCCTCCACCATGGGCACGCTCTCCGGCGGCGGCAACGTCCGCATCACCATCGGCGAGCGCTGCCTGATCGGCGCCGAGGCGGGCGTCGGCATCGCGCTCGGCGACGAGTGCGTCGTCGAGGCCGGCCTCTACGTCACCGCCGGCACCCGGGTCACCATGCCCGACGGCCAGATCGTCAAGGCCCGCGAGCTGAGCGGCGCCTCGAACATCCTCTTCCGCCGCAACTCGGTCACCGGCACGGTCGAGGCCCGCCCGAACAACGCGGTCTGGGGCGGCCTCAACGACGTCCTGCACAGCCACAACTGAGCCCCCGAAGATCACGTACGGGTTGCTCGGCGTGACCTCGGGGGCGATTCGGCAGATGAACGGGTGGACGCAGAGTCCGATCAGATGCCGGGACGACGAACGAGGGGCCGAGCGATGAGGAACGTACGGACGAGGGCCGTGAAGGGCGGACTGGCCGTGCTGGCCGTGACGTGTCTGCTGCCCGCGGGCAGCGCACACGCCGACGAGACCAACACCGCCTCCCACAACGGCCCCCGGGTCGGCCTGGTCAACATCGGCCAGGTGGACGACCCGATGGAGGACGTCCTGGAGCACCTGCTGCTGATCGGCGACGGGTACTCCTGGAACTGATCCGGGTGACGTGAGTCGCCGTGGAGGACGCATGTCCTTCACGGCGACTTTTTTCGTGGAGGTGGCATAGCGGTGGCCGCCCGCCCGCGTCACAAGGGGCGGAGGGGCGGCGCACAGGCGTCGTCGGGGAAGAGAAGGTGACGATGAATGCCGAAGGGCTGGAGAGTTTCCGGGACTTCGTGGACAGCAGGTCGTCCGCCCTGCTGAGGACCGCGGTGCTGCTGTGCGGAGGGGACCGGCACGCCGGTGAGGACCTGCTGCAGAACGCCCTGGTGAAGGCGGCCGGTCGCTGGCAGAAGATCGACGAGCCGGAGGCCTATGTACGGCAGGTCCTCTACCGTCAGCAGGTCAGCCGCTGGCGGCTGAAGTGGCCCGGCCGGGAGGTCAGCGTCGCCGAGCCGCCCGAACCGCCGGGCACCGGCGAGCCCGGCGCCGACACCGCCGCCGCGGCCGAACTGCGGCTCGTGATGCGCGAGGCCCTGTCCCGGCTCACCGCGCGCCAGCGCACCGTCCTGGTGCTGCGCTACTTCGAGGACCTGCCCGAGGCCGACGTGGCCCGGCTGCTGGGCTGCTCGGTCGGCACCGTGCGCTCGACCACCCACCGTTCGCTGGCCCGGCTGCGCCGGCTGGCTCCCGAACTGGCCGCCCTCGGGCCCGCGGAGGCCGAGCGGTCCGCCGCCCGTGACTACTCGCCCGTGGAGGTGCGTCCGTGAACGTCGACGACATGGTGCGCGACGCCCTGCGCGAGCAGGCCGCAGAACAGCCCCCGGCGGCCGGGGGATTCGCCGACCGGGTGCTCGCCGTCCGGCGCCGCCGCCGCAGCCGCAGGATCGTGGCCGCCGCCGTGACCGCTGTGGTGGTGGCCGTCGGACTGGCGGTGCCGCTGCTGGACTCCGGGAAGGAGGACGTACGGCCCTCGGGCGGCATCGTGACCCCGAAGAAGGTCGAGTCCCACCCCGACCAGTCGCCGCCGCGCGAGAGGATCTCCGTCGGGGGGACGACGCTGGCCGGGTACTTCGTCCCGAGGACGGTGAGGAAGAGCGCGGACACCGCCGTCCTCGAGCGCACCTACTTCCTGCTGAACCCGAAGACCGGCACGTACGCCAGGACCGCGGACTGGTCCTGGGTCGCTGTCGCCCCCGGCGGGAAGACCGCAGCCGTCCTCGAACGCGACCTGCCGACCGCCCGGATCGGCCTGCTCGATCTCACCAGCGGCAGGGTCGAGCGGTGGATCGAGGTCGACCACCGAGTCGGTGGGGTCACCTTCTCCCGCGACGGCCGCAAGCTGGTCGCGACGACGTACAACCAGAACCCAGACCGGCTGGTCAAGATCGAGGGCGACCCCGACTGGAACCAGCCGCGGACGTTCAGCCGCACCGGCTACTTCGTCCTCGACGTGGCCTCCGGGGACGGTGCCTGGACCGAGATCAAGCTCACGGGCGACGCCAAGAACCCGGTGGGCCGCCCCATGCTCAACAGTCGCCAGGACTTCGCCCTCACCGACGACGGCAAATATGTCTGGGAGGGCCGCTTCACGGCACCGGGCTACGTGTTCTATGACCTCTCGGGCAAGAAGGTCGCCGTGCCCGCGGGGTACCGGTACCTGACGTGGTCCGTCGACGCGGGCAGGTCCCCGGACGGCAGGCTCGTGGCCGGCCCCTTCGCGGGTCGGAAGTGGAAGACCTCCTCCTTCGTCTTCGACGCCAGGACCGGTGCGCCCACCGAGGTCCGCGGACAGCGACTGCTCGCCTGGGTGGGCGACAAGCAGCTCATCGCCTGGGACATCGGAAAGGGCGACAGGAACGAGTTCCACAACAGGCTCGTGCTGGTCACCCTCGGCAGCGACAAGGAGGTCCCGCTCAGCGGCTTCCGCGAGGGCGACGACGACGCCGGACGCTGGGAGCCGCTCTTCGCCCAGCCCTGATCAGGCGGCCACGAGGCGTTCGTACTCCGCCAGCAGCCCGTCGGCCGTCCTGCGGTCGGCGGGCCGCAGCGGGGCGCGGACCGGGCCCGCCGGCAGGCCGAGGGCGTGGAGGAGGGCCTTGGCGGTGACCGTGCCGGGCAGGCCCGCCGACATCATCGCCTCGATCAGCGGCGTGGCCCGTTGCTGGAGGCGGGCGGACACGGGGGTGTCGCCCGCCTCGAACAGGTCGAGGATCGCCCGGAGCCGGCCCGGGACCACATTGGCCACCGTGCTGACGTAACCCGCTCCGCCCACCGCGTACAGGGCGAGGATGTGCTCGTCGCAGCCCGCGTAGTAGGCCAGCTCCGTGCGGTCCAGGACCTTCTGGGCGCCGAGGAAGTCGTAGGAACAGTCCTTGACCGCGACGATCCGGGGGTGCTCGGCGAGCCGGATCATGGTCTCCGGTTCGATGCGGGTGCCGGTGCGGCCCGGGATGTCGTAGAGCATGACGGGCAGTCCGCAGGCGTCCGCGATCTCCCGGAAGTGGGCCTCCAGCGCGTCCTGCGGCGGCCTGCTGTAGTACGGGCTGACCACCAGCACCCCGTCCGCTCCCGCCCCTTCGGCGGCGCGGGCCAGCTCCACGGTGTGCCGGGTGTCGAAGGTGCCCACCCCCGCCACCACCGAGGCCCGTCCGTCCACCGCCTCCCGCACCGCCCTCACCAGCGCGGACTTCTCCGCGTCCGTGGTGGTCGGCGACTCACCCGTCGTGCCGGACAGGACGAGCCCGTCGCAGCCCTCCGTCACCAGGTGGTCGGCGAGCGTCTGCGCGCCGTCGAGGTCGAGGGCACCGGCCTCGTCGAAGGGCGTGATCATGGCGCAGAGGGCGCGGCCGAAGGGCGGGGCGGCATGGGTCATAAGCGTAGTCTCGACACGCTAACCGTGAAGCTCCACTTAATTCTCCTACGAGATATCACTAAGGGATGCTGCGAGAAGGCGGTATGTCCAAATCGGGCCCGCATGGGTCACCATGGTCAGGACGGTGCACGACCCCTGGTCCTGGAGGCGTCATGAAGCTCGGCAAGGCACTCGCCACCGGAGTCGCGGAAGAGCGGCCGGAGATCCACGAGGAAGAGCTCGAACTCCCCGAGGAGATCAAGGAACTGAAGGTCCCCGAAGAGGTTCCGGCGGCCCGATGAGGCTGCGGCTTCCGGAGGAACGCCCCGCGGAGCCGCCGACCGGATACAAGATCGCCCACCCGGTGCTGTCCCAGGACGGCACCCGGGCCGGGTTCACCGGTGTGTCGCTCGGCGGCGCGCTGCCGTACGGGGTCCTGGCCGACGCGTCCTGCGTCTACGGCCTGCGGCACCGGGCACCGAACCGCCGCTGCGACTGCGGCTTCCACTGCGTGCACGACCGCGCGGCGGCCGAGGCACTGCTGTGCACGGCCGAGCACCGCACGGCCGTCCTGCTCGACGTCCTGGTCCTCGGCCGCTACCTGCGTTTCGAGCGCGGATTCCGCTACGCCCGCCAGCGGGTGCGGACCGCGACCGTCGGACCCTGCGCCTGCGGCACGGTCGCGGCGGCGCTCGCCGACGCCGACTGGGGCCGGCCCGGCTGGCGGGCCCTGGCCCCCTCCTGCGCGGGCTGCCTGCGCGGACGTACGGCCGTCTCGCTCGCCGGATTCGCCCGGCTGGCCGGGGAGGGGCTGCGGGTGGTGGCACGGCCGGCCGCCGTCCCCGCAGCCGGTGACGCCGGTCTGCCCGAGGGGCTCGGGGTGCCCGAACTCGCCGCCGAGGCAGCCCTGTTGCAGGCCCGGCTCGACTGGTTCCAGAGCCAGTTGGCCCGGCTCGGGCAGCACGGCCCGGACGACGGTCCGCGGTCGGGGTAGCGGGAGCCGGGCCGGGTACCCGGGTGTTCCGACCGAGAGGAGGCGGAACACCGTGACCGGAACCACGGCGCCCAGGCCGGCGCACGACGGACATCACTCGGTGGGCGAACTCGTCGGACAGGCCACGGAGCAGGTCTCGCGGCTGGTGCGGCAGGAAGTCGCCCTCGCGAAGGAAGAACTGGCCGAGAAGGGCCGGCGGGCGGGTAAGGGCGGCGGGCTGCTGGGCGCCGCCGGTGCCTTCGCCTACGCGGGACTGCTCGCGCTGGCCGGGACGGGCATCGCCGCGCTCGCGCTGGTGCTGTCGGTGTGGGCCGCGGCGCTGATCGTGACGGCTGTGCTGTTCGTGATCGCGGGGGTGCTCGCCGCCACCGGCCGCGCCCAGCTCCGCCGTGCCGCGCCCCCGACGCCCGAGGAGGCCCTCGGCAGCGTCAAGGCGGACGTCGAGGAGATCAGGGAAAGGGCGCACCGATGACGGACAGGACGGGCGGCGAGCCCCATGCGACGGGGGCCAAGGGGCCCGATGAGCTGCGGCGGCAGATCGAGCGGACCCGTAGTGAACTCGGTGACACCGTTGAGGAGTTGGCAGGGAAGATGGACGTCAAGGGCCGCGCGCGGGCTCGCGCGGCGGATCTCAGGGACAAGGCCGGCGCGATGACCGTGCAGCTTCGCAGCAGCGCGGCGCAGGCCGGGCACACCGTGCACGACAAGGCCACGCAGGCCGGACACCTGGTCCAGGACCGGGCCACGCAGGCCGGTCACAAGGTCCAGGACCGGACGCAGCGGGCGGGCCGGCTCACCCAGGGCAAGGCCTCTCGGACGGGTGCCGCGCTGGAACGCAGGGCGCAGCACAGCGTGCCCCAGCCGGCCCGGCCCCTGGTCATGGCGGCGGTACGGCATCCGCGGCCGGTGCTGATCGTGGGCGCGGCCCTGGCCGCGATCGTCGTCGTCTCGTGGCGGTACCCGAAGAAGTAGCCGCGCCACCTCGCAGCCCGGACGCGGGCGGCACCCGGAAGCACGGGTGCCGCCCGCGTCCGCGTGTGCCGCCCGCCTGTGCGCGGGCCGCCCGTTCTTGGGTGTGCTGCCCGCTCTTGCGTGGGTCGCCCGTCCTTGGGTGTGTCACCCGCCTGTACGTGGGCCGCCCGGTCCTCGCGTGTGTCACCCGCCTCTGCGCGGGCCGCCCGTCCCTGACTGTGCTGTCCGTCCTTGCGCGGGCCGCCCTCAGGCGCGTCCCTTCCCCCGGGCCGCCGCCCGCAGCCTCGGCGGCCACTTCCGGGTGTCGCGGGGCTCCACGTAGGGCTCCTCCGTCGGCTCGGCCGCACCGGAGGCGATCGCCCGCTCCCGGGCCAGCTCCGCGTCGAACTCCAGGCCCAGCAGGATCGCCAGGTTCGTCAGCCAGAGCCACACCAGGAAGACGATGGCACCGGCGAGGGCACCGTACGTCCGGTTGTAGGAGGCGAAGTTGGCGGCGTAGACGGCGAAGCCCGCGGAGGCGGCGAGCCAGACCAGGGTGGCGATGACACTGCCGGGGGAGACCCAACGGAAGCCGCGTCCGCGGACGTTGGGGGCGGCCCAGTACAGCAGACCGATCATCACGACGACCAGGAGCAGCAGCACCGGCCACTTGGCCACGCCCCAGATCGCGATGGCCGCGTCCCCGAACCCCACCGCCCGGCCCGCCCGTTCGGCCAGCGGACCCGTGAACACCACGATCAGCGCGCTCGCCGCCAGCATCAGCATCAACGTCACGGTCAGCGCCAGGCGCAGCGGTGTCAGCTTCCACACCGGCCGCCCCTCGGGAAGGTCGTACACCGCGTTGGATGCACGGATGAACGCGGCGACGTACCCGGAGGCGGACCACAGCGCGGCGAGCAGGCCGAGGACCGCGAGGACGCTGCCGGTGCCGCCGCTGTCGCCGAGCTGGACGACCGCGTCCCGCAGGATGTCCCGGGCCGGACCCGGCGCGAGGTCCCCGATGTTGTCCAGGATCTTGTCCGTGGCGCGCTGCCCCACCACACCCAGCAGGGAGACCATCACCAGCAGGGCGGGGAACAGCGACAGGACGCCGTAGTACGTCAACGCCGCCGCGCGGTCGGCCAGTTCGTCGTCCAGCAACTCCTTCGCCGTACGTCCCAGCACCGCGCGCCAGGCTCGCGCGGGCAACCTGGCGGGTCGTCGCGGCTGGTCGTCCGCCTGCTCGTCCATGTCCTGGCGGGTCTCCCGAAACCACCGCCCCAACCGCCGACTTGACCTCAATCCTGGTTGAGGTCGGAGGCTGGCCGGCGAACACGTCGACCAGCGAACCGAGGAGGCCTCGCGCATGACCCGCCGTACCGACGTCCATCCCGACCCCGCCCGGCCCGGAGTGGGAGCGTCCCTGTTCAGCACCTGGCGGGTGGGCAACCCGCTGCGCCAGCGGCAGACCGTCGAGGCCGTCGCCGCCGCCTGGGAACGCCGGCCGTGGCCCGCCGACGGACTGCTCGCCTACCACGTCTACACCGGACACGACACCGCGAGCCTGCTGCACTACTCGCAGTGGACCGACGAGCAGGCGTACGAGGCCTTCGCGCGGACGCAGCGGCTGGAGCGCGTCGACGAGATCGACACCGCCGTGCCCCACATCGAACGGCTCGGGCTCGGCCGCTACCGGCACCACCGCAGCGTCGTCCGGGAGGGGGAGCGGCGGGTTCCGGGCTGCATAGTCGTCGTCGACATCGAGTTCGACGGTCCCGACCCCGACCGGCAGCGGGCCTGGGTGGACGCCGTCCTCGACGCGCTGGCGCACGAACCGAACCCGCACCCCGGCGGCATCGGCGCGCACTTCCACCTCAGCACCGACGGCACCCGCGTCCTCAACTACGCCGAGTGGGAGAGCGCCCAGGCCCACCTCGAGGCGCTCGCCGCTCCGGGGAACGGCATCGGATCGGCCACGGACCGCTGGGAGCGCGTGCAGACCTGGCCGGGACTGAAGAGCAGCGTGGTCAGCCGGTACGACCACGTCCTCGGCCTGCTTCCGTGACAACCACCACCGAAAACTTCGATCGTCTGGACAAAAAAAGTTTTCGGTGAGACGGTGGACCCATGCTGGACGTCACCGTGATCGAGGACCCCGAGGCCGCAGCCGTCTCGCTGGACCCCATAAGGGCGCGGCTGCTGGCCGAGCTGGCGGCCGGCCCCGCGTCGGCCGCCATGCTGGCCGGCCAGGTCGGACTGCCCCGCCAGAAGGTGAACTACCACCTCAAGGCGCTGGAGCGGCACGGCCTGGTCGAACTCGCGGGTGAGCGCCGCAAGGGAAACGTCACCGAACGCCTGATGCGGGCGACCGCGGCCTCGTACGTGATCTCGCCGCTCGCCCTCGCCTCCGTGCAGCCCGACCCCGACCGCTTCCGCGATCAGCTCTCCGCGCGCTGGCTGCTGGCGCTCGGGGCCCGGCTGGTGCGGGACGTCGGGCAGTTGATCACCGGGGCGGCCAAGGCCCGCAAACGGCTGGCGACCTACGCGCTGGACGGCGAGGTGCGCTTCGCCTCGGCCGCCGAACGAGCGGCGTTCATCGAGGAGTTGACGGCCGGGATCACCGAGCTGATCCGCAGGTACGACGCCCCGGACGCCGAGGGCGGACGGGATCACCGGATCGTCGTGGCGGTCCATCCGACGCTCAAGCAGAGCGAGCCCACCGAGCAGACCGAGTTGGAGTAGATCATGTCCAAGGAGTTCGAGATCGCCCGCGAGTTCGAGGTCGACGCCACCCCGGAGCAGGTGTGGGAGGCGATCACCACCGGAACCGGCGGCTACCTGTGGCCGATGGAGCCGCCCGAGCCCCGCGTCGGCGGCACCGGCCCCTTCGGGTCCAAGGTCGTCGCCTGGGACCCGCCGCACCGCTACACCAACCGCGTCGAGGACGTCGAGGGCATCTCCCAGCAGACCCTCAACCAGCTCGACTACACAGTGGAACCCCGGGACGAGGGCCGGCGGGCCTGGGTGCGCTACGTCCACAGCGGGATCTTCGTCGACGACTGGGACAACCAGTACGACGGCGCCGCCAAGCACACCGACTTCTACCTGCACACCCTGCGCGAGTACCTGACCCACTTCGCGCCCCGCCCGGCCGCCTTCGCGACCTTCGACGGACCCGAGGCGTCCAAGGTGCCGGACGCCCTGGCCGTCGTGGGACGGGCGCTCGGTGTCGGCGAGGACGTGACCGCGGGCACCCGCGTGACGGTCCACGGCCCCGACACCTTCGAGGCCGTGGTCGACTTCCGCAACGCCTACTTCATCGGACTGCGCACCGACCGGGGCATGACCCGCGTCTTCGGGCGCAACCACTGGGGCCACCCGGTCGGCATCTCCCTGCACGACTTCACCCCCGACTCCGACATCAAGGAGTGCGAGAACGAGTGGCAGGCCTGGCTGAACGGCGTGTTCGACCAGGCCTGACCGCCGCCGGTCACGGCTTGAAGCGCAGCACCTGCGGGTCGTGGTCGCTGATCTGGTCGTTGAACTCCGAGTTGATGTGCACGCTGTCGTACTCGAAGTCGCAGCCGCGCCGGATCGACGGGCTCACCAGGATCTGGTCCAGGACCTGCTGGTTGCCCTGGTAGTCGTAGGTGTAACGCTCGCTCCTGGGCAGCGACTTGATCGCCGACCACAGCTCGCCGTCACCCTCGAGGATCTTCGCCGTGTCGGAGAACTCGAAGTCGTTGATGTCGCCGAGGGCGATGACGTCCGCGTTCTTCTGGGTGTCGAGGATGTCCTTGACGAAGGCGTTGACCAGGGTCGCCTGCCGGTGGCGCTGGATCTCCGAGCTGCGCGGCACCGGCTGGACCGCCGAGGTCAGACCGTAGTCGCCGCCCTTGGAGTTGAAGTGGTTGGCGATCACGAAGACCGTGCGGCCGCGGAAGACGAACTCCCCGGCCAGCGGCTTGCGGCTGGACTTCCAGGCCTCGTCCGTGGGGGCGATGCGCCCCGGGGAGACCGTGAGCTGCGCCTTGCCGTGGACGCGGGTGACCCCGGCCGCCGTGGTGGCGTCGCCGCCCGCGCGGTCGGTGAAGGAGACCCGCTCCGGGTTGAAGAGGAACACCTGGCGGATGTTGCCGCCCGGCTCGCCGCCGTCGGTGTCGTCGGCCGGGTCGATCGAGCGCCAGTCGTACCGCGGGCCGCCCGCCGCGACGATCGCGTCGATCAGCTTGGTCACCGTCACGTCGGCGGCGGTCGTGCCGTCGTCCTTGGCGCCGTCGTTGTCCTGGATCTCCTCCAGGGACACGATGTCGGGCGACTTCAGGTTGTTCACGATCGCGGAGGCGTGCTCCTCGAAGGTGGCGTCGGACGGGTCGAGGTTCTCGACGTTGTACGTGGCGACCGCGAGCTCGCCGTTCTTCTGCTTCTGCGTGGTCTCGCGCGCGAGACCGGCGCTCTTCAGTGTGCCGATCTCGTTGGCGACGAGCGTGTAGCCCCCGAACTGGTTGTAGTCCAGCGGGCCCGCGGTGGAGCCGGTGAGCACGTCACCGACGTTCGCGACGGGGAAGGCGGAGGTCGCGCCGAGCGACTGGATCTGGAGCCGGCCGGTGTTCTGCGCGTCGTAGGAGCCGTAGAGCGTGCCACCGCGGCGGGTGGCGTTCTCGCGCGGCTTCACCGTGACCCACAGCTCGGTGTACGGGTCCGTCGCGCCGACCACGCGGGTGTCGGCGACCTCGACGTTCATGCCCTCCAGGGACTCGTAGTAGTCCAGGGCGTACTTCCTCGGCTCCAGCGTCAGGCCGTTGATCGAGCTGCCCGCGGCGGGGTCGCCCGCCGGGACGTACGCGGCCGGCACCGACTTCGCGTCGATCACCGTGGCGGCCGGCACCGCGTTGCCGCTGGAGAGGACCGTGACGGTCGGCTTGGTGAGCTCGGTCACCGACTGGTTGCCGCTCGACGTGCCGCCCGGGACGTACTCCGAGACCGTGCCGGTGACGGTGACGGCGTCACCGACGGCGACCTTCGGGGCGGAGCTGGTGAAGACGAAGACGCCCTCGCTGGTGGCCGGATCGGCGTCCGGGTTCGGGTCCTGGATCCAGAACCCCTTGGAGGAGCCGTAGGTGCGCACGCCGGTGACGATTCCGGCCACATCGGCGACCTTCTGACCGGCGTACGGGGATATCCGGGTCGCGCCCTGGATGTCGTGGATGCTCACGGTGGCCGCGTGCGCGGGCGAGACGAGGGTGACGGTGGAGGCCGCCGACAGGGCGGCGACGGTGAGCGCGGCGAGACGCGCGGACTTCTTGCTCGGCAACGGGATCCCTCCGGGGACGAACGTAGGCGCCGGGACGAGGGTGAACGTGGAACGGTGGGAGCCGCGACCTGTGGGGGCGGTTGCGACGCGCGTAGAAAATACCGTGCGCAAAAATACAGTGAACAGGTGTCCGCCGGATTTCTACGCGCGTCAATCTCCTGCCTGGTCAGGCCACTTGTCAAGGTTTCAGCCATGTACGGACCCTGTCGGGGAGATGAACCGGGCGGCATAGGTGGATATCCGTCTACGCTGAGCGGCTGAGTGGCACGACGCGTCCTAGGAGAACCAGCCGATGTCAGACAGCTCCCCCCTGCCGCCGGTGCGGCTGCACCCCGAAGCGGAGCTGGCGCGGGACGCCCTGTCCACGCCGTTGCTCGCCCGGGCCGCCCGGCTCGCCCGCTGGGCCGGCGAGGACACGCGGGTGGACGCCGGGGGCGGACTCGTCGAGGAGCTGCTGCCCGCGGCCGCCGCACACCTCGGCCTGACCGGCGACGACGCCGCGGCCCACGCGAGCGAGGCCTGGCGGATCGCCGTCGACACCGGGCTGGTCGAGATCGTCGACGAGGAGGAGGGCACGGTCGCCCCGGGCGCGGACCTGGCCCTGCTGTCCGGCTCCCCGCACGACGTGCTCGGCGTGTGGCTGACGGCGCTGGAGACGGCGCTGGCCGACGCGAGCGTGCCGGATCTGGACGACCTGGTCGACGCCGTGTCCGCGGAGGACGGTGACGGGCAGATCGACTTCGCCTCCCTGGACTGGGACCCCGAGGCCGAGCAGGAGTTCCTCGACGGGGTGCTCGGCAACCTCTACCTGCTCACGGTCAGCGAGGACGGCCCCGGCGACGGGCCCGTGCCGCTGCCCGCCCTCGCGGCGTCGATGATCGTGCCGAGCGACATGGGCGAGCCCACCAACGACGTCCTTGAACAGGTGTCCGACGCGATGATGCGGCTGGACGACCAGTTCCGTTTCCTGGAGCCGGCCGGGATCGTCGAGTACCAGCCCGTCGACGAGGCGCTGATGGCCGACGCCGACGAGGAGCCCGCCGCGGCCGTCGACGAGACCGACGTCTCCCGGTACGGCATGGTGCGGCTCACCCCGCTCGGACTGTACGGGCTGCGGTCCCGGCTGCTGGAGGCGGGAATCGCCGCACCGGCCGTCGGCGACCTCGCCGACAAGGGCGCGGACGCGCTGCTCGACGGGACCGCCGCGTTCCCGCCCTCGGCCGCCCAGGCCGAGACCGAGCAGTGGCTGGACCGGCGTGAACCGCTGGCCGCCGCGCGGGAACTGCTGGCGGCGGCCCGGGGGAGCGACCCGGGGGCCCCGCTGCGCAGGCTGCGCTGCCAGCAGGCTCTGTCGCTGGTCGGCCCGGTCGCCGAACCCGCGCTGCGGGAGGTCCTCGACGACCCCGAGCTGGGCGGGCTCGCCCGGGTCTGGCTGGTCGAGCGGGGGTTCGGGGACGTGCCCGCGCCTTCCGAGGACATGGTGTTCTGGCTGACCGTCGACACGATCGCCGCACAACTGGCCGCCGAGGGGAACTCCGAGGAGCTCCAAGGGCTGGTGGAGGGGCTGGCCCAACAGCACGGCGGCTTCTTCGCGGCGGCCTGGAAGGTCGACCATCCCGCCACGGCGGACGTGCTGGAGGCGATGGGACGGTTGCACCCCGACAAGAAGGTGGCCAAGGAGGCCCGGAAGGCCGCGTTCAAGGCGCGTTCGCAGCAGGGGGGCTGAGGTTCTCCTCGCGGGTGCGGGCGGGTTGAGGCTGGTCGCGCCCGCACATCGACACCGCCCCGGCCCCTGAAAGCCCTCCCATCAACCCGCGTTGATTCATCAAAGCTGCTCCACGGAGTCCTCTCGCAGTTCAACTCGTGTTCAGACATGGGCGAGACGGTTGCGCCGATTCGAGGTCCGCCACCCTCCACGGCGTTCACCCACCGTCTCAGGAGACACCATGTCGCTCACCCGCAGGGACTTTGCCGCGAAGACCGCGCTCACCGGAGCCGGTGTCGCGCTGGCGGGCACGGTCGGCGCCCTCGCCACCGCACCCAACGCGCTCGCCGCCACCGACGTCGAGAGCGAGGGCGCGCAGACCGCGGGCGCCCACCACGGAGTCGGCTACGGGCCCCTGATCCCCGACCCCGACGGCATCCTCGCGCTGCCCGCCGGGTTCAGGTACGAGGTCGTCACCTACAGCGGGAGGACCAAGCTGGAGTCGGGCGAGTTCACCCCCTCCAACCACGACGGCACGGCCACCTTCCGCGGCCCCCGCGGCGCGACCCTCCTGGTCAACAACCACGAGCTCAAGGGCCCGCGTGCCAACTGGCCCCACCCGGTGCCGCTCACCGAGGGCCTCGTCTACGACCCCGCCGCCTCCGGTGGCTGCACGGTCGTCGAGGTCCACCACGGGCACGTCGCCGAGTGGGTCGGCATCGCCGGCACCTCCACCAACTGCGCGGGCGGCACCACTCCTTGGGGCACCTGGCTCACCGGCGAGGAGACCGAGGACAAGGCCGGCCAGAACGGCATGACCAAGGACCACGGCTACATCTTCGAGGTCGACCCCGAGGACCGCCGCGCCAACCGCGACCCCAAGCCCGTCAAGGCGTTCGGCCGGTACGCCCACGAGGCGGTCGTCATCGACCCCAGGCACGGCCACGCCTACCTGACCGAGGACGCCTCCGGCCCCAACGGCCTGCTCTACCGCTGGACTCCGCCGGCGGGCTTCCACCACGGCCGCGGCAAGCTGCGCACCCTCGCCGACAACGCGGGTGTACTTCAGGCCTTCAAGTGCTTCGACTCCGGCGGCAAGTTCGTCGACGACCTCTCCCGCGCCACGAAGATCGGCACGGTGTACGGCGTCGACTGGGTCGACGTGCCCGACCGCGACGCCCGGACGGTCTCCGTGCGCAAGCAGTTCACCGACGGCCAGGTCACCCGCGCCCGCAAGCTCGAGGGCATGTGGTGGGGCGACGGCGGCGCGTACGTCGTCTCCTCGTACGCCCGTGAGGAGAGCCCCGTCCAGCACGACGGCCAGGTCTGGTTCTACGACCCCAAGCGCCGCACGCTGACCCTGAAGGTTCTTCTCGGCGTCAACCCCGACCCCTCGGTCGACGGCGCCTTCGACGGCCCCGACAACATCACCGTCTCCCCGTACGGCGGCCTCGTCATCGCCGAGGACGGCGAGGGCGTCCAGCACCTGTTCGGCGCCACCGAGAGCGGCCGCACCTACCCGATCGCCCGCAACGAACTCAACATCGGCACCGAGGAGGAGCCGGAGTACAGCGAGTTCACCGGCGTCACGTTCTCGCCCGACGGAAAGACGCTGTACGCCAACATCCAGACGCCGGGCATCATGCTGGCGATCACGGGACCCTGGAAGCGGCAGAAGCGCGGCTGAGTTTAATTCGCTCGCCGGGCCCGCGGCACGCCTCCTAGAGTGATGAACGTCCAGGTGCGAAGGCAGGACCTACTTCCACTCATAATGGGGCGGCCGCGGGTTCGAGTCCCGCCACCGGTACAACTCGCCGGTGTAGCTCAGGGGTCAGAGCACCTATGTCGGTTCCGCCGATCTGAACTCTGGACACGACAACTTCATGCACCTCCCGGTGCGAGAGGACATGATCTCGGGAGGCGCGGCTCATGGTGGGTGCCCGGTGCGCAGACAGCGGATACTTCGGGAACTGATGAGGGAAACCCTCGTGCGGGTTCGAATCCCGTCATCGACGCAAGGTCGGTGTGGCGGAACGGAAGACGCGCCAGTTATAAGCACCGCAGTCGACTTCGACCTCGGGCACCCTCCTTTTGCCGCGCCTCCCTCCGAAACAGCAATGAATTCGGGGGAATTCACCATGGCGCGATTCAACAAGAAGGCCGCACGGGCCCGTCCCACGTCCCGGGTCACCTCGACGGGACGCATTCTGCGGACCTACGAGGGCGGCCTCGGCCATGAGCGGGACGCGCGCTCCGAGCTCTTTCTGCTCGCGGTCTCGAACTTCGTCTCCCAGCAGACCTTCTACGAGTCCGGCGCGGACCGCGACGACCGGTTCGCCGCGCTCGTACGGCAGCTCGCCGTCACCGACTCCGCCTGGACCGCCGGGCTGCTCGGCTGGCTGCGCGGCGAGGGCAACCTGCGCACCGCCTCGCTCGTGGGCGCCGCCGAGTACGTGAAGGCGCGCCTCGACGCGGGCGTCACCGACGGCCCCTCGAACCGGCAGGTCGTGGCCTCCGTGCTCCAGCGGGCCGACGAACCCGGCGAGTTCCTCGGGTACTGGACGGCCCAGTACGGCCGCAACATTCCCCAGCCCGTCAAGCGCGGGATCGCCGACGCCGTACGGCGGCTCTACAGCGGCAAGTCGCTGCTGAAGTACGACACCGCGTCCAAGGGCTACCGCTTCGGCGACATCCTCAACCTGGTGCACGCGACCCCGGACCCGGACAAGCCGTGGCAGGGCGAGCTGTTCCGGTACGCCCTCGACCGCCGGCACCACCCGGACACGGCCGTGCCGCCCGCCTCGAACCGGATCCTGACCGCGCACCGCGAGCTGATGGCACTGCCGGCGGCACAGCGGCGTGCCGTCGTCACGTCCGCGGGCGGGGCCGAGCGACTGGCCGCGGCCGGGATCACGTGGGAGGCGCTGGCGGGCTGGCTCCAGGGCCCGATGGACAGGGCGGCCTGGGAGGCCGTGATCCCGTCCATGGGCGCGATGGCACTCGTCAGGAACCTCCGGAACTTCGACGAGGCGGGGGTGTCGGACGAGGTCGCCGCACAGGTGGCGGCGAGGATCAGCGACCCGGCGGAGGTCGTACGGTCGCGGCAGTTCCCCTTCCGGTACCTCGCCGCGTACCAGCACGCGCCCTCGCTGCGCTGGGCATACCCGTTGGAGCAGGCGCTCGGTCACTCGCTGGCCAACGTGCCCGCGCTGCCGGGCCGCACCCTGGTGCTCGTCGACCGCTCGGGCTCGATGTGGGCGCGGCTGTCCGACCGCTCGCGGCTCAACCGGGCCGACGCGGCGGCGATCTTCGGTACGGCGCTCGCGCTGCGGGCGGAGGACGCGGACCTCGTCGAGTTCGGCACCACGAACCGGCGTCTGTCGTTCGGCAGGGGCGAGTCGGTACTGAAGATCCTCGGCCGCTTCGGCGACCTGGGCGGCACCGACACCACGTCGGCGGTCCGCGCGCACTACCGGGGCCAGGACCGGGTGCTGATCGTCACCGACGAGCAGTACACGTACCACCACCGCGGCGGCCCGACCGAGCAGGTCCCGGCCGACGTGCCGGTCTACACCTGGAACCTCGCCGGTCACCGGGCGGGCCACGGCCCCTCCGGCACCGGCAACCGCCACACCTTCGGGGGCCTCTCGGACGCGGCCTTCCGGATGGTCCCGCTGCTCGAGGCGGCCCGGGACGCCGACTGGCCCTGGGCGGCCTGAGCCCCGAGCGTGGCCCGCACCTCACGGGGGTGCGGGCCACACCCGTGCCCGGACCCTTGCCGCGCCGTCAGGTGACATCTAACATTTCAGTTGTGAAGGCCATACGACCGCTCACCCGCACCCTCCTCCGGGACCAGGCCTACGTCTCCATCCGGGACGCCATCGTGGCCGGAGAGATCGAGCCCGGGGCGGTCGTGCGGGACGCCGATCTCGCCGAGCGGCTCGGACTGTCCCGGGCGCCCGTGCGGGAGGCCTTCGCGCGGCTGGTCGACGAGGGGCTGCTGGAGAGCAAGCCGCAGAGCTACACCCGGGTCACCCAGGTCGTCGCCGCCGAGGTGCGGGACGCCGCGGCCGTGGTCGGGGCCATGCACGAACTGGTCACACGGGTCGCCGTGCCACGGCTGTTCGCCGCCGACATCGAGACCATGCGCGCGGCCAACGCACGCTTCGCGGCCGCCGTCACCGCCGGGGACGTCGACGAGGCTCTGCGCGCCGACGACGACCTGCACGACGTCCTGGTCCGGGTCAGCGGCAACCGCGCGGCCGCCGCCACCGCCGCCCGCTACACCCCCCTCATCCGCCGCCTCGAACGCCGGCGCTTCGGCGAGGGCGGCACCTGCCGTTCGGCCGGGCTGCACGACCGGCTGATCGAGGCCTGCGCGGCCGGTGACGTGGACGGGGCGGTCCGGGTCACCGCGGAGATCTGGCGGGGACTGGCCGAACTTGCCGACAGCGACTGAGCCCTCAGCGACCCACCCGGGAGGACCCCATGCCCCTTTCGTCCTACGACCGTTACCCGCTCCTCTTCGGGCCGTCCCCCGTCCACCGCCTGGAACGCCTGACCGCGCACCTCGGCGGGGCCGCGCTGTGGGCCAAGCGCGAGGACTGCAACTCCCCGATCGCGTACGGCGGCAACAAGACCCGCAAGCTGGAGTACCTGGTCGCGGACGCGCTCGCGAAGGGCTGCGACACCCTCGTCTCGATCGGCGGCGTCCAGTCCAACCACACCCGCCAGGTCGCGGCCTGCGCCGCCCGGGCCGGGCTCAAGTGCGTGCTGGTGCAGGAGAGCTGGGTGGACTGGCCGGACGCCGTGTACGACAAGGTCGGCAACATCCTGATCAGCCGGCTCGCCGGGGCCGACGTACGCCTGGTGAAGGCCGGGTTCGGGATCGGGTTCAAGGAGAGCTGGGAGCAGGCGCTCCGGGATGTCGAGGAGGCGGGCGGCAAGCCGTACGCCATCCCGGCCGGGGCCTCCGACCATCCGCTCGGCGGTCTCGGCTTCGCCGCGTGGGCGTACGAAGTCGCCGACCAGGAGCGGGAGTTGGGCGTCTTCTTCGACACCGTCGTGGTCTGCTCGGTGACCGGGTCCACACAGGCCGGCATGGTCGCCGGGTTCCGGGCGCTGGAGGAGGCGGGCGGGCGGCCCCGACGGGTCCTCGGCATCGACGCCTCGGCCGCGCCCGTCACGACCCGGGAGCAGATCGCGCGGATCGCCCACCGCACCGGGCAGCTCATCGGCGTGCGGAGGGAGTTGACCGAGGAGGACGTGGAGCTGGACGAGCGCTACCACGCGGGCGTCTACGGCATCCCCGACGAGACCACGCTGGAGGCGATGCGCCTCGCCGCCCGCACCGAGGGGATGGTCACCGACCCGGTGTACGAGGGCAAGTCCATGGCGGGGATGGTCGACCTGGTCCGGCGCGGGGAGATCGGCGCGGACTCGACGGTGCTCTACGCCCACCTCGGCGGGCAGCCGGCGCTCAACGGGTACAGCGCGCTGTTCTAGCCGGGGGACGGGCGGCGACCGCCCAGGGGCGCGGGGAGCTGTGCGAACAGCTCCCCCTCGGCCCCTCGCCCACCGGCTACAGCGCCTGGGCCGCCGGCTTCACCATGCCCCGCACCGTGCGGGACTTCACGAAGTCGCCCATCGCCGTCATCTCCCACTCGCCGGAGAACTGCTTGATCAGCTTGGCCATCATCACGCCGGTCTGCGCCTCCGCGTTGGTGAGGTCGAAGCGGACCAGCTCCTCCCCGCTTCCGGCGTCGATGAGGCGGCAGTACGCCTTGGCGACCTCCGTGAACTTCTGGCCGGAGAAGGAGTTGACCGTGAAGACCAGACCGGTGACCTCCTGGGGGAGCCGGCCGAGGTCCACGACGATCACCTCGTCGTCACCGCCGCCCTCGCCCGTGAGGTTGTCACCGGAGTGCTTGATCGCGCCGCCGACGATGGACAGCTTGCCGAAGTAGCAGCTGTCGATGTGGTTGCGCTGCGGGCCGTAGGCGATGACGGAGGCGTCGAGGTCGATGTCCTTGCCGCGGTACGCCGGCTCCCAGCCGAGGCCCATCTTGACCTGGGAGAGCAGCGGCCGTCCGCCCTTGACCAGGGAGACGGTCTGGTTCTTCTGGAGGCTGACCCGGCCCTTGTCGAGGTTGATCTTCCCGGCGCCGGGAGCGGGCGGCGCGGGCGGGGCCGGAGGAGCGGCGGGCGCCGGCGGCGCGGCGAGCCGGGGGTCCATGGCCGGGGCGGGCGGGGCGGGCGGCGGAGTCTGCACGGTCGGCGTGACCGGCGGTGCCACCGGCGCCGGGGCGGGTTCCTCCACCGTCACGCCGAAGTCCGTCGCGATCCCGGCCAGGCCGTTGGCGTACCCCTGGCCCACCGCACGGGCCTTCCAGGCGCCGTTGCGCAGGTAGATCTCCACGACCACCAGTGCGGTCTCGGTGCCGAGCTGCGGCGGGGTGAAGGTGGCCAGCTCGCTGTTGTCGTCCGCGTTGCGGATCGTGGCCGTCGGTTCGATGCCCTGGAAGGTCTGGCCCGCGGCGTCCGGGCTCGCGGTGACGACGATCTTCTCGATGCCGGGGGGCAGGGCGGCGGTGTCGACGCTGATCGCGTCAGGCGCCGTACCGCCGCCCGACCGGTAGGTGACCCCCGGTCCCGTCGGCTGGTTGTAGAAGATGAAGTCGTCGTCGGAGCGCACCTTGCCGTCGGCGGTGAGCAGCAGGCCCGATACGTCGAGCCGCACCGGGGCGGAGACGTCCACCGTCACTCGGGCGACGGGGAGGGGGATGTTCGAGCCGGGGGTCATAGCTGTCATGCCCGGTGAACGAGCGAGCGCGCTTTACCGTTCCCTTAATCTTCTACGGCACCACCACGATCTTGCGGCCCACCCCCGACGCGAACTGCTCCAGCGCCTCGGGGTAGCGGTCCAGCGGCAGCCGGTCGCTGATGAAGACGTCGGGGTCCAGGACCCCGGTCGCGAACAGCTCCGCCGCGCGTTCGAAGCTGTGCAGGACCGCCATGGAGCCGGTGATGGTGATCTCCTGGTTGTAGATGCGGTACGGGTCGATCGTCACCCGTGTCGCGTAGTCGGCCACGCCGAACTGGAGGAAGGTGCCGGCCTTGGCCACCCGGTCCAGGCCGTCCTGGATCGCCGCCGCGTTGCCCGTCGCGTCGATCACCAGGTCCCAGCCCTGCGGGCGGTCCAGCTCGTCCGCGTTCCCGGCCGAGGCCGAGACGCCGAGCTTGCGGGCGGTCTCCAGGCGGGCCGGGTTCACGTCGACCACGTCCACGCTCGCCGCGCCGGTCCGCTTGGCCAGCTCCAGCATCATCAGGCCCATGGTTCCCGAGCCGTAGATCAGCACATGGGCGCCCAGCCGGGACCGGAGGACGTCGTACCCGCGGATCGCACAGGACAGCGGCTCCACCAGCGCGGCGTCCTGCGTGCGGACGTGTTCCGGCAGCCGTACGCAGTTGGCGACCGGGGCGACGGCGAACTGGGCCGCGCCCCCCGCCGTGGTCACACCGATCGCGGCCCAGCGTTCGCAGAGGTTGTTGTGGCCCGTACGGCAGTAGCGGCACTCGTGGCAGTACAGGGACGGGTCCACCGCCACCCGGTCGCCGACCGCGAGCTCGGTGACCTGGGTGCCGACGCCGACCACCTCGCCCGCGAACTCGTGGCCGGGCACGATCGGCAGCTTCGGGGCGAACTCGCCCTGGAGGATGTGCAGGTCGGTGCCGCACAGGCCGCACGCGGCGACCTCGACGACGACCTCGCGCGGCCCGGGCGTCGGGTCGGGGACCTCGGCGACGACGGCACGGCCCACGGACTCGATGACGGCGGCCTTCATTTCACGGCTCCCAGCGACAGGCCCTGGACCAGTTTGTCCTGGGCGGCGAACCCCGCGGCGAGCACCGGCAGGGAGATGACGAGCGACGCGGCGCACACCTTCGCCAGGAACAGGCCCTGGCTGGTGATGAAGCCGGTCAGGAAGACGGGGGCGGTCTCGGCGACCACGCCGGTGAGCACCCGCGCGAAGAGCAGCTCGTTCCAGCTGAAGATGAAGCAGATCAGGGCCGTGGCCGCGATGCCCGGCAGGGCGATGGGGGCGACCACGCGCGCGAGGATCGTCGGGAGCCGCGCGCCGTCCACCCTCGCCGCCTCGATCACCGCGACCGGGACCTCGGCGAGGAAGGACTGCATCATCCAGACCGCGATCGGCAGGTTCATCGACGTGTAGAGGATGACCAGCAGCCAGATGTTGTCGAGCATGTCGGTGTTCTTCGCGAACAGGTAGATGGGCAGCAGGCCCGCCACCACCGGCAGCATCTTCGTGGACAGGAAGAAGAACAGGACGTCCGTCCACTTCTTGACCGGCCGGATGGAGAGCGCGTACGCCGCCGGCAGGGCCAGGAGCAGCACGAAGAGGGTCGAGGCCAGTGAGGCGACGGTCGAGTTGATGAGCGCGGGCCAGGGGCTCGCGCCGCCGCCCGTGCCGAAGAACTCGCGGTAGCCGTCCAGGGTGAGGGCGGCGCCGAAGGAGGGCGGGTTGGTGGCCGCGTCCGACTCCGAGTGGAAGGACGTCAGGGCCATCCAGGCGATCGGCAGGAAGAAGACGATGCCCACCAGCCAGGCCACCAGGCCCAGCCCGAGTCCCTTGCGTTTCACGGCGATGGTGCTGCTCATGCGCGGCCGGCCTCCTCACGGAACAGGGACGACACCACGCGCAGGGCGAAGGTCGCGATGATGATCGAGCCGATGACGACCAGGACGCCGGCGGCCGAGGCGAGGCCGTTCTCGTGGGCCTGGTAGAAGCTCTGGTAGACGGTGTAGGGCAGGTTGGCGGTCCCGAGGCCGCCGGAGGTGATGGTGAAGACCGCGTCGAAGTTCTGGACGATGTAGATCGAGCCCAGCAGGGCGCCGAGTTCGAGATAGCGGCGCAGGTGCGGGAGGGTCAGGTACCGGAAGATCTGCCAGTCGCTCGCGCCGTCCACCCGCGCGGCCTCCATCTGCTGCTGGTCGCGGCTCTGGAGGCCGGCCAGCAGGATGAGCATCATGAACGGGGTCCACTGCCAGACCAGGGAGGCCTCGACCGCGAGCAGCGGGGTGTTGGAGATCCAGTCCGGCTGTGGGCCGCCCACATAGCGCAACAGCCCGTTCAGCAGGCCGTATTCAGGGTTGTAGAGCACGTGCTTCCAGAGCAGGGCCGCTGCCACCGGGACCACCAGGAAGGGGGCGATCAGCAGGGTGCGGACCACGCCCCGGCCCTTGAAGCGGCGGTCGAGGAGCAGGGCCAGGAGGAGTCCGAGGACCAGGCTGACCAGGACCACCGTGACCGTCAGCAGGATCGTCGTCCACACCGAGTGGCGCAGGTCCGCGTCGGTGAGGACCTCCTGGTAGTTGTCGACTCCGGTGAAGTGGCGGGCCTTGGGATAGAGGGAGTTCCAGTCGAAGAACGAGATCACCACCGTGGCCACGAAGGGCAGTTGGGTGACCACGATCATGAAGACCAGGGCGGGGAGCAGGGGGGCTCGGGTGGCCCAGGCGCGCAGTCGGTTCGAGGGCCGGCGCGCGGTGCTCACGGGGGTGGTGGCCGGCGGGGCCATGGTCGTGGCGGTCATCGTCCCTCGTACTCCTCGGAGATCTTCTCGGCGATCCGCTGGGACTTCTTCAGGGCCGACTCGACGGACTGGCGTCCGGCGATGGCCGCGCTGATCTCCTGGGAGACCCTGGTGCCGAGGTCGGTGAACTCGGGGATGCCGACGAACTGGATGCCGGGCGCGGGGCGCGGCTGCACACCCGGGTCGTTGGGCCGGGCCTGCTCGATGGCCTGCTTGGTCATCTCCTGGAAGGCGGCGGCCTCCTTGGCGTAGGCCGGATTGGTGTACGTCGAGGCCCGCTTGCCGGCCGGGACGTTGGACCAGCCGATCTGCTCGCCCACCAGCTGCTCGTACTGTTTGCTGGAGGCCCAGGAGACGAACTTCCACGCCTTGTCCGGGTTGCGGGAGGCGTCCTGGATGCCCCAGGCCCAGGTGTAGAGCCAGCCGGAGGACTCCGTCTTCTCCACGGGGGCGGGGGCGTAGCCCACCTTGCCCTTGACCGGGGAGCCCTTCGCCTCCAGGGAACCGGCCGCCGAGGTGGCGTCGTACCACATGGCGACCTTGCCCTGGGTCATGTTGTTGAGGCACTCGGCGAACCCGGACTGGGCGGCGCCGGACTCGCCGTGCTCGCGCACGAGGTCGACGTAGAACTTCGTGGCCTGCTCGAAGGCGGGCGAGTCGAGCCGGGCCTTCCAGCCCTTGTCGAACCAGGTGCCGCCGAAGGTGTTCACGACCGTGGTGAGGGGTGCCATGACCTCGCCCCAGCCCGGCAGGCCGCGCAGGCAGATGCCCTTCATGCCGGGCTCGGCCCCGTCGGCCTTCGCCGCCAGGTCCGCCACCTGCCGCCAGGTGGGACGGGCCGGCATCGTCAGGCCCTTCTGCTCGAAGACGTCCTTGCGGTACATCAGGAAGGACGACTCGCCGTAGAAGGGCTGGCCGTAGAGCTTGCCGTCGTCACCGGTCAGCGACTGGCGCATCGGAGCCAGGACGTCCTTCTCGTCGTACGAGGGGTCCTTGGCCACGTACGAGTCCATCTCGTGCAGCCAGCCGTTGCGGGCGTAGATCGGGATCTCGTAGTTGGACAGGGTCGCCACGTCGTACTGGCCGGCCTGGTTGGCGAAGTCCTGGCTGATCTTGTCGCGGACGTCGTTCTCGGGCAGGACGGTGAAGTTGACCTTGATCCCGGTCTCCTTGGTGAAGTGGGCCCTGGTCAGCTTCTGCAACTCGGTCATCTGGGGGTTGTTGACCATCAGGACGTTGATGGCGTCACCGCCCGACCCCGCCCCGCCCGCGCCGACCCAGCAGCCGGACAGCAGCGGGGCGAGCAGCGTCCCTGCGGCGGCCATGGCGAGCGTGGCTCGCGGTGGCCGTCGTCGGCTCTGGGTTCGCATGGATCGCTCCTGGACATAGGGGGATATAAGGGGCACCACTGGTCGTCGGTGGCCCGTGGAGGTGTCGGTTCGAGATTCAGGCCCTGATGACCTGCGGGCCCAGCAGGGAGTACCGGTGTGCCTCCGAGGCGGGCAGCAGCGTGCTCGTCACGATCGCCTCCAGCGCGCCGATCTCCGCGAAGCGGCAGAAGCTGACCGCGCCGAACTTGGTGTGCACGCCCGCGAACACCGTGCGGCGTGCCGCACGGATCGCCTGTGCCTTGACCTCGCTGACCGCCGGGTCGGGGGTGGTGAGCCCGTGTTCGCGGGAGATGCCGTTGGCGCCGATGTAGGCGAGGTCGAGGACGAAGCCGGCCAGCATCCTGGTCGTCCAGTGGTCGACGGTCGCCAGGGTGCCGGGGCGGACCCGGCCGCCGAGCAGCAGGACGGAGGTGTTCTCGGCCCCGGCGAGTGCGCCGGCGACCGGGAGGGACGCGGTGACCACGGTCAGCGGCCGGTCCCGGGGCAGGGCTTCGGCGATGAGCTGCGGGGTGAAGCCCTCGTCGACGAAGACCGTCTCGGCGTCCCCGAGCAGCTCGGCGGCGGCGGCCGCGACCCTGCGTTTCTCGGGCACGTGGCTGGTGGCGCGGAAGGCGAGCGTGGTCTCGAAGCCGGCGCTCTCCACGGGGTAGGCGCCGCCGTGCGTACGGCGGACCAGGCCGTGGTCCTCCAGGGCGCGGAGGTCTCTGCGCACCGTCTCCTTGGCGACGCCGAGTTGTGCGGCCAGGGTATTGACGTCCACGGCGCCTGTGGTGCGGGCGGCACGAACGATCTCCCGCTGGCGTTCTTCCGCGGTTCTGGTCATTCGGTCACCCGCTTTCCTGTCGTGCGCTGCCCGTTCGGGCGTCTGCAGGAAGTTGTACAGCGGGCGGGGTGTGGTGACCAGGTCTGTTGCTCGGGTGATAGTGACCGCGTGTGCCCGTTCGGGCGGAGCGCGCCTCCTGGTTCGGGTGGTTCGGTCGTACGGCGGCTGCCGGTGCGTTGTGGCTGGTCGCGCGGTTCCCCGCGCCCCTGGGGGTGCCGCTTCGCGCCTGCCCCCCACCTTGTTTGTCGTGCCCGGAACGACTGAGGGCGGGCCCGTTCTGTGCCCGCCCGTCCGTGCGTCGGTGTCTCAGTACGGCCAGATCGGCGGGTCCGTCACGAACTGGCCGCCCAGGTAGGCGTGTGCCTCGTTGCCCTCCTGGAGTTCGCCCTGTTCGGCGATGAGCTTCTCCGCGTAGGGCTCGGAGTCGTCCTGAGGCTCGTAGCCGAGGGCCCGCGCGGTGGTCAGGTCCCACCACAGGCGGGTGTTGGCGGAGGAGCCGTAGACCACGGTGTGGCCGACGTCCTCGGCGGTCAGGGCCGCGTGGAAGAGGCGGGCGCCGTCGGCGGGGCTCATCCACACCGAGAGCATCCGCACGCTGGTGGGCTCGGCGAAGCAGGAGCCGATGCGCACGGAGACCGTCTCCAGGCCGTGCCGGTCCCAGTAGAGCTGTGCGAGGTCCTCGCCGAAGGACTTGGACAGGCCGTAGAAGGTGTCCGGGCGGCGCGGGGTGTCGACCGGGATGAGCGGGTCGCCGTCCCGCGGCCGGGGGGTGTAGCCGACGGCGTGGTTGGAGGAGGCGAAGACGATCCGTCCGACGCCCTCCGCGTGCGCGGCCTCGTACAGGTTGTACGTGCCCTCGATGTTCGCCTTGAGGATCTTCTCGAAGGGGGCTTCCAGGGAGATGCCCGCGAGGTGGATGATCGCGTCGACGCCCCGTACGGCCTCGCGCACCGCGTCCTTGTCGGCGAGGTCGGCGACGACCGCGTCCGGCTCGCCCTCCACGGGCCGCAGATCGAGCAGGCGCAGTTCGTACCCGTAGCCCGGGAGCAGATCCCGCATCAGGGTGCCGAGCCCGCCGGCGGCACCGGTGAGCAGAACGGTACGGGGAGCGGGCATCCGCAAGTCTCCTTGAACGGGCTCATGAGTACGGTATTCACATGCGTGGACAAGTTAGGGATCGTTTCTTGACTTCGTCAAGGGTGGCGCGAGTCGTGTTCATAAATATAAACTCTGATCAGTATTCTGCATGCCACTTTAGGGAGAGCCTGTGATGCCGTCCGCCGACCTCGCCCACCGACTCGGCATCCCCAGCGGGCCGCTGTTCTTCCCCGTCACCGCCTACGGCCCCGACGGATCCCCCGACCTCGCCGTGTACCGCGCGCACGTACGCCGAGGCGTGGACGCCGGGGCCGCGGCCGTGTTCGCCTGCTGCGGCACCGGGGAGTTCCACGCGCTCACGCCCGAGGAGTTCGAGCAGTGCGTCCGGGCGGCCGTCGAGGAGACGGCGGGGCGCGTACCCGTGGTCGCGGGCGCCGGGTACGGCACCGCGCTCGCCGTCCGGTACGCGCGGCTCGCCGAGGCGGCCGGGGCCGACGGACTGCTCGCCATGCCGCCCTACCTCGTCGTGGCCGGGCAGGAGGGACTGCTGCGGCACTACCGCGAGGTGGCCGCCGCGACCGCGCTGCCGGTGATCGTCTACCAGCGCGACAACGCCGTCTTCACCCCGGAATCCGTCGTCGAACTGGCCCGTACCGAGGGCGTCATCGGCCTCAAGGACGGCCTCGGCGACCTCGACCTGATGCAGCGGACCGTCAGCGCCGTACGCACCGAGGTGCCCGGCGACTTCCTCTACTTCAACGGACTGCCGACCGCCGAGCAGACCCAGCTCGCCTACCAGGCCATCGGCGTCCCCCTGTACTCCTCCGCCGTCTTCTGCTTCGCCCCCGAGATCGCCCTCGCCTTCCACCGCGCCCTCGCCGACGGCGACCGGGCGACGGCCGACCGTCTGCTCGACGGCTTCTACCGGCCCTTCGTCGAACTGCGCGCGCAGGGCCGCGGGTACGCCGTCTCCCTGGTCAAGGCCGCCGTCCGGATGCGCGGCCTCGACGTGGGAGAGGTCCGCCCGCCGCTGCACGAGCCGGGCGCGGACCATGTGAAGCAGCTCGCGGAGATCATCGAGCGCGGGTACGCGCTCCTGGAGGAGGCACAGTGAAGGCGTCGGCGTTCGTCTACCCCTGGGACGTCAACGGGGACCCGGAGGCCGCGGCCCGCATCGCCGGGCTCGGCGTGCGGCAGGCGACCCTCGCCTCCGCCTACCACTCCACGCGCGCGCTGACCCCCCGCCACCCGCGCCACCGCATCGTCACCGCCGAGCACGCCGCCGTCCTGTACCCGACGGACGCGCGCTGGGAAGGGCGGGACCTGCGTCCGTACGCGGCCGGTGACTGGGCGCCGGGCGACGCCTTCGGAGCGGCCTGTGCCGAGCTCTCCGGGGCCGGTCTGGAGGTGCACACCTGGGTCGTCCTCGCGCACAACTCCCGCCTGGGCGCCGAGCACCCGGACACCTCCGTCGTCAACGCCTACGGCGACCGCTACCCGTGGGCCCCGTGCATCGCACAGCCCGCCACGCGCGCGTACCTCGTCGACCTCGCCGTGGAGGCGGCCGTGCGCCCGGGCGCGGCCGGCACCGAACTGGAGTCCCTCGGCTGGTACGGCCTCCAGCACCTGCACGCCCACGACAAGACCGGCGGGGTCCCGCTCGGTGACGCCGGGACGTACCTCATGGCGCTCTGCTTCTGCGGGACGTGCCGCGAGGGGTACGGCGAACAGGGGCAGGACGCCGACGCGCTCGCCGCCGCCGTCCGCGCCGCGCTGGAGCCGCTGTGGCGGGGCGCGCCGGACGACGGCGGCTGGGCCGGCGTCGAGAAGCTCCTGGGCGCCGAGCGGGCGGCGGCCACGCGCGCGTGGCGGGACGAGACCGCCCGCACGCTCCAGGAGAGCGCGGTCCGGGCCGTTCGCTCGGCCGCCCCCGAGGGTTTTCAGATCCTGCTGCACGCCGACCCCGTGACGTACCACGTCGGCGCCAACGCGGGTGTCGACCCCGAGCACGTCCTGTCCGTCGCCGACGGGGTCGTCGTGCCCTGCGCGGGCGGGCCCGACCTGCTCACGCCCTTCGCCGGGATCCGCGAAGGCGCGGTCGTCGCCGCCAACTTCCCCGTGGTGTCGGGCATGGGCGGCAGCCCGGGCACGCTCGCGGCGGACGTGGCCCGCGCGCGCGAGGCCGGGGCGAGCGAAGTCCGGCTGTATCACGCCGGGTTGGCGTCGGACGGCGACCTGGACGCGATCCGCTCGGCCCTGGCCCGCCTCTGAAGCAGCGGGACCGACGAGGCCAGCCACACCACGCCCATGACGGCCGACAGCGGCCGCTGGTCGACCGGTTCGACCAGGGCCGCGCCCACCGCGAGACCGAGCACGTTCGGGGCGAACACCAGGGTGTTGGCGGTGGCGACCGCACGGCCCAGCAGCGCGTCCGGGGTCTCGCGCTGCACGGCGGTGAGCGCGGCGACCAGCACACAGGGCAGGCCCAAGCCGACGGCCGCGCTGCACACCAGGGCCAGCGGGTCGGACGGGACCGCCCGCAGCCCGGCGGCCACGGCGGTCAGGACGATGCCGTACACGGCGAACCGGCGGCCGCCCAGCCGGCGCAGGGCGGGTCCGGAGAGCAGCCCCACCGCCACCGAACCGGCGCCCTGCACGGCGTACAGCGCCCCGGCGTACGCGGGGGAGTGGCCGAGTCCGTCGATCACGGCGTACATCAGCGCGCCGTTGACCCCCGCGCACAGCATGGTGCCGGCGCCCGCCAGGATCAGGGGGCGGAGCGCGGGGTGGGCCCAGATGTGGCGCGCGCCTTCGACGAACGGGGTGCGCCGGGACGGCCCGGGTTCGTCCTCCCGGACACGCAGGCCGCGGTACAGGAGTGCGGCGAGTACGAACGTGGTCGCGTCCAGCAGGGCCACCGCCGGGCCGCCCCAGAGGGCGTAGAGGCCCGCTCCGGCCAGGGGCGCCACCAGTTTCATGCCCTCGTTGACCGCCGTCCGCAGCCCGTTGAAGTCGCCGAGCAGGGACGGGGCGACCGCGCCGGCGACCAGGGCCGACTCCGCCGCGTCGAGGACGACGCCCGTCGTGCCGTACACGAGGAGGACCGCGAGGACGACCGCGACCCGTTCGGTGAGCAGGACCGGCAGCAGGGCCGCCATCAGCAGGTTGCCGCCGATCAGCAGCGGCTTGCGGCGGATCCGGTCGGCGATCGTGCCGAGCAGCGGGCCCGCCAGGGTCGGCAGCCACATCGCGAGCATGGACAGCGCGGCGAGGCCGTCCGAGCCGGTGAGGTCCTTGACCCAGACGCCGGACACCAGCCACAGGGCCGAGGTGCCGAAACCGGAGACGAGCACTCCGGTGAGACAGAGCCTGGCGTCGCGGTCGTGGAGCACCGCCCATGTCTTCGTCATGCCTGCCCATCGTGCGTCTAAGGCCCCCGCGACGGGATGGGGCAGCTTCCCTAGAACGCGGGCGATGAGTTTTCGCGGCGGCGGCGGTCCACCCCTCACCACACCGTGAACCCTGAGGAGCCCCGCATGACCGTCCCGCCGCTGGACCTCGGACCGCAGACCCGCGTCATCGCCCTGCTGGCCGAGGGCGTCACCGACGAGCAGCTGGGGAACGCCACGCCGTGTCCCGAGTACGCGGTGCGCAACCTGCTCGGCCACCTGCTCGGTCTCTCCGCCGCCTTCCGCGACGCCGCCCGCAAGGACCTCGGCGCCACCACCGACACCCCGCCGACCGACTCCCTCCCGGACGTCGGCCCCGGCTGGCGCGAGGAGCTCCCCAAGGTCCTCGACGAGCTCGCCGCGGCCTGGCGCGACCCGGCCGCCTGGACCGGCATGACCCGCGCGGGCGGTGTCGACCTGCCCGCCGAGGTCGCGGCCGCCGTCGCCGTCGACGAACTGGTCGTCCACGGCTGGGACCTGGCCATGGCCACCGGCCAGCCGTACGACCCGGACCCCGCCGCGCTCCGGGCGACGTACGACTTCCTCCAGGCGTCCGCCGACGACCCGAGCCGGGACGCCATCTTCGGCCCGATCGTCCCGGTGCCCCAGGAGGCACCGCTGCTGGAGAGGGCCCTGGGCCTGAGCGGGCGGAACCCGGGCTGGACGCCGTAGACGCCGGGGCCACCGTGCCGCCCCTCAGCCGGTGTGGGTGGACGCCGGACCCGGCACCTTCGCGGAGTTGCAGCGGCACACGGATGCCTCCCGGCTGACGGCGATCCGGATCTCCCGCCTGCACGCGGACCTTCCCCAGTCTCGACTGCGCTCGACCGGGCGGTGCCCCCGTTCTTCGGGCCTAGGCGAAGGCGTAGACGGCGGCGAGGGGATCGGCGACGACCTTCCACCCCCTGTACGACGGCCACGAGACCCGGCACTGGCACCTGCGGCCGGCCGCGCGGGCCGTCGTGCACGACACCGAGGCGTACGGTCTGCGCGCCGAGTGCGCCGGACGCGTCCTCGCCCACTCGGGGGCAGCGGACCCCGCGCCGCCCTGATCGAACTCGCCGTCGAGTCGGACGTGTTCCTGTGCGAGGCGGACATCGACCGGCATCGCGAAGGCGAACAGGTTCATCTGACCCCCTAGGACGCCGGACGCGCGCGGCCGCCGCCTTCGTGGGCGCCACCCGGCTCGTCCGACGCGGCCGCGGCGCAACGTCGACTTCCTCTGCCGGAAGCATTGACGAAACAACACCGTCCTCTTACCTTCAACGCGTCGTACTTCGTACGTCATATATGAGACGCGATATGCGAGATCAGATACGCAAGATCCGATACGCGAGATCCGAGAGGCGCGCATGACCTCTGTGCCCACGCCGATCCCCTCCCGCACGCAGTACGTGCTGGAGGAGATCAAACGCCGCATCCTCACCGGGCGCCTGACGCCTGGTCAGGCCCTGGTGGAGACCGAACTCGCCGCCCAGTTCGGGGTGTCCAAGACCCCGGTGCGCGAGGCGCTCAAGACCCTGGCCGGGACCGGGCTCGTCGTGATGAGCCAGTACAAGGGCGTCACGGTGCGCATGGTGGACGCGGACATGGCGCGCGAGGTCTACGACGTCCGGCTGCTCCTCGAACCCGAGGCGCTCAAGCGGTCCGTACGGCGCGGGGCGTCCCTGGAGGCCGCGCGGGACGCCCTCACCCGGGCCGACGACGCCACCGACACCGCCGAACGCTCCCTCGCCAACCGGGAGTTCCACCGCGCCCTCTACCTGCCCTGCGGCAATCCGCTGCTCGGCCGGATGCTCGACGAGGTCCGCGACCAGGCCGCCCTGGTCTCCGCCGTCGCCTGGGCCGCCTCGCCCTCCTGGGACCGGGAGGCGGGGGAGCACCGGGAGATCCTGCGGCTCGCCCTGGCCGGCGACGCGGACGGCGCGGCCCGCGCCCTGCACGCCCACATCGCGTCCTTCGTGGAACGAGCGTTCCCCGGAGTGCTGGACCAGGAAGGCCAGGAATGAGCAGCGAGAGCTTCGAGACCCAGCGGGCGGCCCTGGCCGACGTGGTGGCGATCCCGGTGACCCCGTTCGCCGAGGACGGCAGCGTCGACCAGGACACCCACCGGGCCCTGCTGCGCCGGCTGCTCGACGGAGGGATCACCACCCTCACCCCCAACGGGAACACCGGCGAGTTCTACGCCCTCAGCCCCGAGGAGCGCCGCCTGGTCACGGAGTTGACCGTCGAGGAGGCAGGGGACCGGGCGAACGTCCTCGTCGGCGTCGGCCACGACGTCCCCACCGCCGTCGCCTCCGCCCGGCACGCCAGGGAACTCGGCGTGGGCATGGTCATGGTCCACCAGCCCGTCCACCCGTACGTCTCGCAGGGTGGCTGGATCGACTACCACCGGGCGATCGCCTCGGCCGTCCCGGAGCTGGGGGTCGTCCCGTACATCCGCAACGCCCAGCTCGGCGGCGACCGCCTCGCCGAACTCGCCGACGCCTGCCCCAACGTGATCGGCGTGAAGTACGCCGTGCCGGACGCGGCCAGGTTCGCCGCCTTCGCCCGGGACGCGGGACTGGAACGCTTCGTGTGGGTCGCCGGGCTCGCCGAGCCCTACGCCCCCTCCTACTTCTCGGCGGGCGCCACCGGCTTCACCTCCGGGCTCGTGAACGTCGCCCCGGCCGTCTCGCTGAACATGATCGAAGCGCTTCGGTCCGGTGACTACCCGGCCGCCATGAAGATCTGGGAGCAGATCCGCCGCTTCGAGGAGCTCCGGGCCGCGAACGGCTCCGCCGACAATGTCACCGTCGTCAAGGAGGCCCTCGCCTCCCTCGGCCTGTGCCGCCGCGAAGTGCGCCCGCCCAGCCGTGAGTTGCCCCCGAGCGAGCGCGCCGAGGTCGCCGCGATAGCCGCCGGGTGGTCGATATGACCGACAGGAAGCGTCCCGAAGAGCTCAGAAGCCACCAGTGGTACGGCACCGAGGGCCAGTTGCGCACCTGGTCGCACAACGCCCGGATGCGCCAGCTCGGTTACGAGGCCGAGGAGTACCGGGGCCGGCCGGTGATCGCCGTCCTCAACACCTGGTCCGACATCAACCCCTGCCACGTCCACCTGCGCGAGCGCGCCGAGGCGGTCAAGCGGGGAGTGTGGCAGGCGGGCGGCTTCCCGCTGGAGTTCCCGGTCGCCACCCTCTCCGAGACCTACCAGAAGCCGACCCCGATGCTCTACCGCAACCTCCTCGCCATGGAGACGGAGGAGCTGCTGCGGTCGTACCCGATCGACGCGGCGGTGCTGCTCGGCGGCTGCGACAAGTCGACGCCCGCGCTGCTCATGGGTGCGGCCTCCGCCGACGTCACCTCGGTGTTCGTGCCCGCGGGGCCGATGCTGCCGGGGCACTGGCGCGGGGAGACCCTCGGCTCCGGCACCGACATGTGGAAGTACTGGGACGAGCACCGCGCGGGCAACCTGACCGACTGCGAACTGCGGGAACTCCAGGGCGGGTTGGCGCGCTCCCCGGGGCACTGCATGACCATGGGGACCGCGTCCACGATGACCGCGGCGGCGGAGACCCTGGGCATGACCCTGCCGGGTGCCTCCTCGATTCCCGCCGTGGACTCCGCGCACGAGCGGATGGCCGCGGCGTCCGGGCGCCGCGCGGTCGAGCTCGCCTGGACCGGGCTCAGGCCGTCCGAGATCCTCACCCGCGAGGCCTTCGAGGACGCCGTCACCACCGTGCTCGGGCTCGGCGGCTCCACCAACGCGGTCATCCACCTGATCGCGATGGCCGGACGGTGCCGGGTCCCGCTCACCCTCGACGACTTCGACCGCATCGCACGGACCGTGCCGGTGCTGGCGAACGTCCGGCCCGGCGGACAGACGTACCTGATGGAGGACTTCCACTTCGCCGGCGGTCTGCCCGCCTTCCTCTCCCGGATCACCGACCTGCTCCACCTGGACCGGCCGACCGTCAACGGCACCCTGGGCGAGCAGATCGCGGGGGCCGTCGTCCACGACGACGACGTCATCCGCACCCGGGAGAACCCGGTCGCCGGCGAGGGCGGGGTCGCCGTCCTGCGCGGCAACCTCTGCCCGGACGGTGCCGTCATCAAGCACATCTCCGCCGAGCCGCACCTGCTCAAGCACACCGGGCCCGCGGTCGTCTTCGACGACTACAAGACCATGCAACGCACCATCGACGACCCGGCGCTGAACATCACCGCCGACAGCGTCCTGGTGCTGCGCAACGCCGGCCCCAAGGGCGGACCCGGCATGCCCGAGTACGGCATGCTGCCCATCCCCGACCATCTGCTCAAGCAGGGCGTGCGGGACATGGTCCGCATCTCCGACGCCCGGATGAGCGGGACGAGTTACGGCGCGTGCGTCCTCCATGTGGCTCCGGAGTCGTACGTCGGCGGCCCGCTGGCCCTGGTCCGCACGGGTGACTCGATCACCCTGGACGTCGAGGCACGAACCCTCCGACTCGACGTGGACGACGAGGAGTTGGAGCGCAGGAGGGCGGAGTGGACGCCCCCGCCCACCCGCTACGAGCGCGGCTACGGCGCCCTCTACAACGACCAGATCACCCAGGCGGACACCGGCTGCGACTTCGAGTTCCTGGCCAGGCAAGGCAAGGTCCCCGACCCGTATGCAGGGTGACTGCTCCCACCCTTAGGGGCGCGGGGAACCGCGCGACCGGCCACAACGCACCCGCACCCGCCACTCAACAGCAAGTGGCACCCGACGCACAGCGAGAAAGCGCTTACCGCACCACGTACGCAAGCCGCACCGAGAACGGAGACCCTGTCATGGCCCAAGCCGCAGCCGTGGCGAAACCGCCGGCGCCACCCCGGCGACGCCATGCCTCCGCCACGCCGCGCAGGCTGCCGTACCTGCTGATCGCACCGG
Source organism: Streptomyces sp. NPDC091972 (assembly GCF_044756385.1). NCBI lineage: Bacteria > Bacillati > Actinomycetota > Actinomycetes > Kitasatosporales > Streptomycetaceae > Streptomyces > Streptomyces sp. NPDC091972. Next base: position 121,192 of record NZ_JBIVSV010000004.1, on the reverse strand, counting down.
CCGCCCTGCTGATGCTGGGCTTCATCGCCTACCCGGTCATCAGCGTCTTCTACTACAGCCTGCAGAACTACAACCCCACCAAGCCGTGGCGCAACGGCTACGCGGGCCTCGACAACTTCGTCCACATCTTCACCGAGGACCCGCAGTTCTGGGACACGCTGACCTTCAGCGCCAAGTGGGTCCTCGTCGAGGTCGGACTCCAGCTCCTGTTCGGCCTCGCGCTCGCACTGATCGTCAACCAGACCTTCGTGGGCAGGGCGATGGGCCGCGCGCTCGTCTTCTCCCCATGGGCCGTCTCCGGCGTGCTGACCTCCGCGATCTGGGTGCTGCTCTACAACTCCCAGACCGGCATCACCCGTTACCTCGCCGACATGGGCATCGGCTCCTACGGGACGAGCTGGCTCTCGGACACCTCCACCGTGTTCTCGGCGGCGGTCGTCGCCGACCTGTGGCGCGGTGTCCCCTTCTTCGCGATCCTCATCCTCGCCGACCTCCAGTCCGTCTCGAAGGACCTGTACGAGGCCGCCGAGGTCGACGGGGCCAGCCGCGTCAAGCAGTTCTGGCACATCACGCTGCCCCACCTGAAGGACGCGATCATCCTGTCCACACTGCTGCGCGCCGTGTGGGAGTTCAACAACGTCGACCTGCTCTACACCCTGACCGGCGGCGGACCGGCGGGGGAGACGACCACCCTCCCGCTGTACATCGCCAACACCAGCGTCGACGCCCACAACTTCGGCTACGCGTCCGCCCTGACCACGGTCGCGTTCGTGATCCTGCTCTTCTGCTCGATGGTGTACCTGCGGCTGAGCAAGTTCGGAGGCGGTTCCAAGTGATCACCAAGGAGGCCACGGAGGTCGCCCCCGCCCCGGTGCGCGAGGCGCCGGAACCGGTCCGCCCGGCGAAGCACCGCCGTTCCTGGGACGAGGTCCCGCGCTGGCACATCTACCTGCCGCTGTCGGTCTACCTCGTCTTCACGCTCATCCCCTTCTACTGGATCCTGCTCTTCGCGCTCCGCCCGGCCGGCTCGACCTCGCTCGTGCCCTGGCCGATCACCTTCGACCACTTCGAGAAGGTGTGGACGGAGCGGGCCTTCGGCACCTACTTCGAGAACAGCGTGTACGTCGGGCTTGCCACCCTGGTGATGACGACCCTCGTCGCCCTGGCCGGCGGCTACGCCCTCGCCCGGTTCGACTTCAAGGTGAAGAACGCGTTCATGCTGGCGCTGCTGTGCTCGCAGTTCGTGCCGGGCGCGTTGCTCCTGGTGCCGCTGTTCGAGATCTTCGCCGAGCTGAAGATGATCAACTCGCTGGGCAGCGTCATCATCGCCGAGACCGTCTTCCAGCTGCCGCTGTCGATGATCCTGATCAGCAACTTCATCAAGAACGTGCCGTACTCCCTGGAGGAGGCGGCCTGGGTCGACGGCTGCAACCGGCTGACGGCGTTCCGGATCGTCGTCCTGCCCCTTCTCCGCCCCGGCCTGATCGCCGTCGGCTCCTTCGCCTTCGTGCACTCCTGGAACCACTTCCTGTTCGCCCTGATGTTCCTCAACAACCAGGACAAGCAGACGATCCCGGTCGGCCTCAACACCCTGATGAGCGCCGACAGCGTCGACCTCGGCGCACTGGCCGCCGGCGGCATCATCGCCGCGGTACCCGTGGTGATCGTGTTCGCCTTCATCCAGAAGTGGCTGATCACGGGCTTCAGCGCGGGGGCGGTGAAGGGATGAGGCTCCGTCGGATCAGCGGAACGTGTGCGCCGGCCGCCCCGGTGACCGCCGGTGACCGCCACGACCACGCGGTCGGCCACGGGACCGCGCCCGGCCGGACCGGCTTCCGGGGCCAGTGCCCCGAGCAGAGCGGACAGCATCTCGGGGTCCCGGCTTCGACCAGCGGGCCGGCGGTGGCCTTCGGCGGTGCCCGTGGGATCAGGGGTCGGACCGCGGAGGTCTCCGCGCGGTGCGGGGTCCGTGCGCGGGCCGGGGCGGCCCACGCCGGTCGAGTAGTCGTGGCGGCCGACGTGGGCCCGATGCCCTTGCGGCGAGCCGGGGCCGCCGAGCGCGACAAGGCGGTGACGGCGAAGTGAGACTCCGTCGGATCGCCATGGCCGGCCTGGTACTGGGTCTGGTGGGTGTCGCCGTCCGAGCCGAGGGACGTGCCGTCGGCCGCGTCCTGCTGGGGCTGGGCGATGCCCGGGTGCCGGAGGCGAGGGGCGTGTCCGTCGCCCCTGGTTCCGGTGCGGGGTCGCTCCACCGGAACGGCACCCCCGCCGACGGCAGTCCCCTGGACCCGCTCGCCGTCCACAGCGCCCGCGACGCCGGCAGCGAGCGCGGCCTCACGGCGGACGTCGGCCGGACGCCTACCCTGCACACAAAGATCGACAGCGGCGACGCGGCCGACCGGCAGGTGGCGCGCGGCGCGGGCGCAGGGAGGATCCCATGAACACCGAGAAGACCACGGGCACCGTGGACATCGTCCTGGCGGGCGCGCGCGGCCACGGCCGCTGGCACCTGGAGAACATCCGCCGCCTCCAGGACAAGGGGATCGTGCGGCTGGCGGGGATCTGCGAGCTGACCCCGCTGACCGGCGAGGAGATCCCCGAGGGGCTGGGCACGCCCGAGCAGTCCGCCGACTTCGGCGCGCTCCTCGACTCCACCGGCGCCCGGATCGCGGTGATCTGCACCCCGATCCCGACCCACACCGACCTGGCGCTCGAAGCCGCCCGCCGAGGCGTGCACATCCTGCTGGAGAAGCCCCCGGCACCGTCGTACGCGGAGTTCCGCCGCATGGCCGACGGGGTCGCCGCGGCCGGGGTCGCCTGCCAGATCGGCTTCCAGTCGCTGGGCTCGCACGCGGTGCCCGCCATCCGCGAGCTGGTCGAGGAGGGCGCGATCGGCGAGGTGACCGGGATCGGCGGGGCCGGTGCCTGGGCGCGTGCCGAGGCGTACTACCGGCGGGCGCCCTGGGCCGGCAAGCGGCAGATGAACGGCGTCGACGTGATCGACGGCGTGCTGACCAACCCCCTCGCCCACGCCGTCGCCACCGCACTCGCCCTGAACGGCACCACCCGGGCCGAGGACGTCACCCGGATCGAGACCGAGCTCCTGCGCGCCAACGACATCGAGTCCGACGACACCTCCTGCGTCCGCGTCACCACCGCGAACGGCCGCACGGTGACCGTCGCCGCGACCCTGTGCGCCGAGGACCCGGACGAGCCGTACGTCGTCGTGCACGGCAGCCACGGCCGGATCACCTACTGGTACAAGCAGGACCGGGTGCTGCTCCAGCGGGCCGGGCACGGCCCCGAGGAGTACGAGTACGGCCGCACCGACCTGCTGGAGAACCTGGCCGACCACCTCACCGACGGCGACGAGCTGCTGGTGGTCCCGGAGGTGACGGGCGCCTTCATGAAGGTCGTCGAGGCGATCCGGCTGGCCCCGGACCCCACCCCGCTCCCGGCCGGCGCCTGGCACCTGCTCCCCGACGAGGACCGCCGCGTCGTCCCCGGCATCGACGGACTCGTCGCGGCCGCCGCCGACAACCTCGCCCTCTACTCCGAGCTGGGCGCCGACTGGGCCCGGCCACACGAAGCGAACGAGGTGAGCACATGACGACCCCCGATTCCCCGGTCCTGCGTGTCGCGGGCCGCCCGGTCGGCCGCTACGTCACCCGGCCCGAGCTGCCCGCCCGGCTCTCCCCGCGCCCCTATCTGCACCCGGTCACCACCCTGGCCGGCACGGCTGTCACCGAGCTCAGCCCGGCCGACCACGTCCACCACCTCGGCGTCGGTGTCGCCGTTCCCGACGTCGAGGGGCACAACTTCTGGGGCGGGCGCACCTACGTCCGCGACCACGGCCCGACCGAGCTCGACGACCACGGTGCCCAGCGCCACCACTCCTTCCAGCTCCGCGACCCGGACGGCTTCGTGGAGGAACTGCGCTGGGTCGCCGCGGGGACGGAGCTGCTGCGCGAGCGCCGTACCGTCGCCGCCACCGAACTGACCGGTGCCGCCTGGGCGTTGGACTTCACCTTCTCCCTCACCAACGTCACCCGTGCTCCCCTTTCGATCGGCAGCCCGGCCACCAACGGCCGCCCGGGCGCGGCCTACGGCGGCTTCTTCTGGCGGGCCCGCAAGGAGCCGCACGCCCCGGACGTCTTCACCGTCGACCGCGAGGGGGAGGAGGCGGTCCACGGCACCCGCGCCGACTGGGTGGCCCTCTCCGGAGCCGGCTGGACCCTGGTCTTCGCGGGGGCCACCGACCGGACCCGCCGCGATCCGTGGTTCGTGCGCGCCGACGAGTACCCGGGGGTGGGCTCCTCGCTCGCCCACGAGGCGAGGCTGCCCGTCCCGCCCGGGGAGACCGTCGTACGGCGGATCGTGACCGTCGTCGCCGACGGACGCCTGGCCCGGCTGGAAGCGGCCGCACTGGTACGGAAGGCGGTCAGCCAGTGACGCCCACGAAGACGGACCCGCCGACGACGTACACGAACCCGGTCCTGAACGCCGACTGGTCCGACCCCGACGTCATCCGGGTCGGCGACGACTTCTACCTCACCGCCTCCAGCTTCGGACGCGTCCCCGGCCTGCCGCTGCTGCACTCCCGCGACCTGGTCAACTGGACCCTGATCGGCCACGCCCTCGAACGCCTGGAACCGGCCGGGGAGTTCGCCGGGCCGCGGCACGACTGCGGGGTCTGGGCGCCGTCCCTCCGCTACCACGACGAACGGTTCTGGATCTTCTGGGGCGACCCCGACCAGGGCATCTTCCAGGTCAACGCCCCCGGGATCAGGGGCCCTTGGACCCGGCCGCACCTGGTCAAGTCCGGCAAGGGCCTGATCGACCCGTGCCCGCTGTGGGACGAGGAGACCGGCGAGGCCTATCTGGTGCACGCCTGGGCCAAGTCCCGCTCCGGCGTCAAGAACCGCCTCACCGGGCACCGGATGGACCTCGACGGCCGTGAACTCCTCGACGAGGGCAAGGTGATCGTCGACGGCGACCGGATCCCGGGCTGGTTCACCCTCGAAGGCCCCAAGCTCTACCGGCACGACGGCTGGTTCTGGATCCTCGCTCCCGCCGGCGGAGTGGAGACGGGCTGGCAGGGCGCCTTCCGCTCGCGCGGGTTCTTCGGCCCGTACGAGGAGCGGATCGTCCTGGAGCAGAAGGACACCGACGTCAACGGCCCCCACCAGGGCGGCTGGGTGCGCACCCCGTCCGGCCAGGACTGGTTCCTGCACTTCCAGCAGAAGGGGGCCTACGGCAGGGTCGTCCACCTCCAGCCGATGCGCTGGGGCGCCGACGGCTGGCCGGTGCTCGGCGAGGACGGCGCCCCCGTCGCCGTGCACGCGCGGCCGGATCTGCCGCCGCAACCGGACGCGGCGCCCGCCACCGACGACGACTTCCCCGGTGGACGCTTCGGCCGTCAGTGGCAGTGGACCGCCAACCCGCAGCCCGGCTGGGCCACCCACCACTCGGCTGACGGACTGCGGCTGACCTGCGTCCGCTCGGCCGACGCGCACGACCTGCGCAGACTGCCGAACGTCCTCACCCAGCGGCTGCCCGGCACGCCCTCCATCGTCGAGGTCGAGCTGGAGCTGCACAGTGCGGAGCCGGGGGCGCGCGCGGGACTCGCCGTCCTCGGGGACGCCTTCGGCTGGATCGGACTTCAGCGCGGGGCCGACGGCGAGGTCCACCTCGTGCACCGGTTCGCGGAGGGCGTCGCCGAGGAGGAGCGGGACGCCGACCGTCCGCGACCGGCTCCCGCCGCGAAGGCGCGGCTGCGGATCGAGATCGGCGCGGGCGCCCGCTGCCGGTTCTTCCACGACCTCGGCGACGGCCCGCAGCCCTCCGGGCCCGTCTTCGCCGCCACCCCCTGGCGCTGGGTCGGAGCCCTGCTCGGCCTGTTCGCCCTGGCGCCCGTCGGCGGAGGGCACGCCGGCACGGCAACCTTCTCGCATTTCAGGATCGACCACCTGTAACGCACCTGCCCCGTAGGCCTGTTGGGAGCCGCAATGACGCAGCACCTCCGTAGCAAGCGCTTGCAGAGACCGGGATCCGGCAAGGTCCTGGCCGCTGTGCTCGGCCTGGTGGCCGCGCTGAGCCTCGGGACGATCGGGCGGGCCGAGGCCGCCACGGTCGACAGGGCCCCGGCCGACCAGGTCCGCGCCGACCGCTGGAGCGACCGGGCCCACGGCTTCGCCTCCCTTGCCGGCGGCACCACCGGAGGGGCCGGCGGCAGGGTCGTCACGGTCACCGACCAGGCCGCGCTGGCCGCCTACGCGGCCGCCGAGGAGCCGTACGTCATACGGGTCTCGGGTGCCATAGCCGTCGAGCCCTTCGGCTCGGACATCGTCGTGGCCTCGAACAAGACGATCATCGGCGTCGGCGGCACCGGCGAGATCGTCCACGGCGAACTGCACCTGAACCCCGGCACGCACAACGTGATCATCCGCAACCTGACCATCCGCGACTCGTACGTCGAGGGCGACTGGGACGGCAAGACGACCGACTTCGACGCGATCCAGATGGACACCGCCGACCACGTCTGGATCGACCACAACCGCTTCGAGCACATGGGCGACGGGCTGCTCGACATCCGCAAGGACAGCCAGTACGTCACCGTCTCGTACAACCAGTTCCGCAGCCACAACAAGGCGTTCGGGATCGGCTGGACGACCGACGTGCTCACCCAGATCACCGTCGACCACAACTGGTTCACCGGGACCAAGCAGCGCAACCCGTCCGCCGACAACTGCGCCTACGCCCACCTCTACAACAACTACCTCTCGGCGCAGGTGGCCGACGGGGACCCGGTGTGGACGTACGGGAACTGGTCGCGCGGCCGGACCAGGATGGTCATCGAGAACAGTTACTACGACGGAATCCAGCATCCCTACCAGGCCGACGCCACCGCCGAGTTGGTGCAGCGCGGGTCGATCCTGCGGAACACGACCGGACGGACCGACGCCCGGGGTACGGCGTTCGACCCGCGGTCCTTCTACGACTACCGGCTGGACCCGGCCGCCGCCGTGCCCGCGCTGGTGTCCCGCTTCTCCGGCCCGCAGCAGCGGATCGGGGTGACCCTGCACGTTCCCGGCCACTACCCGACCGTGCAGGCCGCGGTGGACGCCGTGCCCGACGGCAACTCCGTGCCGGTGACGATCGCCGTCGCGCCGGGCACCTACCGGGCCAAGGTGTACATCCCGGCGACCAAGCCGAAGATCGTGCTCCAGGGGACCGGGCAGGACCGGTCCGACACCGTCATCGTCCACGACACCCCCGCCGAGTACGGCGGTTCGACGGGCAGCGCGACGGTACGGATCGCCGCGAACGACGTCACCGCCCGCCACCTCACCTTCAGCAACGACTTCGACGAGGCCGCGGTCGAGCTGAAGGGCGAGCAGGCCCTCGCCATGAAGACGACCGGCGACCGGATCGTCTTCGAGGACACCGCCTTCCTGGGCAACCAGGACACCCTGATGACCGACAGCCCCAGGCTGGACGTGATCAGCCGGGTCTACATCCGCGACTCGTACATCGAGGGCGATGTCGACTTCGTCTACGGCCGGGCGACGACGGTGATCGACAGGTCCGTGATCCGGGCACTGAGCCGCGGCTCGGACTCCAACAACGGGTACATCACGGCCGCCTCGACCTGGACGGGCAACCCGTACGGGTTCCTGATCACCCGGTCGAATGTCGTCAGCGACGCCCCGGACCGGACCTTCCACCTGGGCCGGCCGTGGCACCCCGGCGGTGAACCCGCCGCGGTGGCCCAGGTGCTGATCCGCGACACCGACCTCCCGGCCGCCGTGAAGGCCTCGCCGTGGACCGACATGAGCGGCTTCTCGTGGAAGGACGCCCGGTTCGCCGAGTACCGCAACCACGGTCCGGGCGCGGCCCCGAGCGCCGACCGGCCGCAGCTCGCCGCCGCCGAGGCGAGGACGTACACCGTCACGGACTACCTCAGGGGCACGGACGACTGGGCACCCCACGCCCGCCACTGACTTCCCCCCACGACGTCACATCTCCGCTGGAATCAGAAGAAGAAGAGAGCCGATCAATGAAGATCAGTATCCGCAGAAGCAGGCGCGCTGCCGCAGCCGTCGCCCTCGGGTCCGTCCTGGCGCTGACCGCCACCGCCTGCGGTGACGACGGCAGCGGCGCCGGCGGCGACAAGGGCGACGAGGGCAGCGGCAAGGGCAGGATCGTCTTCTGGGACAACAACGGCGGTGTGCGCACCGACATCTGGAAGGAGATCATCGCCGACTTCCACAAGGCGAACCCGGACATCAAGGTCGAGTACGTCGGCATCGCGTCCACCGAGTACCAGTCCAAGGTCGACACCGCCATCCAGGGCGGCGGTCTGCCGGACGTCGGCGGTGTCGGCGCCGCCATGCTCGCCGGGTTCGCAGCGCAGAACGCCCTGGAGCCGCTGGACGACCGGCTCGCCGACTCCTCGCTGAGCGGCAAGCTCAACGAGGACATGGTCGCCTCGCTGAAGGCGGCCGGGGGCGGCGACGGAACCCTGTACTCGATCCCGACCTCCGCCAACAACGGTGTGCTGTATTACCGGACCGACCTGTTCAAGAAGGCCGGACTGGACGAGCCGACGACCTGGGACAAGTTCTACGAGGCCGCCGAGAAGCTCACCGACGCCAAGAAGAACGAGTTCGGCTACACCATCCGGGGCGGTGCCGGGTCCATCGCGCAGGCCCTCGACGCGATGTACGGGCAGAGCGGGATCACCTCGTTCTGGAACGGCGACAAGACCACGGTCAACGACCCGAAGAACGTGGCGGCGCTGGAGAAGTACGCGGCGCTGTACAAGAAGGACACCCCCGCGGCCGACCTCAACAACGACTTCACCAAGATGGTCGCGCAGTGGGACTCCGGCACCATCGGCATGCTGAACCACAACCTGGGCTCGTACCAGGACCATGTGAAGGCGCTCGGCGTCGAGAAGTTCCGGGGCATCCCGCAGCCGATCGGGTCCGCCGGCAAGCGGGTCCAGGTGTCCAACCCCGTCGACGGGCTCGGCGTGTTCAAGAGCTCGAAGAACAAGGACGCCGCGTGGAAGTTCGTCGAGTTCGCGCTCTCGCACGCGGAGAACTCGAAGTTCAACAAGGCCGCCGGGCAGGTGCCGGCCAACAACGAGGCCGCGAAGGACGCGTGGGTCTCCGAGGCGGAGCCGACGAAGCTGGCCGCCGCCGCGCTGACCGACGGTTCCACGTCGATCGTCCAGCTGCCGTACTACCTGCCTGACTGGAACACCATCTCCAAGGCCGACAACGAGCCGAACTTCCAGAAGGTGCTGCTCGGGGACATGAGCGCGAAGGACTTCCTGGACACCATGGCCGACCAGCTGAACAAGGCCCAGGCCGAATGGAAGGAACAGAACGGCTGAGATCTCGGGTGGTTCCGATCGTGGGGAACTGCGGGTCCGTCGTGGCCGGTCGCGCAGTTCCCCGCGCCCCTGGGGAAGAGAGGCTGACCTGTAATGGCACTAACCCGTAGACAAGTCACCGTGGCGGCGATCGCCGCCGGTCCCGTCGCTTTCGGCGCAACCGGTACCGCCCAGGCCGGAGAACGGCGGACCCTGTACATCGCCGGCGACTCCACCGCCGCCCAGAAATACTCCGACGCCGCCCCCGAGACCGGCTGGGGAATGGCCCTGCCCTTCTTCCTGCGCAAGGACCTTTCCGTCGCCAACCACGCCGTGAACGGACGGAGTTCGAAGTCCTTCGTCGACGAGGGCCGGCTCGACGCGATCCTCGCACTGATCGGGCCCGGTGACCTCCTCCTCGTCCAGTTCGGGCACAACGACGAGAAGACCGCCGATCCGACCCGCTACACCGAGCCCTGGTCGACGTACCAGGACTACCTGCGGCGGTACGTCGACGGCGCCCGCGCGAAGGGTGCCCGGCCGGTGCTCGCCACCTCCGTGGAGCGGCGGAAGTTCGACGCGAGCGGCAACGCCGTGCCGACGCACGGCGAGTACCCCGCGGCGATGCGGGCGCTCGCCCAGCAGGAGGGCGTCGCGCTGCTCGACATCCAGGCGCTGTCGCTCGCCCTGTGGCAGCGACTCGGCGCCGAGGAGACCAAGAAGTACTTCAACTGGACCGCGACCGAGCAGGACAACACGCACTTCAACCCGCCCGGTGCCATCGCGGTGGCGCGTCTGCTCGCCCGTGAGCTGCTGCGGCACCGCGTGCTGGTGCCCCGGGACGTGCGCCGGCTGGACACCGCGGTCCCGGAGTCCTGGATCACCTGGCCGTCGCCGGCCACCGTCTGACCCCTTCTTCTCCGCAGTCGAAAGAGAGCCGCACAATGAACGCACAGATATGGCATGGGCATGTCATAACAAAGGTCCTGGCCGTGGCGGGCTGCACCGCCCTCGTCCTCGCGGCCACCGGCACCACCGCCCAGGCCAGGGCCCATGACACGGCCCGCGAGACCCTCCCCGCCGGGGACGGCTGGGCCTCCGAGGGCACCGGCACCACGGGAGGCGCGGCCGCCGACGCCGCCCATGTGTACACCGTCACCGACTGGGCCGGCTTCAAGGCCGCCCTCGCCGCGGGCGGGACCGCGCCGAGGATCATCAAGGTGAAGGGGACCATCGACGCCGTCTCCGAGGGCTGCGACTCCCTGGCCGCACCCGGATACGACTTCGACGCCTACCTGGCGAAGTACTCCCCGGAGGCCTGGGGCCTGGACACCGACCTGAGCGCCGAGCCGGACGACAGCCCCGAGGGCCTGCGCCGCGCCTCCGCCGCCAACCAGGACCAGACCATCAAGGCCAACGTGCCCGCCAACACCACCATCATCGGGGTCGGCAGGAACGCAGGGTTCAAGGGCGCGAGCCTCCAGATCAAGGCCGTCGACAACGTCATCGTCCGCAACCTCACCTTCGAGAGCCCCGTCGACTGCTTCCCGCAGTGGGACCCGACGGACGGCTCCACCGGCAACTGGAACTCCGAGTACGACACCGCCGTCGTCTACGGCTCCACCCACGTCTGGCTGGACCACAACACCTTCACCGACGGCAGCCATCCGGACAGCGCGGCCCCGACCTACTTCGGGATGCTGTACCAGCAGCACGACGGCGAGCTGGACATCGTCCGGGGCGCCAACCACGTCACCGCCTCCTGGAACGTCTTCACCGAGCACGACAAGACGATCCTGATCGGCAACAGCGACAGCGAGTCCACGGCGGCCGGGGACCGGGGCAAGCTCAAGGTCACCTTCCACCACAACCTGTTCTCGAACCTGGTCGAGCGCGCACCCCGCGTGCGCTTCGGACAGGTCGACTCCTACAACAACCACTTCGTGGCGGGCGACGACTACTCCTACAGCTTCGGCATCGGCAAGGAGTCCCAGCTCGTCGCCGAGCACAACGCGTTCACGCTGCCCGAGGGGATCAGCGCGGCCAAGGTGCTCAAGCGGTGGAACGTCTCCCCGCTCACCGCCACCGACAACTACGTCAACGGAAAGCGCACCGACCTGATCGCCGTCCACAACGCCGAGATCCCCGCCGAGACCCTGGAGTCCGGCGCGGGCTGGACACCCACCCTGCGCACCGAGGTCGACCCCGCCAAGAGGATTCCGGGCATCGTCGGCCGAGGCGCGGGCGCCGGCCGCGTCTGCTGACACCGGCCCCTTCCGGCCGGCTGGACCTGCCGGCGCCGGTTCTGTCGAGCGGCCCGGGCCGGGCACGCCGGTTCCGCCGAGCGGCTGGGCTCCCCGGCAGGGCTCGTTCGGCCGCCCGGACCCGCCGGCAAGGTCCCGTTCCACCGGGCGGTCCCGCTGACGCCGGTCCGCCCGACGGGTCCGCCCGCCGGCGCCGGCCACTTCGACCGACCGGGCCGCTCGAAGGGTCCGCCCGCCGGCGCCGGCAACTTCGACCGGCCGGTCCGCCGGCCCCGGCACCGTCGACAGACCCGCGTCCGGCGGTACCCACCCCCTGACCGGCCGGGGCGGAATCCAGCGGCCGCCCCGGCCACCCACCGCAACCCCCCACGCGAGGCACCCCACCCCCGAAGCCGCGTCCCCAAGGAGCACCCGCATGTCCTCGCACCACACGCAACTCCCCCTGACCAGAAGGGGGTTCCTGCTCGCGAGCACCGGAGCCGCAGCCGCGCTCGCGCTCACGGCGGGCCCCGCGACGGCCGCCCCGGCCAGGCGCCCGTTCGGACGCTTCGGGTCACCGTCCGCCCGCCTCACCCCGCGGACGCTGTACGTCGACCCGGAGGGCCGCGGCGACCACACCACCGTCAAGGACGCCGTGGCCGCCGCCACCGGCAGCGGCCGGACCCTGGTCCTCGCCCCCGGCACCTACCGGGAGACCGTCGCGGTCGACGCCACCCGCACCGAGGCCACCTGGATCGGCGCCTCCGAGGACCCCCGGGACGTCGTGATCGTGTACGACAACGCGGCCGGCACCCCCAAGCCCGGCGGCGGCACCTACGGCACCACCGGATCCGCGACCACAACGGTCCAGGCCGACGGCTTCACCGCCCGCTGGATCACCTTCGCCAACGACTGGCTGCGCGCCGACCACCCCGGCATCACCGGCACCCAGGCGGTCGCCCTCAAGGTGCAGGGCGACCGCTCCGCCTTCCACCACTGCCGCTTCCTCGGCCACCAGGACACCCTCTACGCCGACTCGATCGCCCTGACCTCCTTCGCCCGCCAGTACTTCGCGCACTGCTACGTCGAGGGGGACGTCGACTTCGTCTTCGGGCGTGCCACGGCGGTCCACGAGCACTGCCACTTCCGGACCCTGAACCGGACCGACCTGGCGGCGGCGCCGTACGGGTTCGTCTTCGCGCCCTCCACGGCGGGCGCCAACCCGCGCGGGCACCTGGTGACGCACAGCCGGGTCTCCAGCGAGGCCCCGGACGCCGCCTACAAGCTGGCCCGTCCGTGGGTACCGAGCTCCGACACCACGGCCCGTCCGTCGCTCGTGGTGCGGGACACCCGGCTCGGCCCCGGCATCGACGCCGTCGCCCCCTACACCAACATGTCGGACGCCTTCCCCTGGCAGAACCAGCGCTTCGCCGAGTACCGCAACAGCGGGCCCGGAGCCCGGATCGCCGTCCCGGAGAACCGGCCCCAGCTCACCCGCGAACAGGCCGCGTCCGCGACCCGGGAGACCTGGCTCGGCGACTGGCGGCCGTGGAAGGAGGTGTGCTGAGATGCGCAGAAGGACCTTCCTGGCCGCCGGTGCGGGACTGGTCGCCGCGGCGGCCGCTCCGGCCCACGCCGACGCCCGCCGGGTGCTCCACGTCCGTCCCGGTGACTCCGTGCAGGCCGCCGTGGAGACGGTCACCGGCCCCGGCTGGACGATCGTCGTGCACCCGGGCACCTATCGCGAGGTCGTCGACGTCCCGGCGGACAAGGCGGAGTTGACCCTGCGTGGGGCGAGCCGTGACCCGCGTGCCACCGTCATCGTGTACGACAACGCCAACGGCACCCGAAAACCGGACGGTTCCGGCACCTACGGCACCGCGGGCTCGGCCACCTTCACCTCCGCGGCCCCCGGCCTCACCGTCCGCGACCTCACCCTCGCCAACGACTGGTTGCGCGCCGACCACCCCGACATCACCGGCACCCAGGCGGTCGCCGCGTACACCTACGGCGACCGCACCCGCTTCGAGAACGTGCGGCTCCTGGCCCACCAGGACACCCTCTTCGTCGACACGACCTCGCTCGCCTCCTTCGACCGGCAGTACTTCCGCCGCTGCCGGATCGAGGGAGACGTCGACTTCGTCTTCGGCAGGGCCACCGCCGTCTTCGACGAGTGCCACTTCCACACCCTCCAGCGGGACGTGACCTTCACACCCAAGGGCATGGTCTTCGCCCCCTCCACGGCCCGCGCCAACCCGTACGGCATCCTCGCGGTCCGCTCCCGGATCACCTCCGGCGCCGAGGACGGGGCGTACAAGCTGGCCCGGCCCTGGGTGCCGTCGTACGAGACGACCGCCTGGCCCTCCCTCGTCGTGCGGGACTCCTGGATCGGGCCGGGGATCGACCCGGTGACGCCCTACACCGACATGCGCGAGGCCTACCCCTGGCAGAGCATGCGCTTCCGGGAGTACGCCAACTCCGGTCCCGGCGCGGTCGTCTCCGTCCCGGACAACCGGCCGCAGCTCACCGCCGCCGAGGCCGCGGCGCACACCCCGCGCACCTACCTCGGAGACTGGAGGCCCTATGCGTGCCGGTGACCCGCTCGGGCGGCGGGCGTTCGTGGTGGGCGCCGGAGCGGCCGCGCTGGCCGGGGGAGCGGTGGGCCCCGCGCGGGCCGGGGTCGTGGACGGCCCGCTGCCCGACTTCCACCCGGCGCTCAAGGCCGCGCTGACCTTCCCGCTGGCCTGGGGGAACTCGCCGGTCCGTGACTTCCGCGCCTGGCGGCGGGCCGCTCGCGCCAAGGTCGAGGAGCACCTCCTGGTCGACCGCGAGGACGGCACGCCGTACGCCCCCGCGTTCACCGGGCGCACCCAAGGAGAGGGCTACACAAGGGAGTTGGTCACCCTCTCCCTCACCCGGTACGAACGGGTGCGTGCCGCCCTGCTCACCCCGCACGGCCCCGGCCCGTTCCCCGCCGTGCTGCTGCTCCACGACCACGGGGCGAAGTTCGACATCGGCAAGGAGAAGCTGGTCCGGCCCTGGTACGACGACACCCGGCTCGCCTCCGCGCGGACGTGGGCCGACAAGTACTTCAGCGGCCGGTTCGTCGGCGACGAGCTGGCCCGGCGCGGCTATGTCGTGCTGTGCGCGGACGCGCTCGGCTGGGGCGACCGCGGACCGGTCACCTACGACCAGCAGCAGGCCCTGGCGAGCAACTTCTACCACCTGGGCTCCTCGCTCGCCGGGCTCATGGCCCGCGAGGACGCCCGCGCCGCCGAGTTCCTCGCCGGGCTGAAGAGGGTGGACGCCGGCAGGGTCGCCGCCGTCGGGTTCTCCATGGGCGCCTACCGCGCCTGGCAGACCGCCGCGCTGACCGACTCCGTCCGGGCCACGGCGTCCGTCTGCTGGATGACCGGCCTCAAGGAAATGATGGTGCCCGGCAACAACACCCTGCGCGGGCAGTCCAGTTACTACATGCTCCACCCGGGACTGCCCCGGTTCCTCGACTTCCCCGACGTGGCGGGCATCGCCGCCCCCAGGCCGATGCTCTTCTTCGACGGCGGCCTCGACCCGCTGTTCCCCGCCGACGGCGTCCGCGTGGCGTACGACAAGCTGCGCGCCGTCTGGCGGTCCCGCCACGCCGAGGAGCGGTTGCACCTCAGGACCTGGCCCGAGCTCGGCCATGTCTTCGTCGACCGCATGCAGGACGAGGTCGTCGACTGGCTCGACGCCGTCCTGTGAACCGTCCCCCCACCCGCACCCGAAGGGACTCGCTCCCCATGTCTCGTCGTACCGCTCTCCTCGCCACGGCGGTCCTCGCCCTCGGCTCGGGCCTGGCCGTCCTCCCCACCCAGGCGCAGGCCGCGACCGTGGTCGTCAGCAACGCGACCGACCTGTCCAACGCCGTCAAGAACGCCACCGCCGGCACGGTGATCCAGGTCCGCGGCGGCACCTACCACCCGACGGCCACCCTCCAGTCCACGGCCAACGGCACCTCCGCCGCGCCGATCACGCTCACCGCGTACGGCTCGGAGACCGTGAAGATCGACGGTTCCTCCCTGCCCGCCGGCGCGTGGATCTTCAAACTGACCGCGGACTACTGGAACGTCTCCAACCTGACCTTCCAGAACTCCCCGGACAGCGCGGTCGTCTGCACGTCCTGCACCGGCACCGACTGGAACAACATCAAGACCCTCAACGGCGGCGACTCCGGTTTCACGCTCACCGGCGACGGGACCGTCGACAACACCGTCAGGAACATCGACTCCTACGGCAACTACGACGCCGCGAACCACGGCGAGAACGCCGACGGCATCGCCGTGAAGTTCGGCTCCGGCACCGGCAATCTCATCACCGGGGCCCGTCTCTACAACAACGCGGACGACGGGATCGACTACTGGTCCTTCTCCTCGCCGGTCACCGTCGAGCACACCTGGTCCTTCGGCAACGGCGTCAACCGCTGGTCCGACTCCGCCTTCGCGGGCGACGGCAACGGATACAAGCTGGGCGGCGACGGCGAGGTCGTCGCGCACGTCGTGAACAACTCCGCGGCCTGGGGCAACGCCGGCAACGGCTTCACCGAGAACTCCAACACCGGTGCCGTCGTCATCAACCGCACCACCGCCTACGCCAACGGCAAGTGGGGCTACTACTTCGCCACCGGCTCCGCCAAGCTCGGCAAGAACCTCGCCGTGAGCAACGGCAGCGGCTCGGTCAGCAAGGGCTCCAAGGTCACCTCGTCCGGCAACAACTGGGACAGCGGGGTCAGCACGCCCGCCTTCAGGTCGACGGACGCCTCGACGACGTACAACGCCCGCGGCACCGGCGGCACCCTGCCCGCCACCACGTTCCTGACCACGGGCAGCACGACCATCGGCGCGACGATGAACTAGCACGTTCGGGGCGCTTGACCCGTTTTTTACCGGGCGGGTCTCGCGCCCGACATGGTGACGCGCGTAGAACGTCTGTCATGCATAAGCCATTGCGTATCGCAGCCGTCACCGCGGCGTGTGCCGTCGCCGCCGGCGCCCTCTACGGCGCCGGCGCGGCCACCGCCGGCCAGTCCACGGCGAACTCCACGCACGAGCCCTACAACATCGGGCTGCTGGTCAAGGACATCGACACCTACTACGGCACCACGGCCGACGCGAACGGTGTCTACCAGGCGTCGCCCACCAGCCCCTACGCCAAGGACCTGGCGTCCATCGACAGGGCGGCGCGCAAGTACATCGACCAGGCCGCCCGCAAGGCGCACCACAAGGGCGAGAAGCCGGCCGTCGTCTTCGACATCGACGACACGCTGCTGCTCAGCCTCGACTACGAGAAGCGCTACAACTACACGTACGACGCCACCAGTTGGGCCGACTACGTGAACCGGGCCGACCGCCCGGCCGTCTTCGGCAGCCCCGAGCTCGTGCGGTACGCCGAGAAGAAGGGCGTCGAGGTCTTCTACAACTCCGGTCTCAGCGAGGCGCAGCGCTCGGCCGCGGTCGAGAACCTGAAGAAGGTCGGCGCCGACGTGAACCTCGACACCGACCACGTGTTCCTCAAGGACAAGGCGAACCCGCCGTCCTACCTGAGCGCCTGCGCCACACCGGGCACCTGGACCTGCACCACCGTGCAGTACAAGTCCGGCACCCGCGCGCACATCGAGAAGGACCTCGGGTACGAGATCATCGCCAACTTCGGCGACCAGTACTCGGACCTGGAGGGCGGCTACGCCGACAGGACCTACAAGCTCCCGAACCCGACGTACTTCGTGAGTTAGTCCCGCACCGGCCGCGAGCCAGAACGACGAAACGCCCCGCCCGTCGTCACGGGCGGGGCGTTCCTCGTGCCGGCCCGAGGGGGGCTCCAGCCGGCAGCTGCCGGCCGAGGGGGGCTCAGGCCGGCAGGTCTGTGCACTACTAGGGACGTCGAAGGTGACCGAATGGTTGTTCCCCTGGCGTGAACTCCTGGTGTGAGAGAGCTTGTTGGGCTGCCCGGGAGCCGGACCGGTGCCGACCGTGCACCCCTTGGTCGCCGCCGACGGGGAAAGGGTTGCCGCGCCACGGTGACGCTCGCGGTGCGGCCACGGCGACGGCCTACGAGTCCCCTTCGTCCGCGGACCCGGCGTCCCGCGCCGCGAAGTCGCCCCGCACGGCGAGCTCCCCGGACTTCGCGGTCGCCGCCGCCGTGTACCGGTCGTCCTTCGCGTCCCGGCCGCCGCGCTCGTGGTTGTACTGCCCGGCGAACACCCACTCGCCCTTCGGGACCGTACGCCCGGCCTTGAGCACCCAGGTGTAGACGAGGAAACCGTCCCGCTCGGCGACCGTCAGCGTGAAGTCGTCCTCGGGCAGCGAGCGCCAGGCGCCGGCGTCGGTGACACCGCCGGTCTGCGCGATCCGCAACTCGACCGTGAGCGAGGTCAGTTGCTCGGAGGTCCTGAAGGTCAGATTGCTCTGCGCCCAGAACTCGTTGCTGTGCGGGTCCACCGAGCCGTCCGACCACAGCGGGCCGTCCTCGACGCCGGGCGCCCGCACTCCGGCGGACGGACCCGGGGTGCCCGAAGGCGTGGCGCTCGGCTTCCCGGTCCGGTGGGCCGGGGTCCTGCTCGGGGCCGGATCGGCCGGCGGGGCGGGCGGACGGCTCGTCGCGTCGGGCGAAGGAGAGGGCGTGCCCGTGGCGGCGGCCGACTTCCGCACAGGCGGCTCGTCCTTCACCGCGGACGCCACCGCGTACCCGCCGAGGCCCAGCACGCAGGCGACCGCGGCCGTGGCGCTCACCACCCGCACCCAGCCGTACACCGGCGGCCGGGTCGCCCGGTGGCCGGGGCGGGCCTCCTCGGCCATACCGCGCTCGATCCGGGCGAGGATCCGCTCGCGGTCCGGTTCGTGGGCCTCGGCCGCGCCCTGCAGTTGGGCGCGCAGTTCGCCGTGCACGTCCCGCCGCATGGTCATCGGTCCCTTCCTCCGGCGTCACCGGTGCGCGCCATCGCCGCGTGCACCCTCAGCGGAGCGTTCTGAGGGCCGAGCAGCCGCTGCAACTCGGCCATCCCCTTGGAGGTCTGGCTCTTCACCGTACCGACCGACACACCCAGGGCCAGCGCGGTGTCCTTCTCGGAGAGGTCGAACGCGTGCCGCAGCACGACACACGCCCGTTTGCGGAACGGCAGTCTGCGCAGCGCCTCCTGGACGTCGACCGCACCCGCCACGTCGGGGTTCTCGACCTTCTCCTCGCGCTGGGACCAGAACAGGGCGACGCGCCGGCGTTCGCGGACCGCGCTGCGGATGCGGGTGCGGGCGAGGTTGGCGACCACTCCACGGGCGTAGGCCACCGGGTGGTCGGCCGCGCGCACCCGGTCCCAGCGGTGCCACAGGGCCAGCAGGGCGTCCGCCGCCAGGTCGTCGGCGGCGTCCGCCTCGCCCGTCAACAGAGCGGCGAGCCGGGACAGTTCGGCGTAATGGCGTTCGAAGAAGGCATGGAACTCCACGGAGGCGGCGTCGTCGACGACTGTGCCCACGGGCTCCCTCTCCCTTGTGTGTCATGTGAATGACATGTGATCGTCCGGGGGTGGCCGGGCGGAGATCCGGAAGCCTAGCAGCGATCCAGCAAGCGCTCTCATACGGGTCTTCGAACGATGGATGACGGGCCGGACCCCAAATCCGTAACACGGAGAAAACCTGGGACGCGTTCACCACGGGAACAATCCAGCCAGCATCCGCACACCGATCAGTCAGGCACCGAGGAGCAGCGAGCATGTCCGTCGACCGGTACTTCAGGATCTCCGAACGGGGATCCACCTTCGCCCGTGAGATACGCGGCGGCTTCGCCACCTTCTTCACGATGGCCTACATCCTCGTCCTGAATCCCATCATCCTCGGCAGCGCGAAGGACAAGTTCGGGCACCAGTTGGATGCGGTCCAGCTGACCACCGCGACGGCTCTGGTGGCCGCGGTCATGACGGTCATCATGGGCGTGGGCGGAAACCTGCCCCTCGCGCTCGCCGCCGGGCTCGGACTGAACGCGGTCGTCGCCTTCCAGATCGCCCCGCTGATGAGCTGGGACGACGCGATGGGACTGGTCGTCCTGGAGGGGCTGCTGATCTGCGTGCTGGTGGTGACCGGTCTGCGGGAGGCGGTCATGCACGCCATTCCGCAACCGCTCAAGCAGGCGATCAGTGTCGGCATCGGCCTGTTCATCGCGTTCATCGGCTTCGTCGACGCCGGCTTCGTGAGCCGCATCCCGGACGCCGCGAACACCACCGTGCCGGTTCAGCTCGGGGGCAGCGGCGCGCTCACCGGCTGGCCCATCCTCGTCTTCTGCCTCGGGGTGCTGCTGACGATCGGACTGCTCGCACGCAAGGTCAAGGGCGCGATCCTGATCAGCATCGTGACCATGACGGTCCTCGCGATGATCATCAACTCGGTCGCCGACATCAAGACCTGGGGGCTGACCACCCCGCAGTGGCCCGACAAGGTCGTCGACACCCCCGACTTCGGACTGATCGGCCACTTCAGCCTGTTCGGCTCCTTCAGCGCCCCCGGCGTCGGGGTCGTCACGGTCGTGCTGCTGATCTTCACGCTGATCCTGTCCGACTTCTTCGACACGATGGGCACGGTCGTCGGGATCAGCGCGGAGGCGGGACTCCTCGACGAGGAGGGCAAGGTGCCCCACCTCGGCCGGGTCCTGCTGATCGACGGGGCGGCGGCGGTGGCCGGCGGTGCCGCGTCGGCCTCTTCCGCCACGTCGTACATCGAGTCGGCGGCGGGCGTCGGCGAGGGCTCGCGCACCGGGTTCTCGAACCTGATCACCGGCGGGATGTTCGCCCTGGCGCTCTTCCTCACCCCGCTGCTGACCATCGTCCCGCTCCAGGCCGCCGCGCCCGCGCTGGTCGCTGTCGGCTTCCTGATGATGACCCAGGTCAAGCACATCGACTGGGAGCGCTACGACATCGCGATCCCGGCGTTCCTGACCATCGCCGTGATGCCGTTCACCTACTCGATCACCAACGGCATCGGGGCCGGCTTCCTCGCCTACGTCGTGATCAAGGTGGTGCTCGGGAAGGCCAAGGAGATCCACTGGCTGCTGTGGGCCGCCTCGGCGCTGTTCCTCGTGTACTTCGCTATCGACCCGATCGAGCAGGTGCTCGGGGCCAAGTGACCACCGCGAGGGCTCAGTTCCTCAGGGCCGCCTCCATCATGGCCTTGGCCACGGGGGCGGCCAGTCCGTTGCCGCTTACCTCCGAGCGGGCCGCGTCCGACTGCTCCACGACCACCGCCACGGCGACCTCCTTGCCGTCGGCCTTCCCGTAGGACGTGAACCAGGCGTACGGCGTCTTGCTGTTGTTCTCGCCGTGCTGGGCCGTGCCCGTCTTGCCGCCCACCGTCACGCCGTCGATCCGGGCATTGGTGCCGGTGCCGTCCGTGATCACCGACTGCATCGCCGACCGGAGCTGCTCCGCCGTGTCCGAGCTGACGACCTGTTGCGTGGTGGCCTCGTCGTCGTAGTTCTTCAGGACGTCGCCGCCGTGGTTCGTGATCGTCGACACCATGTGCGGCGAGACCAGCTTGCCGCCGTTGGCTATGGCCGCCGAGACCATGGCCATCTGGAGGGGGGTGGCCGTGACGTCGAACTGGCCGATACCGGTCAGGGCCGTGGACGACTTGTCCATGCCGGAGGGGTAGACGCTGGTGTAGGCCCGCACCGGCACGTCCTGCTCGTCGTCGTTGAAGCCGAACTTCTCCGCCATCGCGCGCACCTTGTCCTGGCCGAGGTCGACGGCCATCTTCGCGAAGACGGTGTTGCAGGAGTACTCCAGCGCGACCCGGATCGAGGCGTTCTCGCAGGGCGCCGAGGAGTTCTCGTTGCCCAGCGGGGTCACGGTGCCCGGCAGGGTGTACGGGTCGGGGCTGACGGTCTTCTCGTCCACCGAGGAGTACAGGCCGTCCTCCAGCGCCGCTGCCGCCACCACCAGCTTGAAGGTCGAACCCGGCGGCAGCGGCTGCCGCAGCGCGCGGTTGGTGAGCGGCTTGTCAGGGTCCGCGGTGAGCCGCTTCCAGGCCGTGCCCGCGGTGTTGGCGTCCGTCAGCGAGGACGGGTCGTACGACGGCGTCGACACGACCGCCAGGATCCTGCCGGTCGTCGGGTCGATCGCGACGGCCGCGCCCTTCTTGTCGCCGAGCGCGTCGTAGGCCGCCTTCTGCACGGACGGGTCGATCGTCGTGATCACATCACCGGGCTCGGCCCGTTGGTTGGTGACGGTGTCCATGACGGTCTTCAGCCGGCTGTCCGTGCCGTTGAGGAGGTCGGCGTAGATGCCCTCCAGCTGGGTCGGGGCGTAGGCCTGCGAGGCGTAGCCCGTCACCGCCGCGTACAGCCTGCCGTCCGTGTACGTCCGCTTGTACGCGAGGTCGCTGTCCTTCGTCCTCGCGGAACCCGTCACGGCCTTTCCGGCCACGATGATGTTCCCGAGCGGCGAGGAGTACGTCTCGATCGCGTTCCGCCGGTTGTCCTTGTCGTCCGCTAGTGCCTGGCCCTCGTAGAACTGCACCCAGGTCGCCCGGATCAGCAGAGCGAACACCAGGAGCAGCGCGAAGACCGATGCGCGCCTGATCGTCTTGTTCATCCCACCGGGAAGACGATCAGGCGGGAGCGAATCGTTCCCATGCGTCCGCTTTTCTCATCGGACGTTCATCTGCGGCGGCCGGTCTCACGCGTCCAGCGCGAGCACGAACTCGTCGATCTCCGCACCGCGCGCGTGGGCGTACCCGGACGCCCGGGCGGTCACCCGGAACCCGCACTTCTCCAGGACCCGCAGCGAACCGGTGTTGTCGGCGGCGGCGCGGGCGTACAGGGGACGCTCGGGCACCTGGGCGACCAGCTCGCGCAGGGCCGCCGTGGCGATGCCGCGGCCCCAGTAGGCGCGGTCGACCCAGTACGTCACCTCGCGCTCGCCCGGCTCGCCGTAGACCGCCGCGCTGCCCACCACGTCACCGTCCGCCAGGATCGTGCGGTGCACGGCGTCGGTGGCGCGGATGCGTTCCCAGTGGGCGTCGAAGGCGTCCCGGTCGGCCGGGTCCTTCGGGGTGAAGGCCGCCATGTGCAGGGCCTCGGGGTCGTTCATCTGCCGGAAGAAGACCGGCAGATCGCTGTCGTGGACTTCGCGGAGAACGATCTGCATGCCCCGCAGCCTAGGGCCTGGCGGGCGGGTCGGGGGCGGGCGGTCATCGGGTGCGGCTCGGTGGGGGCAGGCGTCCTTGCGGCGACACGGCGGAGCCGCACGTCGACACGGCCCTCACTCTCTGGAGGCATGCGGCGGCCCGTCGCGGTGGGGCGGGGGCGTGGGCAGCGCGCGGGTGCGGGGCCCGGGGCTCAGAGCCTGCGGGTGGCCAGGGTCAGCCGGTCCCGGGCGTCGAACAGCGCGTCCTTCACCATCTGCTCGTGCGCCGGGGTCAGCCGCGCCACCGGCACCGAGCAGCTGATCGCGTCCCGCGCGGGCGTGCGGTAGGGGATCGCCACGCCGAAGCAGCGCAGCCCGAGCGTGTTCTCCTCGCGGTCCACGGAGAAGCCCTGCTCCCGGATCTGGTGCAGCTCCTCGATGAGCTTCTCGCGGTCGGTGATGGTGTGCTCGGTGAGCGCCGGCAGGGTCTCCGGCAGCATCTTGCGGACCTGCTCGTCGGAGTAGGTGCTCAGCAGCGCCTTGCCCAGGGAGGTGGAGTGCGCCGGGAGGCGGCGGCCGACCCGGGTGAAGGGGCGCAGGTAGTGCTGCGACTGACGGGTGGCCAGGTACACGACGTTGGTGCCGTCGAGGCGGGCGAGGTGGATGGTCTCGGTGGTGTCGTCGGAGAGCCGGTCCAGGGTCGGACGGGCCGCCGCGACCACCTCGTCGCCGTCGATGTAGGAGGTGCCGACGAGCAGCGCCCGCACCCCGATGCCGTACCGGGTGCCGGTCGCGTCGGTCTCCACCCAGCCCAGCTCGACAAGTGTGCGCAGCAGCATGTAGAGACTTGACTTGGGGTATCCGACGGCCTCCTGGACCGCCGCGAGGGAGTGCATGCCGGGACGTCCGGCGAAGTATTCGAGCAGTTCAACCGTCCGCACCGCGGACTTGACCTGTGACCCGCCGCCCGTCTCGCCAGCCGACATCGCCCTTGACCCCTTCGTTCGACGGGAAATAGTCTCCAACAGCATATTCACCATCAGGGACAGCGTTCAGTATATCGAACGGACCCGGTGGATGACCCAGATACACGTGGAGGGACCCGCGGTGGCAGCAGCACCAGTCTGGAGTGTCGACCCCCGAACCGGGAAGCAGCGCGAGCAGGTTGCGGTGGAGGCCACAGCCCAGGAGGTGGACGCCGCCGTCCGCGCCGCGTACGACGCGCGCGCGTCCCTCGCCGACCGCACCGTCCGCGCGGCCTTCCTGCGCACCGCCGCCGACAAGCTGGAGGAGTCCAAGGAGCACCTCGTCGAGGCCGCTGACGCCGAGACCGCGCTCGGCCCGGTCCGGCTGACCGGCGAGCTCGCCCGCACCTGCTACCAACTGCGGGCCTTCGCCGACATCGTCGACGAGGGAGAGTTCCTCGGTGTCGTGATCAACCACCCCGACGACACCGCGACCCCGCCGATCCCGGACCTGCGCCGCTACAAGGTGCCGCTGGGCGTCGTCGCCGTCTACTCGGCCTCGAACTTCCCCTTCGCCTTCTCGGTCGCGGGCGGCGACACCGCGAGCGCCCTGGCGGCCGGCAACCCGGTCGTCGTCAAGGCCCACCCCGACCACCCGGGCCTGTCCGAGCTGGTCGCGTCCGTGCTGCGCCGGGCCGCCGACGAGCACGGCATCCCCGCGGGCGTGCTCGGTCTCGTGCACGGCTTCGACGCCGGCATCGAGCTGATCAAGCACCCGCTGATCGCCGCCGCGGGCTTCACCGGGTCCGTGAAGGGCGGCCGCGCCCTGTTCGACGCGGCGGCCGCGCGTCCGGTGCCGATCCCGTTCCACGGCGAGCTGGGCTCCCTGAACCCAGTCGTCGTCACGGAGGAGGCCGCGGCCGAGCGCGCGGAGGCCATCGGCGCCGGGCTCGCGGGCTCCATGACCCTCGGTGTCGGCCAGTTCTGCGTGAAGCCGGGTCTGGTCCTCGTGCCGTCCGGCGCGGCGGGCGACGGCCTCGTGAAGTCCCTGACCGACGCCGTCAGCGACACCGACGCGGGCGTCCTCCTCGACCACCGCATGCGGGACAACTTCGTCGCCGGGGTCGCCGAGCGCGCGCAGCTCCCCGAGGTCGAGTCGCCGGTGACGCCCGGCGCGGGCGGCGAGCACACGGTCAGCGCGGGCTTCCTCACGGTGCCGGCGGAGAAGCTCGCCACCGAGGGGGCGTACGACCTGCTCCTGGAGGAGTGCTTCGGCCCGGTGACCGTGGTGGTCCGCTACGACGACGACGAGCAGGCGCGGACGGTGCTGTCCCGGCTGCCCGGCAACCTCACGGCGACCGTCCACCTGTCCACCGCGGAGGCGGCCGGCCAGGGACGCGGCGCGGAGATCCTCGCGGAGCTGACGCCGCTGGCCGGGCGGGTGCTGGTCAACGGCTGGCCGACCGGTGTCGCGGTGGCCCCGGCCCAGCACCACGGGGGTCCCTACCCGGCGACCACGTCCACGTCGACGTCCGTGGGCGGCACGGCGATCGAGCGCTGGCTGCGGCCCGTCGCCTACCAGAACGCTCCGGAGGCACTCCTGCCTCCGGAACTGCGGGACGAGAACCCGCTCGGGCTGCCCCGTCGGTTCAACGGCCGGCTGGAGCGATAGCGCCGAAGGGGCGCGGGCCGTCCGCGGGGTGCCGGTCGTGGGTGGCCGGTCCCGCAGTTCCCCGCGCCCCTGAGGACGGCCACCGGACCTGAAACAATCGTGCGATGGACGTCGAACTCCCCGAACTGCCTTTCGTTCTGCGCACCTACGGCCCCGACGGGCACTGGCTCCACGAGGACGGCATCCTCTCCGGCTGGGCCGGACCGCGGCAGGACCGCTTCGTGCCGCCCACCGGGGAGTCCCTGGACCCGGCAGCCGACGCCCCGCGTCTGCTCGGTGCCCCCGAGGGCGACTTCCAGCTCATAGCCCGCGTCACCGTCGGCTTCAACGCATCGTTCGACGCGGGCGTGCTGTACGTCCACGTCGGCGAGCGGGCCTGGGCCAAGCTCTGCCTGGAGAACTCCCCGGACGTGCCCACCGTCTGCACGGTGGTCACCCGGGGCCACTCCGACGACTGCAACTCCTTCACCGTGGACGGGACCTCGGTGTGGCTGCGGGTCAGCCGCACCGGCCGCGCCTTCGCCTTCCACGCCTCCCGCGACGGCAGGCGCTGGACCTTCGTCCGCCTCTTCACCCTGGGCGACGAGAAGGAGACCGGCGCGGCCCTGGTCGGCTTCATGGCGCAGTCGCCGATGGGGGAGGGGTGCGTCGTGACCTACGACCACATCGAGTTCAGGCCGGAGTGGCCGGCGGACCTGCGCGACGGCGGGTGAGACCGGCTCCCCGACGGGAATGCGACCCTCTGCTTGAACGTTCATCCAAGCAGGCGGAGGGAGTCTCCGTCGCCGTCCGAGCTGGAGAGAGCCGTACACATGCGCGTCGAGATCTGGAGCGACATCGCCTGCCCCTGGTGCTACGTGGGCAAGGCCCGCTTCGAGAAGGCGCTGGAGGCCTTCCCGCACCGTGACGCGGTCGAGGTGGTCCACCGGTCGTTCGAGCTGGATCCCGGGCGGGCCAAGGACGACGTCCAGCCGGTCCTCGCCATGCTCAGCAAGAAGTACGGCATGAGCGAGGCGCAGGCCCAGGCCGGCGAGGAGAACCTCGGCGCCCAGGCCGCCGCCGAGGGCCTCGCCTACCGGACCCGGGACCGCGACCACGGCAACACCTTCGACCTGCACCGCCTCCTCCACCTCGCCAAGGAGCACGGCAGGCAGGACGAGCTGATCCAGATCTTCTACCGGGCCAACTTCGCCGAGGAGCGGTCCCTGTTCACCGAGGGCGACGAGCGCCTCGTCGAGCTCGCCGTGGAGGCCGGCCTGGACGCCGGCGAGGTCCGCAGGGTCCTCGCCGACCCCACCGCCTACGCCGACGAGGTCCGCGCCGACGAACGCGAGGCAGCCGAGCTCGGCGCCAACGGCGTCCCCTTCTTCGTCCTGGACCGCACGTACGGCGTCTCCGGCGCCCAGCCCGCCGAGGTCTTCACCCAGGCCCTCACCAAGGCCTGGGGCGACCGCTCCCCGCTGAAGCTGATCGACCAGGGCGGGGCCGGCGCGGAGGCGTGCGGCCCCGACGGGTGCGCGGTACCCCAGCAGGGCTGAGAACGCGCAGGTCGGGGCGGACGTATAAGCGTTCCTTGGCGACACCACGTAGAAAATCGCAATGGACCGGGAGGTCTCGCGGCCCCACAGTGGACCCATGGAGACCTTCGAGAGCCTCGTCCGTGCCGAGTTCGCCCCGAAGAACACCTTCCTCAACACCGCGAGCAGCGGCCTGCTCCCCGCCCGCACCGTGAGCGCCCTCCAGGAGGCCGCGCTGATCCGGGCGGAGGGCCGGCCGCTGGACCCGCTGTTCGAGGACGTGGAGGCGGCCCGGGCCGCGTTCGCCGCACTCGCCGGCGTCCCGGTCGCCCGGGTCGCGGCGGGCGCGTCCGTGTCCACCCACTCCGGCCTGGTCGCCGCCTCGCTGCCGCCGGGCGCCGAGGTGCTCACCGCCGAGGACGACTTCACCTCCGTCGTGAACCCCTTCCACACCCGCGGCGACCTCAAGGTGCGCGCCGTGCCGCTGGAACGGCTCGCCGGCTCCGTCCGCCCCGGCACCGCCCTCGTCGCCGTCAGCGCCGCCCAGTCCGCCGACGGCCGGATCGCCGACCTGCCCGCCCTGCGGGAGGCGGCGAAGACCCACGGCGCCCGCACCTACGTCGACTTCTCGCAGGCCGCGGGCTGGCTCCCGGTGGACGCGGAGTCGTACGACTACACCGTCTCCACCACCTTCAAGTGGCTGCTCGGCCCGCACGGCGCGGCCTTCCTCGTCGTGCCGGAGGACTTCGGAGACCTGAGGCCGGTGCTCGCCGGCTGGGTCGCGGGGGAGAACCCCTGGGACAGCTGCTACGGCCCCGTCGCCGAACTGGCCCACTCCGCCCGGCGGTTCGACGTCAGCCCGGCCCTGTTCACCTACGCGGGCACCCGCCGCTCCCTCGAACTCCTGGCGGAGCTCGGTGTGGACGCCGTGCGCGCCCACGACCTCGCCCTCGCCGACCGCTTCCGCGCCGGACTCGCCGCCCTCGGCCACGAACCGCTGCCGGCCCCCGGTTCGCCGATCGTGTCCGTGCCCCGACTCGGCGGCCGGCAGCCCGAGTTGAGCGCTGCGGGCATCGAGGTGTCCAACCGCGCCGGCAACCTGCGCGCCTCCTTCCACCTCTACAACACGGCGGCGGATGTCGACCGGCTTCTGGACGCCCTGTCGGGCTGAACCGCTGGCGCCGCGCCGCCCGGGACGCTAGGAAGGGCACCAAGGGGTGGTGGTGCCGTGGAGTCCACGGACGGGACGACGTCCGTGCAGCGATCCGCAGACGCGGAGCTGCACCGGCGGCTGGTGTACGGCGACGAGTCCGCGCTGGCCGAGGCGTACGGGGCGTACGGCGGGCTGGTGCGGGCGGTCGCCCTGCGCGTGACCCGCAGCAGGGGCGCGGCCGAGGACGTCGCGCAGGAGGTCTTCGCCCACCTGTGGAGCAGGCCGTACGCCTTCGACGCGGCCCGGGGCAGCCTGCGCACCTGGCTGTCGGTACTGGCCCACCGGCGGGCCGTGGACTGGGTGCGCAGCGAGGCCCGGCACCGCAAGGACGTCCGCGCCGACGACCTCGCCCTGCACGGCATCCCGGACGCCTCTCCCGGCCCCGCCGAGGCGGTCGTCGACCGGGAGCGCGCCCTTCTGCTGCACACCGCCCTCGCCGAACTCCCGGAGCCCCAGCGGGAGGTGGTGCACCTCGCCTACTTCGCGGGCCGCACCTACCGGCAGGCCGCCGTCGAGCTCGGCATCCCCGAGGGCACCGCGAAGACCCGGCTGCGCACCGCGCTGCGCGCCCTGGCGGATACCTTGGCGGACCCACCCGACCCGCCCGATCCACCCGACCCGCCCGGCCCGGCGTGGGAGAAGGGCGCATGATGGCGGCAGGGGAACACAGGGAAGGGGGCGAGCGGTGACCGATCACGACGACGTGCGCGACCTGCTGGCCGCCTGGGCCTGCGGCGCCCTGGAACCTGCCGAGGAGCGGCTGGTCGCCCCGCACCTGACCGAGTGCGAGAGCTGCGCGGCGGAGGCGGAGCGCCTGCGCGCGGCCGTACGTCTGCTGGACGGGCCGCCGCCCGACGGGCCGCCGCCCGCCCTCGACACCGTCCTTGCCGGCGCCCTCCGCGCCCGCCCCGCCCCGGCCCGCGTGGCCCGGCACGCCGCCCCCTACGCGGCCGCGGTCGCCGGGTTCGAGGCGCTGCTGCCCGAGCTGGAGGGCCGCTGGTCCACCCCCGTCGTCCACGACTGGGACGTGCACGCCACCGTCGCCCATCTGCTCGCCGCCGACGAACACCTGGCCCTGCGGCTCGGGATCGACGCCCGGGTGCCGGGTGCACGGATCGACGAGGACGCGGACTGGACGCAGGCATGGGAGCGGCGTACCGCCGAGGTGATCGCCCACGAGTACGGCCGCACGCCCGGGGAGACCGTCGCCGACTGGTCCGCGCAGGCGGCCGCGCTGCTCGGCACCGCGCACGCCCGCGACCCCGAACTCGCCGCCCGGACCACGCTGTCGATGGGCATC
Organism: Streptomyces sp. NPDC091972; assembly: GCF_044756385.1. NCBI lineage: Bacteria > Bacillati > Actinomycetota > Actinomycetes > Kitasatosporales > Streptomycetaceae > Streptomyces > Streptomyces sp. NPDC091972. The sequence continues at coordinate 91,760 of NZ_JBIVSV010000004.1, read as the reverse complement.
AGGCTGCCGGCCACCGAGCACTTCCTGGTGCGTGCCTTCGAGACGTGGATCCACACCGGCGACATCGGCCGTGCCCTGGGCCTGGCCGTGCCGCCGCCGCCCGAGGAGCACCTGGGGCGGCTGGTCGGGCTGGCCGTCCGCGTCCTGGGCGGGGCCCTGGGGGCCGAGGCGCCGCCGGTGCTGTTCGCGGTCCGGGGCGGCGAGCAGTGGGTCCTCGGTTCGCAGAGCGATCCCGTGACCGCCGAACTCACCCTGGACCCGGTGGACTTCTGCCTGCTCGTCGGCGGCCGGCAGGAGCCGGACAGCGTCCCCCGGGAAACGACGGGCGACGCGGCCGCCGTACGGAACGTACTGGAGCGGGCCGCGTCGCTGTCGTGGCTGTGAGGATCAGCTCACCGGATCACTTCACCGGGGTGAAGTCCCGGGCGCCGATGAACTCGGGACGCCGGATCGGGGCCGCGAACGGCTCCACGGCCTCGTTCTCCACGCTGTTGAACACGATGAACACGTTGCTGCGCGGGAACGGCGTGATGTTGTCGCCGGAGCCGTGCATGGCGTTGCAGTCGAACCAGGTCGCCGAACCGGCCTTGCCGGTGAACAGCTTGATGCCGTACTCCGAGGCCATCGCCGTCAGCGCCTCGTCCGAGGGCGTGCCCGCGTCCTGCATCTGGAGGGACTTCTTGTAGTTGTCCTTCGGGGTCTCACCCGCGCACCCGAGGAAGGTCTTGTGCGAGCCGGGCATGATCATGAGCCCGCCGTTGGTGTCGTAGTTCTCGGTCAGCGCGATCGAGACGGACACCGTGCGCATGTTGGGCAGGCCGTCCTCGGCGTGCCAGGTCTCGAAGTCGGAGTGCCAGTAGAAGCCGCTGGCCCCGAAACCGGGCTTGACGTTGATCCGCGACTGGTGGACGTAGACGTCCGAGCCGAGGATCTGCCGGGCCCGGCCGACCACCCGCTCGTCGCGCACGAGGTTCGCGAACACCTCGCTGATCCTGTGCACCTCGAAGACCGAGCGGATCTCCTTGGACTTCGGCTCGATGATCGAGCGCTCGTCCGCGCGGATCTCCGGGTCGGTGATCAGCCGCTCCAACTCGCGCTGGTAGACGGGGACTTCGTCCGGGCCGATGAGCTGGTCGACGGCGAGGAAGCCGTCGCGCTCGAACGCCTCCAGGTCGGCCGTGGCGATCGGTCCCGGCGTGCCGGGCGCCGACCAGACGACCGGGTCCTTGCGCGGGACGGACACCTCGGTGGCGCCGCGGCTGGGGTAGAGGTCGGTGACGGTGGTCATGGTGGTCATGCGGTCACACCTCCTCGGGTTCGGTGAGCAGCGGGTAGACGCCGTTCTCGTCGTGGTCCTCCCGGCCGGTCACGGGCGGGTTGAACACACAGATGCAGCGGAAGTCCTCCTTGACCCGCAGTGTGTGCCGCTCGTGACCGTCCAGGAGGTACATGGTCCCGGGCGTGATCGAGTGCGTCTGCCCGCTCTCGTGGTCGGTCAGCTCGGCCTCGCCCTCGACGCAGACGACGGCCTCGACGTGGTTCGCGTACCACATCGACGTCTCCGTGCCCGCGTACAGGATCGTCTCGTGCAGCGAGAAGCCGACCCGCTCCTTGGCGAGCACGATGCGTTTGCTCTCCCAGGTGCCGGACGCCGCCTTCACGTGCCGGTCGGTGCCTTCGATGTCCTTGAACGAACGGACGATCACGGTATTGCGATGCCTCCTAGTTGGACGGTCTGCTGAGCCGGATGCTCAGACGGTTTCCCGGACGGCGCGGGCGAGGACGCTGAGCCCCTCGTCCAGTTCGTCCGGGGTGATCGTGAGCGCCGGAAGCAGCTTCACGACCTCGCTCTCGGGGCCCGACGTCTCGATGAGCAGCCCGAGTTCGAAGGCCCGGTGCGCCACCTTCCCGGCGCGCGCCTTGTCGTGGAACTCCAGGCCCCACACCAGCCCGCGGCCGCGGTACTCCTTGATGTCGGCCAGGTTCTCCTCGGTGATGGAGATCAGGCCCTGCTCGACCTGCTCGCCGCGCTGCCGGGTCTGCTTCTCCATCGCGGAACCGTCCGCCCAGTACTGCTCCAGGGCGGCGGTGGCCGTGACGAAGGCCGGGTTGTTGCCGCGGAAGGTGCCGTTGTGCTCGCCCGGCTCCCAGATGTCCAGCTCCGGCTTGAACAGGCACAGGGACATGGGGAGGCCGTAGCCGCTGATGGACTTGGAGACGGTGACGATGTCCGGCGTGATGCCCGCCTCCTCGAACGAGAAGAAGGCGCCGGTCCGTCCGCAGCCCATCTGGATGTCGTCGACGATGAGCAGCATGTCCTGCCGCTCGCACAGCGCGGCGAGCGCCTGGAGCCACTCCTTGCGGGCCACGTTGATGCCGCCCTCGCCCTGCACGGTCTCCACGATCACGGCGGCCGGCTTGTTGAGGCCGGACCCCTGGTCCTCCAGGAGCCGCTCGAACCACAGGAAGTCCTCGACGGTGCCGTCGAAGTAGTTGTCGAACGGCATCGGGGTGCCGTGCACCAGCGGGATGCCGGCGCCGGCCCGCTTGAAGGCGTTGCCGGTCACGGCCAGCGACCCGAGGGACATGCCGTGGAAGGCGTTGGTGAAGGAGACGATCGCCTCGCGGCCCTTGACCTTCCGGGCCAGCTTGAGCGCCGACTCCACGGCGTTGGTGCCCGTCGGGCCCGGGAACATGACCTTGTACGGCAGGTCGCGCGGGCGCAGCACCAGGTCCTGGAAGGTCTGGAGGAAGGTGCGCTTGGCGGTGGTCGACATGTCGAGGCCGTGCGTGACGCCGTCACGCTCCAGGTAGTCGATCAACGCCCGTTTCAGCACGGGGTTGTTGTGGCCGTAGTTCAGCGAACCGGCGCCGGCGAAGAAGTCCAGGTACGCGTGGCCGTCCTCGTCGTACATGCGGCTGCCCTGCGCGCGGTCGAAGACGGTGGGCCAGCCGCGGCAGTAGCTGCGCACCTCGGACTCGAGGGTCTCGAAGACGCTGAGGTCGGGCTGGGTGATGGTCACGACGAATCGCTCCTCGGGGTGCGTGGGGGGTCAGGCGGAGAGGGAGGGGGAGCCGGGGGAGAGGGGCCCGATCCGGTAGAGGACCTCGGGGTCGTGCGGCCCGTCGGGGAACAGGCCCGTGTCGAACAGCACCTCGCGCTCCAGACGGGCGCCACGGCGTTCGGCGAACGACGTGAACAGCCGCTCGGAGGCGGTGTTGCCCGGCGTGATGGTGGTCTCGACGGTCGTCAGCCCGCGCTCGGCGGTGAGCCGTGCGGTCAGTCCGTCGAGCAGGGCGGCGGCGAGACCGCGGCCGCGGTGGGCCGAGTCCACCGCCACCTGCCAGACGAGGAGGGTGTCGGGCCGGTCCGGGCGGACGTACCCGGTGACGAAGCCGATCGCCTCCCCGTGCTCGTTCCGTGCCACCGCCGACGTGGCGGCGAAGTCACGACACCACAGCAGATAGCTGTACGACGAGTTCAGGTCGAGGACCTCGGAGTCGCGGGCGATCCGCCACAGTGCGGCTCCGTCCGCGACCGTCGGCCGGTCGATTTGCAGGTCTGCTTGTGCGGCAGTCATGCGAATTGAATTTACCGAGCGAAATTCAAAATTGCATCGCCGGACGGGGTTACGTACGGGCGCCTCGTGTGTTATCGCGCGGGCGCGCACCGACGCGCAAGGCGTGACCGTTATGTATGGTTACGACCAGCAAATAAAGGGCAAATTGATCATCGTGTGTAACGCGTCACAAGCAGGTGACCCCCGCGGAATCTCCCCGAAATCGGCCCGTTCGCGTTCGCAGAATCTTTGCGTTTAGCCCGAGAGAAAGCGGGCAGAAGAATACGGGAAGCTATTCTCGATAAAGCCCGGAATTGTCTTTATGAATTATGCACCGGTACCGCGCGCATTCATCGTCCGGTCGAACGTCTCCTCGGCCGACCGCAGCGCTCCCGCCACATCGACCGCGAGCCCTTTCTCGGTCAGCGCCGCCCCCAGCGCGGCCAGGCTCGCCCGGACGGCCCCGGAGCTCGCCTCCGCGCCGTAGTGGTTGACCCGGACCATCTCCGCCGCCAGGGCGCCCCCGCCCGCGGCCAGGGGCAGCGCGGGGTCGGACGACAGTGCCCGGGCGACGAGCTCGGAGGCCACCACGCCGGAGAGGGAGCGCAGGGTCGTGGCCACGGGTGCGGCCTCGTGGTCCTCGTGCACGTAGGGCTCAAGACCGCCGCCCAGTGCCCGCGCCCCCGTCCGGGTCGCCGCCGCGGCCGCCCGGTGCCGGGCCATCACCGTCTCCGGCCCGTCCGCCTCGATCCGCTCGACGCACGCCTCCAGCGCCAGCATCTCCAGCTGCGCCGGGGCGTGCAGCAGGGCCTTGCGGCCGCCGTCGATCCAGCGCTCCTTCCAGTCGAGGAGGGAGAGGTACGACCGGCGCGGCGCCGCCGGGTTCGCCGCCATCCGCGCCCACGCCCGCTCGCTCACCGACACCGCCGAGACGCCCGCGGGACCGCCCATCGCCTTCTGGGCCCCGATCACGCACAGGTCCACGCCCCACACGTCCGGCAGCACCGGCTCGGCGCCCACGGAGGCGACCGCGTCCAGGTAGAAGAGGGCACCCTGCCGCCGTACCACCTCCGCGATCTCCGCGACCGGGTTGGTGTTGCCGGTCGCCGCCTCCGCGTGCACCAGCGACACGAAGTCGATCGCCGGGTGCTCCTCGAAGGCCGCGGCGATCCGCTCGGCGGTCACCGCCGTGTGGAACGGCACGGCGAGGTCGATCACGGTCGCGCCGCAGTCCCGCAGCCAGTCCCCGAAGGTCTGCCCGTACGGGCCGGTGATGACGTTCAGCGCGGTCGTGCCCGGACCCGCGGTCCCCCGGATCGCCCCCTCCAGCGGCAGCAGCGCCTCGCCCTGCATGATCACGACGTCCTGCTCGGTGCGCAGCAGCCGGGCCACACGGTCCTCGATCGAGGCGAACCGCGCCGCGTCGAGCGGGGCCAGGTCCAGGAAGGGGTGCGTCACGACGGTGCTCTCTTCGCTCACTGGGGTAGACGTGAACGAGCGTAACCGTTCCCGATCAACCCCCGACCACCGGCGACTTCTTAGGCTGAACGGCCTCGCGACCATCGGTTTGGTTTGAGGCACTCAAACCTTTCCTTATAATCGGAACCCTCAGTTCCCCCACAGGAGGCCTCCCGTGAACACCCTCTCCGGGCGCCGGACCCGCGTCCTGGCCGCCACCACCGCGACGGCCGGGCTCCTGCTCGTCGCTGCCTGCACCTCCAGCGACGACGGCGGCAGCGGTTCGAAGACCGCCGCGGGCGGGGTCCAACTGGTCAAGGGCGGACAGCTCACCACCTGCACCCACCTGCCCTACCCGCCGTTCCAGTCGGAGATCGACGGCAAGGTCCAGGGCTTCGACGTCTCGCTCATCGACCTGGTCGCCAAGGACCTGGGCGTGAAGCAGGAGATCCTCGACACCCCCTTCGAGAACTTCAAGACCGGCGCCTTCCTCAACTCCGGCGAGTGCGACCTGGCCGCGGCCGGCATGACCATCACCGAGGAGCGCAAGAAGAACGTCGACTTCTCGGACCCCTACTTCGACGCCACCCAGGCCCTCCTGGTCGCCAAGGGCAGCGGCATCTCCTCGCTCGCCGACGCCAAGGCGAAGAAGGTCAAGCTCGGCGCCCAGGCCCAGACCACCGGCGAGGACTACGTCAAGAGCCAGGGCTTCGACCCGGTCTCCTTCGAGTCCTCCGACGCCGTCCTCAACGGCCTGCGCTCCGGCCAGGTCAAGGCCGTCGTCATCGACTACCCGGTCGTCCAGGGCTGGCTCAAGGACAAGGCGAACGCCGACGCCTTCCAGGTCGCCGACAACATCAACACCGGTGAGCAGTACGGCTTCACGGTGAAGAAGGGCAACACCAAGCTGCGGGACGCCATCAACAAGGCGCTCGCGGACGCCAAGGCGGACGGCACCTACAAGAAGCTCTACGAGAAGTGGATCGGCCCGTACGACGAGTCGGTCGCCTCTCCCGCCGCCTCATGACCGCGGCGGACGCGCAACTCCAGCCTCGCAAGAAGGGCCTGACCCGGCGTCAGAAGCGCAGCCTGTCCCGTGGCGTGCAGTACGCCGTCTTCGTCGCCGCCGTGATCGCCTTCGCCCTCTCGGCGGACTGGGGGCGGCTGAAGAACCAGTTCGCGCAGGCGGACATCGCCGACCAGATGTTCCCCGAGGTCATCACGCTGGCGCTGAAGAACACCGTGCTCTACACGGTGTCCGGCTTCGTCGTCGGGCTCGTCCTCGGCATGGTCATCGCGCTGATGCGGCTGTCGTCGGTGGGCCCGTACCGCTGGTTCGCCGGTGTCTACATCGAGATCTTCCGCGGGCTGCCCGCGCTGCTGATCTTCATCTTCATCGGCGTGGCGGTACCGCTCGCGTTCCCCGGCACGGAGATCGTCGGCGGCACCTACGGCAAGGTCGCCCTCGCGCTCGGCCTGGTGGCCGCCGCCTACATGGCGGAGACGATCCGCGCGGGCATCCAGGCCGTGCCCAAGGGGCAGATGGAGGCGGCCCGTTCGCTGGGCTTCTCACCGGCCCGCGCGATGGTCTCGATCATCATCCCGCAGGCGTTCCGGATCATCCTCCCGCCGCTGACCAACGAACTCGTCCTGCTCTTCAAGGACTCCTCCCTGGTGCTGTTCCTCGGCGTCACCCTGGAGGAGCGCGAACTGTCCAAGTACGGCCGCGACCTGGCCAGTACGACCGCCAACTCCACGCCGATCCTCGTCGCAGGGCTGTGCTACCTGCTGGTGACGATCCCGCTCGGGTTCGTGGTCCGCCGTATGGAGGCCAAGGCCCAGGAGGCCGTGAAATGACCGTTGAGGCGAGCCGGCCGGAGATCGAAGTACGCGGTCTGCACAAGTCGTTCGGCACCAACGAGGTCCTCAAGGGCATCGACCTGGAGATCGGCCAGGGCGAGGTCGTCTGTGTCATCGGCCCCTCGGGCTCGGGCAAGTCGACGCTGCTGCGGTGCGTGAACCTCCTGGAGGAGCCCACCAAGGGGCAGGTCTTCGTCGGCGGCACCGAACTCACCGACCCCGACGTCGACATCGACGCCGTACGCCGCCGTATCGGCATGGTGTTCCAGCAGTTCAACCTGTTCCCGCACCTCACGGTCACCGAGAACCTCACCCTGCCGCAGCGCAGGGTCCTGCGACGCGGCAAGGCGGAGGCCGCGAAAGTGGCCGCCGAGAACCTGGAGCGGGTGGGCCTCGCCGAGAAGGCGGACGCCTACCCCGCCTCCCTGTCCGGCGGACAGCAGCAGCGCGTCGCCATCGCCCGGTCCCTGTCCATGGGCCCCGAGGTGATGCTCTTCGACGAGCCGACCTCGGCCCTCGACCCGGAGCTCGTGGGCGACGTGCTCGCGGTCATGCGGATGCTGGCCCGGGAGGGCATGACGATGATGGTCGTCACCCATGAGATGACGTTCGCCCGCGAGGTCGCCGACCGGGTCGTCTTCATGGACGGCGGAGTGATCGTCGAGGACGGCGCCCCGGCCCGGGTCATCGGCGCTCCCCGCCATGAGCGCACCCGCCACTTCCTGTCCCGGCTCCTCGACCCGGCGATGGCCGACGTGGAGAACGTGGAGGACCAGGCGTAGGACGAGGGCAGGGGCGGCGGGGCGGTCGAAAGGGGCATACGCGCCTCTGTCCCGCCGAGCCCGACAACCGCCATCATTCGGGCATGACGACTCTCGACGACACGAGCGGATCCGGCGCGGGCGGCACGCTTCCCCCGCTGCCGGAGGACTGGGAGTGCTGCCTGGCCGTGGCCGCGCACCCGGACGACATCGAGTACGGGACGGCCTCCGCGGTGGCCCGCTGGACGACCCAGGGCAAGCGGGTCACCTATCTGCTGGCCACCCGCGGCGAGGCGGGTATCGACGGGCTGCACCCGGAGCAGGCGGGCCCGCTGCGCGAGGGCGAGGAACGGGCGGGCGCGCGCGAAGTGGGCGTGGACACGGTGGAGTTCCTCGACCACCGGGACGGCATGATCGAGGAGGGGCCGGCCCTGCGCCGCGACATCGTGCGCGCGATCCGGCGGCACCGGCCCGAGGTCGTGGTGACCGGGGCGTACACCGTGCGGATGGTCGCCGGGGTGGTCAACCAGGCCGACCACCGCGTGGTGGGCCTGGCCGCGCTCGACGCGGCACGCGACGCCGGCAACCGCTGGATCTTCCCCGAACTCGCCGACGAGGGCCTCGAACCCTGGGGCGGGGTCCGCTTCGTGGCCGTCGCCGGCACCGACCGGCCCACCCACGGCGTGGACGTCACCGGCGAACCCCTGGAGCGGGGCATCGCCTCCCTCGCCGCGCACGCCGAGTACACCAAGGGCCTCGGCGCGGGCGCCTTCGAACCGCGCCCGTTCCTGACCTGGGCGGCCCGCCGGGGCGGCCCCGCCCTCGGTGTCGAGGCGGCGGTCCTCTTCGACGTCCACCAGCTCGCCTTCGAGGGACCACCGCCCTGGGAGCAGTGACCCCGGGCTGGCTAGGGTGCGGTCATGAACGATCGCACGGTGCTGCACGTGAAGGGCCGGATCCTGGCCGGCCCCGAGGACGTCCGGGACGAACTGTGGGTGGTCGACGGGCGGATCTCCTACGACCGTCCCGTCGCCGCCCGTGACGTCCGCACGGTGCCGGGCTGGGTGCTGCCCGGCCTGGTCGACGCGCACTGCCATGTGGGCCTCGGCGCGCACGGGCCGGTCGACCGGGACGTGGCCGAGAAGCAGGCGCTGGCCGACCGCGAGGCCGGCACCCTGCTGATCCGCGACGCCGGCTCGCCCTCCGACACCCGCTGGGTGGACGACCGCGAGGACCTCCCGAAGATCATCAGGGCGGGCCGGCACATCGCCCGCACCCGCCGCTACATCAGGAACTACGCCTGGGAGATCGAACCCGAGGACCTCGTCGCGTACGTCGCCCAGGAGGCCCGCCGGGGGGACGGCTGGGTCAAGCTGGTAGGCGACTGGATCGACCGCGAGGTGGGCGACCTGGCGCCCAGCTGGCCGCGGGAGGCGGTCGAGGCGGCCATCGCGGAGGCCCACCGGCTCGGCGCCCGCGTCACCGCGCACTGCTTCGCCGAGAACTCCCTGCCGGACCTGGTGGAGGCGGGCATCGACTGCGTCGAACACGCGACGGGCCTCACGGACGACCTGATCCCGCTGTTCGCCGAACGAGGCGTCGCGATCGTCCCCACCCTCGTCAACATCGCGACCTTCCCCGAGCTGGCGGCCGGCGGCGAGTCCAAGTTCCCCCGCTGGTCCGCCCACATGCGCCGGCTCCACGCCCGCCGCTACGACACCGTCCGGAACGCCTACGACGCCGGCATCCCGGTCTACGTCGGCACGGACGCGGGCGGCACCCTCCCGCACGGCCTGGTCGCGGCGGAGGTCGCGGAACTGGTGAAGGCCGGAATCCCCGCGCTGGACGCGCTGTCGGCGACCACGTGGGGCGCCCGGGAGTGGCTGGGGCGGCCGGGACTGGAGGAGGGGGCCGCGGCCGACCTCGTGGTGTACGCACAGGACCCCCGCGCGGACGTACGCGTGCTGGCCGACCCGGTCCAGGTCGTGCTGAACGGCCGGGTCGTGCAGTAGGAAGGCGAACGCACGCGCGAAAGCGGGCACGGGTGCGCCACGATCGTGTGAACTCCCGTGGGAACGCTGTCGAACGAGGAGCGGTGCGACATCCTTTCGAGGTCCCGAGCCAGTCCTCTCTGGGGGTCCCACCACCTTGAACAGCACGAACTTCCGCATGCCCGCACGCCGTCTCGCCGCCGTGGCGGCGGCCGGCGTCCTCGCCGCCGGTCCCGCGGCGCTGGCCGGCGCGGGCGCCGCGCACGCGACCGGCGACCAGGGGCGCGCGAGCGCCGTCGTCCTGCGCACCGGGCTGGACGTCAGCCTGCTCCACAAGAGCGTCGACGTCCCGCTCGCGGTCACCCTCAACGAGGTCCAGGCGCCCCGCAGCGCCCGGCAGACCACGCTGACGGCGACGTTGGACGGCGTGGACGGGGGCCGGCCGTTCAGCGTGCTCGCCGCGGAGGCCGCCGACGCCGGGGCGACGGTCACCGACGGGAAGGCCGAGGCGTCCACCCGACTCACCCACGCCCGGCTCCACGTCCCCGGCCTGCCGCTGCTGTCCCTCATCGAGCTCGAGGGCGTCACCTCCCGGGCGACCTGCGAGGCGGGCCGGACCCCGACCGCCTCCTCGAACCTCCTGGGCGCGGTCACGGTGCTCGGCAAGAAGGTCACGGTGACCGCGGGCGGCCCGACCGACGTCGAGGTGCCCGGGGTCGGCGAGGTCCGCCTCGACCTGTCGAAGAACGTGACCACCTCGCGCACCGCCGCCGCCACCGCGCTCGAACTCACCGTGTCCGTCGACCCGTTGAAGCTGGGCGTCGCCCAGGTCGAGGGAACCGTGACCCTCGCCGAGGCGACCTGCGAGGCACCCCCCGCCCCCGCCGCGCCGGAGCCCCCCGCGGACGACGTCAAGCCCCAGGGCGGCCCCGCCGAGGAGGCGGGCCTCGCCGAGACGGGCGGCAGCTCGGTCACGCCGTACCTGACGGCCGGCGCCCTCACGCTGCTCGTGGCGGGCGCCGGAGCGGTGGCGGTGGCCCGCCGCCGGGGCTGACCGGGTCTCGGCCGCGGTGCCGGTCGGCGGAGGCCGGCGACCGCCCCCGAGGCCCCCTCGGTCTCCACAGCCACCTCGCCCTGCGGCGGGGCGCAGGTCACCCCCGCCGCCCCGGGCGGCACCGTCGAGATCCGCTTCTCCGACGGCGCCCGCCTCAGCCCTGGGCCAGCGTCACCGCCTGGTCCAGGGCCTGGAGGAAGGAGTTGACGGTGGCCCGGTCCCGCACCGCGAACCGCAGCCACTCCTCGCCGAGCCCTGGGAACGTGTCCCCGCGCCGCACCGCGAACCCCAGGTCGCGCAGATGCCGTCGTACCTCGGCGGCCCGCGGCAGGCGTACGAGGACGAAGGGGCCCTCGGCCGGTTCCACCACCCGGAGTCCGTCCGGGGCGAACTCCCGCAGCCCGGCGACCAGATGGGCCCGGTCGGTGGCGACACGGTGGGCCGCGTGGGCCGCCTCCACCAGTGCCCGCGGCTCCATGCACGCCTCGGCCGCCGCGAGAGCCGGGCTGGACACCGGCCACAGCGGCTGGGCCCGTTCCAGTGCGGCCACGGTCCCCGGGGTGGCGAGGACGTAACCGATGCGGAGCCCGGCCAGACCCCACGTCTTGGTCAGGCTCCGCAGGACCACGAGTCCGGGCACGTCCGTCCGCCCGGCGAGTGCCTCGCGCTCACCCGGCACCGCGTCCAGGAACGCCTCGTCCACCACCAGCGTGCGCCCGGGGCGGGCCAGCGCGGCGATCGTGGCCGCGGGATGCAGGACCGACGTGGGATTGGTCGGGTTGCCCACGATCACCAGGTCGGCGTCCTCGGGAACGGCCGCCGCGTCGAGCCGGAAGCCGTCCTCCTCCCGCAGCAGCACCCTCTCGACCGCGTGCCCGGCGTCCCGCAGGGCCGCCTCCGGCTCGGTGAACTGCGGGTGCACCACCGCCGGGTGACGGAACGTCAGAGCCCGGGCGAGCAGCACGAACGCCTCGGCGGCCCCGGCCGTCAGCAGCACCCGCTCCACGGGCACCTCGTGCCGGGCCGCCACCGCCGCCCGCGCCGCACGCCCGTCGGGGTAGGCGGCCAGCCCGGTCAGCGAGCCGGCGATCCGCTCCCGCAGCCAGGCCGGGGGAGTGTCCGCGCGGACGTTCACCGCGAGGTCCGTGAGCCGCGCACCGCCGTCCCGCACCTCGGCGTCGCCGTGGTGCCGCAGGTCGTGACCCTCCCCGCTGCGGGTGCTGTCAGTGCGCATGGGAGTGGGAGCCGTGGTGGTGATGGTGGCCGTCGTCGTCCGGGTGGAAGTGCGGCTGCTGCGCCTGGCCCACCTTGTCCTCGAAGCCCGGCAGCGCGATGCGGTACACGCACGAGTCGCAGTTCATCCGCAGATCGCCCTTGACGGCCTCCTCGTACCGCTCCATCACCAGGTCGAGGAGCTCCGGCTCCGGACCGATGACGTCCGCGGACCGCACCTCCACCTCCGGGTGCGCGGCCGCCCAGCCCTCGGTCTGCTGCCTGACCCGGTCCGGCAGGATCCCGGTGAACAGGAAGTAGGGCAGCACGACGATCCTGCGCGCCCCCAGCGCCGCACACCGGTCGAGCCCGCTCGGCACGTCCGGCGCCGCCAGCGACACGAACGCCGTCTCCACGCCCGCGTATCCACGCCCCTCCCACAGCAGCCGGGCCGCCTTGTACACCTCGGCGTTGGCGTCCGGGTCGGTGGAGCCCCGGCCGACGAGCAGCACGGTCACGTCCGCCCGGTCCAGCGGGGTCCGCCCCCCGTCGGCGCCCAGCACCTCGTCCAGGCGCCGCTCCAGGACGTTCAGCAGCGCCGGGTGCGGGCCCAGGGGGCGGCCGTAGGTGTACGAGATCCCGGGGTGGCGCTCCTTCTCGCGGGACAGCGCCGCCGGGATGTCGCCCTTGGCGTGTCCGGCGGACACCAGCATCAGGGGCACGGCCGCGAACCGGCGGACCCCGCGCTCCACCAGTTCGGCCACCGCGTCGCCCAGCGGCGGCGGGGACAGCTCGATGAAGCCGCCCGCGACGGGCAGTTCGGGGTGGCGGGCCCCGAGCTCCCGGACGAAGTCGCGGAACGCCTCGGCCCCGGCATCGTCCCGGGTGCCATGACCGGCGATGAGCAGGGCGGGCGGCGGGGTGGTCACGATGTCTCCTCAGAGGGGTGAGTGGGGTGGTACAGCAGGGCGTTGAGCGCGGCGGAGGCCACCGCCGAACCGCCCTTCTCGGACACGTTGCTCACGGCGGGCAGTCCGCTCTCGCGCAACGCGGCCTTGGACTCGACCGCGCCGACGAAGCCGACGGGCAGTCCGATGACGAGCGCCGGGTCCGCGTCCAGGGTCAGCAACTCCTCCAGCGCGGTGGGGGCGTTGCCGATGACCCAGATCGCGCCCGCGCCGACCTGCTCGTGGGCGAGCCGGATCGCGTGGGCCGAACGGGTCAGCCCGGGACCCGGCTTCGCGTCCCGCAGCCGGCAGACGGTCTCCCGCCGGGTGATCCCGGCCGCGACCATCTCCACGTCGGTGACGACGGGCGCGCCGGCGTGCAGCGCGGCATGGGCCTTCTCCAACTCGCCCTCGTCCATGACGAGATCGGTGGCGTACTCCAGATCGGCGGCGGAGTGGACGACCCGCTCCACGACCGCCCGGGTCAGCGGCGGGAGGTGCGTGGTGTCCAGGCGGGCACGCATCCGCCGGTAGGACTCCACCTCGATCGGGTGGACGACACGGTTCACTTCGAGCCCTCCTCCGACGTCTGCCAGCGGTAGCCGCGCGGGGTCACCATGCGCCCCGCGATGTCACGGGTCGCCGTGTTGCCCACGGTCACGACCGTCATCATGTCGACCGTCGCCGGGGCGAGGGCCTCCAGTGTCGTGAGCCGGACGGACTCGTCCGGCCGCGACGCGTTCCGTACGACCCCGACCGGCGTGGCCGGCTGCCGGTGCTCGGCGAGGATCGCGAGCGCCTTGGGCAGCTGCCAGTCCCGGCCCCGGGAGCGGGGGTTGTAAAAGGTGACCACGATGTCCGCCTCGGCCGCCGCGCGCACCCGCCGCTCGATGACCTCCCACGGGGTGTGCAGGTCGGACAGGCTGATGGACACGTGGTCGTGCCCCAGCGGGGCGCCGAGGATCGCGGCCGCCGCGAGGGCCGCGGTCACCCCGGGGACCCCGATCACGTCGATGTCGTCGGAGGCCTCGGCGAGCGCGGGGGAGGCCATGGCGTACACGCCGGCGTCCCCGCTGCCGATGAGCGCGACCGCCTGCCCCTTGCGGGCCTCCTCGACGGCCGTGCGCGCCCGCTCCTCCTCGGCCCCCAGGCCCGACTCCAGGACCCGGGTCCCGGGCCGCAGCAGATCGCGGATCTGGTCGACGTACTGGTCGAGCCCGACCAGCACCGAGGCCCGCTGGAGCTCCGCCTTCGCGCGGGGCGTCAGGAGGTCCCGGGCGCCGGGACCCAGTCCCACGACCGCGAGCCGGCCGCGCACGGGACGCCGTACGACCGCGCAGGTCGCCATGGCGGGGGAGGCCGCGGACTTGCGCTTGGGGACGAGGAGTTCACCGCCGCCGAGCAGCGCGGCGGCCTCCGCGACCGACGGCGTGCCCACGGCGGTCAGCGGCGCGTCCGACGGGTTGGGCACCTCGACGGCGGCCAGCTCCTCGGCCGGGTGGGTCACCAGGGGCACGCCGAGCCGCTCGGCCGCCGCGACGATCCCCGGCTCCCCGGCCTTGGCGTCCACGGTGGCCAGCGCGGCGACACTGCGGGGAGACAGCCCGGCCTCCCGCAGCGACCCCTCGATCAGCTCCAGCACCTCCTCGGCGGGCGCGCCCTTGGAGGCGCCCACCCCGACCACGAGCGTGGGCGGACGCAGCACGACCTCCTGCCCGGAGAGCTCGACCAGCCGGTCCGTGACCCGGACGCCGTACGCCCCTTCCGAGGAGACCGGCAGCGCGGGCAGCGGCCAGCCCGACTCGTTGTGCAGGGTGACGGATTCCCCGTCGAGCAGGGCCCGCGACACGGCCGCCACCGCGCCCTCCACCGGCAGCCCGAGCGTGTCCAGGCCCGGCACCCCCACCGCGTCGGTCGCCGTCGTCACCACGGGCTGGGCGCCGAGCAACTCCCCGACCTCATGGGCGAGTTCATTGGCGCCGCCACCGTGCCCGCCGACCAGGGACACGGCGAACCGGCCGCCCTCGTCGACGCACACCACACCCGGGTCGGACGCCTTGTCGCCGAGCAGCGGCGCGACCAGGCGGACGACCGCCCCCGTGGCCAGGAAGCACACGAGCTGCTCGCACTCCGCGAACGCCCGCCGTACGGCGTCCCCCACGGGTCCGTCGTACACGCGCGTGCGGTCCGGCCAGGCCGCGGCCAGCCGGTCGCGTGCCGCCGCCCCCGCCGCGGTGGCGGAAATAAGGCCGATCACTGAGCAACTCCCTCTCGGTACACGGGGTTTCTGACGCCCCACAGCAGGAAAACCGGATTGGTCGCCGCGAGCCGGGTCACGTCCCCGGGCAGCGGCGCCAGCCGGGACGACTGGAGCAGTACACCGTCGCAGTCCAGCCCGGCTTCGGTGAGCGCCGCGCGCACGGCCGGCACCCGGTCCAGCGCGGCCATCGCCACGACCACGCTCCGCCGGGCCCGGCGGGCACAGGCGGCGACGATGCCGGGCAGTTCGCGCCCGCCGCCACCGACGAACACGGCGTCGGGATCGTCCAGTCCGGCGAGCGCGTCCGGCGCGGGCCCGTGCACGACCTGTACGTCGACCCCGTGCGCGGCCGCGTTGGCACGGATCCGCTCGATTCCGTCCGCGGCCTTCTCCACCGCGACGACGGCGGCACCGAGCCGCGCGCACTCCACGGCCACGGACCCGGACCCCGCACCGACGTCCCAGACCAGATCCCCGAGCCGGGGCCCCAGCCGCGCGAGCGCGAGCGCCCGCACCTCGAACTTGGTGATCATGGAGTCGCGATGGTCGAACTCGCCTTCCTCCAGGGCCCATCGGGAGGGGGCCGGGGCAGGTCCGGCGACGGTGCGCACGGCACCGAGAGCCCGCCGCTCGTCAAGGCAGAGGACGACACTCACGGCCGTACCCCAGTCGCGGGCGGCGGCTTCAGAAGGGGTGACGCGCTCGACTCGTTCGTCGCGGGTACCGAGCGCAGAGGCGACGAGGAGTACGCGGTGCAAAGGCGCGGGGAACTGCGCGACCGGCCCAGACGGCGCCGCAGCCGCCCGACCGCCTTCTCCGGCACCCCCCAGCGCGGCCCCCAACTCCGCAGGCCCCGCCCCCGGCCCCGTGAGGACCGCGACTTTCGGCCGAGCCCGGCACACGTTCACCGCCGTCCGCAGATCCCGCCCGTGCGCGCTCACCACCACCGCGTCGTCCCACGGCACCCCCACCCGGGCGAACGCGGCGGCCACGGAGGACACCCCGGGACGGACGTCCAGCGCGGCCGGCCCGAACCGCTCCGCCAGCACCCGCACGATCCCGAAGAACCCGGGGTCGCCCGAGGCCAGCACGACGACCCGGCTGCCCTTGTCGTGGTGCCGTTCGATGACGTCCAGCGCCGGAGCCAGAGGTCCGAGGACGACCCGCTCGGCGTCCGCGGGGACCGCCGCGGCGTCCAGGTGCCGCCGCCCGCCCACGACCAGCTCGGCCCCGGCCAGCGACTCCGCGGGCGCCGCGCCCGTCCCCGTACCCACGACCGTGATCACGTGCCGGCGCCCTTCGCCGCCCGCAGCGCCCGCCGGGCCTCCGGGTCGGCCTTGCGGTACCCGTGGAAGTGGCCGGGGTGGTAGAGGTGCGAGCGGGTGCCCTCGGCGTCCAGCGCCGGGCCGACCAGGAACAGCGTGTGCTTCCACAGCTTGTGCTCCTTGACGGTCTCCTCCAGCGTCCCGATCGTGCAGCGCACGACCAGTTCCTCCGGCCAGGTCGCCTGGTAGGCGACCACGACCGGCGTGGACGTCGGATAGCCGCCCTCCAGCAGCTCCCGCACCAACTGCCCGCTGCGGGCCGCCGACAGGAAGATCGCCATGGTGGTGCCGTGCTTGGCGAACTCCCGGACCTCCTCGCCGGGCGGCATCGGCGTCTTGCCGCCGCCGAGCCGGGTGAGCACCACGGACTGCGCGACCTCGGGGATGGTCAGCTCGCGCTGTGCGAGCGCGGCGACCGCCGAGAAGGCGGAGACGCCGGGCACGACCTCGGTGGCGATGCCGATCCGGGCGCACCGGTCGAGCTGCTCCTGCGTGCCGCCCCACAGGGCGGGGTCCCCGGAGTGGATGCGGGCCACCCGGAGCCCCTCCTCGCGGGCCCGCTCGTACACGGCGACCACGTCCTCCAGCGACATGGTCGCCGAGTCGAGGATCTCCGCGCCCTCACGCGCGTGCTCGAGGACCTCCGCCTGCACCAGGCTCGCGGCCCAGATCACGACGTCGGCCTCGGCGATGGCGCGCGCGGCCCGGAACGTCAGCAGATCGGCGGCGCCGGGGCCGGCACCGACGAAGGTCACCTTGCCGGTGGGGGCATCGGCCATGGAAATCGGTCCTCTCATCACAAAAGGTCGGGAAAAGGTCTTACGGCCGCGGTCGGCGCGGTGGCCGGATGTGCGCGAACGGGGGTTGATCGGATACCAAGGCCCTATGGCGGTCTTCGTCGCGCTCGGCGCGTTCCTGATGACGCTGGCCGGCGGCTGGACGGCACAGCGGGTGACCGACCGCCGCCATCTGGTCCTCGGCCTGGCCGGCGGACTGATGCTCGGCGTGGTCGGCCTGGACCTGCTGCCGGAGGCGCTGCACGCGGCCGGCGACGAGGTCTTCGGCGTACCCGCGGCCCTGCTCCTGTTCGTGGCCGGCTTCCTGCTGGCCCATCTGGTGGAACGCCTGCTGGCCGCCCGCCAGGCCGCGCACGGCGCCGGGGAGCACGACGGGCGGGTGCCCGAGGTCGGCCTCACGGCGGCGGCCGCGATGGTCGGCCACAGCGCCATGGACGGCGTGGCGATCGGCGCCGCCTTCCAGGTGGGCGGCGGCATGGGCACGGCCGTGGCGCTCGCCGTGGTGGCCCACGACTTCGCGGACGGCTTCAACACGTACACGATCACGAGCCTGTACGGGAACGCCCGCCGCAGAGCGCTGACCATGCTCTTCGCCGATGCGGCGGCCCCGGTGCTGGGCGCGGCCTCGACGTCGTTCGTGACCATCCCGGAGGGCCTGCTCGGCGGCTATCTCGGTCTCTTCGGCGGCGCGCTCCTCTATCTCGCGGCCGCGGAGATCCTCCCCGAGGCCCACCACGAACACCCCGCCCGCTCGACCCTGCTGTGCACGGTCGCGGGCGCCGGCTTCATCTGGCTGGTGGTGGGGCTGGCCGGCTGACCGGGCCGCCGCTCCTCCGACGGGCCTCACAACTTGCCGCCCCGGGTGCCGTCCCGCCGCGCGGGCGCGATCAGGGTGGAGAGGTACGGCAGGGGAACCCCGTCGAGCTCGGCGGCCGACCGGATGGACTCGCCCTCCAGCCCCAGCGCGGAACCCCATACCGCGTCCTCGATCCGCCCGGTCTCCCGGAGCGCCTCGGCCACCTCGGCGGCCTGCCGCCCGAACTTGTACGCCACGACCGTCCCGGGCCCGGCGAGCGCGTCCTTGAGCACGGCCGAACCGGCCGTCACGGGCACGAGCGTGAGCGGCTCGGTGCCCTCGGTCAGCACGGCCCCGGAACGCGCCGCGAGATCCTGCATGGCGGTGATGCCGGGCACGGTCTCGACGACGACGCCGGGAACGAGCGCCCCGATGGTGTGGGCGAGATAGGTGAAGGTGGAGTAGACGTTGGGGTCGCCGATGGTCGCGAAGGCGACGGACGCGTGCGCGGCGAGCAGCTGCGCCACCCGCTCCCCGGCCGCGTCCCACGCGGCCTCGCGCCGGCCGTGATCGGTGCGCTCGTTGAGGGCGAAGACGACCCGTACGACCTTCTCCTGCGGCACGTAGTGCAGCACGGTCGCCTCCGCCCGGCCGGGTTCACCGCCGTCCTTCCCGTCAGGCGCGGCCATCACCGGTACGACGACCACGTCGGCGGCGCGCAGGGCGTTGACCCCCTTGACGGTCACCAGCTCCGGATCCCCGGGCCCGACCCCGACCCCGATCAACCTGCTGCTGCTCATGACGTCCGGCACCTCTCCACGAACCGACGGGCGACACCGGGCTCGGACGCCCAGTGCGTGTGCAGGTAACTCGCGTGCACACCACGCTCCACAAAGCCCTCCAGCCGCCGCCGGGGCACCCGCACACCCCAGGCCGCCGCGTCCCCCGCCCCCGGCTCCACCACGGTCCGGTGGAACTCGTGTCCGCGCATCCGCGTCCCGGCGACGGCCAGCGAACTGTCGCTGACGGCCACGGCGTCGCGGTACCCGAGCGTGAGCTTCTCCGTCATCCGTGCCGACGCGTCGAGCACACCGCACATGGGCTGCCCGTCCAGCTCCCGGCACAGATACAGCAGCCCGGCGCACTCGGCGGCGACGGGAGCGCCGGTCTCTGCGAGGGCGGAGACGGCTTTGCGGAGGGGTTCGTTGGCGGACAGGTCGGCGGCGTAGACCTCGGGGAACCCGCCCCCGATGACCAACCCGCTCGTCCCGTCCGGCAGTTGCTCGTCGCGCAGGGGGTCGAAGACGACGACCTCAGCTCCGGCCGCGGTGAGCAGCTCGGAGTGCTCGGCGTAGGAGAAGGTGAAGGCGGGACCGCCGGCGACAGCGACGACGGGAGTGCGCGGCTGCGGGCCCGGTGGGGGCTGGTCGCGCAGTTCCCGGCGCCCCTGAGTCGCCGACCTGGTCGCTGCTTTCAGCCCGTCCGGCGTTTGAGGACGAGGCCTTTCGGGCCGATGGGGGTCTGGGGGCGCAGCCCCCAGGACCTCAGCCGCGTCCCAGGCCGCACAGGACAACGCACCGGCACCCCGAGCCAGCGCCATCAGCCCCTCGAGATCACACCCGGCACGCACCTGCTCCGCCATCGCCGCGACGGAGTCGACCGCATCCGCCCGCCGCTCGGCCACCGGCACCAACCCCAGGTGCCGGGACGGCGTGTCCACCTGTTCCACCCGCCGCAGCACCCCGAACACCGGCACCCCGGAGGACTCCAACGCCTCCCGCAGCAACGCCTCGTGCCGGTCGGAGGCGACCTTGTTGAGGATCACGCCCCCGACCCGCACCTCCGGGTCCCACGAAGCGAACCCGTGCACCAGCGCGGCCACGGACCGGGACTGCGACGAGGCGTCGACGACCAGCACCACGGGAGCCCGCAGCAGCTTGGCGACATGGGCGGTGGACGCCAGTTCACCCTCGCCCGCGGCTCCGTCGAACATCCCCATCACCCCCTCGACGACGGCGATGTCGGCCCCCCGCGCCCCGTGCAGGAACAGCGGAGCCACCAGCTCAGGACCGCACAGGTACGCGTCGAGGTTCCGCCCCACCCGTCCGCTCGCGAGCGCGTGGTACCCGGGGTCGATGTAGTCCGGTCCGACCTTGTGCGGGGACACGGCGAGCCCCCGCGCGGCGAACGCGGCCATCAGCCCCGTGGCGACGGTGGTCTTGCCGCTGCCCGAGGAGGGCGCGGCGACGACCAGCCGGGGGACGGAGGACGAGGAAGTCACGACGACATCACCACTCGATGCCCCTCTGGCCCTTCTGTCCCGCGTCCATCGGGTGCTTGACCTTGGACATGTCGGTGACGAGATCGGCGAAGTCGACGAGTTTCCCGGGCGCGTTCCGCCCGGTGATCACGACATGCTGGGTACCCGGCCGGCTCCGCAGCACCTCCACGACCTCGTCCGTGTCGACCCAGCCCCAGTGCATCGGGTAGGCGAACTCGTCGAGCACGTACAGCTTGTACGTCTCGGCGGCGAGGTCCCGCTTGACCTGCTCCCAGCCCTCCCGGGCCTTCTCCTCGTTGTCCATCTGGGCATCACGCTGCACCCAGGACCAGCCCTCGCCCATCTTGTGCCAGTCGACGGACCCGCCCTCCCCGGACGCCCCGAGCACCCGCAGCGCGTTCTCCTCGCCGACCTTCCACTTCGCCGACTTGACGAACTGGAACACCCCGATGGGCCACCCCTGGTTCCAGGCCCGCAGCGCGAGCCCGAAGGCGGCGGTGGACTTGCCCTTGCCGATCCCGGTGTGCACGACGACCAGCGGCCGGTTCCGGCGCTGCCGGGTCGTCAGGCCGTCGTCCGGCACCACACTCGGCTGTCCCTGCGGCATTACGCGGCCCTCCTCTGTACGTCCTTCACCAGTCCGGCGATCGAGTCGGCCCGCAACTCGTCCAGCGTCACCGCGGTACCCGCCAGTTCACCGGCGAGCTGCCCGGCGAGCCCCAGCCGTACCGGCCCGGACTCGCAGTCCACGACCACCGAGGCGATCCCCTCCGCGGCGAACAGCCGGGCCGCCCGCCCCGCGAGCGCGACCGGCTCGGGCCCTCCGGTGGCCCTGCCGTCCGTCACCACGACGACCAGCGCCCGCCGCGCCGGGTCCCGCAGCCGCTCCACCCGCAGCACCTCGTGCGCCCGCAGCAGCCCGGCCGCGAGCGGGGTGCGCCCGCCCGTCGGCAGCGTCTCCAGCCGGGCCGCCGCCGCGTCCACCGACGACGTCGGCGGCAACGCGACCTCCGCCGCCGACCCCCGGAACGTCACAAGACCCACCTTGTCCCGCCGCTGGTACGCGTCGAGGAGCAGCGACAGCACCGCCCCCTTGACCGCGCTCATCCGCTGCCGCGCCGCCATCGACCCCGAGGCGTCGACGACGAACAGCACGAGATTGCCCTCGCGCCCCTCACGCGTGGCCTGCCGCAGGTCGTCGCGCCGGACGACGAGACCGCGCCCCGAGCGCCCACGGGCCCGCTGGTGCGGGGCGGCCGCCTGCACGGTGGCCGCCAGGTGCAGCTTGGTGAGCGCCCCGCGGGGCCGCCGCGCCCCGGTCGTCCGCCCGTGCTCGGTCCGCGCCCGCGACCGCCGCCCGGCGACGCCGTCCCCGAGTCCGGGAACGCTCAGCGCCTTCGTGCGGAACGGCTCGGAGGCCCGTGCGGCGGCCTGCTCCCCGGCACCGGCCCCGGACGCCTGCGGCTCGCCGTCCTCACCGGCCTCCGGCTGAGCGCCGGACCCACCCCCGTCGGACTGCGGCCCGTCCGACGACGGCGGCTGCCCACCACCCCCACCGGGCCCGTCCGGATCGGGGTCCTCGTCGCCCTCGCCGCTGAACTCCTCCAGCGTCTCGTCGAGCTTGTCCTCGTCGAGCCCCGGCGCGTCGAAGGGGTTACGGCGCCTGCGGTGCGGCAGCGCCAGCAGCGCGGCCTGCCGCACGTCCTCCGCGAGCACATCGGTCCGCCCGGCCCAAGCGGCTAGCGCGGTCGCGGTCCGGGCCATCACGATGTCGGCCCGCATGCCGTCTACCTCGAACGCGGCACAGGTCGCCGCGATCTGCCGCAGCGCCCCGTCACCCAGCCGCACCGACGGCAGCAACTCCCGCGCGGCGACGATCCGTTGCCGTACGGCAGCCTCCTCGTCCGCCCAGCGTGCGGCGAAACCGGCCGGGTCGTCGTCGTGGGCGAGCCGTCGCCGTACGACCTCCACCCGCTGGTCCGGCTCCCGGGAGGCCGCGACCTCGACGGTCAGCCCGAACCGGTCGAGCAACTGCGGCCGCAGCTCGCCCTCTTCGGGGTTCATGGTGCCGACCAGCAGGAACTTCGAGGCGTGCCGCACGGAGACGCCCTCGCGCTCGACGTACGACGCCCCCATCGCGGCCGCGTCGAGGAGGAGGTCGACGAGGTGGTCGTGGAGGAGGTTGACCTCGTCGACGTAGAGGATCCCGCGGTGCGCGTCGGCGAGGAGTCCCGGCTCGAAGGCCTTCACGCCCTCCGCGAGCGCCCGCTCGATGTCGAGGGCGCCGACGAGCCGGTCCTCGGAGGCGCCGACGGGGAGTTCGACCATGCGGGACGGCCGGGAGGTGCCCGGTCCCGGCTCGTGCGGTCCGTCCGGGCAGGCGGGGTCCGGAGCGGCCGGGTCGCAGGAGAACCGGCAGCCGGGGACGACGGCGACCTCGGGCAGCAGCGCCGACAGGGCGCGGACCGCCGTCGACTTGGCGGTGCCCTTCTCGCCGCGCACCAGCACGCCGCCGACCTGCGGCGAGACGGCGTTCAGCAGCAGCGCGAGCCGCAGGTCGTCCTGGCCGACGACGGCCGTGAACGGAAACGGGGTACTCACTTCTCGTCACCCTCCAAGTCGCCCTCGAGCTCCAGGTACGTGGCCCGCAGCCGCTCCAGCGTGTCCGCGTCCGGCTCGGCCCACAGTCCGCGGTCGGCGGCCTCCAGGAGCCGTTCCGTGATGCCCCGCAGGGCCCACGGGTTGGACTTCTTCATGAAGTCCCGGTTCTCGGCGTCGAAGACGTACTCCGCGCTGAGCTTCTCGTACATCCAGTCGTCGACCACGCCGGCCGTGGCGTCGTAGCCGAAGAGGTAGTCGACGGTCGCCGCCATCTCGAAGGCGCCCTTGTAGCCGTGCCGCCGCATGGCGGCCATCCAGCGCGGGTTGACCACCCGGGCCCGGAAGACCCGGTGGGTCTCCTCGCCGAGCGTGCGGGTCCTGACCTGGTCCGGCGTGGCCGAATCGCCCACGTAGGCCTCGGGGTTGGCGCCCGTGAGGTGGCGGACCATGGCGACCATGCCGCCGTGGTACTGGAAGTAGTCGTCGGCGTCGACCAGGTCGTGCTCACGGGTGTCGACGTTCTTCGCGGCCACGTTGATCCGCTTGAACGCGGTCTCCATGTCCCCGCGCGCCGCCCGCCCGTCGAGGCCGCGCCCGTAGGCGTAGCCGCCCCACACCGCGTACACCTCGGCGAGGTCGGCGTCCGAGCGCCAGTTGCGGGCGTCGATCAGGGGCAGCAGTCCGGCACCGTACGCCCCCGGCTTGGACCCGAAGATCCGGGCCGTCGCGCGCCGCCGGTCACCGTGCTCGACGGTGTCCTCGTCGGCGTGGGCGCGCACGTAGTTGGACTCGGCGGGCTCGTCCAGCTCCGCCACCTTCCGTACGGCGTCGTCGATCAGGCCGACCACGTGCGGGAACGCGTCCCGGAAGAACCCGGAGATCCGGACGGTGACGTCGATGCGCGGCCGCCCGAGCTCCTCCAGGGGGATCACCTCGAAGCCCGTGACCCGCCTCGACGCCTCGTCCCACACCGGCCGGCAGCCCAGCAGCGCCAGGATCTCCGCGATGTCGTCACCCTGCGTGCGCATCGCGGACGTGCCCCAGACCGTGAGGCCCACGGACTTCGGGTACTCACCGGTGTCGGCCAGGTACCGCTGCACCAGCGAGTCGGCGAGCGACTGACCGACCTCCCAACTCAGCCGGGACGGGATGGCCTTGGGGTCGACGGAGTAGAAGTTGCGGCCGGTCGGCAGGACGTTGACCAGGCCGCGGGTCGGGGACCCCGAGGGGCCCGCCGGGACGTAACCGCCGTCCAGGGCCTTGAGGATGTGGCCGATCTCGTCGGTCGTGCGGGCGAGGCGGGGCACGACCTCGGTGCAGGCGAACTCCAGCACGGCGACGGCCTCGGGGAGTTCGGTGCCGAGCACGTCACGGACGAGCCCCGGCACGGCCGCCGCGTCCCAGTCCCGCGCCTCCATCCCCTCCGCGACCCGCCGGCACAGCTGCTCCAGCAGGTCGATCGCGTCGGCGGCGGTACGGGAAGGACCCTCGACGAGATCCGACAGCTCGACCGGCACCTTCACCGGGGCGCCCGGCTCGGCGAGCAACTCCTTCTCGCTGAGCCCGAAATGGGCCGCGAAGGAAGCCCGCAGCCCCGGCAGCGCGTTCGCCTGCCCGCCCCACACCTGCGAGGCGCGCAGCACGGCCAGCACCAGGTTGACCCGGGCCTCGTCGACCGGCCCGCCACCGAGGACGTGCAGGCCGTCCCGGATCTGCACGTCCTTGATCTCGCACAGATAGCCGTCGATGTGCATGACGAACTCGTCGAACGCCTCGTCGTCCGGCTGCTCGTCGACGTGCAGGTCGTGGTGGAGCTCGGCCGCCTTGACCAGCGTCCAGATCTGCGCCCGTACGGCCGGGGCCTTCGTCGGGTCGAGGTCGGAGACGAGCGCGTACTCGTCGAGCAGCTGCTCCAGCTTGGCGAGGTCGCCGTAGGTGTCGGCCCGCGCCATCGGCGGCACCAGGTGGTCGACGACGGTGGCGTGCCCGCGCCGCTTGGCCTGGGTGCCCTCGCCGGGGTCGTTGACGATGAACGGGTAGATCAGGGGGAGTTCACCGAGAACGGCGTCCGGTGCGCAACCGCCACTGAGCCCCAGCCCCTTGCCGGGCAGCCACTCCATTGTGCCGTGCTTGCCCATGTGGACGATGGCGTCGGCGCCGAAGCTGTTCTCCAGCCACCGGTAGGCCGCCATGTAGTGGTGCGACGGCGGCATGTCCGGGTCGTGGTAGATCGCGATCGGGTTCTCCCCGAAGCCGCGCGGCGGCTGGATCATCACGACGACGTTCCCGAACTGGAGGGAGGCCAGCACGATGTCGTCCCCGTCGACGTACAGCGAGCCCGGCGGCTCACCCCACGCGTCCACCATGGCCCGACGCAGCTCCGGGTCCAGCCGGTCGAACCACGCCTGATAGTCGGCGAGCGGCACCCGGGCGGGCGCGGAGGCCAACTGGTCCTCGGTCAGCCACTCGACGTCGTGACCACCGGCCTCGATGAGCCGGTGGATCAACTCGTCGCCGCCGGACGGGTATTCGGTGAGCGAGTACCCGGCGTCCCTGAGCGCGTCCAGCACCTGGATCGCCGAGGCGGGGGTGTCCAGCCCCACCGCGTTGCCCACCCGCGAGTGCTTCGTCGGATACGCGGTGAAGACCAGCGCCAGCTTCTTCTCGGCGTTCGGCTTGTGCCGCAGCTTCGCGTGCCGTACGACGATCCCGGCGACCCGCGCGGCCCGCTCCGGATCGGCCACATAGACCGGGACGTCGTCGGGGCCCTGCTCCTTGAAGGAGAACGGCACGGTGATCAGCCGCCCGTCGAACTCCGGGATCGCGACCTGCATGGCCGCGTCCATGGGGGAGAGGGCGGCATCGGACTCGTCCCAGGCCGCGCGGGACGACGTAAGGCAGAGTCCTTGCAGCACGGGCACGTCGAGGTCGGCCAGCGCCCCGATGTCCCAGGCCTCCTCGTCACCGCCCGCCGAGGCCTGCGAGGCGTGGGTGCCGCCGGCGGCGAGGACGGTGGCGACGAGGGCGTCGGCCCCGGCGAGGATCTCGTAGAGCCCGGGGTCGGCCCCGCGCAGTGAACCGCAGTACACGGGAAGGGCGTTGGCGCCCTTCGCCTCGATCGCCTCGCACAGGGTGTCCACGAAGGCGGTGTTGCCGCTCAGTTCGTGCGCCCGGTAGAAGAGCACACCGACGGTGGGACGGCCTGCCACCACGGCACGGTCACCGTGGACGCCGTACTCCGGCATCTTGCGTGGCTCGACGAACCCCTCACCGGTCAGCAGCACGGTGTCGGACAGGAACCGGGCGAGTTCCTCCAGGTTCGCGGGCCCGCCCTCGACGAGGTACCTGAGCGCCTCCGCCACGACACCGGCCGGCACGGACGACTCGGCCATCAACTCGGCGTCGGGCACGCTCTCGCCGCCCAGCAGCACGGTCGGGACGCCCGAGGCCTTCAGAACGGCCAGCCCGTCCTCCCAGGCGCGCTTGCCGCCCAGCAGCCGTACGACGGCGATGTCCGCCCCGTCGAGGAGCGCGGGCAGCTCGCCCTCGACATCCACGCGGGTCGGGTTGCCGATCCGGTAGGAGGCACCCGTGGCGGCCCGGGCCGCCAACAGGTCCGTGTCGGCGGTCGACAACAACAACACTGTGCTCATGCGGGCGCTCCCGGTGGAATGAAAGGCAGTCCTTGCGGCGCGCCGGACTCGATGAGCCGCCACAGCGCGTCCGTGTCCGCGTGCTGTTCGATCAGGTCGCCGAGCCGGTCGAGCTGCTCCTCGCGCAGCCCGGCGAACGAGGTGTCGGGGGCCGGTACGAACCGGCGGCCCGCGGCGGCCGCCACCTCCCGCAGGAAGGCCCGCCGGAAGCCGTCCGACTCCAGCGAGCCGTGCCAGTGCGTGCCCCAGGTCTGGCCGACGCGGCAGCCGTCCAGGAAGGGGACGCCTCCGGTGACGTCGGCGACCCCGTGATGGATCTCGTAGCCCTCGACCCGCTCGCCGAGGGCTTCCCCCTCCGGCCGGGTGAGGGTCTTCTCCCGTGCGAACCGCACCCGCACGGGCAGCACGCCGAGTCCGTCGACCGCGCCGGCGCGCGATTCGACCTCGTCCTCGATGTGCTCGCCGAGGATCTGGAAACCGCCGCAGATCCCGAGGACGGGCCGCTGTTCGGCGACCCGGCGCCGCAGCGCGTCGGCGAGCCCCCGCTCGTGCAGCCACTCCAGCGCGCGGACGGTCCCGCGGGTCCCCGGGATGACGACGAGGTCGGCGTCGGCCAGTTCCTCGGGCCGGTCGACGAACCGCACCACGACACCCGGTTCGGCGGCCAGGGCGTCGACGTCGGTGAAGTTGGACATGAGCGGGATGGCGCAGACGGCTACCCGCAGCACGTCCTCGCCCACCGGAGGGCTCACCGCGGACTCCCGGACCGACCCGCGCAGCGAGACGCGCAGTCCGTCCTCCTCGTCGATGCCGAGACCGTGCCGGAAGGGCAGCACGCCGTAGGTGTGCCGCCCGGTCAGCCCGTGGAGCATGTCCAGTCCCGGCTCCAGCAGCGAGACGTCCCCCCGGAACTTGTTCACCAGGAACCCGGCGACGAGTGCCTGATCCTCGGGACTGAGCAGCGCGACGGTCCCGAAGAAGGAGGCGAAGACCCCACCGCGGTCGATGTCCCCGACGACAAGCACCGGAATGCGGGCATTGCGGGCGATCCCCATGTTGACGATGTCGGTCCGCCGGAGGTTGATCTCGGCCGGACTCCCGGCCCCCTCACAGATCACCGCGTCATACGTGCCCCGCAGCTCGGCGAGACAGTCGAGCACGGTTCCCAGGAGCTTCTGCTGCCGCCCCCCGTGGTACCCGCGGGCGCTCAGCTCGCCGACCGGCTTCCCGAGCAGCACGACCTGACTGCTCTGCTCGCCACCGGGCTTGAGCAGCACGGGGTTCATCAGCGCGGTCGGCTCGATCCGGCAGGCCTGCGCCTGCATGGCCTGGGCCCGCCCGATCTCGGCGCCCTCCCGCGTCACGAACGAGTTGAGGGACATGTTCTGCGCCTTGAACGGCGCGACCTTCACCCCCTGCCGCACCAGCCACCGGCAGATCCCGGCCGTGACGACACTCTTGCCGGCGTCGGAGGTGGTACCGGCGACGAGAAGTCCTCCGCCCGTCATGCGCTGCGCCCCTTCACGAAGGCCCGCGCGGCGACACCGACGCCGAGCGCGAGCAGCCCGACGCGCCGCGACAGCCGCGCCGCGCGCTCGATGTCGTACGGGGCGACGGCCCGCCCCTCCCCGTGCAGCACCGGCCGGTGCTCGACCCGCCCCGCGTACGACAATGTCCCCCCGAGCCGGACGCCCAGCGCCCCCGCGAACGAGGCTTCCACGGGCCCGGCGTTGGGACTCGGATGCCGGTGCGCGTCCTTGCGCCAGGCCGCGACGGCACCCCGGGGATCGTCCCCGGCGAGAGCGGCGAGTACGGCGGTCAGCCGCGCCCCCGGCCATCCGGCGAGGTCGTCGAGCCGGGCGGAGGCCCACCCGAAACGCCGGTACCGGGACGACTTGTGCCCCACCATGGCGTCCAGCGTGTTCACGGCCCGGAACCCGAGCAGCCCCGGCACCCCGCCGACGGCTCCCCACACCAGGGCGCCCACGACGGCGTCGGAGGTGTTCTCGGCGACGGACTCCACGACCGCGCGGGCGATCCCGTCGGCGTCCAGGGCCTGCGGGTCGCGCCCGCACAGATGGGGCAGCCGGTCCCGGGCCGCCTCGACGTCCCCGGCCTCCAGCGCGCGCCCGATGCCCCGGGCCTCCCGCACCAGCGAAGTCCCGCCCACGACGGCCCAGGTGGCGGCGCCGGTGAGGGCGACGGAGGCGGCACGGGAGGGACGTACGGCATGCTCCGCGGCGGCGCCGAGCGCCACCGCGCCTCCCACGCACACGGCGGTGTGCAGTGCGCCCCACCCCCGGTGGTCCCGCCACAGCACCCGCTCCACGGCCCCGGCGGCCCGCCCGAACGCGGCGACCGGGTGCCCGCGACGGGGATCGCCGAGCAGGAGGTCACCGATCAGGCCGGCGGCGGCGCCGTACGCGAAAACGCGATCGGCTCGCATCGGGTCAGCCGATCGCGGGGTCGTTCAGGTGCCTGGTACTGCTGGTCGATCGGCAGGCGAGCATCGCGTCATGTCCTCACTCAGGGTGTCCACGCCCTGGTTCGACGAGTCCGGCGGCGAGAGTTCCTGGCTCCCGGGGGTGTCTACCCCGGTGACAGTGGCGGGACCGCGCCGGATTCGCACCGGCTTCCTCTCCTGCCGCCGTATATGGCTCCGGCAGTCCACCACGGGCCTTCAAGACCCGTCAACTTGCTGTTGACCTGCGGCGGGGGAGTGTGCAGAACCCCACACCGCCGGTCACGGAAGACGGCCGGGCGGGCACGGAAACCGAGGTTCCGTGCCCGCCCGGCCGTCGAGTGACGGGAGTGCCGTCAGGCCACGATCAGATGGATCCCGTAGGCCACCGCAGCCGCGCACGCCGCGAAGCAGGCGTAGGCGCCGGTGACCGCGAGGATCGCCGAGCCGCCCTGGGCCGTGGCCCGCTCCTGGCGGGAGAGGCCCATGATGCCGAGGGTGAACAGGGCCACGAGGCCCACGGTGACGACGAGGCTGACGCCGAAGACGGAGCCGAGTGCTTCCCAGTCGATCTGCATGGTGAGGCTTCCTTAGTACTGCGGGCTCAGACGGCGGCCGGCGGGGCTGCCGGTTCCGTCGTGGCGGGCGGGGCCGGGATCGTGGCGGTGAGTTCCTCGGCCACGGGGCCCGCGGGCGGCGGGATCACGGCGGCGATCGCCGTGGTCACCACGCCGGCCGGCTCGTCGGTCTCGTTGACGTTCGACGCGTCCACGACCTCGCGCCGCGAGATCTTCCAGATCGCCGCGCTGGAGGCGACGAGGAAGACCGCCACGATCGCCGTGCCCCAGTCACCGAGGTCGGTGACCGACTCGGCCAGGGCACCCACCAGGGCCGCCGCCGGCAGCGTCAGCCCCCAGGCCACGAACATCCGGGTGGCCGTGGACCACCGCACGACCCCGCCCTTGCGGCCGAGGCCCGCGCCCATCACCGAACCGGAGACGGAGTGCGTGGTGGAGAGGGAGAAGCCGAGGTGGGAGGAGGCCAGGATGACGGTGGCCGCGCTGGTCTGGGCGGCGAAGCCCTGCTGCGGCTGGAGGTCGGTCAGGCCCTTGCCCATGGTGCGGATGATGCGCCAGCCGCCGAGGTAGGTGCCGAGCGCGATGGCCAGACCCGCGGAGAGGATGACCCAGGTGGGCGGGTCGGAGTCGGGGGCGACGGCGCCGCCGGCGACCAGGGCGAGGGTGATGATGCCCATCGTCTTCTGCGCGTCGTTGGTGCCGTGGGCGAGCGAGACCAGGCCGGCCGAGGCGATCTGGCCGGTGCGGTAGCCCTTCGCGGCGGCCTTGCCGTCGGCCTTCTTGCCCAGCGAGTAGGAGAGCCGGGTGGCCAGCATGGCGGCGACGCCCGCGACGATCGGCGCGGCGACCGCCGGGATCAGGACCTTGGTGACGAGCGCGTCGCCGTGCACCGCGCCGAAGCCGGCCGAGGCGATGGTGGCGCCGATCAGACCGCCCATGAGGGCGTGCGAGGAGCTGGAGGGCAGTCCCACCAGCCAGGTCAGCAGGTTCCAGAGGATCGCGCCGACCAGGGCGGCGAAGATGACCTCGGGACGGATGCCGGTCTCGTCGACGAGACCCTTGGAGATCGTGTTGGCGACCTCCACCGAGAGGAAGGCGCCCACAAGGTTCAGCACGGCGGACATGGCCACCGCGACCTTGGGCTTGAGCGCACCGGTCGAGATGGTGGTGGCCATCGCGTTGGCGGTGTCGTGAAAACCGTTCGTGAAATCGAACGCGAGTGCGGTGACGACCACAATCGCGAGGATCAGCGAGAAGTTTTCCATTTACCCAGGCAATCGTTCGAGGTCATTGGCATGTTGAAGGTAAGTAACCTGGATGAACGGAAGGTGAACTGAGGCGGGCCGCATGGTGACCGGAATCTTCGGCTATGGCTTTGCCGAACCCCGCGGCCCCCGTGCGCCCCAGGCGCCCCATGGCTAGGCCCCGGCGGCGAACCTCTTCAGCTGCCGCGCCGACCCGTTGAAGAGATTCTGGTCACCCGGCAGGCTGCCGCTGTTGTCGTACTGCCAGATGGTCCAGTAGGACCACCCGCCGGGCAGCGCGCCCGGGTCCGACCCGTAGCGTGCCATCCACAACGCGTGATCCCCGGCGAAGGCGCCGCTGCCGCCCGTGCAGGCGTTCCACCAGTGGGCGGTCGTGTAGATCACCGGCCGGCGACCGGTGAGCCGCTCGACCTCCTCGCTGAACGACCGGATCCAGCCGACCATCCTCGCCCTGCTCAGGCCGTAGCACTTGTGCTTCCTGTCGTACGGGTTGTACTCGACGTCCAGCGCGGGCGGCAGCGTCCAGCCGTCCGCCGACCAGGCGCCGCCGTTGCGCACGAAGTACGCGGCCTGCGCCCTGCCCGACGACCTGTCCGGCAGCGCGAAGTGGTACGCCCCGCGGATGATGCCCGCCTCGCGCGCCCCGTTGTACTGCTGTCCGAAGCGCGGGTTGCGGTAGTCGGTCGACTCGGTCGCCTTGACGTACACGAACCGGGCGCCCTTGGCTCTGGCCTTCCGCCAGTCGACGTTCTTCTGGTGCGAGGAGACGTCGTGCCCCCTGGGCAGGTCCGCCGCCGGGGCGGGCGACCCGGCGAGCGCCACGCCTCCGACGGCGAGCAGGACCAGGGCAAGGGCCAGGGCGTTCCTGCGGTCACGGGCCATGTGTCCCCCGAAATGGCGTCGTGTGCGACAAAGTCCAGAGGCTACTGGAAGATCGTCGAATTACGGTCCATTCCCGGCCAAGCCGCACAAGAGGGGCGAAGCCCCGGCCCCGCGACGGCCCGGCGCCCCGGCTGGCAGGATCACGGCATGGCTGAGCGAGGGCAGGATCAAGAGGGACGGAACGGCACGCGAGAGGTGCGGCCCGAGGAGGCGGACGCCTGGGGCGAGTTGGTCGACACGGCCCGCCGTACGGTCACCGACGGACTGGTCGTCGGCACCTCCGGCAACGTCTCGGTACGCGTCGGGGACACGGTCCTGGTCACCCCCTCGGGCGTCCCCTACGACCGCCTCACGCCGGACGACGTGACGGGAGTCGACCTGCGGGGCCGCCAAACCCTCGGCACCCTGGTGCCGACGAGCGAACTCCCCATGCACCTGGCGGTCTACGGCAGCACCGACGCCCGCGCGGTCGTCCACACCCACGCGGTGCACGCCACGGCCGTCTCCACGCTCGTGCCCGAGCTCCCCACGATCCACTACATGACCAGCGCGCTCGGCGGCCCCGTCCGGGTCGCCCCCTACGCCACCTACGGCACCGCCGAGTTGGCCGAGAACATGCTCCGCGCCCTCGCCGGCCGCTCCGCCTGCCTCCTCCAGAACCACGGCACGATCACCTACGGCAGCACCCTCGCCCAGGCCTACGACCGCACGGCCCAACTCGAGTGGATGTGCCACCTGTGGCTGACGGCCCGCTCGGTCCCGGACCTGACCCCGAACCTCCTGACGGAGGAACAGCTCGCGGAAGTGGGGGAGCGGTTGCGGGGGTACGGGCAGCGGCCGTAAGGGGTGCTCGGTGGCGCCCCTGGTGGGCCATGTGGACGCTCGTGCGGCCGCGTACGGCGGTGAGGGGACGGGGTGGGGGGTGTCCGCCCGCAGCGGCCGGCGTCCGTCACCGAGCCCTGCTCAAGAGACCGAGCCGCCGGACCGAGGACGGACACCTCCCACCCCGGCCCCGCCCCCAAACCGCACCGCACGCGCTACACAAGCCCCCACCGGAGCCGGGCAGGCCGCCGCAGGCATCAGGGGCGCGGGGAACTGCGCAAAAACGCCCGCCCCCACCAACCCGCACCCGCCCCCAAAACGACCGCCCACTGGCCCCAACCCCCATCCCCCGCGACACTGAAAAGCGTGCGCACTGTCAAAGCGACGGCCGCCGCCGTCACCGCAGCCCTGGCCGCCGGCGCCGCCGGAATCGTCGCCGGGCGGATCGCCAGCGACGCCGGACTGAAGGCGCCCGCGGGCCGCCCCCTGCCCGGCGAACCCCGGCTCACCGTCCACTCCACCGCCGCCGGCCGCATCACCCTCACGCGCGACCTCGCCACCCTCCGCCCCGGCACCTACGGCCTGGCAGGCGACGCCTCCCACGCCGTCGTGGGGCCCGTGCTCGCCGCGGAACCGCACTCCGCCGACACCGTCGTCCGCCGACTGGAGCGCGTCACCCACGGCACCCTGGCACCCGGCGACAAGGTGTGGCTCACCCCGAACGCGTACGTCGGCGACCCGGGGTCGGCCCTCGGCCTCGACCACACCGACGTCGAGATCCCTGGCGAACTCGGCGCCCTGCCCGCCTGGTTCGTCCCCGGAGTGCGCGACACCTGGGTCATCGCGGTGCACGGCCTCGGCACGACCCGCGAACACGCCCTGAACGTCATGGAGTTCCTGCACCGCCACCGCTTCCCGGTCCTCGCGCCGGTCCACCGCGGCGACGTCGGCGCCCCCCGCCCGCCGGACGGCCTGAACCACTTCGGCGAGACCGAGTGGCGCGACCTGGACGCGGCGATGCGCTACGCCGTCAGCAACGGCGCCCGCCAACTCGTGCTGCACGGCTGGTCCACCGGCGCCACGATGGCCCTGCGCGCCGCCGCCCGCTCGGGTGTGCGCGACCGCGTCAAGGGGCTCGTGCTGGACTCCCCGGTGCTCAGCTGGGAGCTGACCCTGCGTGCCCTCGCCGCGGCCCGCCGCACCCCCGGCGTCCTCCTCCCGCTCGCGGTGCGCGCGGCCCAGGGCCGCACCGGCCTGCCCAGCGGCCACTCCGGCCTGTACGCCGACCGCACCGTCCCCTACGTCGACCACGCGGACCGCACCGACGACACGGGCCCCGGCGTATCCCCGCCGCCGACCCTGCTCATCCACGGCCCCGACGACACGATCGCCCCCTGGGACCTCTCCCGCCGGCTCGCCGACGCCCACCCCGACCGGATCGCCCTCCACACGGTCCGTCAGGCCCCCCACGCGGCGATGTGGAACGCCGACCCGAGCGGCTACGAAGAGGCACTGCGCCGTTTCCTCACCCCGCTGATGTGACCTCAGGGCGCCCCGGTCCCGCAGCTTCCGTTTAAGCCCGTACCACTGGCCTGATCTCGGCGTATGCCCCTCCGCGCGGCCCCGCCGCGGGACCCGCCCGGGTCCCGCGGCGGCATTCCGTTTGGGTTTTCGGACCGTCAACCGGAAGACTGCACCCGTGACGTCCCGTATCCCGCGCGACTCCAGGCTTCGACTCGTCCGCCCGCGACCCCTGGCCGCCGCCCCCACAGCCGTGAACCAACGGCGCCCACGGCGCCCCGCGCCCCGCCCCCCGGAGGGCACACCGGCCCCCGCGGAACTGGCCAGAATGGCGCGCACCGGTCTTGCCGCCGCGGCCCGCGTCGCACACTGGGCCGACGGTGCCCTGGGACCCGGTCGGGACGGCGCGGGCTCCGACGGCAGTGGCACGCTCTCCGACGAGACCGCCGCCCGCGCGGCCGCGGACCTCGGCCTGACCGCGGCCCAGGTCCGCGCCGACTGGGACACCGCCCGCCTCGCCGGCCTCGTCGAGGTGCACGGGGACAACGCCCGCCCGGGCTGGCGGCTGCGCGCCTGGGACCGCGACGACAGTGCCGTCCTGCGCGGCTGGGTCGCCCTCTTCGACGCCTGGTCGCTCGCCTTCCCGGAGCCCGCCGACCGGGAGCCCGCCGCCGTCGCCGAGGTCGTCTCGGCCATGCCCCAGGTACTCTCCTTCCTCCAGTTGTCCGCCGGTCCCGTCCCCGTCGAGCAGCTCCTGGACCTCCTGGAGCAGCGGGTCACCGAACTGCGCACCGAGCGCTGCGAGATCCCCTACGGCCCGCAGCCGGAGCCCGTGGAGGAGCCCGAGACGGCCGACGCGCCGCTCGCCCCGCTTCTCGACTGGGCCCTGCGTGCCCTCGCCTCCGTCGGCGCCCTGACCTACGGCGACGGCCAGGCCACCCTCACCCCGCTCGGCAGCTGGGCGGTGTGGGTCAAGCTGGAGCAGATCTGCGTCGCCGCCCAGAGCCCCGCCGGCAACATCGAGGTCGCCGCCGAGGAGATGCTGCGCGGCTGCGCCCAGCTCCGCCCCAACGCGGCCCGCGCCGAGTACCGCGCGTGGCTCGCCGCCCGCCCCGTCGGCAGTGCCGTCACCGAGCTCCTCGGGGCCGCCCGCGGGGACGACGCCCTGCTGCGCGGCCTGGCCTTCGAGGCGCTGCGGGTGGTCGGCGCCCCCGCCGAGCCCGACGTCCGCGCGGTGGCCGACGAGCCCACCCTGCGGCCGTACGCCCTGCTGTGGCTGGCCGAGCACGACGGGATCGACCCGGAGGACGCCCACGAGGTCCTCACCCGCGAGGAGGCCACCTGGCTGTGGGTCGACACGGCTGCCGCCGTCGCGGACCACGGCGAGGCCCCCATGCTGGTGCGGCACCTGGAGTCCGCCCTCCAGCCGACGGTGCCCCAACTGCTC
This sequence comes from Streptomyces sp. NPDC091972, assembly GCF_044756385.1. Classification (NCBI taxonomy): domain Bacteria; kingdom Bacillati; phylum Actinomycetota; class Actinomycetes; order Kitasatosporales; family Streptomycetaceae; genus Streptomyces; species Streptomyces sp. NPDC091972. The sequence goes on along the minus strand of NZ_JBIVSV010000004.1, from coordinate 56,228 downwards.
GACGAGGTACGGGCCGTGGGCCATCCGCGCACCGTGCAGGTCCTGGTCGCGCTCGCCGCCGCGCACCCCGACCCGGCGCTCGCCAAGGCCGTCCGCCGCGCCGCCTTCCAGGTGCACACCGGCGGCTGAGTCAGGTGCGGGTCTGCGGGGCGTACGTCCCGAAGCTCCACACATTGCCCTCGGCGTCCCGGGCCATGTAGTCCCGCGAGCCGTAGTCCTGGTCCGTCGGGGGCATCAGGATCTCCGCGCCGTGCTCCACGGCGCGGCGGTGATGCGCGTCGACGTCGTCCACGACGACGTACACCCCGGCCGGGCCCGCGTCCTTCATCAGCTTGTCGTAGGCGCTGCCGGTGCCCTTGGAGCCGAGCATCACCACGCCGTCGCCCTGCGCGAGCTCGGCGTGCGTCACCAGGCCGTCCTCGCCCTCGTACACCGCGAGCTCGGTGAAGCCGAAGGCCTCCGTGAGCTGCTTGACCGCAGCCTTCGCGTCCGCGTACAGCAGTGCCGGGCAGATGCTCGGGCGTCCACCGCCGGTCCCCGTCATGCCGATCACTCCCTTGTGACCAAAAAGCCGGACATCGATCCGTGGACCAGTCTCGCAGCGACCACTGACAGCCGCCCCCGCACCGGACACCGGCCGTCACCGGAACGTGTCGCACCGCTCCAGCTCGCCGCTCCGGTACCCCTCGCGGAACCACTGCTGCCGCTGCTGCGCCGACCCGTGGGTCCACGACTCCGGTGTCACCCGGCCCTGGAACCGCTCCTGGATCCGGTCGTCGCCCACGGCCGCCGCCGCGTCCAGGCCGTCGGCGATGTCCGCGTCGGTCAGGCTCGTGATGAGCGGGCGGCCCGTCGACTCGTCCTTCGTGGTGGTCGCGTGGCGCGCCCACACCCCGGCGTAGCAGTCCGCCTGGAGCTCCACCCGCACCGCGTTGCTGCCGGCGCCGGTGCGCCCGTCCTGCGACCGGCTCAGCGTGCCCATGAGGTCCTGCACGTGATGGCCGTACTCGTGCGCCACCACATACGCCTGCGCGAACGGCCCGCCGGAGGCCCCGAACTTCGAGCGCAGCTCGTCGAAGAACCCGAGGTCCAGATAGACCTTCCGGTCGCCCGGGCAGTAGAACGGCCCGACCGCCGAGGTCGCCGAGCCGCACGCGGTGCCGACCCGGTCGCCGAAGAGGACGGTGGGGGAGGGGGTGTAGGTGGCGCCGCGCCGCTCGAACTCCTGGTCCCAGTAGTCCTGCACGCTGTTCACCACGGCCACCGTCCGGCAGTCGTCGCGGGTGTTCGCGTCCTGCCCGGTCCGGCAGCTCCGCTCGACCTCGGCGAGGCCGGAGGCCGTGGCCGCGGGCTGTCCGCCGCTGTCGGTGAGCCCGAGCTGGTCCGGGCCGACACCGAGGAAGAGACCGAGGAGCAGCACCACCAGCCCCCCGATGCCACCGCCGATGGTCGCCTTCCCGCCCGGGATGCGACTGCCGCGCACGTCCTGCACCTCGGAGGTGTCCAACCTGGCGTCGTCGTCGAACTGCATGCGGACACCGCCCTCTGCGCTCACCGGTCCCCCGCAAGGCATCCTCGCCCGGCGGCCCCTCCCCGGCCTCGGACACGCGACCGAACGAGGGACGGCGACGGGACCGACCGGATACCCGGAGCGAGACCAACCGAACACCCGAACCCAGAAAAAGTGCTTGCACGCCCCCGTTAGACTTGGCCCATGGCCATTCTCCTCGCGCATTAGACGGCGGGAACGTCCTCAGCCGCCCATCCGTCAATCCCGAATCCGCCCTGGAGTCTGTCCGTGATCTCCGCCTCCGGTATCGAGCTGCGCGCCGGCGCCCGAGTCCTCATCGAGTCCGCCACCTTCCGAGTCGCCAAGGGCGACCGCATCGGCCTGGTCGGCCGCAACGGCGCGGGCAAGACCACCCTCACCAAGTGCCTGGCCGGCGAGGGCATCCCGGCCGCGGGCCAGATCACCCGCTCCGGCGAGGTCGGCTACCTCCCCCAGGACCCCCGCACCGGCGACCTCGACGTGCTCGCCCGCGACCGCATCCTCTCCGCGCGCGGCCTGGACGTCCTGCTGAAGAAGATGCGCGACAACGAACAGCGCATCGCCAACGGCCAGGGCGCCACCCGCGAGAAGGCGCTGCGGCAGTACGAGCGCCAGGAGACGGAGTTCCTCACCAAGGGCGGGTACGCCGCCGAGGCCGAGGCGGCCACCATCGCCGCCGCGCTGAACCTCCCCGACCGGGTCCTCGGCCAGCCCCTGCACACCCTCTCGGGTGGTCAGCGCCGCCGTATCGAGCTGGCCCGGATCCTGTTCTCGGACGCCGACACCCTGCTCCTCGACGAGCCGACCAACCACCTCGACGCCGACTCGATCGTCTGGCTGCGCGACTACCTCAAGACGTACCGCGGCGGCTTCATCGTGATCTCCCACGACGTCGACCTGGTCGAGACGGTCGTCAACAAGGTGTTCTACCTGGACGCCAACCGCGCCCAGATCGACGTCTACAACATGGGCTGGAAGCTCTACCAGCAGCAGCGGGAGGCCGACGAGAAGCGCAGGAAGCGCGAGCGGCAGAACGCCGAGAAGAAGGCCGCGGCCCTGCACTCGCAGGCCGACAAGATGCGCGCCAAGGCCACCAAGACGGTCGCCGCGCAGAACATGGCCAGGCGCGCCGACAAGCTCCTCTCCGGCCTCGAAGCGGTCCGGCAGCAGGACAAGGTCGCCAAGCTGCGCTTCCCCGAGCCCGCGCCCTGCGGCAAGACCCCGCTGATGGCGGAGGGCCTGTCGAAGTCGTACGGCTCGCTGGAGATCTTCACCGACGTCGACCTGGCCATCGACAAGGGCTCCCGCGTGGTCATCCTGGGCCTCAACGGCGCGGGCAAGACCACCCTGCTGCGCCTGCTCGCCGGCACCGAGCAGCCCGACACCGGCGCGGTCGTGCCCGGCCACGGCCTCAAGCTCGGCTACTACGCCCAGGAGCACGAGACCCTCGACCCGGAGCGCACGGTCCTGGAGAACATGCGCTCGGCGGCCCCCGACCTCGACCTCGTCGAGGTGCGCAAGACGCTCGGTTCGTTCCTGTTCTCCGGTGACGACGTCGACAAGCCGGCCGGGGTCCTCTCCGGCGGTGAGAAGACCCGCCTCGCGCTCGCCACCCTGGTCGTCTCCTCGGCGAACGTCCTGCTCCTCGACGAGCCCACCAACAACCTCGACCCGGCCAGCCGTGAGGAGATCCTCGGCGCGCTGCGCACCTACAAGGGCGCGGTCGTGCTGGTCACCCACGACGAGGGCGCCGTCGAGGCGCTCCAGCCGGAGCGGATCATCCTGCTGCCGGACGGCGTCGAGGACCTGTGGGGCGCGGACTACGCGGATCTCGTCGCCCTCGCCTGACCGTCGCCGCCGCTTGATCGAATGCGTGATCAACGGCGTATGGATCATTCGGCCCACCGGTGATCCATCATCTGTGTGAGATCTCCTCGTACCGAGGTGTGTCCTACATCGATTTCGCGGCCGAGCCCTTCATCGACAAGGGCTCGGCCGTCGTGCGTCTCTGACCTGGCACTTCACAAAGGAACCCGTTCGGCGGTACGAACGCGCCCGTGTGGAATCAGGGATTCCATATGTGGGGACGCGCTCCTGTCGTCAAAACCATGTCTCACGGACCTTGCCGAATGGGTGGCCATGAACGCCCGGAGGGGTGATCATGAGAGAACCAGAGCGCACTTCCCATGAGGAGGCACGGGTGGCCGAGACTCTGAAGAAGGGCAGCCGGGTGACCGGCGCCGCGCGCGACAAGCTCGCGGCAGACCTGAAGAAGAAGTACGACTCCGGTGCGAGCATTCGGGCACTGGCCGAGGAAACCGGCCGCTCGTATGGCTTCGTGCATCGGATGCTCAGCGAATCGGGCGTCACGCTTCGTGGGCGTGGCGGAGCGACGCGGGGCAAGAAGGCCGCTTCGTCCTGAACCGGGCGGCTCATCGTCTTCGATGGTGACCACCCGGTCGGTCGGCCGACTGGCCGGGTGGTTACTGTGCAGTCACTTAGCTGTGCCGTCCCGCGGCACGGAGGATGACCGCACCCATCGGAGGCGCCCCATGGCGACGTCCGGCCAGGATGGCCAGGAACTCGTTCCCCTGCTCGACAAGGACGGCGTACGGCTCACCGTCGAGGACACCCTCGCCACGGTGACGCTGACCAACCCCGCCAAGCGCAACGCCCAGAGCCCGGCTCTGTGGCGGGCGCTCGCCGAGGCCGGCCGGCTGGTGCCGGGCTCCGTCCGGGTCGTGGTGCTGCGTGGCGAGGGCAAGTCCTTCTCCGCCGGACTCGACCGGCAGATGTTCACGCCCGAGGGGATCGAGGGCGAGCCGTCGTTCGTCGACCTGGCCCGCAGTGGTGACGCCGAACTCGACGCCGCCATCGCGGAGTTCCAGGAGGGCTTCACCTGGTGGCGGCGCAGCGACCTCGTGTCCATCGCCGCCGTGCAGGGCCATGCCATCGGCGCGGGCTTCCAGCTCGCCCTCGCCTGTGACCTGCGGGTCGTCGCCGACGACGTGCAGTTCGCCATGCGCGAGACCAGCCTCGGCCTGGTCCCCGACCTCACCGGCACCCACCCTCTGGTGGGTCTCGTCGGATACGCCCGGGCGCTGGAGATCTGCGCCACCGGGCGCTTCGTCCTGGCCGAGGAGGCCGTGAGCACCGGCCTCGCCAACATCGCCGTACCCCTCGACCAGCTCGACGGAGCGGTCAGCGACCTCGCGGCCGCCCTCCTGTCCGCCCCCCGCGACGCGGTCATCGAGACCAAGGCGCTGCTGCGCGGCGCCCAGGACCGGACCTACGACGAGCAGCGCGGCGCCGAGCGCGCGGCCCAGGCACGCCGGCTGCGGGACCTCGCCGGAGTGGGCGACTAAACCGCCACGGCCGTCACCAGCACGGCCACCGTCGGACCGTCCGGCAGCGCCGCTCCCACGGCGGCGCGGACCTCCCGGGCCACGTCGAGGGCCCGGCGGTCCGCGCCCACCGCCAGTTCGACGCGGACATGGCGGCGCGGCAGCGAACCGGCCCCGGTCTCCCGGTCCTCGACGTGCACCGGCCGTCCCAGCACCCCGGTCAGCCGGTCCACCCCGGGCACCGCCAGCGCGGCGACCCCGGCGAGGGTCTCGTCACCCGGCCCCGCCTCGGCCGGACGCGGCGGCTCGGACGCCCGTACGGCGGAACGCTCCGCGTCCTCCTCCAGCAGGGCCGTCACCCGCAGGTCCACCTCGACCAGCTCCAGCCCCAGCCGCCCGGCCGCCGCCCCCGCGAGCGCGCCGCGCAGCCGCTCCGCCGTCACCGGCAGCGGCTGGGCCGGCACGGCCTCGAACTCCGCCGCCAGCCGCAGCGGCCCGGGCGGCAGCGCACTCGGAGGCGCCGGTACGGCGGACTCGTACGTCTCCTCCGGACGGGCGAGCCCGATCCGCACCGCGCCCAGCCGCACATTCCGCAGGTCACCGGCCGCCGCCCGCAGCACCTCCCGGGCCGCCTCCTCGGAGATCCACGCGCCGTCACGCGGCCCGCCCAGCGGCAGCAGCCTGCCGAGCCCGAGCTGCTGCCGCACCGTCCGTGCCCACTGCTCCGCCGTCATTCCTCCAGCCTGCCGCATCTCCGGCGCGCGTTCGCGCAACCGCGCTTACGGTGGTCGAAGGAGGACGACCGAAAGGGGTGACGGCGATGACCGAGACGACGCAGAACACCGAAGTGGAGTCGCAGGCGCGCAAGACCGTCAAGCGCGGCGGCGGCGACCCGGCGACCCGTGGGCGGACCACCATCGCCGACGGTGTCGTGGAGAAGATCGCCGGGCTCGCGGCACGGGACGTCCTCGGCGTCCACGCCATGGGCAGCGGACTGAGCCGCACCTTCGGGGCCGTACGGGACCGGGTGCCCGGCGGTTCGAAGTCCGCGACCCGCGGGGTCAAGGCCGAGGTCGGCGAGGTGCAGACTGCGCTCGACCTGGAGATCGTCGTCGACTACGGCGTCTCCATCGCGGACGTGGCCAAGGACGTACGGGAGAACGTCGTGACCGCGGTGGAACGGATGACCGGTCTCGAGGTCGTCGAGGTCAACATCGCGGTGAGCGACGTGAAGCTGCCCGACGAGGAGGACGAGGAGCCGGAGCCCCGGATCCAGTAGTCGCACTCAGCCCCAGGGACCTTGAGGGAGCGCACGATGAGCATGGCCGTGGTCGGTTTGATCGCCGGCATGGCGTTGGGCTTCGCGGGATATTTCGGCGGGTTCGGCGCCTTCCTGCTGGTGGCGGCGCTGGGCGCCATCGGCTTCGTCGTCGGCCGGTTCCTGGAAGGGGACCTGGAGATCGGCGACTTCTTCCGCACCCGTGACGACCGGCGGAGATGACGTCCGTGAGCAGTACGGCCGGTGCGGCGGACGAACTCCGCAGACCCCTGACCGCGACCGCCGTTCCCCCCGGCGACCGCGGGGCCACGAGGATCGCCGACCGGGTGGTGGCGAAGGTCGCAGGACAGGCGGCCCGTGAGGCGCTCGGGGACCTCCCCGCCGAGGCCGAGCCCCCCTACGCCACCGTCGCCGTCCACCACGAGGTGGCCCGCATCCGCATGCACCTCGAACTCGGCTATCCCGGTGACATCGGCAGGCGTTGCCGCGAGGTGCGTCAGCAAGTGGTCGAGCGGGTAGTCGCGTTGGTGGGAATGGAGGTGTCGGAGGTCGCGGTCCAGGTGGAGCGGCTGTACCCGGCACAGGCGCAGGGCGCGGCACAGGGGAGGACGCGATGAGCGAGCCCCAGGGCTCCGAGGGCACCACACAACGACTGCCGGTCATCGAACGGGCGGAACCGGACCGGCGCGACGACTCCGCGGCGACCGCCGGGTACGGACCACCGGCCGTCCCGGAGGCCGGGACGGCCGGCGGCGCACACCGCTTCTGGTCGGCGCGCCGGGTGCCGGCCGGTCTCGTCGCCCTGCTGCTCCTGCTCCTCGCGGGGATCTTCCTGTACGACATCGCGGCCGTCCGGGCCCACCGGCCGGCCATGCACTGGCGCCGCACGCTCTCCGAGCAGCTCGCCACCCGCCCCCTGGACGACACCTGGGTCCTGGTCGGCGCCGGTGCGGCCGCCGCTCTGGGCCTGTGGCTGCTGGTCCTGGCCCTCACACCGGGGTTGCGCGGTCTCCTGCCGATGAGCCGCACCCACCCCGACGTCCGCGCGGGTCTCCACCGGGACGCGGCCGCCATGGTCCTGCGCGACCGGGCCATGGAGGTGGCCGGCGTCCAGTCCGCACGCGTACGGGTGAGGCGGCGGAAGGCCGACGTCCGCGCGGTCTCCCACTTCCGGGAACTGGACGACGTGCGCGCCGACCTCGACGCGAGCCTCGGCGAGGCGGTCAGGGGACTGGGCCTGGCCCGGCCCCCCGCCCTGTCGGTGCACGTGGCGCGGAGCACCGGGAAGAAGGGCTGAGGCCGATGCAGAGGACCGTCAACCGTGTACTGATCGGCCTGGTGGGCCTGGTCCTGCTCGTCGTCGGCGGCTCGGTGCTCGCCGTGGGCCTCGGCCTCGACCCGCCCTCCTGGTGGATCCACGACGGCAAGAAGGACGTCCTGCTGAGCGACGCGGAGCGCACCCGCTGGGACGGCGAGGGCTGGTGGTGGCCCGCGGTCATCGCCGCACTGGCGCTCGTGGTGCTCCTGACCCTGTGGTGGCTGACGGCGGTCCTGCGCAGGCGCCGGCTCACGGAGGTGCGCGTCAACACCGGCGACGGCGAGGGCGCGCTCCTGAGGGGCCGGGCCCTGGAGGGCGTCCTGATGAGCGACGCGGGGCAGTTGGACGGCGTACAGCGGGCCCAGGCGCGTCTCAAAGGCCGCCCGGACGCCCCGGAGACCCACGTACACCTCCACCTGGAACCGCACGTGGACCCCGGAACGACCCTGCACCACCTGACGGCGGAGTCCCTGGCGCACGCCCGCAATTCGGCGGGCCTCGACTCACTACCGGCCGAGGTCCGCATGACCGCCGTCAAACACAAGGCGGAGAGGGTGAGTTGAGAAACCCGGGGGCGCCTCAGAACCCGTGCCGCATGCCCCCGTCGACGGGCAGCATGACCCCGGTCAGATAGGAGGCGGCGGGCGACAGGAAGAACGCCGCCGCCCGCCCGAACTCCTCCGGCGTCCCGTACCGGCGCAGCGGAATCCGGGACTCGTTGGCGGCCCGGGTGGCCTCGGGATCGGCCGACATCGCGTCGAGTTCGCGCACGCGGTCCGTGTCGATGCGCGACGGAAGCAGACCGACGACCCGGATGCCGCGCGGTCCGAGTTCGTCCGCGAGTGACTTCGCGAACCCGGCGAGACCGGGCCGCAGGCCGTTCGAGATGGTCAGGCCGGGAATCGGCTCGTGCACCGACGCCGACAGCACGAAGCCGATCACGCCTCCGTCCTCCAGCTCCGCCGCGGCCGCCCGGGCCAGCCGGACCGCGCCCAGGAACACCGACTCGAACGCGGCCTGCCACTGCTCGTCCGTGTTGTCGGCGACGAAACCGGGCGGGGGCCCGCCGACACTGATGAGCACGCCGTCGAAGCCGCCGAAGTGCTCACGCGCGGCGGCGATCAGCCGCTCGGGCGCCGACGGATCGGCGTTGTCGACGGCAACGCCCACGGCGTTCGGCCCCAACTCCGCGGCCGCGGCGAGCGCACGCTCCTCGTCCCGGCCGGTCACCACGACCTTCGCCCCGTCCGCGACCAGCTCACGCGCGGCCGCGTTGCCGAGCCCACGGGTCGCTCCGGTGACGACGTACACACGGTCCTTCAGTCCAAGATCCATGGCCCCTATCCTGCCTCCTCGCCCCCGAACAGAGTGAGGGCGGTGTTCACCAGACCGATGTGGCTGAACGCCTGCGGGAAGTTGCCGAGCTGGGCGCCGGCCACCGGGTCGTACTCCTCGGACAGCAGCCCCACGTCGTTGGCGAGGCCCAGCAGGCGGTCGAAGAGGTCCCGCGCCTCCTGCCCGCGACCGGTCATGTGGAGCGCGTCGGCGAGCCAGAACGAGCACACCACGAACGTGCCCTCGCCGCCGGGCAGCCCGTCCACGGGGGTCTCCTCGGCGCTGTACCGCCGTACCAGCCCGTCGTGGTCCAGCTCCGCGCGGATCGCGTCGACGGTGCCGACGACACGGGGGTCGTCCGCCGGCAGGAAGCCGGTGCGCGGGATCAGCAGCAGGGACGCGTCGAGTTCGCGTGAGCCGTAGTACTGGGTGAAGGTGTTGCGGTCGGGGTCGTAGCCCTTCTCGCACACCTCGCGGTGCACCTCCTCGCGCAGCGCGCGCCAGCCCTCCAGGTCGCCGGTCAGATCCGGGAAGGCCTCCAGGGTGCGCACCGCGCGGTCGGCGGCCACCCACACCATGACCTTCGAGTGGACGAAGTCGCGGCGGCCGCCGCGCACCTCCCAGATCCCCTCGTCCGGCTGCCGCCACGAGGACCGCAGGAAGTCCAGCAGGACCCTTTGCAGGGACCACATGTGCGACCTCGCGGGCAGGCCCGCCTGCCGGGCCAGCGACAGCGAGTCCATGACCTCGCCGTACACGTCGAGCTGGAGCTGTTTCACGGCCTCGTTGCCGATGCGCACCGGCCGGGAGCCGCCGAAGCCGGACAGCCACGGCAGCTCGAACTCGGGCAACCGCCGCTCGCCCGCGACGCCGTACATGATCTGGAGGTCCGCCGGGTCGCCGGCGACCGCGCGCAGCAGCCAGTTCCGCCATGCCTCGGCCTCCTCCAGATAGCCGCACTGCACCAGGGCGGCCAGGGTGAGGGTGGAGTCGCGCAGCCAGCAGTAGCGGTAGTCCCAGTTGCGCACCCCGCCCATCTCCTCCGGCAGCGAGGTGGTGGCCGCGGCCACGATGCCTCCGGTCGGCCGGTAGGTGAGCGCCTTCAGGGTGATCAGCGAGCGGACCACGGCGTCCCGGTGCGGACCGTCGTAGCGGCAGCGCGCCGCCCACGCCTGCCAGTCGGCCACGCTGCTCTCCAGCGCCTCGAAGGGGTCGGTCAGCGGGGGGCGCGGCTCGTGCGAGGGGTGCCAGGTCAGGACGAACGCGACCTTCTCACCGGCCTCCACCGTGAACTCGGAGTGCGTGCCGAAGTGTTCGCCCCAGGTGCGCACCTCGGGCACGCTGCGCAGCCACGTCGAGTCGGGTCCCGCGACGGCCACCCGGTGCCCGTCGGACCTGCGCACCCACGGCACGACCGAGCCGTACTCGAAGCGCAGCCGGAGCGTGCTGCGCACGGTGACCCGGCCGCGCAGCCCCTCCACGATCCGTACGACGTCGGGGGCCACGTCACGCTGCGGCATCAGGTCGGTGACCCGCACGGCACCCTCGTCGGTCTCCCACTCGGTGTCCAGGACGAGGGTGCCGGGGCGGTAGGCGCGCCTCGTGCACCGGTCCGCGCCCTCGGGGGCGATCCGCCAGTGGCCGTTCTCCTCGTCCCCGAGCAGCCGGGCGAAGCAGGCCGCCGAGTCGAAGCGGGGCAGGCACAGCCAGTCCACGGAGCCGTCCATGCCGACCAGGGCGGCGGTCTGTTCGTCGCCGATGAGGGCGTAGTCCTCGATACGGGGGTGCACGCAGTGCGGTTTCCCTGGCGGTCGGGCGGGCAATCAGGGGTGGGGCCGGGGGAGTGACGCCGCCGGGCCGCGCCAGCGGGGGTGCTCGCCGACGCTGCGGGCGCCGGCGGTGACCTGCGAGGGTGGCTGCGGATGCCGTGAGCGGGCGCTGCCGGGCGCGCCGGCGGTGACCTGCGCCGATGGCCGCGGAGTCCGTGCGCGCCGGTGCTGCTGTCGCCCGCCGGTCACACCGCCGCGGGCTCCGCCTTCGTCGCGGCTTCCCGGTCCGCCTTCTCGCGGCGGTCGCGCAGTTCACGCCGGACCAGGACGACCCACCCGATCGGCACGCCCACGGAGAACAGCCACCACTGGATGGCGTAGGCGTAGTTCAGTGCGGCGTCCTCCTTGCCGGGGTCGGCGCCGATCAGTTCCGGGCTGCCGCCCTTCGGCTCGGGGGCCGTCTGGGCGATGTAGCCGCCGAGCACCGTGGCGCCCAGCCGCTCGGCCTCCTGCTCGCTGTTGATCAGCATGATCTGCCGGTCCGGGAGCCCCTTGAGGTTCTTGATGCCGCTCGCCGCGGTCGTCTCGTCGGGCATCAGCCGCCCGGTGACGGTGATCTCGCCCTTCGGGGGTGCGGGGATCCTGGGGAACGCGGTCTGGCTGGGACCGTTGGCGGGGATCCAGCCCCGGTTGACCAGCAGCACCTTGCCGTCGTCGAGGACGAAGGGGGTCAGGACGTGGTAGCCGACCTCGTCGTCGGAGTTGGTGCGGCGCCGGACGACGACCTCGTCGGAGGTGTCGAAGCGACCCTTCGCGGTGACGCTGCGGTACCGGTCGTGGGTGGTGACCGTGTGTCCGGGCGAGGTCATCCGCTCCACGGGCACCGGCTCGGCGGACAGCGCCTCGGAGACGAGCCGGTTGCGGGCGGTGCGCTCCTCGTAGCGGTGCATCTGCCAGATGCCCAGCCTGATCATCGTGGGGATGAGGAGGAGGGCGACCAGCGTGAGGATCACCCACTGCCGGGACAACAGGAAGCGGTACACCCCACGACCGTACAACTCGGACGGCCGGATGCTCGCACAGGGGTGTGCTCAGGCCCCGCGGACCGGGCCCACCCGATGGAGCGCTGCCGGCTTGCGGGTGCCGACCGGGCGCCTGACGATTCGGCTTATGACACGTTGCGAAGTGTGTGGGAACGACTACGAGCTCGCGTTCACCGTCGAGACCAAGGACGGGGCCCGCCACGTCTTCGACTCGTTCGCCTGCGCGATCCACCGCATGGCCCCCATCTGCGAGCACTGCCGGGTGCAGATCATCGGCCAGGGCGTCGAGGTGGACGGCCACTGGTTCTGCGGCGCGCACTGTGCCCGTGCGGAGGGCAAGGTCGGCATCGTGGACAAGATCGGCTCCGCTGTGTGACCCCCGCGCGCTGCCGGGTCCGCATCGGGCGCGCGGCCGCCCCGGCCCGCGCTCCGGCTGGTCCGTGTGCGGGCACGCCGCGTCTCGCACCCGGGGTGTGCCTCGGCCGCCGTCCGCCCGCCGGCGGGCGGCGCGACCCTGACGTCCGGTCTTCGCGAACGGCTGCCCACGACGAGCGGACCACTGCACCAGGCGCCATCTGGGGGCGGAGGTCAGGCCGGGCAGACCGGACGGCATCGCCCTTCCCGCGACCGACCCGGCACCGGGTGCGCGCGGTCACTGCTCCGACGCCGGCTCCACGTCCCGCAGGAGCTGCCCGAAGGCGGCCTCGTCGACGACCGGCGTGCCGAACTGCCGGGCCTTGACCACCTTGGACGTGCCCGAGTCCGGGTCGTTGGTGACGAGCAGACTGGTCAGCCGGGAGATGCTGGTGGCGACGTGCAGCCCGGCCTCGATCGCCCTGTCCTCCAAGAGGTCGCGCTCGGTCGAGGTGTCCCCGGAAAAGGCGATCCGCATGCCCTGTTTGAGGGGTTTGCCGTCCTCGTACCGCCCCGGGTTGGGGTAGGGGCACGCGGGCCGCTTGCGCGCGGGCCGCCAACTGGTCGCCCGGTAACCGCCGTAGCCCGCCGACTGCCGGGGCACCGCCCGGTCCGTCCACTCGGTCAGCGGCCGGCACTCGTGCAACGGCAGCCGCACGCTGCGCGCGGCGGCCGCCCGCAGGCTCGGCCGGAACGCCTCCGCGAGCACGCGCGCGTCGTCGAGAGCATGGTGCGCCCGCTGCTGTACGACGCCGAAGTGGGCCGCCAGCGACTCCAGTTTGTGGTTGGGCAGCGGCAGGCCGAGCTCCTTCGACAGGACGATGGTGCACAGCCGCTGCGTCACCGGCGCCACCCGGCCCGCGCGGGCGTACTCGCGGGCGATCATCTGCCAGTCGAAGACGGCGTTGTGCGCGACGAGCACGCGGCCGTCGAGCCGGGCCGAGAACTCGTCGGCGATGTCCTGGAAGAGCGGGGCGCCTTCGAGGGCCTCGCTCGTCAGCCCGTGGATCCACACCGGGCCCGGGTCGCGCTCCGGATTGACCAGCGTGTACCAGTGGTCCTCGACCTCGCCGCGGGCGTCAAGTCGGTAGACGGCCGCGGAGATTATCCGGTCGTCGCGGGCCAGGCCGGTGGTCTCCACGTCGACGACCGCGTATCCCTGCGGATACGCGGCCGGCCACGCTGTGGGGGAGGACGCTGCGGTCGTCTGGTCTTCGAGCATGGTTCACGAGGATACGGGCCACGACTGACAGTCCCTCACGGCGGAGTCGGTACGCGGCTCGCGGGGAGCGGGGTGCGATCCTCCGGGGATGACCGAAGAGGGTGTGGGTGGACCGGCGCACGGCGAGGCGCACGGCGGCGGGCTCGGCGCCCGGCTCAACTGGCTGCGCGCGGCCGTCCTGGGCGCCAACGACGGCATCGTCTCCACGGCGGGTCTCGTCGTCGGCGTGGCCGGCGCGACGAGCGACCGCGCGGCATTGCTGACGGCGGGTCTGGCGGGCCTGCTGGCCGGCTCGATGTCCATGGCGGCCGGGGAGTATGTGTCCGTGTCGACCCAGCGCGACTCCGAGATGGCCGCGTTGGCCCTGGAGAAGCGGGAGCTGCGCGAACAGCCGGAGGCGGAGCTGGAGGAGTTGACGGAGCTTCTGGAGGGCCGGGGCCTGTCCCGCGACGTGGCCCGCGAGGCGGCGGAACAACTCACGGAACGGGACGCACTGCGGGCGCACGCACGCGTGGAGCTCGGCATCGACCCGGACGAACTGACCAACCCCTGGCACGCGGCCTGGGCGAGCTTCCTGGCGTTCACGGCGGGGGCGTTGCTGCCGCTGCTCGCCATCGTGCTGCCCCCGGCGGGGTGGCGGGTGCCGGTGACCGTCGTGTCGGTGGTGGCGGCGCTGGTGCTGACCGGGTGGAGCAGCGCGCGACTGGGGGCGGCGGCCGCGGGACGGGCGGTGGTGCGGAACGTCGGAGGCGGCGTACTGGCGATGGGGGTCACCTACGCGGTGGGGGTGCTTCTGGGGGCTGCGGGGGTCGGTTGACGCGCCGGCGCGACAGCCGGCTGCCCACTGTCGGCTCAGCCGTCCTTCCCCGGCCCCGTCGTCTCCCGTCCGCATCGCCGCTCACTGCCCCTTGGCGGAGATCGCCAAGAAGCAAGCGCGTACCACCGGTCATACTTGTCGGTAACAACGTCTAGCCGTGCCCGACCGGCGGTTCTACGGTGCACGCATGCCCAACCTCCCCGACGTCGTGGTCTGGTCCATACCCGCCTTCGTGCTGCTCACCGTCATCGAGATGATCAGCGTCCGTATCCATCCCGACGAGGACGCGGCCGGGTACGAGACGAAGGACGCCGCCACCAGCCTGGGCATGGGACTCGGCAGTCTCTTCTTCGACTTCCTGTGGAAGATCCCGATCGTCGCCATTTACACGGCCCTCTACGAGTTGACCCCGCTCCGCGTCCCCGTCCTGTGGTGGACGGTCCCCCTGATGCTGCTCGGGCAGGACTTCTTCTACTACTGGTCCCACCGCGGCCACCACGTCATCCGCATCCTGTGGGCCTGTCACGTCGTCCACCACTCCAGCCGGAAGTTCAACCTCACCACCGCGCTGCGCCAGCCCTGGACGAGCCTGACCGTCTGGCCGTTCTACGTCCCCCTCGTCGCCGTCGGCGTCCACCCGGCCGCGCTCGCCTTCTGCTCCTCCGCGAACCTCGTCTACCAGTTCTGGATCCACACCGAACGCATCGACAAGATGCCCCGCTGGTTCGAGTTCGTCTTCAACACCCCGTCCCACCACCGCGTCCACCACGCCTCCCAGGGCGGCTACCTGGACCGCAACTTCGGCGGGATCCTCATCGTCTGGGACCGGCTTTTCGGCTCGTTCGTCGCCGAGACCGAACGGCCCGTCTACGGGTTGACCAAGAACATCAACACGTTCAACCCGATCAGGGTGGCCACGCACGAGTACGTGGCGATCGCCAAGGACGTCAAGAACGCCCGGAGTTGGCGTGAGCGGGCCGGGCGGGTGTTCGGCGGGCCGGGCTGGCAGCCGACACCGGAACCGGCCACCACGCCGACACGGGAACCGGGCCCGACGACCACAGCGGAACCGGCTCCGGCCGAAGGAAGCGCGGCCGCGTGAGAGGCCGCCCCGGGCGGTGGGCGTCCACGGCTCCTGCCGGGAGGTCCCCCCGCACGCGTGCCGCCGCCCTCCTGCTCGCCTGCCTCGTCGCCGTCACCCTCACCGACCTCGTCTCCCTTGCCGTCGGCCTCGACGCCGGCCACACCGTCGCCAAGCCCCTGCTCATGCCGCTCCTCGCCGCCTGGGCAGGGGTCAGCGGCGCACCACGCCTCCTCGTCGCCGCGCTCCTGTGCGGCTGGGGCGGCGACGTCCTGCTGCTGTCCGACAGCGACCCGGCCTTCCTCGCCGGCATGGCCTCGTTCGCCGCCGGCCACGTCTGCTACCTCGTGCTGTTCGTGCGGCACGGCACGCCACGCACGCGTGTCCTTCTCCCGGCCCCCGCCTACGCCCTCTCCCTCGTCACCCTGGTCGCGCTCCTGTGGCCGGACCTGCCGGCGGCCCTCCGCGTCCCCGTCGCCGGCTACAGCACCCTGCTCGTGGCGATGGCGTACACCGCCGCCCGGCTCGGCCCCGCCACCGGACTCGGCGGTGCGCTCTTCGTCCTCTCGGACACCCTCATCGCCACCGGCGTCGCCGACTGGCCCCAGCTCCCACGACCCGACTTCTGGATCATGCTCACGTACATCGCCGCTCAGTTCCTGCTGGCCGGCGGCGTACGACGAGCGCTCGAAGCGCGCCCGGGGCCCCTGGCGACGTACGGTGAGATGCGCTCGACCACCCCCTGAGCGCCGTCACGACCCCGCACGAGAAGGACCCTCGCCATGCGCGCCACCACCATCCACGCCCCCTACGACATGCGCGTGGAGGACGTGCCCGAGCCCGTGGTGCAACTGCCCACCGACGCCGTGCTGCGGGTGCTGCGCGCCTGCATCTGCGGCAGCGACCTGTGGGCCTACCGCGGCGAGGCGGCCCGGCAGCCGGGGCAGCGGATCGGCCACGAGTTCCTCGGCGTCGTCGAGGAGACCGGGTCCGAGGTCCGCACCCTCAAGCGGGGCGACCTCGTCGTAGCCCCCTTCATGTGGTCCGACGGCGTCTGCGACTACTGCCGCGAGGGCCTGACCACCTCCTGCGAGCACGGCGGATTCTGGGGTTCCGTCGGCTACGACGGCGGCCAGGGCGAGGCCGTCCGCGTCCCCTACGCCGACGGCACCCTCGTACGGCTGCCCAAGGAGGCGGCCTCCGACGACCGCCTGCTGTCGTCCCTGCTGACCCTCTCCGACGTGCTGGGCACGGGCCACCACGCGGCCCTCGGCGCCGGAGCCCGCCCGGGCGCCACGGTCGCCGTCGTCGGCGACGGAGCCGTCGGACTGTGCGCGGTGCTCGCCGCCAGGCGGCTGGGCGCCGAACGGATCATCGCCCTGGGCCGTCACCAGGTCCGCACCGACATCGCCCGCCGCTTCGGCGCCACCGACGTGGTCGCCGAGCGCGGGGACGCGGCCGTCGAAGCCGTCCGCGAACTCACCCGCGGCCAGGGCGCGCACGCCGTCGTGGAGGCCGTCGGCACCGAGCAGTCCATGCGCACGGCGGTCAACATCACCCGGGACGGCGGCGCCATCGGCTTCGTCGGCGTCCCGCACGGCAGCGGCACCGGTCTCGACCTCGGTGTCATGTTCGACCGGAACATCGCCCTGCGCGGCGGTGTCGCGCCGGTCCGGGCCTACATCCCCGAACTGCTCCCCGACGTCCTGGACGGCACCGTCGACGCCTCACCGGTCTTCGACATGACCGTCCGCCTGGAGGGCGTCCCCGACGGCTACAAGGCGATGGACGAGCGCACCGCGCTCAAGGTGCTCGTCACCAACTAGCCGACACCAACCAGCCGTCGGCAAGGTGGTACGGCATTCCACCCATACGCGTCCTGGGTGCCGCCGTCGGTCCGGGCGCGCTCAGTGCCAGCGCGCGGCGTCCGTCCCCCATGGCCCCGGCGGCCGGTGCCAGTCCACGGGGCCGCCCTCGAAGGACACCGGGGACAGGGCGTACCGCAGCCGTCCGAGCGCGCTGTCCCTCTCCGCCAGCCAGGGCCCGGGACCGTCGTAGGGGCCGCCCTCGCCGTCCTCCGGGACCGCGCCCGTGCCGTCCGTGCCGTCCACGCCGTCCGTCAGCCACTGGGCCGTCCGTGCGAGCGCCAGCCGCACGAACCGGCTCCCGCCGTCGGACGCCTGCTCGTCCAGGGCCCGCAGCACGGCCGCCGCGAGCAGGTAGCCCGTCCCGTGGTCGAGGGCCTGCGCGGGCAGCGTGCCCGGCCGCTCCGCCGATCCCTCCAGCACCGCGATCCCGGTGGCCGCCTGCACGAGGCTGTCGAAGCCCCGCCGCTCACGCCACGGCCCGTAGGCGCCCCACGCCGACAACTGGGCGACGACCACGCCGGGCCGCCGTTCCGCCAGGGCCTCGGCGGACAGTCCGAACCGGTCCAGCGCGCCCGGCCGGTACCCGGTGACGACCACGTCCGCCGCGCCGAGCAGCTCCTCGAAGGTCTGCCGGTCGCCGGCCAGGTCGAGCGTCGCCGACCGCTTCCCGAGGCCGGTGTCGGCGTGCTGGTCCGGCAGTTCGGGAAGCCCGGGCGCGTCCAGGCGCAGGACGTCCGCGCCGAGCAGGGCGAGCGTGCGGGTGGCGACCGGGCCCGCGAGCACCCGGGTCAGGTCCAGGACGCGCAGACCGGCGGCCGGCAGCAGGGGAGAGGTGCCGACAGGGGCGAACGCACGCGCGCGTGCCGAGTCCAGCCGTCCCCGTTCGACCAGGGGTCGTTTCGCCACCTCGGCCGCCTGCGGATGCGCGGCCCACTGCGCGGGGGAGCGCAGGGCGACGGCGAGACCCCCGGCCGCGTACACGGCTTCCTCGACGTCCAGGGCGGACCGCTCGGCCAGCGCCGCCTCGACGGCGGCCACGTCCTCCGGCACCCCCAGCGCGTCGAGCAGCCGGGCCCGGTGGTGCGGGTAGTTGGCGTGTGTCCGCACCCACCCGTCCGCCGTCCGCCAGAACCGGGACAGCGGTGCGAAGCCGACCGGCGCGCGGCCGTCGACCAGCAGGTGACGCTCGCTCCGGAACGCGGTGGCGACCGCTCCGTCGTCCACGAGCACCGACGGCACCTCGGCGAGCCCGGCCCGGCGCGCCCCCAGTTCGGCGGCGGCCAGTGCGCACTCACCCACACAGGCTCGCGCCAGGTCCGGCACGGGAAGGCGCCACCGAGGGACGCCCTCCCGCACCACGAACTTGATTGCAGTCATGACTGCACTATGCAGTATTGACTGAATCAATATGTGGACGACCCTTGATCGTCCCGTGCCGCTACTTCGTGACCGCGTCCAGCGCGTCCACCGTGCCCCAGCCGTAGAAGCCGTTGCGGTTCTTGGAGCCCTCGCACACCGCGTCGACCTTGCCGTCGCTGTTGATGTCGTAGGGGTCCGTGCACGGCGTGGCGTCGGCCTCGGCGTACAGCAGCGCCTTCACCAGGGCCGGCGGGGCGTACGGGTGCGTCGACTTGATCAGGGCGGCCACGGCCGCGGCGTGCGGCGAGGCCATCGACGTACCGGCCATGTAGCCCCACTTGCCGCCGGGCAGCGTGCCCAGGATCAGGCCGCTGGTCGCGGGCGGCGCGGGCGTCTGGTAGGCCGTCGAGTCACCGCCGGGCGCGGCGACGTCGATGACACCCAGGCCGTAGTTGGAGAAGGACGACTTGATGCCCTTGGCGCCGGTCGCCGCGACCGTCACGACACCCGGGAGCTGGGTCGGTATGTCGAAGCACTCCGACGGGTCGATCACCCGCTCCGAGGGCGTGCCGTCGTTCGGCGAGACCGGGTCGGTGATCTCGTCGGCCGCGAGGTCGTAGTTCTCGTTGCCGGCCGCGGCGACGTTGACCACGCCCCGCTTCTCCGCGTACCGCGAGGCCCGGGTGACCGCCTCGACGAGGGCCTTCTGGTCCGGGTCGTCGGTGCAGTTGAAGTACCACGGGTCGGTGTAATAGCTGTTGTTGGTGACGTCGACGCCGTGCGTGGCCGCCCACATGAAGCCGCAGACCACGGCCTCCGTGTAGAAGTAGCCGGCGGTGGTCGACACCTTGATGCCCGCGACCTTCACCCCGGGCGCCACACCCGTCATGCCGACGCCGTTCTTGGCGGCCGCGATCTCACCGGCCACGTGCGTGCCGTGCGGGCTCTCCTCGGCGCTCGGCCGCCACGCCCCGTCGGCGGTGTCCGGCTTGCCCGTCACGCAGTTGACCGAGGCGGCCCGGTCGAAGTTCGGCGCGAGGTCGGGGTGGGTGTCGTCCACACCGGTGTCGATCACGGCGACGGTCACCTTGCTGCTGCCGAGCGACTTCTCGTGCGCCTTGTCCGCCTTGATGGCCGGCAGGTCCCACTGCAAGGACTCCAGGGGGTCCTGGCCGGCGTCGGCGGCGGCCTGCGCGGCGGACATCTGCGCCGAGCTGAGCGCCTTCGGCGTCCCCTCGTCGGTCGTCGACTGCGCCGGCAGCGGTGCGTTGCGCGTGTTGCCCGCCGACTCGACCCCGCGGACCTTGCGGACGGTCTTCGCGAAGTCGGGGTTCGACGAGTGGACGACGATCACGCCGATCTGGTCGTACGACGTCACGATCGTGCCGCCGGCCTTCGCGATGGCCTTCTTCACCTGAGTCGAAGGACCGTGCCCGGGGCGGACGTTGACGACGTAGCTGAGCGCCGTCCCGTCCGTGGCGGTGGAGGCGAGGACGTCGCTGACGGCACCGGTGGCCTCGGCGCCGGTGCCGGACAGGCCGGTGGCGGACGCCGTGGCGGGCAGGAACGCCATGGCCGTGGCGATGGCCATGCCGAGCGGGATCGCGATCGTGCGCCGGTAGCGAGGGTGGAGCCCAGTCATGATGAGAATCTCTCCAGTTCGTTCTCGGTACAAGCGGTCCGTGCGGGTGGTGCCGGGTCGGGCGAAGTGTCGGGGCGGGCGGGTCACTTGACCGCGCGCAGCGCGTTGACGATGCCGAAGCCGTAGAACCCGTTGACCCGGGTGCCGCCCTCGCACACCGCGTCCTGCGTCCCGTCCCCGTCCTGGTCGTAGGAGGCCGGGCAGCTCGTGGCGTCCGCCTGCGCCTTCAGCAGCGCCTGCAACTGGGCAGGGCTCGCCTTGGGGTGCGTCGACTTCAGCAGCGCGGCGACGCCCGCGGCGTGCGGCGAGGCCATCGAGGTGCCCTGGAGGAAGCCGTACTCGCCGTTCGGCATGGTCGACAGGATGCGGCCGTTCTGCGAGGGCGTGTCCGGGATCTGGTACAGCCGGTCGCCGCCCGGGGCCGCGACGTCGATGACGCCCTTGCCGTAGGAGGAGTAGTACGACTTGAGGTTCTTGACGCCCGTCGCGCTGACCGTGACGACACCCGGGAGCTGCGTCGGCACGTCGAAGCACTCGTGCGGGTCGACGGTCCGCGGCACGGCCGTCGAGTCGTCGGGGCTCGAGTCGTCGACGATCGCGTGGGAGTCCAGGTCGTCGTTGGAGTTGCCCGCCGACGCCAGGCTGAGCGTGCCCTTCTTCTGGGCGTACAGCTGCGCCCTGTTGACCGCGTCAACAATGGCCCGCTGATCTGGATCGTCCATGCAGTTGTACAGCCATGGATCAACGTAGTAGCTGTTGTTCGTGATCTCGACGCCGTGGTCCGCCGCGAACACGAACGCGCACACGACGCTCTCGGGGTAGAAGAGCCCGTTGTTCCGGTCGGTCACGTTGATGGCCGACACCTTCACGCCGGGCGCGACCCCGGCCACGCCGATGCCGTTGCGGGCCGCGGCGATCTCACCGGCCACGTGCGTGCCGTGGTAGTCGTCCGCGGTGTACGGCCGCCAGGCGCCCGGGGTGGTGTCCGGGACACCGCCGTCGCAGTTCGCCGACTGCGAGGCGGAGAAGTTCGGCGCGAGGTCGGGGTGGGTGTCGTCGACGCCGGTGTCGATCACGGCGACGGTCACCCTGCGGCTGCCCGGGTTGATCTCGGCGGCCTTGTCGGCGCCTATCGCCCGCAGGTCCCACTGGTCGGCCTCGAGGGGCTCGCTGTCCGGCGTGGCGGCCGAGGCCCGGGCGACCTTCGCGGCCTGCGCGTCCGACAGGACGTGGGCCGCGCCCTCCTCCGTCGTGCCCGCGGGGGCCAGCGGCGCGGTGCGGGTGGCGCCGGCCGACTGCACCCCGCGCACCTTGCGGATCTTCTGGGCGAAGTCCGGCGCGGAGGAGTGGACGACGATCACGCCGATCTTCTCGTACGCGATCACGACGGTGCCGCCGGCCGTCGGTATCGCCTTCTTCACCGCCGCGATCGTGCGGTGGTCCAGCTTGGTGTTGACGACGTAGGACAGGTTCGTCGCGTCCGCTGCCTGCGCCGCGGGCTCCGCGGCGGGGGCGGCCGAGGCCGCCGCGGGCAGCAGGCCGAGCGAGGCCGTGAGGGACAGCACGACCGGAACGGCGAGCGCGAGGCTGCGTCTCGAACGTCTGGAACGCGGCTGGGACATGGGGTCTCCACATCATCCGGAAACGAAACCGGCCCGAGACACAGGTGTCGCTCGGGCAGGTACATGACGGGTGGTGCAGGCCGAAGCTATCTCCCGAAGTCGCTGGCCAGCAATGACTTCCCCAAGGTGAGTTCGGAAAGAAGCAAAGCGAGTTGAACCGCTGCCAGCGCGGCGCCGTGACCTTGAACAGGGAACGCGAGGACACTCGCCCCCGATCCCCGTCACAACCGCACCCGCACGCGAGGAGAGTCCGTGGCCACCGACGCACCGCCACCCTCGAAAGAGACGCACAAACTCCCCACCACCGAGGAGTTCACCGAGGTGCAGGAGAGCGCGGAGTTCGGTGAACTGCGCCGCTCCTACCGCTCCTTCGCCTTTCCGCTGACCGTCGGCTTCATCGCCTGGTACCTGCTGTACGTCCTGCTGTCCAACTACGCGGGCGACTTCATGGGCACCAAGCTCTTCGGCAACATCAACGTGGCCCTCGCCCTGGGCCTCGCGCAGTTCCTGACCACGTTCCTCATCGCCTGGTGGTACTCGCGCGTGGCCGCCGCCAAGTTCGACCCCAAGGCCGAGGCGATCAAGTCCCGGATGGAGGGCGGCGCATGAGCCCCGCGATCACCCTGGCGGCCGGCGAGGCCAGCGAGCACCGGCCGCTGATCATCAGCCTCTTCGCGGTCTTCGTCGTCGCGACCCTGGTCATCACGGTCTGGGCCGGACGCCAGACCAAGGACGCCTCCGACTTCTACGCGGGCGGCCGCCAGTTCACCGGTTTCCAGAACGGCCTCGCCGTCTCCGGCGACTACATGTCCGCCGCGTCCTTCCTCGGCATCGCGGGCGCCATCGCCCTCTTCGGCTACGACGGCTTCCTGTACTCCATCGGCTTCCTGGTCGCCTGGCTCGTCGCCCTGCTCCTGGTCGCCGAACCGCTGCGCAACTCCGGCCGCTACACGATGGGCGACGTCCTCGCGTACCGGATGCGCCAGCGCCCGGTCCGTACCGCGGCCGGCACCTCCACCATCGTCGTCTCGATCTTCTACCTGCTGGCCCAGATGGCGGGCGCGGGTGTCCTGGTCTCGCTGCTGCTCGGCATCACCAGCGACGGCGGCAAGATCGGCATCGTCGCCCTGGTCGGCGTCCTGATGATCGTGTACGTCACCATCGGCGGCATGAAGGGCACCACCTGGGTCCAGATGGTCAAGGCGGTCCTCCTGATCGCGGGCGCCCTGCTGCTGACCTTCCTGGTGCTGCTGAAGTTCGACTTCAACGTCTCCGACCTGCTGGGCTCCGCCGCCGACAACAGCGGCAAGGGCGCGGCCTTCCTGGAGCCGGGCCTGAAGTACGGCGCCACGGGCACCACCAAGCTGGACTTCATCTCGCTCGGCATCGCCCTGGTCCTCGGCACCGCCGGGCTGCCGCACATCCTGATCCGCTTCTACACGGTGCCCACCGCCAAGGCCGCCCGTAAGTCGGTCATCTGGGCCATCGGCCTCATCGGCGCCTTCTACCTGATGACCCTCGCCCTCGGCTTCGGCGCGGCGGCCCTCATCAAGCCCGACGAGATCATCGCCTCCAACAAGGCGGGCAACACGGCGGCGCCCCTGCTGGCACTGCATCTGGGCGGCGTCGACTCCAACTGGGGCGCGATCCTGCTGGCCACCATCTCGGCGGTCGCCTTCGCCACCATCCTCGCGGTCGTCGCCGGCCTCACCCTGGCCTCGTCGTCGTCCTTCGCGCACGACATCTACGCCAACGTCATCAAGCGCGGTCAGGCCACCGAGAAGCAGGAGATGAGCGCGGCCCGCTGGGCCACCGTCGGCATCGGCGCCGTCTCCATCCTGCTGGGCGCCCTCGCCCGCGACCTCAACGTCGCCGGCCTGGTCGCCCTCGCCTTCGCGGTCGCCGCCTCGGCGAACCTGCCCACGATCATCTACAGCCTCTTCTGGAAGCGGTTCACCACCTCCGGAGCCCTGTGGTCGATCTACGGCGGCCTCGTCACGGCGGTCGGCCTGGTGCTGTTCTCGCCGGTCGTCTCCGGCAAGCCCACCTCGATGTTCCCGGACGTCGACTTCCACTGGTTCCCGCTGGAGAACCCGGGCCTCATCTCGATCCCGGTCGGCTTCCTGCTCGGCATCATCGGCACCTACCTCTCCAAGGAGGAGCCGGACAAGGGCAAGTACGCGGAGCTGGAGGTCCGGTCCCTGACCGGCACCGGCGCCCACTGACGCACCCTCTGGAGCGGCCGCGTCGTAGATCCCTACGAAGCGGCCGCTTCGCACGTCGTGGGATCGGGCACTGTCGTTGTCAGTGACGTCACGTAGGCTCACAAGTGACGGAACCGATGGCTCGGGACTGATCCGCGACGAGGGAGGGGGCCCACGTGCTCATCGACACCTATGGCCGGCAGGCCACCGACCTGCGCGTCTCGCTGACCGACCGCTGCAATCTGCGGTGCACGTACTGCATGCCGGAAGAGGGCCTGCAGTGGCTGGCCAAGCCCGATCTGCTCACCGACGACGAGATCGTCCGCCTGATCGACATCGCCGTCACCTCCCTCGGCATCGAGGAGGTCCGTTTCACCGGCGGTGAGCCCCTGCTGCGCCCCGGCCTCGTCGGCATCGTCGAGCGCGTCGCGGCCCTGGACCCGCGCCCCCAGATGTCCCTCACCACCAACGGCATCGGCCTCAAGCGCACGGCGAAGGCCCTGAAGGCGGCGGGCCTGGACCGGGTCAACGTCTCCCTGGACACCCTGCGCCCGGACGTCTTCAAGACGCTCACCCGCCGCGACCGCCACCAGGACGTCCTGGACGGCCTCGACGCCGCCCGCGAGGCGGGCCTGACCCCGGTCAAGGTCAACTCCGTCCTCATGCCCGGGCTCAACGACGACGAGGCCCCCGACCTCCTGGCCTGGGCGGTGGAGCACGACTACGAACTGCGCTTCATCGAGCAGATGCCCCTGGACGCCCAACACGGCTGGAAGCGCGACGGCATGATCACCGCGGGGGACATCCTGACCTCCCTGCGCACCCGCTTCGACCTCACCGAGGAGGGGGCGGAGAAGCGCGGATCGGCCCCCGCGGAGCGCTGGATCGTGGACGGCGGCCCTCATGTCGTCGGCGTCATCGCCTCGGTCACCCGCCCGTTCTGCGCGGCCTGCGACCGCACCCGGCTCACGGCCGACGGCCAGATACGCACCTGCCTGTTCGCCCGCGAGGAGACAGACCTGCGCGCGGCCCTGCGCTCCGACGCAGGCGACGAGGAGATCGCCCGGATCTGGCGCGAGGCGATGTGGGGCAAGAAGGCGGGCGCGGGCCTCGACGACCCGACCTTCGTCCAGCCGGACCGGCCGATGTCCGCGATCGGCGGCTAGGCCCGATCGACCGGCTAGGCCCCTTCGGGCGCCCGCCAGTCCTCGAGCTTCACGACGTCCTTGAGGAAGCCCCGCACCCCGAGGAACTGCGACAGGTGCTCCCGGTGCTCCTCACAGGCCAGCCACGTCTTCCGGCGCTCCGGCGTGTGGATCTTCGGGTTGTTCCATGCGAGCACCCACACGGCGTCGACGCGGCAGCCCTTCGCGGAGCAGATCGGGGTCTCGTCACTCACGGATTTCGTCTCACAAGCGGGGTGGAAAAGGCGACGCCGAGCAGCCACGGGGGGAGCTGCCCGGCGTCGGTCTGTCGCTCCGACGGGGGATGCGGAGCGCGTACGAAGTATGTCACGGGTAACCCTTGGCCCGGCACTGGAACAACATGATTGATCTGAGCTTTTCTTGAGCTTGGTGCGGGCAGGACCCGTCACGTCCGCTCGCGCGGTTCCCCCCGGGCACCCGGCGCGGCACCGCCCGCACCGCCTTCCGGCACGGGTTCCGCGGCAGCGTCCTCGCCCCGCGGCGGCATGATCATCGGCCGGACCGGGACGGTCACGAAGGTCGACGGCAGCGAGGGCGCGTTCTCCCGCCCCGCGTTGGCGATGACGACGGCGATATAAGGCAGAACCGCCCCCAGCACCAGCGCCACGATCGCGACGTGCCGCTCGACGTTCCACAGTGTGGCCGCGAGCACCACCGACAGCGTACGGACCGTCATCGAGATGACGTACCTGCGCTGACGTCCGCGCACGTCCTCCTGGAGGCTCGTCCGGGCGCCGGTGATCCGGAACACCTGGGCGCCGCCGCCGGCATGCTGCTTCCGCATCACATTCCACCATCCGCCCGCATCGGACTTCTCCGGCCCCGTATCCGCTCCGCACCCGGTTGAGGCACCGGGCCCGGACTGCTTCCACGGTACGCCGCGCCTGCGCCGCCTACGAGACCGGGGCACCTGCCGCCGGGGCCGGCCGGCTCACCCCCGGCACGTACAGCCGTACCCGACATGCGGCGTAGTGCCGACGGACCGACACTGGCCGTAATGCTCACGTAGAGCCGTACGAGGAGGCAGCCATGGGCTGGTTGTGGGCGATCATCGTGGGATTCGTGCTGGGCCTGATCGCGAAGGCGATCATCCCCGGCAAGCAGCACAGTCCCCTGTGGCTGACGACCATCTTCGGCATGCTCGGCGCCATCGCCGGCAACGCCATGGCGCGCGGGTTCGGCGTGGACGAGACCCCCGGCATCGACTGGAGCCGCCACGTCTTCCAGCTCATCGCCGCGATCATCATCGTCGCCGTCGGAGACATGCTCTACATGGCGACGCTGGGCAAGAGGAAACGGCGCATCTGACAGCCGTACGACGAAGGGGGCGCCCTCCGCGAGGAGAGCGCCCCGTTCTGACGTGCCAGGAACTACGCGGACGTCACCTCGACCGCGGCCAGGTTCTTCTTGCCCCGGCGCAGCACCAGCCATCGTCCGTGCAGCAGGTCCTCCGGAGCGGGGACGGCGTCCTCAGCGGTGATCTTCACGTTGTTCACGTAGGCGCCGCCCTCCTTGACCGTCCTGCGGGCAGCCGACTTGCTGGCGACCAGTCCGGTCTCGGCCAGCATGTCGACGACCTGCGCCAACCGGTCGACCTTGATGTGCGGCAGCTCCGAGAGGGCCGCGGACAGGGTCCTGGCGTCCAGCTCCGCCAGCTCACCCTGCCCGAAGAGCGCCTTCGAAGCGGCGATCACCGCGGCCGTCTGGTCCGCGCCGTGCACCAGCGTCGTCAGCTCCTCCGCCAGCGCCCGCTGTGCGGCCCGGGCCTGCGGCCGCTCCTCGGTCTGCTTCTCCAGCTCCTCCAGCTCCTCACGGGACCTGAAGGACAGGATGCGCATGTACGTCGAGATGTCCCGGTCGTCCACGTTCAGCCAGAACTGGTAGAACGCGTACGGCGTCGTCATCTCCGGGTCCAGCCAGACGGCGCCGCCCTCGGTCTTGCCGAACTTGGTGCCGTCCGCCTTGACCATCAGCGGTGTCGCCAGACAGTGCACCGAGGCGTCGGGCTCCAGGCGGTGGATCAGGTCCAGACCCGCCGTGAGGTTGCCCCACTGGTCGCTGCCGCCCTGCTGGAGCGTGCAGCCGTACCGCCGGTACAGCTCCAGGAAGTCCATGCCCTGGAGGAGCTGGTAGCTGAACTCCGTGTAGCTGATGCCCTCCTGGGACTCCAGGCGCCGGGCGACCGAGTCCTTGGTGAGCATCTTGTTGACGCGGAAGTGCTTGCCGATGTCCCGCAGGAACTCGATGGCCGACATCCCGGCCGTCCAGTCCAGGTTGTTCACCATCACCGCGGCGTTCTCGCCCTCGAAGGACAGGAACGGCTCGATCTGCGCGCGCAGCCGGCTCACCCAGTTCGCGACCGTCTCCGGGTCGTTCAGCGTGCGCTCGGCCGTGGGGCGCGGGTCGCCGATCTGACCGGTCGCCCCGCCCACCAGCGCCAGCGGTCGCAGGCCCGCCTGCTGGAGCCGGCGCATGGTGAGGACCTGCACCAGGTGGCCGACGTGCAGGCTGGCCGCCGTGGGGTCGAAACCGCAATAGAACGTGACGGGACCGTCCGCGAGCGCCTTGCGCAAAGCGTCCTCGTCAGTGGACAGGGCCCACAGCCCCCGCCACTTCAGCTCGTCGACGATGTCCGTCACGGTTCTCGTATCTCCTCGAAAGGTCCTCGGGCAGTCGGGTGACTGTCGGCTACGAGGTTATACGCCCTGACTGACAGAACTCATATTGAAATCCGGCACCCGCAGCGCCGGCATCGCGGCCCTGGTGAAGTAGTCGCTCCACTCCCGGGGCAGCGTCTTCTCGGTCCGCCCCGCCTCCGTGGCCCGCCCCAGCAGCCCGACCGGCGACTCGTTGAACCGGAAGTTGTTGACCTCGCCGGTCACCTCGCCGTTCTCGACCAGGTACACCCCGTCCCGGGTCAGCCCGGTGAGCAGCAGCGTGGCCGGGTCGACCTCCCGGATGTACCAGAGGCAGGTCAGCAGCAGCCCGCGCGTGGTGTTCGCGACCATCTCCTCCAGGGAGCGGTCCGAGCCCCCGTCGAGGATGAGGTTGCCGGCGGCCGGGGCGACGGGCAGCCCGGTCAGGCCGGCGCCATGCCGGGTCGTCATCAGATGCGCCAGCTCGCCGTCACGAATCCAGTCGGTGGCCGCGACCGGCAGACCGTTGTCGAACACCGACTGGTCGCCCCCGGAGGAGTGCGCGACGACGAAGGGCGCGGACTCCAGGCCCGGCTCGTTCGGGTCGCTGCGCAGCGTCAGCGGCAGGTCGGTCAGCTTCTCGCCGACCCGGGTGCCGCCGCCCGGCTTGGAGAACACCGTCCGGCCCTCGGCCGCGTCCCGCCCGGACGCCGACCACAACTGGTAGATCAACAGGTCCGCGACCGCGGTCGGCGGCAGCAGCGTCTCGTACCGCCCCGCGGGCAGATCGACGCGCCGCTCGGCCCATCCCAGACGTACGGCGAGCTCGGCGTCCAGCGCCGCCGGGTCGACGTCCTTGAAGTCCCGCGTGGAGCGTCCGGCCCAGGCCGAGCGGGTCCGGTCCGGCGACTTGGCGTTCAGCTCCAGCGTGCCGTTGGGCTGGTCGTGGCGCAGCCGCAGCCCCGTGGACGTGCCCAGGTACGTCGACACCAGCTCGTGGTTGGCGAAGCCGTACAGCTCGCGGCCGCCCGCACGCGCGCGTGCGAAGGACTCGCCGAGCGCCGGCGCGAAGTCGGCGAAGACGGCCGAGGAGGTCTCGGCGGGCGCGTCCGTGAAGTCGGGGGACTCCGGTACGCCCGTGACCAGCGGCTGGGCGTCCTCGGCGGGCCCGGCGCCCCGCGCGGCGGCCTCGGCGGCCCGCACCAGCGGCTCCAGCTCGTCCGCGGTCACCGCGGACCGGGAGACCACCCCGGAGGCGGTGCCCTCCTTGCCGTCGACGGTCGCGACGACGGTGAGCGTGCGCCCGCGCGTGACGCCGTTCGTGGTGAGCGCGTTGCCCGCCCAGCGCAGGTTGGCGGTCGACTGCTCGTCGGCGATCACCACGCAGCCGTCCGCCCGCGACAGCGCGAGGGCCCGCTCGACGATCTCGTGCGGCTTGTTGGTGCGGGCGCTCATCGACCGGCCTCCTGCGTGGTGTTGAGGATGTTGACGCCCTTGAAGAGGGCCGAGGGGCAGCCGTGCGACACGGCGGCGACCTGGCCCGGCTGGGCCTTGCCGCAGTTGAAGGCGCCACCGAGGACATAGGTCTGCGGGCCGCCCACCGCGGCCATCGAGCCCCAGAAGTCGGTGGTGGTCGCCTGGTAGGCGACGTCCCGCAACTGCCCGGTGATCCGTCCGTTCTCGATCCTGAAGAACCGCTGGCCGGTGAACTGGAAGTTGTAGCGCTGCATGTCGATCGACCAGGACCGGTCACCGACGACGTAGATGCCGCGGTCCACGCTGCCGATGAGGTCCTCCGTCGACATGCCCGCGGGGTCCGGCTGGAGCGACACGTTGGCCATGCGCTGCACCGGGACGTGCGCGGGGGAGTCGGCGTAGGCGCACCCGTTGGACCGCTCGAAGCCGGTCAGTCTCGCGATCCGCCGGTCGAGCTGGTAGCCGACGAGGGTGCCGTCCTTCACCAGGTCCCAGGACTGGCCGGCGACGCCCTCGTCGTCGTAGCCGATGGTCGCGAGGCCGTGCTCGGCGGTGCGGTCACCGGTGACGTTCATCAGCTCGGAGCCGTAGCGCAGCTTGCCGAGCTGGTCGAAGGTGGCGAAGGAGGTGCCGGCGTAGGCGGCCTCGTAGCCGAGCGCGCGGTCCAGCTCGGTGGCGTGGCCGATGGACTCGTGGATGGTCAGCCAGAGGTTGGACGGGTCGACGACGAGGTCGTACAGGCCGGCCTCGACGCTGGGCGCGCGCATCTTCTCGGCGAGCAGCTCGGGGATCTGCTCCAGCTCGCTCTCCCAGTCCCAGCCGGTGCCCGTGAGGTACTCCCAGCCGCGACCGACCGGCGGCGCGAGGGTCCGCATGGAGTCGAACTCGCCGCTGGACTCGTCGACCGACACGGCTGTCAGGGACGGGTGCAGCCGGACCCGCTGCTGTGTGGTCACCGTGCCCGCGGTGTCGGCGTAGAACTTGTTCTCGTGCACGGTGAGCAGCGAGGCGTCGACGTGGTTGACCCCGTTCGCCCGCAACAGCCGCGCGCTCCAGTCCGCGAGCAGCGCGGCCTTCTCCTCGTCGGGCACCGAGAACGGGTCGATCTCGTACGACGAGATCCACGTACGGTCGGAGTGCACCGGCTCGTCGGCCAGCTCCACCCGCTCGTCCGACCCGGCCGCGCGGATCACCTGGGCGGAGAGCTTCGCCATGGCCACGGCCTGCGAGGCGACCCTGGCGGCGGCGTCCATCGTCAGGTCCACGCCCGACGCGAAGCCCCAGGTGCCGCCGTGCACGACCCGCACCGCGTACCCGAGGTCGGTGGTGTCCGAGGACCCGGCGGGCTTGGCGTCCCTGAGCCGCCAGGACGCGCTGCGCACCCGCTCGAACCGGAAGTCCGCGTGCTCGGCGCCGAGCGCACGCGCGCGTGCCAGCGCGGCGTCGGCGAGGGCACGTAGGGGAAGCGCTGTGAAGGCTTCGTCGATGGTATGAGGCACCTGGGTCTCTTCCTGTCGGCATGAGGGTGGGCGACGACAGCCCCGATCATGTCGCGGCGACCCGTGTGCGGACCACACGTTTGTGCCCGCTGTCGGCATCTTTCTGTAGGGACCCGACAGCGAGTCCCGTAAGCCACTGTCGGTGCCCGAATGTCCTCCGGCGGGAGCGGCCCGATAGGTTTTCCGAGAAGCCGCCTGTCATCGAGGTGTCCGGGCGGGTGTGTCAGACCAAGGGAAAGGGTGATCCGTTGAGCCGCTCGGTTCTCGTCACCGGAGGCAACCGGGGCATCGGCCTCGCCATCGCCCGCGCGTTCGCCGAAGCCGGCGACAAGGTCGCCATCACGTACCGCTCGGGTGAGCCGCCGGCCGCCCTGACGGAACTGGGCTGCCTGGCCGTCAAGTGCGACATCACCGACACCGAGCAGGTGGAGCAGGCCTACAAGGAGATCGAGGCCCAGCACGGCCCGGTCGAGGTCCTGATCGCCAACGCCGGCATCACCAAGGACCAGCTCCTGATGCGCATGTCCGAGGAGGACTTCACCTCGGTCGTCGACACCAACCTCACCGGCACCTTCCGCGTGGTCAAGCGCGCCAACCGCGGCATGCTGCGCGCCAAGAAGGGCCGGGTCGTCCTGATCTCCTCGGTCGTCGGCCTCTACGGCGGCCCCGGCCAGGCCAACTACGCCGCCTCCAAGGCCGCCCTGGTCGGCTTCGCCCGCTCGCTCGCGCGTGAGCTGGGCTCGCGCAACCTCACCTTCAACGTCGTCGCGCCCGGCTTCGTCGACACCGACATGACCAAGGTGCTCACCGACGAGCAGCGTGAGGCCATCGTGAAACAGGTGCCGCTCGGTCGTTACGCGCAGCCCGAGGAGGTCGCCGCGACGGTGC
Organism: Streptomyces sp. NPDC091972; assembly: GCF_044756385.1. Taxonomy (NCBI): domain Bacteria; kingdom Bacillati; phylum Actinomycetota; class Actinomycetes; order Kitasatosporales; family Streptomycetaceae; genus Streptomyces; species Streptomyces sp. NPDC091972. The sequence goes on along the minus strand of NZ_JBIVSV010000004.1, from coordinate 24,658 downwards.
GGTTCCTCGCCTCGGACGACGCCTCGTACATCACTGGAGCCGTCATCCCCGTTGACGGCGGACTGGGAATGGGTCACTGAACACCATGAGCGGAATTCTCGAGGGCAAGCGCGTCCTGATCACCGGTGTGCTGATGGAGTCCTCCATCGCCTTCCACGCCGCGAAGCTGGCCCAGGAGCAGGGCGCGGAGATCATCCTGACCGCGTTCCCGCGGCCCACGCTGACCGAGCGCATCGCCAGGAAGCTTCCCAAGCCCACCAAGGTCATCGAGCTCGACGTGACCAACGACGAGCACCTCGGCCGGCTGGCCGACGTCGTCGGCGAGGAGCTCGGCGGCCTCGACGGTGTCGTGCACTCCATCGGCTTCGCGCCCCAGGACGCGCTCGGCGGCAACTTCCTGAACACGCCGTTCGAGTCCGTGGCCACCGCCATGCACGTCTCGGCGTACTCCCTGAAGTCGCTGACCATGGCCTGCCTGCCGCTGATGCAGAACGGCGGCTCGGTCGTCGGCCTGACCTTCGACGCGCAGTACGCGTGGCCGCAGTACGACTGGATGGGCCCGGCGAAGGCCGCCCTGGAGGCCACCAGCCGCTACATCGCCCGTGACCTGGGCAAGCAGAACATCCGCTGCAACCTGATCTCCGCGGGCCCGATCGGCTCCATGGCCGCCAAGTCCATCCCGGGCTTCAGCGACCTGGCCGCGGTCTGGGACGACCGTTCCCCGCTGGAGTGGGACCTCAAGGACCCGGAGCCGGCCGGCAAGGGCATCGTGGCCCTGCTGAGCGACTGGTTCCCGAAGACCACGGGCGAGATCATCCACGTGGACGGCGGCCTGCACGCCATCGGCGCCTGATTCCCTACGTCGTCGACGCCCCGTTCCCCCCTGGGAGCGGGGCGTCCCCCGTTCGGCCTACCAGGCCGGGCGCGCACGGCCGGCAACTGGGCACCCTGGATTACGCGTTCACCCGTGATTCCCTCCCCAGCACGGCCGAGGAGGTCCCCTTGTGCGCCTGTCCCGCAGTCTGGCCTCAGCGACCGCAGCCGTCTGTCTCGTGATGTCCCTGTCGTACGAAGCGATGTCGCACGCACGCGCGGAAGAGCCCGGAGCCGCTCCCTCGGAGCTGTTCGGTGCCTCCTGCCGCAGCAGGATCACCGGCTCCCGGGTGACCGCCTACTGCCACAACCCCTATCCGCGCACCGACGGCGTCCGCCTGCACATCGAGTGCGACCGCTGGTGGGACCTCGACACCGACGGCCCCGAGGTCGAGGCCGGGCCCGCGCAGACCGTGCGGCTGACCGGCCGGTGCTGGAAAGAGGTCCGCTCGGTGTGGGTCAGCCACCGGAAGCTGGCGCGCTGAACCGTCCCGGACGGCACAGGAACGGGTAGCCGGCCGCCTCCCCGGCGGCCGCCGCCGCGTCGCCCGCGCGGATCGCGTCCACGAGCCGCGTGTGGTCCATGTACGTCTCCGGCGTCAGCTCCTCGCCGACGTCCTCGCGCAGCCAGTCCCGCAGCACCTCGCCGAGGTCCGCGTACATCTCGGTCATCACGTCGTTGTGCGAGGCGGCCACCACGGCCAGGTGGAAGGTGGAGTCCGCCGTCACGAAGGCCTCCGCGTCGCCCGACGCCCAGGCCTCCTCGCGCCGCGCCAGGAGCCCGTCGAGCTGCCTGAGGTCCTTCTCGGTGCGCCGCTCGGCGGCCAGCCGGGCCGCGGACGACTCCAGGGTGGAGCGCAGCTCGGCGACGTGCCGGGGGTCCGCGTCGGCGAACCTGCGGTGCATCACGCCCGCCAGCTCGCTGGTCGCCACGACGTACGTCCCCGAGCCCTGGCGGATGTCCAGCAGGCCGTTGTGCGCGAGCGCGCGGACGGCCTCGCGGACCGTGTTGCGGGCCACCCCGAGCTGCTCGACCAGCTCCGGCTCGGTCGGGATCCGGGAGCCGACCGGCCACTCGCCCGAGGTGATCTGGTTGCGCAGCGCGGCGATGACCTGCTCGGACAGCGCCGAACGGCGGGGATGGCTCAGGGGCATGGCACACCTTCGCAAGGGCGGGACGACGGAGGGCGCCCCGGGGATGGACAACCAATCATCCCATGATTCTATGATGGGCGTCATGGCAAGCGAGGAAACCCGGACAGTGAAGCCCACCGCCGCCCCCACCCCTCCCGACGGGGGACCCCTGGCGGCCGCCCCGCGCGCGTGGGCGGTGCGCCTGGTCGTCGTCGGCATCGTGCTGTCCGCCCTCAACCTCCGCCCCGCCATCACCAGCCTCGGCGCCCTCCTCGAAGAGGTGCGCGACGGGCTCGGCATGAGCGGCAGCGTGGCCGGCCTGCTCACCTCGGTGCCCCCGCTGTGCTTCGCCGTCTTCGGTGTCACGGCCCCCCGCCTGGCCCGTCGCTTCGGTGCCGGCGCGGTGGTCTGCGCGGGCATGGTCGCCATCACCACGGGCCTGCTCATACGGCCGTACACGGGTTCCACGGCCGGCTTCCTGGCCGCCAGCGCCCTCGCCCTCATGGGGATCGCCGTCAGCAACGTCCTGATGCCGGTCATCGTCAAGCGCTGGTTCCCGGACCGGGTCGGCTCCATGACCGGCCTGTACTCGATGGCCCTGGCCCTCGGCACCTCCGCCGCGGCCGCCGTGACCGTCCCGGTGACCGAGGCGCTGGGCGGGAGCTGGCAGTCCGGGCTGACCGTGTGGGCGGTCCTCGCCGCGGCCGCCGTGGTGCCGTGGATCCCGCTCGTGCGCGACCGCGGGCCCGCGCCGACCGAGCCGAAGGTGGTCCAGAACGTCCACACGCGCGTGGAGGGCGCCGGACCCGTCCGGCACGTGCACGCGCGGCAGGAGCACCCGCCGCTGCGGATCACCCGCAGCCGGACCGCCTGGGCGCTCGCCGTCTTCTTCGGGCTCCAGGCCACCGCCGCCTACATCACCATGGGCTGGATGGCGCAGATCTTCCGGGACGCGGGCGTGCCCGCGAGCACCGCCGGGCTGCTGCTGGCCGTCACGATGGTCATGGGCGTCCCGCTCGCCTTCGTCATCCCGCGCGTGGCCACCCGCCTGCCGCACCAGGGCCCCATCGTCATCGCGCTCGGCGTCTGCGGTCTCGCCGGGTACGCGGGCCTTTACCTCGCCCCCGCCTCCGGCGCCTGGGCCTGGGCCGTCCTGCTCGGCATCTCCAACTGCGCCTTCCCGCTGGCCCTCACCATGGTCGGGATGCGCGCCAGGACCGGCGCGGGCGTCGCCCAGCTCTCCGCGTTCGCGCAGAGCACCGGCTATCTGATCTCCATCCCGGGACCGCTCCTGGTGGGCGTGCTCTACCAGCACAGCGGCGGCTGGGGCCTGCCCATCGCGCTCATGATCGGCCTGATGCTCCCGCAGATGGCGGTCGGCGTGCTAGCGGGCCGCGACCGTACGGTGGAGGAAGAGGCCGCCCGCTGAATCCCCCCTGGCAACGTTGGTAAGAGACCGGGGTGCGAGACTGGCCGCATGCCAGTGCTCGATCCGAACCCCCAGAACGGCCAGAAGAAGATGCTGCTGGTCTTCGGCTCCTTCTTCGCCATCTTCGTCGTCATCGCGATCATCGCCACGATCGCCTCGCCCTGACCCCGGCCACCCGCTCCCCGGCACTCCCCGGCCCGACGGCGGGGTGATGGCGGGGCGGTGGTGGGGTTAACCCCACATCCCCTAGGGGGCGAGTGTCAGGGTCAACTGGGTGGATCACCGGATGGGTTGAGGGCCGCCGGTTCCGTACCTTCGAGATGTGGCCGCGAGCTGCGGATCACGGAGGACTCGAAGACCAGCGGAGGCACTCATGTCGGCCCCTACGCAGACCCCGCCCCACCCGGCGTCCAGGGGTGGCGTCGACATCCGGCTGCCCTGGTGGGCCCTCGCACTGCCCACGCTCGCCTTCGTGGTGCTGCTGGCCCTCATCCTCAATCCCGCCGACGCGCACGCGGCCTCCGGCGACCCCCTCGTCACCCGGTTCCTGGAGCGCGTACAGCAGCTCATAACGCGCTGAGCACCCACGAAGCCGCCCGTCAACTCCCTGCGCCTCGTGGCCTGTTTCATGCGAAGCTGGATCCCATGAGCGTCGCAGATCCCCGCAGGATTGTCCTTTTCCGGCATGCGAAAGCCGACTGGCCGCAGGTGACCGACCACGAGCGGCCGCTCGCCGACCGGGGCCGACTAGATGCAGCGGAAGCCGGACGACGGCTGGTCGACTCCGGCATCCCCTTGGACCTGGCCCTCTGCTCGACCGCGACCCGGACCCGTGAGACCTGGAAGCTCGCCGTGCAGGAGTTCCCGCACCGGCCGAAAACGGTCTACGAGGAGCGGATCTACGAGGCCTCGCCCGGCGAGCTGATCGCCGTGCTGAACGAGACCCCGGACGACGTTCACAACGCCGTCCTGATCGGCCACAACCCGGGGATCCAGGGCCTCGCCGACGTCCTCGCCGGCGCCTCCGAAGGGGACGCGCGCCAGCGGATGAGCAGCCGCGGCTTCCCGGCCGCCGCCTTCGCCGTCCTGTCGTTCAGCGGGCCCTGGAAGTCCCTGGAGCCCGGTGTGGCCACCCTGGTCGACTACTGGGCGCCGTCCGACTGACGACACACGTCCTCCCGCACGTGAGACACGGCAGGGCCCGGCATCGCCACGGTGCCGGGCCCTGCCGATCCGTCGCCGGAGGTCAGTCCTCCTCGTGCGCGTCCGCCGCCTCGACCTCTTCGCGGGTGACGCCCAGCAGGTACAGCACGGTGTCGAGGAAGGGCACGTTCACCGCGGTGTGCGCGGCCTCCCGCACCACCGGCTTGGCGTTGAAGGCGACCCCGAGCCCGGCCGCGTTGAGCATGTCCAGGTCATTGGCGCCGTCGCCGATCGCCACCGTCTGGGACAGCGGCACCCCCGCCTCGGCGGCGAACCGGCGCAGCAGCCGCGCCTTTCCCGCCCGGTCCACGATCTCCCCGACGACCCGGCCCGTCAGCTTCCCGTCGACGATCTCCAGGGTGTTCGCCTGGGCGAAGTCCAGCCCCAGCCGGTCCTGAAGGTCGTCCGTGACCTGGGTGAAGCCTCCCGAGACGACACCGACCTGGAAGCCGAGCCGCTTCAGCGTGCGGATCAGGGTGCGCGCGCCCGGCGTCAGCCGCACCTCGGAGCGCACCTTGTCGACGACCGAGGCGTCCAGCCCCTCCAGCAGCGCCACACGCGCGTGCAGGGACTGCTCGAAGTCCAGTTCGCCGCGCATCGCGGCAGCGGTCACCTCGGCGACCTCGTCCTCGCAGCCGGCGTGCGCGGCGAAGAGCTCGATCACCTCGTCCTGGATGAGCGTGGAGTCCACGTCCATGACGACGAGCCGCTGGGCCCGGCGGTGCAGACCGGCGGCCACGACGGCCACGTCCACGCCGAGCTTGCCGGCGTCCGTCACCAGGGCGGTGCGCAGCGCCTCGGTCTCCACGCCGGACACCGCGAACTCGACGGCCGTGACGGGGTACTTGGCCAGCCGGAAGATGCGGTCGATGTTCCCGCCCGCCTTGGCGATCTTGGCGGCGATCGCGGCGGTGGCCTCCGCGGTGAGCGGGTGACCGAGCACGGTGACCAGGGAACGTCCGAGCCCTCGCGGCCGGTTGTCGCCGAGACCGGAGATGATCTCCGCCTGCATCTTGATCGACTCGGCCCAGCTGTGGACGGTCGCCCGCAGATCGCCCTCCAGCGTGCGGGGCGGCGCGGTCACGAGCGCGCACAGCACCATCCGGCCACGCGTGACGACCTGCTCGATGTCGACCACGTCGACGGAGTAGGCGGCGAGGGTGTCGAAGAGGCCGGCCGTGATGCCCGGCCTGTCCTTCCCGAAGATCTTGACGAGAAGGGTGGGGACGTCGGAGGACGAGGTCTGCTCAGCGCTCATGGTGTTCCCACCGTATCCGGCACCCAGTGCCTTCTGCTCCCGTGGTCCGTCTGACGGACACGGAACACTCGGTGTCGAGCGGGTGGCGAGCCTCTTACGGACGGGACACGGGGGCGTTGCGGCGGTGAGCCGGGGGCGTGGTTCGGGCTCCGCGTCTTCTGAGCTACCCGCGCCTGCCGCGCCTGCCGTGTCTTCTGAGCTACCCGCGCCTGCCGCGTCTTCTGCGGCTCCTACGCCTGCCGCACGTGCCACGTCTTCTGCAGCTCCCGCGCCCACCGCGTCTCCCGCGCCCGCCGCGGCTCGCACGCCTGCCGCGGCTCGCACGCCTGCCGCGCCTCCTGCGTCTGCCGCACCTGCCGCGTCCCCTGCGGCTCCCGCGCCTGCCGCGTCACCCGCGCGTGCCCCGGCTCCCACGGCTCCCGCCCCGGATCAGCGTCGTCCCTTCGGCTTCCCCGGCTTCCCCGGCGGAGGCGGGGGCGGTGGGGGAGGAGGCGGTGGTGGCGACTGCCGGCCCTGGTCCTCGGCGGACGGCCGCCGGGCGCCGGGCCGCCCGGAAGGTCGCTGCGGGGAGCGAGGGGGCGGGTCGATCGGGCGGGCCACGGTCGGGGCGCCGTAGACGTTGTCGTCGCCGGGGTGAGGCGGCGTCGCGTCGGGGGACCGGGAACTCCCGCCGGGAGCCCCGCCCCCGCGCTCGCCCGCCGCCTCCTGACCTGCCCCTCTGTCGTCAGCAGGCCGCGCAGCCTCCGGCCCCAGCAACTCGCCGGGCACCCGCAGATAGGGGTTCGTGTACGGATTGGGCGGCCGATACGGCGTGCCGGGCACATAGGGCCCGGCCTCCCCGCGGTGCGGCTGTGCCTCCGCGCCGGGCGCTCCGGCCTGACCGGGGTGTGCGCCGGCGTCCCCGCCCGGCGCGGCGGCACCGCTTGCCGGCCGAGCCCCACTGTGGGGCCACCGGCTCCGACCGGCCTCCGCCCTGCCCTGCGACCAGGCTTCCCCGCTCCGACGTTCCGCCTCAGCACCGGTCCACCCCGGCGGGCCCTCGTCGTAGGACCTTCCTCCGCCTTCAGAGGACCTCGACACGTCGTCGTACGAGCCACCCGCCCGCTCGGATCCCACGGAACCGCCCCCAGAAGCCCCGGCTCCGCCCCGGTAGCCCCCGGCCTCTCCCCGAAGCGGCCGTGCCTCACCTTCGCGCACGCCACTCCCGTGAGCAGCACTCCCGCCGGGGTAGACCCCGCGTTCGCCCCCGTGAGCCCCGCCCCCGCCTGCGTACGGCCCCACCCCGACCGCACCCTCACCCGCATACCCGGGCCGCCCGGCACCCCCGCCTCCCGGCGCCCCCACCCCTGAACCCGCTCCGGAACCGCTCACCCCGTCACCCCGTGCCAAGCCCGCGACCCCGGACCCCGCCGCCCCCGTCGCCCGTGCCAGCACCGCCCCGGCGGCCCCCGCCGCCGCTCCCCACAGCGCCCCGAGCAGGGCCGCCATGCCCAGTTGCCCCCGCAGCACGACCCCCGCGCCGAACGCGTCGAAGCCCAGTACCGACAGTGAGGCATCCACCGAGACCTCCGTCAGCCAGGCGAGAAGTGGCAGCGCCAACGCGGTCGCGACTCCCAGCCGCACCGCACACCGCCCCGCGAAACCACCCGCACCCGCCCCTTCCACCGGCGTGCGGACAGCGGTGAGCACCCCCGCCAGCAGCATCATCAGCGCCGCCCCGACCCCCAGCAGCCACACCCGCCCGTCCAGCTCCGCCAGCCGTCCCAAGGTCACCGACCGGTCGGAGTCCGAGGCGAGCAGCCGGTCCAGGGGGTCGGGGAGGAAGTTCTTGAGGACGCCCGTGGCCCGGCCGTCGAAGGGGACGAACAGGCCGACGGGGATGCCCAGCCACACCCCGTTCGGCGCCCCGAGCAGTGCCGCTCCGGCGATCCTCTTGGGATGGTCGTCGCCGATCGCCGCGTACACCGCCGCCGAGAGCCCCGCGGCCACCGCGACCAGCACCACCGTCACCAGGGCGGACGCGGCCGGCCGTACGACCCGGTGCACCGCCTCCCAGCCGCGCGGCAAGGGCGTACGACGGGACGCCAGCAGCGCGACCAGCAGGATCCCGGCCGACCAGCCGAGCCCGCCGAGCAGGGTCGGCGCGGTGTCCACCGTGAACCCGACCGCGGCCTTCGCGTCGACGAGGTCGCCGATCCGGTCGGGCAGCAGTCCGCCGATGTCCCCGACGTCCCCCAGCCCCGGGATGTCGAGTCCGCCGGCCCCGCCCGCGCCGGGCAGCTCGTCGAGCCCGAGCGCACCCCCGTCGATCGTGATGACGTCGTGTCCGGCCCAGGCCAGCCCGCCCATCATCGCCGTGAACAGCGCGACCACGGAGCCCGCGCGGGCGAGGAGTTCGGAGGGCGCGAGCACCGGCCCGGCCGCCCGCAGGGACCGCAGGAAGAACCAGGACAAAAGCACCGCACCGACCAGGCTGACGCCCAGTGGCGTGATCTCGATGGCCGTCGCCGTCTGCGCCCCCGTCAGACCGAACGCGGACACGTCCCCGGAAGGCGTCACCGAACCACCCGCCGCAAGGGCCACAACAGCCGCGGTCATCGGGCCCAGCGAGGCCGCGGAATCGGCCTCCAGCAGATGCAGGCCGAGCGCCGCCGTACCCGCCATGCCGATCAACGCCCAGCTCACAGCGGCCAGCGCGGACAGCAGGATGTCTCCCCACGGCAGCCGCACGCCGTGCTGCGTGGTCTCGACGCCCATCGACGCACTCATGGCAGACCCCCCGATCCGCGGCACGGCCGAGACCGCGCTTGTCCCCCTCGCGTGGATTACCCACTCTCCGGGTCGGTTTCAACCCCGTCAACGGAACCGGCCGAAGCGTACGAACGTGGTGTTCTCGGGGCTCGACTTTCGGTCAGGAGGGGATCCTGAAATAGTTCCCGACGATGTTCGACATCCCTACACTCCCTGTGACGGGGGCAATTCGGGGGACTACTCAGTGGGGCTTGGAGTGCCGGAACTCGTACTGGAAGCGAATGGCCGTACCTGGACGCTCGATCCGTCCAGGCCGTACAGCCTTGGACGCGATCCGCAGGGGGACATCGTGTTCGACGACGCCAGGGTGTCCTGGCGTCACGCCACGATTCGCTGGGGCGGGAGCAGTTGGGTCATCGAGGACCACAGCAGCACCAACGGCACGTTCGTGCACGGTCAGCGGATCCACCAGACGGAGATCGGCCCCGGCACGGCCGTCCACCTCGGCAACGCGAGCGACGGCCCGCTGCTGAGCCTCTCCGGAACCGCCGCCCCGGCAGCACAGCCGCAGCCCGGCCGGCAGTCGTACGCCGCACAGAGCGCCAACCCCGCCTGGGCCCAGCAGACTCCGCAGCAGACACCCCCGCAGTCCCGGCAGCAGACGCCTCAGCGGTCACCGCAGCAGGCCTCGCAGTCGGGCTGGCCACAGCCCCAGCAACAGCCTCGGCAACAGCCGCAGCCGTACGCGAACCAGCCGGTGCAGAAGTTCCCGCAGCAGCACGGCCCGGGCCACGGCGCCGGCTCCGGCGTGGGCGCGGACGCTCCGCCGGTCTACGGCGACCGCAGCCCCACCACGTTCCACCAGTTCACCATCGGCCGCATCATGCGCATCGGCCGCGCCCTGGAGAACGACCTGGTCGTCTCCGACCTCCAGGTCTCCCGCAACCACGCCGAGTTCCACTCGATGCCCGACGGCCGCATGGAGATCCGCGACCTGGGCTCCCACAACGGCACGTACGTCAACGGCCAGCCGATCCCCAAGGGCGGCTCCACCCTGCTCGGCCCGAGCGACATCGTCGGCGTCGGCCACTCCACGTTCCGGATCGTCGGCGACCGGCTCGAGGAGTTCGTCGACACCGGTGAGGTGACGTTCTCCGCCCGCCACCTGACGGTCACCGTCGACGGCGGCAAGCAGATCCTCAAGGACGTCTCCTTCGGCGTCCCGGAGAAGTCCCTGATCGCGGTCATCGGACCGTCCGGTTCCGGCAAATCGACCCTGCTCAAGGCGCTCACCGGCTACCGGCCCGCCGACCAGGGCGACGTCCTCTACGACAACCGCAACCTCTACAAGCAGTTCGCCGAGCTGCGCCAGCGCATCGGTCTGGTCCCGCAGGACGACATCCTGCACAAGGAGCTGACCGTCAAGAAGGCCCTCAAGTACGCGGCGAAACTCCGCTTCCCCGCCGACACCACGGCACAGGAGCGCGAGAACCGCATAGACGAGGTGCTGCGCGAGCTGAAGCTCGACATCCACAAGGAGAAGAAGGTCACCTCCCTCTCCGGCGGCCAGCGCAAGCGCGTCTCGGTGGCACTTGAGCTGCTCACCAAGCCGTCCCTGATCTTCCTCGACGAGCCGACCTCCGGCCTCGACCCGGGCATGGACCGCGACGTCATGCAGCTGCTGCGCGGCCTCGCCGACGACGGCCGTACGGTCCTCGTGGTCACCCATTCCGTGGCCGAGCTGGCCCTGTGCGACAAGCTCCTCGTGATGGCCCCGGGCGGCGCGGTCGCCTACTTCGGCCCGCCCGAGGAGGCGCTGAACTTCTTCGGCTACGACACCTGGGCCGACGTCTTCTCGGCCTTCGAGAACTACCGCGACTACGACTGGGCCGGCCGCTGGAAGGGCTCGCAGCACTACCAGATGTACGCCGCGGACATAGACGCCGTTGCGCCGCAGTCCGTACAGACGCCTCCGATGCAGGGCATGAAACCGCCCAAGCCGCAGCGCTGGGCGGGTCAGTTCGGGACACTCGTGCGCCGCTACGTGTCGGTCATCGCGTCCGACAAGGGCTTCCTGGCCCTGACGGTGATCCTGCCGCTGGTCCTCGGCGCGGTGAGCCTGCTCATCGACTTCGGCGACAACCTGCTGCCCAAGCCGGTCGACCCCAGGACCAAGCAGCCCGAGCCGAACAGCACGGCCACCACCGTCCTGCTGATCCTCGCGGTCGGCGCCTGCTTCGCCGGCGCGGCCAACTCCGTCCGCGAGCTGATCAAGGAACGGGTCATCTACGAGCGGGAGCGCGCCACCGGTCTGTCCCGCTCGGCGTACCTGATGTCGAAGGTCGTCGTACTCGGCGTGATCACCGTCCTCCAGGGGCTGATGGTCGGCGTCATCGGCTTCGCCAGCCGCGGACTGCCGAAGGAGGGCCTGGTCCTCGGGAGCGCCACCCTCGCGGAGCTGTGCCTGCCGATCATGGGGCTCGGGTTCACCTCGATGATGTTCGGGCTGATCATCTCCGCGCTCGTGAGGACGTCCGAGAAGACCATGCCGCTGCTGGTCATGTTCGCGATCGTCCAGGTCGTCTTCACCGGCTGCCTGTTCACCCTGCACGGCACCGTCGGCGTCAACGAGCTCTCGTACTTGATGCCGTCGCGCTGGGCGGTCGCCGCCGCGGGCGCCACGCTGGACTTCAACCAGGTCAACCCGCCCGTCAAACCGGGCGACACGACCGATCCGCTGTGGAACCACGCGGTCAGCACCTGGGGCCTCGACGTGGTCGCCCTGATCGCCCTCGGCATCGTCTGCGGCTTCCTCGTCTCCCGCTTCCTGCGCCGCCACGAGCCCGAGGTCATGCGCAAGTGATCACCGCCGTACGACGGCGAAGGGCGGCACCCCGAGGGGGTGCCGCCCTTGTGCGCGGGAGAGGTCCGCGTGGCCTCAGTACGCGCTGTTCACGTTGTCCATCGAGCCGTACCTGTGGGCCGCGTAGTTCGCGGCGGCGGTGATGTTGGCGACCGGGTCGTAGATGTTCCAGGACGTGCCCGCGACGTGGTAGGCCTGGAACGTCGGCGGGATGACCTGGAGCAGCCCCTTCGAGGGGATGCCGTTGATGGCGTTGATGTCCCAGTTGTTGATCGCGTTCGGGTTGCCCGAGGACTCCCGCATGATGTTGCGGTACAGGCCGTTGTAGCTGCCCGGGATGCCCTTGGCCCGCATGATGGCCAGGGACTCCTTGATCCAGCCGTCCAGGTTGTTCGCGTAGCTCTTCTTGGGCGCGGCGGCCTTGATCTTGGCGCGGTGCGCGGCGCGGCTCGCGGCCTCCTTGGCCTTGCGCGCCTGCGCGGCCTTCTTGGCGGCGGCGGCCGCGGCGGCCCTCTTCTTCGCGGCGGCGGCCGCCTTGGCCTTCGCCTCGGCCTGCGCCTTCGCCTTCGCCTCGGCGGCCTTGTTCTGCAGCGCCTTGGCGGCGAGCTGCTCCTTGACGTCCGCCTGGAGGCCCTTGAGCTCCTCGGAGGTGTACTTCACGGGAGCCGAGTAGCTCGCCGCCTCGGAGGTGGTGGTCTCCGCGTTGCCCGGAACCGCGCTGAAGGCGACGGCGGCTGCGCCGAGCGTGGCGACTCCGGCGACGGCGATCTTGTGGCGCTTGGTCAGCGCGCGACTGTGACCTCGGGTGAAAGGGTTCTTGGGCATGCGGGATTGACCTCTTCGAATAGCGCGGAGGTCGCTCGCTGTCCGGCGGGGGACACGGGTGCTTCCGGCACAAACGCCGCGGGGCGGAACCCGCGGCGCTGAGCGACGTTGGCCATTCTTAGCTGGCGCAAAACACCCGGGCAAAGGTGTGACATACGACCCCGGATAGTGGACCGGGAAGGGCAAAACGGGACAGACTGGAATGTCTGCCCCGTTCATGGGGGAGGGCTTTGCCTCCTATTTCACTTAGTACGTGATGTGCGCCCTATGTGCGGGCTCACATCGTCCGCACAGCCTTCTCACCAGCAGTTGCGTGAGCAATGCTCTGCGTGAGGGCCCTCCTGCGGAAGCAGGAGATGCACGTCGCCGAACTCGTGCCACAGGTAGCGCCGGCGCAGGGCCTCCTCGTAGCCGCGGTCGATCGCCGCCCGCCCCGCGACCGCCTCCAGCATCAGCAGGTGCGAGGCCTCCGGCTCGTGCAGCCCGGTCAGCAGCCCGTCCACCACCCGCACCCCGCGCTCGGGGGTCACGACGAGGTCCGTCCATCCCGCACGCGCGCGTACGACCCCGTCGGCCCCGGCCGCCGACTCCACGGCCCGCACGGCCGTCGTCCCGACGGCGACGACCCTGCCGTCCCCCGCCTTCACTGCGTTGATCAACCGGGCGGAAGCTTCCGGCACCGAGAACCGCTCGGGATACGGCGGCTCGTGCGCCTCCGCCGAGGCCACCCCCGTGTGCAGCGTGACGGGCGCGAACTGCACACCCCGGCTCACCAGCTCCGCCACCAGCCGCGCGGTGAAGGGCCGCGCCGCGCTGGGCATCTCCGCACTGCCCGAACCGTCGGGCGACGGCAGCGCGAACACCGTCTGGTAGACGGACAGCGGCTGGTCCCGCTCCGTGTAGGAGTACCGAATGGGCCGCCCGTGCTCCCGCAGCAACCCGGTCACCTCGCCGCCGTACACGCGCGCCCACCACAGACGCTCGCTCACCGCCTCCTCCAAAACCAGCCGCCCGCCGCCGGGCAGCCGCACCTCCGTCCCCGCGGGCCCGCCCGTACGCGCACGCGTGGTGCCCTTCCCGTCCGGGTCCCGCAGCTCGACCGCCCACCGTCCGTCGTCCCCGCGCGTGGAGAAGTGCACCACCACACGCGCGTGCCCGATCCGCCCGTCGACGGCGGCGGCCAGCGTGGGGGAGGTGTTCACGACGAGCAGGTCCCCGGCCCGCAGCAGCCGCGGAAGCTCACCGAACGAGTGGTGCGACACCGCCGTCCCCCGCGACACCAGCAGACGTACGGCGTCCCGGTCGAGCCCCGGCCCGCGCTGCTCGGCGGGCACCCGCGCGGACAGCTCCCCGGGCACGCGCACGGTGAGTGTCATCGCCCCTCCAGCAGCGACGGAGCCCCGTACCGGCCGCTCACCGGCCGCTCGTCCAGCAACCGCAGAAACGCCGGCACCACACTCGCCGGCTCCGGCCGCGGCTCCTCGTCCTCCGGTACGGCCGCCGCGTACAGGTCGGTCGCCATGTCCCCGGGATCGACGGCCCACACCCGCAGCTGCGGCTCCTCCTCGGCCAGCACCGCCGCGAGGTGGTCCAGGGCGGCCTTGGAGGCCCCGTAGCCGCCCCACGTCTCGTACGCCTCGGCGGCGGCGTCCGAACTGACCGCGATCACCGTGCCCGCCTCCGCGGCCCGCAACAGCGGCAGCGCCTCCTGGACCAGGCCCAGCGCGGCCACGAAGTTCACCTCCAGTGCCCGGCGCAGCCCGTCCAGCGGCAGCTCCTCGAGACGCGTCAGCGGCTCGGCGCCCAGCGCGCTCGCGTTGTGCACCAGCAGATCGACACCGCCGAGCCGCCAGGCCGCCGCCACCAGCTCCGCGCGGTGCGCCGGATCCGTGACGTCCCCGGGCAGGGCCGTCACCCGGGTCCCGTGCCCCGCGAGCGCGGCCGCCGTCTCCTTCAGGACCTCCGCCGTCCTCGCGTCGAGCACCAGGTCCCAGCCCCGCGCGGCCAGCGCCTCGGCGAGCGCCCGCCCCAGCCCCTTCGAGGCCCCCGTGATGATCGCTACTGGCATGACATCCGTCCCCTCGTCCTCCACGCCTCCTGATCGGCGTGCCCACAACGTAGGAACGCCGCCCTCCCGGCCGCCTCGGACGCGGGCCGCAATGCCACGAGGCCCTTCGCCCTAGGTCGTCCGCCCCAGCCGGGGGCCGTCCCAGGCCCGATCCGCGCTGTCACACCCCGCCCGTACTCTGAGGACATGAGTCAAGGCCCCCGGTCCGGCCTCGCCGCGGTGAGTTCCGCGCTGCTGGCCATGAGCAGGCACCTCGAGGTGCGCGACGTCCTCAAGACGATCGTCGCCTCGGCCCGCGAGCTGCTCGACGCGCAGTACGCCGCCCTCGGCGTCCCGGACGACCACGGAGGCTTCGCCCAGTTCGTGGTCGACGGCGTCAGCGACGCCCAGTGGAAGGCCATCGGCCCGCTCCCGCGCCAGCACGGCATCCTCGCCGCGATGCTCCACGAGGCCACGCCCGAGCGCCTCGCCGACGTCCGCAAGGACCCCCGCTTCGAGGGCTGGCCGTCCGCCCACCCCGACCTGGTCGACTTCCTGGGCCTGCCGATCCGCGACGGCGACGAGGTCATCGGCGCACTCTTCCTGGCCAACAAGAACTGCCCCAAGCCGCAGGGCGGTTGCGGATTCACCGAGGAGGACGAGGAACTCCTCTCGATCCTCGCCCAGCACGCCGCGATCGCCCTCACCAACGCCCGCCTCTACGAACGCAGCCGCGAGCTGACCATCGCCGAGGAGCGCTCCCGCCTCGCCCACGAACTGCACGACGCGGTCAGCCAGAAGCTGTTCTCCCTGCGCCTGACCGCCCAGGCCGCCGCCGCCCTCGTCGACCGCGACCCGTCCCGGGCCAAGGGCGAGCTGCACCAGGTGGCCGTGCTCGCCGCCGAGGCCGCCGACGAACTGCGCGCCGCCGTGGTCGAGTTGCGCCCCGCCGCGCTGGACGAGGACGGCCTGACCGCCACCCTGCGCACCCAGGTCCAGGTCCTGGACCGCGCCCACACCGCGCGCGTGACCTTCGCCGCCCACAACTTCCGCGCACTGCCGGCCGCCCAGGAGGAGGCCGTGCTCCGCGTCGCCCAGGAGGCCCTGCACAACGCGCTGCGGCACTCCGGAGCCGCCCATGTCGACGTGACACTGGACCGGCGCGGCAGCGGAGCCGTCCTGCGGGTCACGGACGACGGCAGCGGCTTCGAACCGAAGGCGGTCCGCCGAGCCGGCCGTCACCTCGGCCTGGTCTCCATGCGGGACCGCACCAGCGGGGTCGGCGGCACGCTGACCGTGGAATCGGCGCCCGGCAAGGGCACCACCATCGAGATGGAGGTCCCCGGTGGCTGACGCGATCAAGGTCCTGCTCGTCGACGACCACCAGGTCGTCCGCCGGGGACTGCGCACCTTCCTCGAAGTGCAGGACGACATCGAGGTCGTGGGCGAGGCCGCCGACGGCGCCGAGGGCGTCGCGCGCGCCGAGGAACTGAAACCCGACATCGTCCTCATGGACGTCAAGATGCCGGGCATGGACGGCATCGACGCCCTGCGCAGGCTCCGCGAACTGAACAACCCCGCGCGCGTGCTGATCGTCACCAGCTTCACCGAACAGCGCACGGTGGTCCCGGCCCTGCGCGCTGGGGCCGCCGGCTACGTCTACAAGGACGTCGACCCCGACGCCCTCGCCGGCGCCATCCGCTCCGTCCACGCCGGGCACATCCTGCTCCAACCGGAGGTCGCGGGCGTTCTGTTGTCCCAGGAGGAGAACAACACCGGGCCGGGCAGGGGAGGTTCGCTGACCGAGCGGGAGCGCGAGGTGCTCGGGCTGATAGCGGACGGCCGCTCCAACCGGGAGATCGCCCGTGTGCTGGTCCTCTCCGAGAAGACCGTCAAGACGCACGTCTCGAACATCCTGATGAAACTCGACCTGGCGGACCGGACGCAGGCGGCCCTGTGGGCGGTTCGTCACGGAGTGGCCGGTTGATCCGTCCGGCGCACGGCAATACGGAGGGTTCCGCTCCGGAGTGAGATTCATACCGTCGTGGGAATGTCCCCCGAATGGCGCATCCTTCGGGGAGCCCCGCCGTTCTCCAGTGCGTGCTGCGGCGACTGCCGCGGCAATCGCTAGGAGGGCTTAGAAGTGAAGAACCTGAAGAAGGCAGCGGCTGTGACGATGGTGGCCGGCGGACTGATCGCCGCCGGCGCCGGTATGGCCTCCGCCACCGACGGCTCGCACGCCGACGGCAAGGCCGTGGGCTCGCCCGGCGTCGTCTCGGGCAACCTCGTCCAGGCCCCGGTGCACATCCCGGTGAACGCGGTCGGCAACAGCGTGAACGTCATCGGCGTGCTGAACCCCGCCTTCGGCAACCTCGGCCTCAACCACTGACGTTCCCCCGCCGAGCGGGCAGTGACTTCGGCCTCCCGGGCGCGCCACGCACCCGGGAGGCCGGTCCGTCCGCCAGCGGAAACGCCAGGACCCGGCCCAGCAACCACCCAGCCAGCGAGGCACGGGGCAGCCGGGCCATCAAGCGCCGGGGCTGCGGGGCCGCAGAGTCCCCGGACCACCGAACCGTCGGTCCCCTGAGAATGCTGGTCCGCTGGGGCCGACGGGCCGACGGGTGACTAGGGCAGCTGAGCCGCCGGGCCGACGAGACGCTGGGGGCCATCAAGCCGCCGAGTTGCCGGGCCGCTGAATCGCTGGGGCCGCCGAACCGACGGACCGCTGGGGCCGTCGAGCCACTGATTCGTCGAGGCTTCTGAACCGCTGGGGCCGATGGGCCGCCGAGTTGCCGGGCCGTTGCTCTGCTAGGGCGCCGAGCCGACGGGCTGGCGGACCTCCGGGGCCGACGAGCCGGGGCCGTCGAGCTGCCAAGTTGCTGAGCCGAGGGGCCGCCGGACCACCGGGCCGGCGAGTTGCCGGGTTGTCGAATCACCGAGGCCGCTGGACCGCTTCGCCGTCGAACCGCCAGGGCCGTCGAACCACCAAGGCGCCGGGCCGCCGAACCGTCGAGGCCGCTGAACCACCGAGGTCGCCGGACCGCTTCCGGTCGAACCGCCGGAACCGCCGGGCCGATGAGCCGCCGACTTGCCAGGCCGCCGCACCGCTGAACCGCTGAACCGCCGAACAGCCCAACCACCGAGGGCGCTGAACCACTGGGGCCACGAACCACCGAGGCCACCGATCACCCCGCCCTCAAGCACCCGCCCCCAGATCACCCCACCCCCACACCACCCCCACCCGTCACCGCCCCCCGCGCTCCAACTCCTCCACGTACGCGTTGTAGGCGGCCACCTGCGCCCGCCGCCCCGTCCGCTCCACCGGCCGCAACGCCTCCACCCGGGCCCGCATCTCGGCCGAGCTCACCGCACCCCCGTGCCCGTTCTCATAGGCCAGCGACACCAGCAGCCCCACCCGCTGGGCGAGCTCCAACACCCGAACCGCCCGGGGCGGATACCCCGGCGCCAGCACCTCCCGCCCCCGCTCGGCCCGAGCCCGGTACGCCCCGAGCGCCGCCTCCGCCACCGGTCCCGACGCGGCCACGTCCAGCCGTGACAACACCTCCGTCGCCTCCCGAAGGGCCTCCGCGAGCTCCCGCTCGGCCTCTCCCAGCGAGGGGACGTCCGCCGGCGGAGCCTCCCGCACCGGCAGCACCTGCCACACCACCTCGACATGCACATCACCCGCGGGCCCGGCCTCGTACACCTCCGGCACCAGACCCAGCGCGGCACCGTGACAGACCACCGCCTCCTCCGCCTCCAGCGCCCGCGCGTTGAACTCCGGCGGACCGCTCAGCCCCAGCGGATGCCCGGGCGCGGGCAGCGCGACCCGCAGCCCCTTCACACCGAGTGACCGCAGCCGCCCCAGCGCCAGCGTGAGACCGACGGCAGCCGGCTCATCCGGCAGCCCCTCGACCCGGTGCACGGCATCGTCGGCGACGATCGCCAGCACGGCGTCATCAGGTGAGACAAGTCCGGCCAAAAGGCCGTTTCCCCAAGCGGCAAGGCGTCCAGAGCGCGGTTCCGAGAGCATGCCCCCAGCCTAAGGACCGGACCGCTGGACGGGAGCGGCCGACCGGTGGCGTAGATTTCATCGAGGGCTGCGCCCAAAAGCGCGCACGCGCCAGCCGAGACGCCGACACCGGTCACACTGCAAGGGGAGACAACGCGCTCATGAGCGATGTTCTGGAGCTTCAGGACGTATCCGTGGTCCGCGAGGACCGGGCTCTGGTGGACCAGGTCTCCTGGTCGGTCAAGGAGGGCGAGCGCTGGGTCATCCTCGGCCCCAACGGCGCCGGCAAGACCACGCTCCTGAACCTCGCCTCCAGCTACCTCTACCCCAGCAAGGGCACGGCCACCATCCTCGGCGAGACCCTCGGCAAGCCCGGCACCGACGTCTTCGAACTGCGCCCCCGCATCGGCATGGCCGGCATCGCCATGGCCGACAAGCTCCCCAAGCGCCAGACCGTCCTGGAGACCGTGCTCACGGCGGCGTACGGCATGACCGCCGGCTGGCAGGAGGAGTACGAGGACATCGACGAGCAGCGCGCCCGCGCCTTCCTCGACCGCCTCGGCATGAGCGACTACCTGGACCGCAAGTTCGGCACCCTCTCCGAGGGCGAGCGCAAGCGCACCCTCATCGCCCGCGCGCTGATGACCGACCCGGAGCTCCTCCTCCTCGACGAGCCCGCCGCAGGGCTCGACCTCGGCGGCCGCGAGGACCTGGTCCGCCGCCTCGGCCGGCTCGCCCGCGACCCGATCGCCCCCTCGATGCTGATGGTCACCCACCACGTCGAGGAGATCGCCCCCGGCTTCACCCACGTCCTCATGATCCGCCAGGGCAAGGTGCTGGCCGCGGGCCCCCTGGAGCTCGAACTCACCTCCCGCAACCTCTCCATGTGCTTCGGCCTCCCCCTTGTCGTCGAGCAGGTCGGCGACCGCTGGACCGCGCAGGGCCTGCCGCTGTCGTGATCACGTGAAGTCCCCGCGAAAACAAGGGTAAGAAGCCCCTCCCCACCCCATCGCGCCCTGTCCGCGGCGGTACCCCCGGACCTACCATGACCATGTGAACGACATCGACGCATGGGTGTGGTGGCTCGTCGGCGCGGCTGCGCTTGGAATCCCGCTCGTGGTGACCGCGATGCCGGAGTTCGGCATGCTCGCGGCGGGCGCCGTCGCCGCCGCGGTGGCGGCCGGACTCGGCGGTGACGTCGTCGTCCAGGTACTCGTCTTCGCCGTGGTCTCGGTGGCCCTCATCGCCGTCGTACGGCCCATCGCGACCCGGCACCGCTCTCAGCGGCCCCAACTCGTCACGGGAGTCGACGCGTTGAAGGGCAGACAGGCCGTCGTCCTGGAGCGTGTCGACAGCACGGGCGGCCGGATCAAGCTCGCCGGAGAGGTCTGGTCGGCCCGCGCTCTCGACACCGGCCGTGCCTACGAAGCAGGCCAGCAAGTGGATGTCGTGGACATCGAGGGAGCGACCGCGATCATCATGTGACCTCGCAGGATGCAACTGAACCGAACGCACCACGAGTTGCACGACGGTCTGTCAGACTCGACCAGCAAGATCTTCAACAACCATAAGATCTTCCGAAAACGCCGAGGCGGAGAAGGGCACGGGGAGCACGATGGAACCGGTCATCATCGTCTTGATCATTCTGGTGGTGTTGGTCTTCATCGCCCTGATCAAGACGATCCAGGTCATCCCACAGGCCAGTGCGGCCATCGTGGAGCGCTTCGGCCGCTACACGCGGACCCTCAACGCGGGACTCAACATCGTCGTCCCGTTCATCGACACCATCCGCAACCGCATCGACCTGCGTGAACAGGTCGTGCCCTTCCCTCCCCAGCCGGTGATCACCCAGGACAACCTGGTCGTGAACATCGACACCGTCATCTACTACCAGGTGACCGACGCCCGCGCCGCGACCTACGAGGTCGCCAGCTACATCCAGGCGATCGAGCAGCTCACGGTGACCACGCTGCGCAACATCATCGGCGGCATGGACCTGGAGCGGACCCTGACCTCCCGCGAGGAGATCAACGCCGCCCTGCGCGGCGTCCTCGACGAGGCCACCGGCAAGTGGGGCATCCGCGTCAACCGCGTCGAGCTCAAGGCGATCGAACCGCCCACCTCCATCCAGGACTCGATGGAGAAGCAGATGCGCGCCGACCGTGACAAGCGCGCCGCGATCCTCACCGCCGAAGGTACGCGCCAGGCGGCGATCCTCACGGCCGAGGGTGAGAAGCAGTCCCAGATCCTGCGCGCCGAGGGTGAGGCCAAGGCCGCCGCCCTGCGCGCCGAAGGCGAGGCCCAGGCGGTCCGCACGGTCTTCGAGGCGATCCACGCCGGAGACCCGGACCAGAAGCTCCTCTCCTACCAGTACCTCCAGATGCTCCCGAAGATCGCCGAGGGCGACGCCAACAAGCTCTGGATCGTCCCCAGCGAAATCGGCGACGCCCTCAAGGGCCTCTCCGGAGCCATGGGCAACTTCGGCGGCATGGGCGGCGGTTCGAACGGCGGCAACACCGGCTCGGAACGCCGCGAAACCCCGAAGATCGACTGACGCAGGCACTTCCGTACGACAACGAGGCCCGCCTTCTCAACGAAGGCGGGCCTCGACGTACCCAGGGGCGCGGGGAACTGCGCGACAAGCCACAACGAACCCGCACCCGCACCCGAACCGATCCCGGCAGACGACTAGGCGGCCTCTCCAGCGAGCCACTCCGGCAGCGCAGAGAAGTCCTCGTGCCCCAACGACAACAGCATCGCATCCGCAGGAGTCGGCTCGAACGGCTCCCGCAGCAACGGCATCCCCGCCTCCGCCGGAGTCCGGTTCGCCTTGCGGTGGTTGTCCTCCGCGCAGGAGGCCACCGTGTTCAGCCAGGTGTCCTGACCACCCTGCGACCGCGGCACCACGTGGTCCACGGTCGTCGCCCGCCGCCCGCAGTACGCGCACCTGTGCCGGTCACGCACCAGAACACCCCGCCGGGACCACGGGGCTTGTCTTCGGAAGGGCACCCGCACGTACCTGCACAGCCTGATCACCCGGGGCGCCGGTATGTCGACCGCGGCTCCGCGCATGCGCAGTTCGGGGTGGGACTGCTCGACGACGGCCTTGTCCTGCAGCACCAGAACGACGGCCCGGTTCAACGTCACCGTCGACAGCGGCTCGAAGCTCGCGTTCAGTACCAGCGTGTCCCGCATGTCAGCCCACCTCCCATGTGCACCGTCCCACCCCCTGGCGGGCTTGGGCTTGGATCAACTCTGGCCGGGCACGCCGAGATGGACAACGCAATAAAAAGTGCCCGCCTCTGATCAATTCCAAGACCAGAGGCGGGCAAACGCTCCATGAACGTCAGTCTTCGGCGGGCACCTCGTACTCACCGATCAGCTGGGCGCGCGCGATCGTGTGGAAGCGCAGGTTGAAGCCCACATAGGCGGGAGAGGCGTCGGAATCCGGCCCGAGCTTCTCCTGGTCCACGGCGTACACGGTGAACACGTACCGGTGCGGCCCGTCCCCGGCCGGCGGAGCGGCCCCACCGAAGTCCTTGGACCCGTAGTCGTTGCGCACCTGTACGGCGCCCTCCGGCAGCCCCTCGAACTTGCCGCTGCCCGCGCCGACCGGCAGCTCGGTCACCGAGACCGGGATGTCGAACACGACCCAGTGCCAGAACCCGCTGCCCGTGGGCGCGTCGGGGTCGTAGCAGGTCACGGCGAAGCTCTTGGCCTCCGGCGGGAAGCCCTCCCAGCGCAGGTGCGGAGAGGTGTTGCCGGCCGCGTAGACCTGAGCGTCCTTGAGCGTGCCGCCCTCCTGCACGTCCTCGCTCGTCAGCGTGAACGACGGGACGGGCGGATGGAAGTCATGGGGGAGCGGCCGCCGCTTGAGCTCGGTCACCTCGGTACCTCCTGGTCGATTACCGGAATCAGCAGCTCCGAGCCTAGAACCAGTTGCGCTTGCTGCCGACTTCGGACAGCCACTGGTTGAGGTACCCGGCCCAGTCGGTGCTCTGGTAGTCGTGCAGCCCCACCTGGAAGGAGCGGAAGGTGTCACTGCCCTCGCTGAACAGACCCGGCTTCTTGTCCATCTCCAGCACCACGTCCATCGCGTGGCCGTCCGCGACGAAGCTCAGCTCGACCTGGTTGAGCCCGCGGTACTGCTGCGGCGGGAAGAACTCGATCTCCTGGTAGAACGGCAGCTGCTGGCGCGTCCCGCGGATGTGGCCGCGCTCCAGGTCCGCGTTCTTGAAGCGGAAACCGAGCTGCATGAACGCGTCCAGGATCGCCTTCTGCGCCGGCAGCGGGTGCACGTTGACGGGATCGAGGTCACCGGAGTCCACGGCACGCGCGATCGCCAGCTCGGTCGTCACGCCGACGTTCATACCGCGCAGCGCCTGACCGTCGATCATCGTGATCGGCGTCTCCCAGGGGATCTCCAGACCGAACGGCACTGCGTGCACCGCGCCCGCCTGGAGCGTGAAGGCACCGCCGAGCGAGACCTTCGTGAACTCGATGTCCTGCTTGTACTCCTGGTCGCCGCTCTCGACCTCGACCTTGGCCTGGAGCCCGACCGACAGCCCCTCGATCTCCTGGTCGACGGACCCGCCCTGGATCCGCACCTCGCCCTGGACGACACCACCGGGGACGACGTTGACCTCGGTCAGCACCGTCTCCACCGAAGCCCCACCGGCCCCCAGGCTCGCGAGCAGCTTCTTGAACGCCATGTCTCTCCTCTTAGAACGCGCGGATTCCTGATCCCTACAAACGCGATCCGGCCGTGGTCGGTTCCGCGCCATCACCCTGGCAAGCGGACGGACCCTTGACCACCCCTTGGCACACACCCGTCTGGACTACGCTCGTACGCCATGATCACGCCCCCGGACCGTACGCCACTGCCCCGAGAGTTCTTCGACCGGCCCGTACTGGAGGTCGCCCCCGACCTCCTCGGCCGCCTCCTCGTCCGCACCACCCCGGACGGTCCGATCGTGCTCCGCATCACAGAGGTCGAGGCCTACGACGGCCAGAACGACCCCGGCTCCCACGCCTATCGCGGCCGCACGGCCCGCAACGACGTGATGTTCGGTCCGCCCGGCCACGTGTACGTCTACTTCACCTACGGCATGTGGTTCTGCATGAACCTCGTGTGCGGGGAGGAGGGCCGCGCGAGCGCCGTCCTGCTCCGAGCCGGCGAGATCCTCGAAGGCGTCGAGCTGGCCCGCAAACGTCGACTCTCGGCCCGGAACGACAAGGAACTGGCCAAAGGACCGGCCCGCCTGGCAACGGCTCTGGGTGTGGACCGCGCCCTGGACGGTACGGACGCCTGCGCCCCGGACGAGACCCCGCTGAGGGTGCTCACCGGCACCCCGGTCGCCTCCGACCAGGTACTCAACGGTCCGCGGACCGGGGTGGCCGGCGAAGGAGGCGTGCACCCCTGGCGGTTCTGGGTCGCCAACGACCCGACGGTGAGCCCCTATCGCGCTCATGCCCCGAGGCGGCGCTCAAGTTGACTCGCTCTTGGAAGATGCGTAATGTGGCCCAAGCCGCTTGACCCGGTTACGGCGATCGCCAGCAGCCGAGAGCGGCCAAACCACTACCTACGACATCCCCTCAGCGGGGGCGATTTCGGCGTGCCCGCACGCCCGAATTCGAACTCGCGGAACTCGATTATGAGTTGCCGAGGGAATGGGCTAACGTAGTGAATGTCGAAAGGCCCCGCCGACAGGGAATCAGGCCCGAAAGGATCTGATAGAGTCGGAAACGCAAGACCGAAGGGAAAAGCCCGGAGGAAAGCCCGAGAGGGTGAGTACAAAGGAAGCGTCCGTTCCTTGAGAACTCAACAGCGTGCCAAAAATCAACGCCAGATATGTTGATACCCCGTCTCTCTCATTCGAGAGGGCGAGGTTCCTTTGAAGAAAACACAGCGAGGACGCTGAGAATCACCGCCTTATTCCGGTGGTGGTTCCGCTCTCGTGATGTGCGAACCGGATATCCGGTAAACATTCACGGAGAGTTTGATCCTGGCTCAGGACGAACGCTGGCGGCGTGCTTAACACATGCAAGTCGAACGATGAACCACTTCGGTGGGGATTAGTGGCGAACGGGTGAGTAACACGTGGGCAATCTGCCCTTCACTCTGGGACAAGCCCTGGAAACGGGGTCTAATACCGGATACCACTCTTACAGGCATCTGTGAGGGTTGAAAGCTCCGGCGGTGAAGGATGAGCCCGCGGCCTATCAGCTTGTTGGTGAGGTAACGGCTCACCAAGGCGACGACG